>NZ_JBHVRS010000019.1:165594-218178 GCF_042885595.1 Kitasatospora sp. NPDC058046
GGGCTTCGGCGGCGGTCGTGACCGTGACGACCGTGGTGGCCGTTCGGGTGGCTTCGGTGGCGGCGACCGCGAGCGCGGTGGCTTCAACCGCGACCGTGGCGGCTTCGGCGGCGGTCGTGACCGTGACGACCGTGGTGGCCGTTCGGGTGGCTTCGGTGGCGGCGACCGCGAGCGCGGTGGCTTCAACCGCGACCGCGACGACCGCGGCGGCCGTTCGGGTGGCTTCGGCGGCGGCGACCGTCCGGCCCGCTCCTTCGGCGACCGTCCGTCCTTCGGCCGGGACCGTGACGAGCGCGGCGGCAGCAGCCGTCCGTTCTCGCGCCGCGACGACCACCGCTCCGGTGGCCGTCCGCAGTCCGACCGCGGTGGCTTCAACCGTGACCGTGGCGGCTTCGGCGGTGGCCGTGACCGTGACGACCGCGGCGGCCGTTCGGGTGGCTTCGGTGGCGGCGACGACCGCAAGCCGCGCTGGAAGAACTGACGCCGCACCGGCGGTGACCGACCGCCGGCCGGGCTGAACGTGCGGCCGGGCCGACCACACGGCCGGGCCGACCGCGTGAAACGCACGAAGGGCCCGCTCCTCCCCTGGAGCGGGCCCTTCGCGTTTCCCCCACGCGGACACCCCGCCATCCCCCCGGGGTGTTGTTCTGGAAGTGAGAATAACCTGTGGCGCACGGGCGCGGTAGTCCCGTAGCGTCGCGGCCATGAGCAGCAGACTGCACGACGTGGCACGGGTGAACGAGGAGATCGCCGAGCGCGGGAGCTACCGGACGGCCGGGGGCGAACTCGTGCGGGTGGGGGAGGAGTTGGCGGCGGCGAAGGCCGGCACGGTGTCGTACGCGCCGGAGCGGCTGGACGCGCTGCTGGCGGAGGGCGGCCGCGGGCCGGGGCCGGCGGCCGGGCGGATCGAGGTCACGGCCGAGGGGAGCGTCCAGGCCGCCAGCCGGCTGGTCGACGCCGGGGCGGGGCCGGTCGGGGTGCTGAACTTCGCCTCCGCGCGCAACCCCGGCGGCGGCTACCTGCGCGGCGCCCGCGCCCAGGAGGAGGACCTGTGCCGCAGCGCGCTGCTGTACAGCTGCCTGCTGGAGGCATCGGACTACTACGAGGCGCACCGGGCCTCCACCGACCTCCGGTACAGCCACCGGGTGATCGTCTCGCCGGCGGTGCCGGTGATCCGGGACGGGCGCGGCGAGCTGCTGGCGCGGCCGTACCCGGTCTCCTTCCTGACCTCGCCCGCGCCCAACGCCGGTCAGCTGGAACGGCGTTCACCCGGTACGGACGTCCGCGGCGTGCTCGCCGAGCGGGCCGTGCGGGTGCTCGCCGCGGCCGCCCGGCACGAGCTGCGCACGCTGGTGCTCGGCGCCTGGGGCTGCGGGGTGTTCGGCAACGACCCGGCGCAGGTCGCCGAGGCCTTCGAGGGGGCGCTGGCCCGGTACGGGGCGGCCTTCGACCGGGTGGTGTTCGCGGTCTGGGACCGCGCGCCGGTCTCGGCGAACCGGGCCGCCTTCGAGGCCCGGTTCGGTGCGGAGCGCGCGGTCCGGTGAGGGCCGGCTAGCGCTTGCGGGCGGAGAGCGCCGTCGCGGCCGTGGAGGCCGCCGCGACCACGCCGGTCACCGCGAACACGGACGGCCAGGCGCCGATCTTCTTCGCCAGCGGGTGCGAGCCGCCGAAGGCCGCCACGTACAGGCCGGTCAGCGCCGCCGCGGTGCCCGTGCCCGAGCTCCGGCGCCACTGCGCGGCCGCTCCGGCGCCGGCCACCGCCAGCACCGCGCCGCCCAGTTCGCGCCGGCCGCTCCAGCGGGCGACGCCGTAACCGCCGACCAGACCGCTCGCCGCGGTCAGCGCGGCGGGCGCGGCGGCCGCGAGCACGTTCGGGACCTTCGCCATCGTCGACTCCACTCGTAGGGGGCTGTGTCGGCTTCCGACCCTAACCCGGTGAACGGGCGGGGCCGTCGGGGCCTCCCGGAAACGGGCTTCGGCGGAGCGCCCCGGGCTACCGGAACGCCTCGGCGGGCGTCTGCCCCGGCACCGTGGCGGCCAGCCGACGGGCGGCCTCCACCGGGTCGAGCACCCGCTCCAGCCGCAGGTCGCCCGGAACCTCCTGGATGAACCGCCCGGCCGACCAGCTGCGCTCGTACGGCAGCGGCTCCAGCACCAGGGTGCGCACGCCGTCCACCACCGGGATATCGCCCGGCGTCCCCTCGTTCCAGATCCAGGAGCCGTCCGGCGCGACCAGGTTGAAGGCACCGGTGGCGATCACCCGGCGGCCGTCCAGGAACGCCGTCCGGGCCAGCTCCACCACCTCCCGCTCCTGCGGGGTGCCGGGCAGGTGGCCGCCGCCGATCAGCACGTCCGCGAGCAGGGTGTGCAGCTGGAAGGTGTCGCTCAGGCCGCTCATCCGCAGCAGGTAGCCGGTGCCGGTGGGGCGGTCGAGCACCAGCAGCGGCTCGTCGTCCAGCATCAGTGCCAGGTGGACCAGGCCCTTGAAGTCGTGCTGCTCGCCCTGGTAGCGGTCGAACAGCTCCAGGAGCACCTCGGTCACGCCCGAGGCGCGGGCCTCGGCCCGGACCTCCGCGTGCGCGTACACCGCCCAGGCCGCCTGCTGCCACAGGTGCAGCGTCCACCAGGCGACCACGGCCAGGTGCGCGTGCCACTCGTCCAGGTGCGCCGGGTCGGCGATCCGCTCGTGCGCCTCGGCCGGATCGTCCTCCTCCGCGCTGGGCAGCGGGCCGCCGCCGGTGGAGACCCAGCGCCGGACCAGCAGCTGCGCGCCGGTCAGCGCCCCGCGCAGGCCGGCCAGCACCGGGCCGGAGCAGGCCACCGGGTCGGCGCCGTGCTCCACGCAGGCGCCCACCACCATGGCCAGGTGCGCGCGGGGGAAGGGCGGGGCGTCCGGCAGCAGCGCGGCCAGCCGGGGGCCGGCCGCCACCCGCTCCGCCGGGTCGGCCGCGCCGAACAGCCCGCCGACCAGGCCGAGGGCGGGCCCGAACCGCTCGTCGTCCCCGGCCGCGAGCACGGCCTCCAGGGCGGCCACGGCTTCGGAGAAGGTGGGCTGTTGACGGTGCGACGGTATCTGCTCGGTGGACATTCGCCGCAGCATAGGGGGCGGGGCCGGTCCGGCGGAAACTCCTCCGCGCCCCCGGCTCGGAGCCCTCGGCCGGCGGCCCGCACGGTGGCCCGCACGGTGGCCCGTACGGCGGTGCGGGACGGCCTGTCGGTGCCCGGTGGCAGACTGCGGTCGTGACAGACTCCGCGATCACCGACGGCAGCTACCTCGTCCGCAACGTCGGCAGCGGCCTGCTGCTGCGGGTCGCCGACGGCTCCCGGCGCAGCGGCGCCCGGATCGTCCTCGGCGCGGACGACGGCAGCGACGCCCGGCTCTGGCGGCTCACCGCCGTCCACCCGGGCGGCGCGCTGTTCCACATCGAGAACGTCGGCAGCGGGAAGCGCCTGGACGTCGCCGGCGCCTCGACGGAGGACGGCGTCCGGATCCAGCAGTGGTCGGCCAACGCCTTCGGCGCCCAGGAGTGGCTGCTGGAGGCCCACGTCGACGCCCCGGGCACCTACACGGTGACCAGCTTCATCAGCGGCAAGCCCCTGACGGCGGGCGACACCCCGGAGGCCGACGTCCACCAGCGGGAGGACGCCGACGCCCCGGCGCAGTGGTGGCGCTTCGAGCGCCGGGAGGGCTGACGGCCGGTCAGTCCGAGAGCTTGGCGCGGACGGCGTCGAGTTCGGCGTCCGTCGTGCCGTGGTGGCGCAGGTAGTCGGGGACGGTGCCGTGGTGGTCGTGGATCCAGGCCAGCGAGGAGGCGAGGTGCCCGGCGTCGACCGGGCGGGAGATCCGCTCGGTGCCGGTCTCGTCGACGTACGGGGTGGGGCCCTTGTCGAGGCCGAGGCCGACGTTGGAGCGCAGGAAGTCGGTGGTGATCTCGGCCTCGGAGGCGCCCAGCAGGGACTGGAGGACGGCGATGGTCAGGCCGGTGCGGTCCTTGCCGACGGCGCAGTGGACGACGGCGGCCAGTGAGTCCGGCGCGGCGAGGCGGCGGACCACGGCGGCCAGCGAGGGGCCGGCCGTCTCGGCCATGAAGGGGTAGAGGGCCGCCTGGTCCTCGGGCCAGGGCCGGTCGACGTCCTTGCGGTCGGCGGGCAGGGTCGGCAGGTTGAGGGACTCGTGGTCGAGGCCGTGCCGCTGGTCCGGCCAGGTCTGCAGCTCGAACGCGCTGCGCAGGTCGAACACCGTCCGCAGGCCGAGCGCCTTGAGCCGCCGGGCGCCCTCCTCGGTGAGGGTGTGGAAGGACCCGGAGCGGTACAGCACGCCCCGGCGGAGGGCGCCGATCCCGCCCGCGTCACGGAAGTTGCGCACACCGGGGATGTCGATGAAGGCGTCGGTCATGGCCACCACCGTACGGGCGGGGGCGGACGGGCGGAAGGAAACCGGAGGGGGCCGCTCGGTGGCGGGACGGCGCTGGCCGAAACCGGCCCCCTCCGGTACGGAACCGGGCTGTTCAGCGCCCGCCCGAGACCTCCAGGAACGCCCCCGTGGTGTACGAGGCCGCCGGGGAGAGCAGGAAGAGGACCGCCTCGGCGACCTCCTCCGGCTGCCCGCCGCGGCGCATCGGCAGGTTGGGCGCGACCCGGTCGACCCGGCCGGGCTCGCCGCCGAGCGCGTGGATGCCGGTGTGGATCAGCCCCGGTCGCACCGTGTTGACCCGGATGCCCTCGGCGGCGACCTCCAGGGCCAGGCCGCGGGTCATCGAGTCCACCGCGCCCTTGGCGGCCGCGTAGTCGACGTACTCGTTCGGCGAGCCGATCCGGGAGGCCGCCGAGCCGACGTTGACGATGGCGCCGCCGCGCCCGCCGTACCGGGTGGACATCCGGCGGACGGCCTGGGCCGCGCAGAGGAACGGGCCGGTGATGTTGGCGGCCCAGATCCGGTTCAGCCGGTCCTCGTCGATCTCCTCCAGCCGGCACTGCTTCTCCAGCGTGCCGGCGTTGTTCACCAGCCCGGTGAGCGGGCCGAGTTCGGCGTCCACGGTGGTGAACAGCCGCTCGACCTCGGCGGTGCGGCTGACATCGGCGCGGACCGCGAGGGCGGTTCCGCCGTCGGCCCGGATCTTCTCCACGACGGCGGCCGCGTTGGCCTCGTCCGTACGGTAGTTGACGCAGACCCGGTAGCCGCGGCGGGCGGCCAGCAGGGCGGTGGCGGCACCGATGCCGCGGCTGGCGCCGGTGACGATCAGGACCTCATCGGTCGGGGTGGTCGACATGGCCCGTACGCTACCCGGCGGCCCGGCCGGGGACACCCGCCGCGGCCGCCCGCGGGGCCGCGATCCTCGGGGCCCGGTATCGGCGGCCGGGCCGGCGCCGGAGCGGAATTCGCTCGCCCGGCGCGGCCCGCTCCGGCGAGGATGCCCGGACGAGGATGCGGTGCCCGCCCGTCCGTACGAGAGGAGTCCGCCGATGTCCGCCGTTCCCGCTGCTCCCGTCCCTCCGTCCGTCCCCGGCACGGTGCTGCTCTCCGGCATCGTCGGCTCCACCGCGTACGGCTTTGCCCACGCCGGCTCCGACCTCGACCGGCTGGGCCTGTTCGCCACCCCCACCGAGGAGTTGCACGGCCTGCACCGCCCGGCCGAGTCCCAGGTGACCACCGCGCCGGACCTCACCCTGCACGAGGCCGCCAAGTGGTGCCGGCTGGCGCTGGGCTGCAACCCGACCGCCTCCGAGCTGGTCTGGCTGCCGGACGGGCTCTACGAGGTCCGCACCCCGCTCGGCGACGAACTGGTCGGGCTGCGCACGGCCTTCCTCAGCGCACCGGCCGTACGGAAGGCCTACCTCGGCTACGCCGACCAGCAGTTCCGCAAGCTGCTGACCCGCGACACCACCGACCCGGCCACCCGCCGCCGGGCCGCCAAGCACGCCCGGCACCTGGTCCGGCTGGTCGGGCAGGCCGTCCGCCTGCACGAGACCGGCCGCAACCCGATCCGGCTGCCCGACCCCGAACGCATCCGCGAACTGGGCGAACGCATCGCCGACCGCCCCACCCTCGCGGAGGGCCTGCTGGCCGACGCCGCCGACCGCCTCGCCGGCCCCGGCGTCCTGCCCGCCGCGCCCGACCCGCGCCCCGTCGAGGCCTGGCTCCGCCGGGTCCGCGCCGCCCACTACACACCGCCTCAAGACCCGCTCCACAACCCCGGCACGCCCGCGCAATCCACTGGCGGAGCCCTGGGCCCCACCGGGTAGGATCGCCGTGGTCCTCCCACCCGGAACCCCGGGTGTTCCAGGGCCGCGGGGCGCTAGCTCAATTGGCAGAGCTGCGGACTTTTAATCCGTAGGTTCAGGGTTCGAGCCCCTGGCGCCCCACCGCACCGAGGCCGGATCGGGATGTTCTCCGATCCGGCCTCCGTCGTTCCCGGGCGTGGGCGTTCCGCCGCCCGGAGCCGCGCGCCGTCGCGGGCCGCGGCCGGTCCTGGCGGAAGCCGCCCGGGCCTGCCCCGCGTGCCCAACTCCGGTGCGTGCGAGGGCGTTGGGGTGCCTGGTCCGGGGGTGGGCCGATCCGCTGCCGTCCGTGGCCGGTTCGCGCCCCGCGGCCGGTGCCGATCGCGTGGCGCCCCACCTGCCGTGCCGGTGGCTGGAATTCGGCGTGGACGGGGACCGGTGGAGTGGCATGGGTCACGTCGGAATCGGGCGTTTTCGACTGTTCTGCGGTGGTGTTGCCCGTCGGTCGGCGGGGTTGTCCGAGGGCCGAGGGTCGGTGATCGTGTCGGGCCTAAATATGATCGGAAGCCACGATCGTCGGTTAGTGGTGACGGTCGTATGTGCAACCTGGGAACGGTTCGGGCCGTCTCTCTGTGTGCGGTGCGCCGGATCGTCAGGGGCGTCGCTTCCGTCGGTGAAAGGTACGCGCATGTCAGGTCGGAGGGGCGAGAGCCCGGCTCGGGGCGAGGACATGCCCACGACGGAAGGTGCGGAGAGTTCAGTGCCCGGTCCGCGCAGCGGTGGCCGGGCGGAGGCCCGCCGTGCCGCGCAGGGCAAGGGTGGCGGTTCGGCCACCGCGGGTGCCGCGGCCGCCGCGGGTGGCGGCCGGGCCGCGGCGCGCAAGAGCGCCAAGCCCAAGAAGAACGTGAAGAAGATCGTCGCCTGGTCGACGGCGGGCGTGCTGGTGGTCATCGCCGGTGTCGGCGGCGCGATCTACCTCAAGCTGAACGCCAACATCAAGTCCTTCGACGCCGACGCCATAGCCCGCAACCGCCCCCCGGAGGCGAAGGCCGACGCGGACGGCAACAGGCCGGTCAACGTGCTGCTGATCGGCTCGGACAGCCGCGGCAAGAACAACTCCGACCTCGGCGGCGGCGCCGACGACGGCGGCGCCCGCTCGGACACCACGATCCTGCTGCACGTCTACGCCGACCACAAGCACGCCGTCGGCATCTCGATACCGCGCAACGCCAAGGTCGAGCTGCCGTCCTGCAAGCTGCCCAACGGCAAGTGGACCAAGGGCGGCAACACCGACCTGTTCAACGCCGCGTTCTCGATGGGCGGCAGCGACGACGGCAACCCGGCCTGCACCCAGAACACGGTGGAGAAGCTCACCGGAATCCGCGTCGACCACACCCTGGTCGTCGACTTCAACGGCTTCGCCGCGATGACCAAGGCCGTGAACGGCGTGGACATCTGCCTGCCGAAGCCGATCTACGAGGGGGACATCAACCCCAACCTGAAGAGGAAGGGCGACCTCGTCCTCCCGCAGGGCAAGCAGACCGTCGAGGGCCAGCAGGCGCTCGACTACGTCCGGCTGCGGCACGGCATCGGCGACGGCTCGGACATCGGCCGGATGAAGCGCCAGCAGGCCTTCCTCGGCTCGCTCGCCACCAAGATCAAGAAGGAGGGGATGAACCCCACCACCCTCCTGCCGCTGGCCGACGCCGCGACCAAGTCCCTGGTCGTCGACCCGGGCCTGGACTCGGCCGACAAGCTGGCCTCCTTCGGCCTGTCGCTGAAGAACATCGACATGCACGACCTGAAGTTCGTGACGGCACCCTGGCGCTTCCGCACCCAGGACAAGGACCTCGACCTGGTCCAGCCGGACGCCAACAAGCTCTGGGAGACCCTCAAGGCCGACCAGACCATCGACGGCCAGAACGCCACCGGCCAGCAGCCGGACGCCCCGGCGGACGGCACCGGCCCGGCCCCGCAGCAGCCCGCCGCGCCCACCACCCCGGCCGCCCCGGCCGCGGACACGTCCAACTCGGCGATCAGGGTGGCGGTCTACAACGGGACGATGACCAACGGCCTGGCCGGCAAGGCGACCGAACTGCTGAAGGGCGCCAAGTTCACCGCCAGCACGGCGGGCCAGGCGGCGAGCACCAAGTACAAGACCACCACGATCGAGTACGGCTCCGGGCAGAAGGCGAACGCCGAGAAGGTCGCCGCGCTGTTCCCCGGCGCCAGCCTGGAGTCCAGCACCGCCCGGGGCATCTCGGTGATCACCGGCCAGGACTTCGCGGCCGCGATGGGGATGTCGACCGGTGCCCCCGCCGGCGGCGGCGCGACGGCCGCCACCCCGGGTGTCCCGGCGCCCCCGCAGCCGCTGCCGACCACCATCACCAACGACGCCCGCTCGGCGGACGACGACATCTGCGCGAACACCAGTTACGGCAGCGGCGGCTGACCGCACCGGAACGACCGCACCCACCGGAACGACGGGGACGACCCCCGGGCCGGCGCCCTCCGGGGCGCGCGGGCCCGGGGGTCGTGCCATGGTGGGCGTAAGGGAATCCGGCGGCCACCGAAAGGCGGACCCATGCCCGAGATCGCCCTCCAGCTCGACATCGCCGCGCCCCGGGACGTGGTGCTCGCCGCACTCACCACGCACGACGGGCTGACCGCCTGGTGGACCACCGGCGTGGACCGGGACGGCGACGTCCTGCTGTTCGACTTCCCCGACGTCCCCGAGCCGTTCCGGCTGCGGGTGGAGCGGGCCGACCGGGACCGGGTGGTGTGGACCAACGCCGGGTCCTTCCCGCCGCACTGGGCCGGCACCTGGATCAGCTGGGAACTGTCCGACCAGCCCGTCGCCCCCGACGAGCCCACCGCCTCCGAGCCCGACCGGCCCGCCGCGCCCGGGCGCACCCGGCTGCTGTTTCGGCACGGCGGCTGGCAGCCGGGCAGCGAGGACGGCGTCCCGGCGGTGGCCGGCACCTGGGCCGAACTGCTGGTCCGGCTCAAGGACTACGCGCAGAGCGGCAAGGTGCAGCCGTACTTCGTCACCGGGCACCACCACGACGCCCCGTGAGCAGCCCGGGGAAGAGCTCGGGGAACAGCTCGGGGAACAGCCCCGGTGAACAGCCCGTGAGCACCCCGCCCGAGCCCCGTGACGGTCCGGCCGCCGGTCGCCCGCCAGGGCGCCGTCCGGTGGCGGGATCGCGGCGGCGGACCGAAGGTGGCGGTGTACCGCCGTCGTCCCGGCCGGGCCGTACCCCCACCGGGCCCGGCCGGGACGAGGGCCCGACCGCTCCGACCGTCCCGACCACCACAGCCGGCCACCACCGCCTCCGGGAGGCCCAGCAATGCCCGTAGTCACCGATCCGTACAAGCCCGGCACCCCGTGCTGGGTCGACCTGATGGCGAGCGACCAGCAGGCCGCGCTCGACTTCTACCGCGACCTGTTCGGCTGGCAGGGCGAGGTCGGCCCGGCCGAGTTCGGCGGCTACGCCGTGTGCATGCTCAACGGCCGGCCGGTCGCCGGGATCATGGCGCAGGCGGCGCCCGAGGGGCAGCCGACGCCGCCCGTCGCCTGGACCACCTACCTCGCCTCGGACGACGCCGACGCGGCCCGGGCGTCCATCACCGAGGCCGGCGGCACGGTCCTGTACGACCCGATGGACGTCGGCACGATCGGCCGGATGCTGGTCGCCGCCGACCCGACCGGCGCGGTGTTCGGGGTCTGGCAGGCGATGGACTTCATCGGCGCGGGCGTGGTCAACGAGCCCGGCGCACTGGTCTGGAACGAGCTCAACACCGCCGACACCGGCGCGGCCGGCCGCTTCTACCAGCCGGCCCTCGGGCTGCGCCCGGCCACCATCCAGGGCATGGACGGCTACTTCTCGCTCAACGTCGCCGACCGCACGGTGGGCGGCATGCAGGCGATCCCCGGCTACCTGGCGGCCGGGACGCCCTCGCACTGGATGACCTACTTCTCGGTGGACGGCGCCGACTCCACGGTGGACGCCCTGGTCAAGGCCGGCGGCTCGGTGATCCAGCCGGCCTTCGACATGCAGTCCGGCCGGATGGCGGTGGTCCAGGACCCGCAGGGCGCGGTCTTCGCGGTCATCGAGGCGCCCGAGGCGCAGATGCCCGACTCGCCGTAACGCCGCCCCGGCGCCGTGACGCCGCCCGGTCCGGCCCCGGCCGGCCCCGCCCGGCAACCGGAAGCCGCCCTTCCCGCGACGCGCCGCCGGGAAATGGGCGGCTTCCCCCCGTTCCCGGGTAAGACTGCACCCATGCTGGGGCTACCGGACGACATCCGTGCTTTCCTCTTCGACCTCGACGGGGTGCTCACCCAGACCGCGAAGGTGCACGCCGCGGCCTGGAAGGACACCTTCGACGCCTTCCTGCGCGCCGAAGCCGCCCGCACCGGCGGCCAGTTCGTCCCCTTCGACGCCGTCACCGACTACGACACCTACGTGGACGGCCGCCCGCGCCTGGACGGCACCCGCGGGTTCCTGCGCAGCCGGGGCGTCGACCTGCCCGAGGGCACCCCGGACGATCCGCCCAACTCCCCCACGGTGCAAGGGATCAGCCGGGCCAAGAACGACACCGTGCTGCGGCTGATCCGGGAGCAGGGCGTCCAGGCGTACCAGGGCTCGGTCGACTACGTGCACCGGCTGCGCGCGGCCGGGCTGCCCAGCGCCGTGGTCTCCTCCAGCGCCAACTGCCGGGACGTGCTGCGGGCGGCCGGCATCGAGGAACTGTTCGAGGTGATCGTGGACGGCAACACCGCCAAGGCCGAGGGACTGCCCGGCAAGCCCGCCCCCGACACCTACCTGTACGCCGCCCGCGCCCTTAGCGTCGAACCCGCCCACGCCGCGGTCTTCGAGGACGCGCTCGCCGGGGTCGCCTCCGGCCGGGCCGGCGGCTTCGGCGCGGTGGTCGGGGTGGACCGCACCGGCCAGGCCGCCGAACTGCGCCGGGACGGCGCCACCGTGGTCGTCCAGGACCTCTCCGAGCTCCTGGGGGAGGAGGAGGCATGACTCCCGGGGACAAGAACTTCGCGATCGACCCCTGGCAGATCACCGAACAGGGCCTGGACCTGGCCTCGATGGCCCGCGCCGAGTCGGTCTTCGCTCTCTCCAACGGCCACATCGGCCTGCGCGCCAACCTGGACGAGGGCGAGCCGCACGGCCTGCCCGGCACCTACCTCAACGGCGTCTTCGAACTGCGCCCGCTGCCGTACGGCGAGGGCGGCTACGGCTACCCGGAGTCCAGCCAGAGCGTCATCAACGTGACCAACGGCAAGATCATCCGGCTGCTGGTGGACGACGAGCCCTTCGACCTGCGCTACGGCGAACTCGTCAGCCACAAGCGCTGGTTGGACGTCCGCGAGGGCCTGCTGCACCGCGAGGCGGAGTGGACCTCCCCGGCCGGGCGGACGATCAGGGTGCGCTCCTCCCGACTGGTCTCGCTCACCCAGCGCGCCGTCGCCGCCGTCGAGTACAGCGTCGAGGCGGTGGACGGCCCGGTGCGGATCGTGCTCCAGTCCGAGCTGGTCGCCAACGAGCAGCTGCCCGGCGGTCCCGAGGGCGATCCGCGGGCCGCCGCCGTGCTGGAGGCGCCGCTGCAGCCCGAGGCGCACCACGCCAGCGGGACCAAGGCCATCCTGGTGCACCGCACCCGGTACAGCGGCATCCGGGTCGCGGCCGGGATGGACCACATCATCGAGGGGCCGGAGAAGTCCGACACCGTCGCCGAGGCCGACGCCGACCAGTGCCGGATCAGCGTCACCACCGTGCTCAAGGCCGGACAGCGGCTGCGGCTGACCAAGTTCATGGCCTACGGCTGGTCCGGCACCCGCTCGCTGCCCGCCGTCCGGGACCAGGTGGAGGCCGCGCTGACCGCCGCCCGGTACACCGGCTGGGACGGGCTGATCGCCGAACAGGCCGAATTCCTCCAGGAGTTCTGGGAGACCAGCGACATCGAGATCGAGGGCGACGTCGAACTCCAGCAGGCCGTCCGGTTCGCCGTCTTCCACGTCCTGCAGGCCGGCGCCCGCAGCGAGGAGCGGGCCATCCCCGCCAAGGGGCTGACCGGGCCCGGCTACGACGGGCACAGCTTCTGGGACACCGAGACCTTCGTCCTGCCGGTGCTCACCTACTGCCTGCCCGCCGCCGTCAACCAGGCCCTGCGCTGGCGGCACACCACCCTGCCGCTGGCCCGCGAGCGGGCGGTCCAACTCGGCCTGTCCGGCGCGGTGTTCCCGTGGCGGACGATCCGCGGCGAGGAGTGCTCCGGGTACTGGCCGGCCGGCACCGCGGCCTTCCACATCGGCGCCGACATCGCCGCCGCCGTCGCCCGCTACGTCCGGGCCACCGGCGACGCGGAGTTCGAGCGCGAGTACGGGCTCGAACTGCTCGTCGAGACCGCCCGGATGTGGCGCTCGCTCGGCCACCACGACGTGGCCGGGAGGTTCCGCATCGAGGGCGTCACCGGCCCCGACGAGTACAGCGCCGTCGCGGACAACAACGTCTTCACCAACCTGATGGCGCAGACCAACCTGCGCGCCGCCGCCGAGGCCGCCGTCCGCAACCCGCACGAGGCCGCGCTGCTCGGCGTGGACACCGAGGAGACCGCCGCCTGGCGCGACGCGGCCGCCGCGATGTACATCCCGTACGACGAGGACCTCGGCGTGCACCCGCAGGCCGACGGGTTCACCCACCACCAGGTCTGGGACTTCGAGCACACCCCGCCGGAGAACTACCCGCTGCTGCTGCACTACCCGTACTTCGACCTGTACCGGAAGCAGGTGGTCAAGCAGGCCGACCTGGTGCTCGCCATGCAGGTCCGCGGCGACGCCTTCACCGACGAGCAGAAGGCCCGCAACTTCGCCTACTACGAGCGGCTGACCGTCCGGGACTCCTCGCTCTCCGCCTGCACCCAGGCGGTGATCGCCGCCGAGGTCGGCCAGCTCGACCTCGCCTACGACTACACGGCCGAGGCCGCGCTGATGGACCTGCACGACCTCGGCGGCAACACCCGCGACGGCCTGCACATGGCCTCGCTCGCCGGGGCCTGCATCGCCCTGGTGGCCGGCTTCGGCGGGCTGCGCGACCACGGCGAGGCGCTCTCGTTCCGGCCCCGGCTGCCGTCCGGGCTGATGCGGCTGAGCTTCTCGCTGCTGGTGCGCGGGCACCTGCTCGGCGTCGAGATCACCCACGAGCGGACGACGTACACGCTGCGCCGCGGCGAGGTCCTCCACGTCCGGCACGACGGCGAGGCGGTGCAGGTCAAGTCCGGTGCCCCGGTCACCCTGCCGACCACCGCCCCGCCCGCCCAGGAGCGGGTCGCCCAGCCCCCGGGCCGCGAACCCGGCCGCCGCAAGCCCCAGGCCGGCCTCGCGGCGGGCAAGCTCGGCCAGCAGGACCACCTGGCGGCCGAGTAGCAGCCCGCACCCCGCTCCCGCCGCCTCACCCGTTCGCCCCGCCCCGGCTGCGCCGCCCCCGGCCGCCCCGGAGAGTGCTGGTGTCCCGTGGAGCCGCCCCAGCGAAGGAGTCGCCGCCGTGCCGAGCGTGGCCGAACAGATGGTGGAGGTGCTCCGGCAGGCCGGGGTGGAGCGGGTCTACGGCGTGGTCGGGGACAGCCTCAACCCCGTCGTGGACGCCATCCGGCGGGCCGACGGCATCAGCTGGGTGCACGTGCGCAACGAGGAGGCCGGCGCCTTCGCGGCCGCCGCCGAGGCCGAACTCTCCGGCCGGCTCGCGGTCTGCGCCGGCTCCTGCGGCCCCGGCAACACCCACCTCGTCCAGGGGCTGTACGACGCCCAGCGCAGCGGCCTGCCCGTGCTCGCGCTCGCCTCGCACATCCCGTCCGGGCAGATCGGCACCGGCTTCTTCCAGGAGACCCACCCCGAGCGGGTGTTCACCGACTGCAGCACCTGGTGCGAGATGCTCTCGACCCCCGCCCAGCTGCCCCGCCTGCTGCGGGTCGCCGTCCAGCACGCGCTCGGCTCGCACGGCGTCTCGGTGCTCGCCTTCCCCGGGGACGTCGCCGCGCTCTCCGCCGCCGCCCCCACCGGCACCAGCCACTTCCTCACCGAGCAGGCCGTCGCAGCCCCGCCCTGGTCCCAGGTGCAGGAACTGGCCCGGCTGCTCAACGACGCCCGCAAGGTGGTGCTGTTCTGCGGCGCCGGGGTGCGCGGGGCGCACGCCGAGGTGATGGCCGCCGCGCAGGCCCTGAACGCGCCGATCGGCCACTCCCTGCGCGGCAAGGAGTGGATCCAGTTCGACAACCCGTACGACGTGGGCATGAGCGGCCTGCTCGGCTACGGGGCCTGCCACGAGGCGCTGCACTCCGCCGACCTGGTGGTGCTGCTCGGCACCGACTTCCCGTACGACTCCTTCCTGCCGCAGGCGCACACCGTCCAGGTCGACCACGACGCCACCCGGCTCGGCCGCCGCACCGCCCTCGAACTCGCCGTCCACGGCGACGTGGCCGCCACCCTGCGGGCTGTGCTGCCGCTGCTCGACGCCAAGCGCGACCGCGCCTTCCTGGACGGGATGCTGCGCAAGCACTGCCGGTCGCTGGAGGACGTGATCGGCGCGTACACCCGGGACATCGAGAAGCACCTGCCGATCCACCCCGAGTACGTCGCCTCGGTGCTCGACGAGGTGGCCGCCGAGGACGCCGTGTTCACCGTGGACACCGGCATGAACAACGTCTGGGCCGCCCGCTACCTCCAGCCCAACGGCCGCCGCCGGGTGATCGGCTCCTTCCTGCACGGCTCGATGGCCAACGCCCTCCCGCACGCGATCGGCGCCCAACTCGCCTGCCCCGGGCGGCAGGTGGTCGCGATGGCGGGCGACGGCGGGATCGGCATGCTGCTCGGCGAGCTGCTCACGGTGGCCAAGCACCGGCTGCCGGTGAAGACGGTGGTCTTCAACAACGGCGCGCTCGGCATGATCAAGCTGGAGATGCTGGTCTCCGGCTACCCGGAGTTCGAGATCGACAACGGGGACGTGGACTACGCCGGGATCGCCCGGGCGATGGGCATCCAGGCCAAGCGGGTGACCGAGCCGGCCCGGGTCCGGGAGGTGCTGGTCGAGGCGCTGGAGCGGCCGGGCCCGGCCCTCGTGGACGTGGTCACCGACCCCAACGCGCTCTCCATTCCGCCGCACATCACCGCCGCCCAGCTGAAGGGCTTCGCGCTGGCGGCCGGAAGGACGGTGCTCTCGGGCGGCGTCGGACGCATGATCGACCTGGCCCGGAGCAACCTGCGGAACATCCCGCGGCCGTGAGCGGGGGCCGGCCTGGGGTCCCGCCGGAAGGGTCTTGCCTCTGAGGCAAAATTCTTGCCCGTGCGGCACGGCGGGTGTCCACTGGACACATGACCAGCAGCTCCACCGGCGCCGCAGCAGCAGGCGAACAGCTCGACGACCAGGAGGTCGCCGGCCTCGCCGCCCGTCTCCGTGAGCACCGGCTCAGCAGCCGTCTCACGCTGGAGGTGGCCGCCGGGCGGGTCGGGCTCTCCCCAGCCTATCTGTCCCGACTGGAAACCGGCCGCCGGCAGCCCTCGCTGCCCGTCCTGCTCGGCCTCGCCCGCGCGTACGGGACCTCGGTCTCCGGCCTGCTCGGCGAGACCCTCGCCGAGCCGGACCCGATCGTCCGCGGCGGCGCCATCGAACCCGGCCGGGCCGGTGGCTGGGGCTACCGGCGGGCCGGCGCCCCCGGCCGCGCGATGCAGGCCCTGCGGGTGCACGTCCCGCCGGGCGTGCAGGACACGGTGGTCCGGGTCCACCCGGGCGAGGAGTGGCTGTACGTCCTCAAGGGCGCGCTCCGCGTCACCCTCGGCGACCGCGTCCACCACCTCGCGGTGGGCGACTCCGCCCACTACGACTCGCTCACCCCGCACTGCATCGCCGCAGAGTCGGACAGCGGCGTCGAACTGCTCTTCGTCCACACCCTGCTGCAGAGCCCCGGCGGCGAACTCTGCCTCGGCGGCGGCCCCGCCGCCGTTCACTGACCTGCCGTCAGAACACCCCGGAGGAGATCACCATGGCCGATCCCACCACCACCGTCACCCCGGCCGCCGACGCCGAGAACCCGGCCGCCGGTGCCGACACTCCGGCCGGCCCGAAGACCATGGACGCCGGCAAGTGGGCCAACAAGCGGGTCTACCACCGCCTGGTGCTCTACACCGTCGGCTGCCACCTCTTCGCCGGGTTCATCATCCTCCTGTTCCAACTCGGCAGCCGGAACAAGTAGTTCACACCCCGAACCGTCCGCCCGCCCCCACCCCCGAGGGGGCGGGCGGACCGCCGCTCCCGCACCGGCCCGGCCCACCTGCCTTCTCCCCTTCCCGCTCAGGCCCCGCGCAGCAGTTCGCAGAGGGCCTGGACCGCCGCCGGGAAGGCGTGGTCCGGTGAGGTGGCGTAGCCGATGACCAGGGCGGTCGGGGCGTCGGCGGGGGACGGGGCGGTGCGGTGCCAGGCGAGGCCGTGGAGGGCGAGGCCGGCCTGCTGGGCGCGGGCGAGGAGTTCGGGTTCGGGGGTGGAGCCGGGCGGCAGCCGGATGACGACGTGCAGGCCGGCCGCGATGCCGGTGACCCGGACGTGCGGGGCGTGTTCGGCGAGCGCCGCGACCAGGTGGTCGCGCCGGCGCCGGTAGTGCAGCCGGCAGCGCCGTACGTGGCGGTCGTACGTGCCGGAGGTGATCAGTTCGGCGAGCGTCAGCTGGTCCAGCACCGGGGACATCGTGTCGGCCAGCGCCTTCAGCCGGGCGACCGGCTCGACCAGCGCGTCCGGCAGGGCCAGCCAGGCCAGCCGCAGGCCCGGCGCGAGGCTCTTGGCGGCCGTCCCGGCGTACACCACCCGTTCCGGGTCCAGCGCCTGCATCGCGCCGAGCGGCTGCCGGTCGTAGCGGAACTCGCCGTCGTAGTCGTCCTCGATGACGTACCGGTCCTGCTCCCGCGCCCACCGCACCGCCTCGGCCCGCCGGTCGGCGGAGAGTGCCGCGCCGGTGGGGAACTGGTGCGCGGGGGTGAGGAGGACGGCGCCGGCCCGGGGGTCGAGCCGGTCGACCAGGGCGCCGTCCGCGTCCAGCGGCACCGGGGCGGTGGCGAGTCCGGCGGCCCGGGCGACCGCGTGCTGCGGCGGCAGCCCGTACTCCTCGACGGCGAGCGTGCGGGCGCCGCGTTCCCGCAGGGCGGCGCAGAGCAGGCCGAGGCCCTGGGTGACGCCGGTGCAGACGAGCAGGTGGTCGGGGTCGGTGCGCACGCCGCGGACCCGGGCCAGGTAGTGGGTGAGCGCCTGCCGCAGTTCGATCCGGCCGAGCGGGCTGCCGTAGTCGAGGGCCTCGTGCGGCGCGGTGGCGAGGGCGCGGCGGGCGGCGGCCAGCCAGGCGGTGCGGGGGAAGAGCGAGAGGTCGGGCCGTCCGGACATCAGGTCGTACCGGGCGGTCTGCCGCGCCCGTACCGCCCGGGGGGCCGGCCGCCGGCCCTGGACCGGTTCCGGGACCGTCCGCCGGGCGACGGTGGTGCCGGAGCCCTGCCGGGAGCTGAGCCAGCCCTCGGCGGTGAGCTGGCCGTACGCCTCGACCACGGTGTTGCGGGCGATCCCGAGGTCCTCGCCGAGCGCCCGGGAGGACGGCAGCCGGGTGCCGGGGGTGAGCCGCCCGTCCTGGACGGCCTCGCGCAGCGCGTCCTCCAGGGCGGCCCGCAGCCCGGCGCCGGCGGCCCGGCGCTCGGTGAGGTCCAGGTGCAGGTCGCCGCCGAAGGTGGTCCAGGAGGTGGTCCGGGAGGTGCTCACGGCCTCCATTCTCACCTGTCGCCAGGGGGCGCGGGCGGGGTCACCGGGTGGCGCCGGAGGGCTCCTCCTCATCGTGTCCTCCCGGTCGGTTAGCGTCCGTCACTGGACCGACGGATCCCGACCCGAGGATGTGACAGGGTGAGCGAGGAGAACCTCCCGGCCGAGCCGGCTGAAGCAGTCGAACCGGCCGAACCGACCGAACTGACCGAACTGGCCCGGCGTTTCGAGGCGGAGCGCCCCCGGCTGCGGGCGGTGGCCTACCGGATGCTCGGGTCGCTCGCCGAGGCCGAGGACGCCGTGCAGGAGGCCTGGCTGAAGCTCAGCCGCAGCGATGTGGGCGGGGTGCGCAACCTCGGGGCGTGGCTCACCACCGTGGTCGGCCGGGTCTGCCTGGACCAGTTGCGTTCCCGTGCCTCCCGCCGGGAGGATCCGCTGCCCGAGCAGGAGGGCCGGGTGCGGCTGCCGGACCCGGTGGTCGGCGGGCTGTCGGCGCTGGACCCGGTGCACGAGGTGCTGGTCGCGGACTCGGTCGGGATCGCGCTGATGGTGGTCCTGGAGACGCTCTCCCCGGCGGAGCGGGTGGCCTTCGTGCTGCACGACATGTTCGAGGTGCCCTTCGACGGGATCGCCGAGGTGCTCGGCCGGACCTCCGCCTCCACCCGGCAGTTGGCCAGCCGCGCCCGTCGCAGGGTCCAGGGCGCGACCCCGGCCGCGGACTCCGACGACGCCCGCAAGCGCGAGGTGGTGGAGGCCTTCCTGCGGGCCGCCCGGGGCGGGGACTTCGACGCTCTGCTGACGGTGCTCGACCCGGACGTGGTGGCCCGGTCGGACGGCGGCACGCTGGTGCCGAGCGTGCTGCGCCGCGGTGCGGCGGACGTCGCCTCGCAGGCGATCGCCTTCGCCCGGTTCGCCGCCGACGGCCGGCTGGTGCTGGTCAACGGCTCGCCCGGGGTGGTGTCCTTCGCCGGGGGCCGTCCGCTGTCGGTCATGTCGTTCACCGTCCACGGGGGCCGGATCACCGGGCTGGACATCCTCACCGACCCGACCCGGCTGGCCGCCCTGGGCCTCACCACCGGCTGACCCGGGAACCGCCGGGGGCGCCCGGGTGCGGGCGGGGCGCCCCCACCGTTCCTCCACGTGGTGTTTCCCGTCGCTTTCCGGGCCGCCGTCACACTCGCGCGCTACGGTGCCGCCCATGGCGAACTTTGTGCTGGTGGCGGGCGCCTGGCTCGGCGCCTGGGCGTGGGACGAGGTCGTGGCGGAGCTGCGCGCGGCCGGGCACGGGGCGTACCCGCTGACGCTCTCCGGGCTCGCGGAGAAGCGCGGCGCGCCCGCCGGGCAGCAGGCGCACGTGGCGGACGTCGTCGCGGAGGTGGAGCGGCTGGACCTGCGCGAGGTGGTGCTGGTCGGGCACAGCTACTCGGGCATCCCGGTGGGCCAGGCCGCCGAGCGGATCGGCGGGCGGCTGGCCGGGCTGGTCCTGGTGGACGCCAACGTGCCGGTGGCGGGGGAGTCCTTCGCCGACCAGCTGCCGGAGCCGGCCGCGCTGCGGGCCGACCTGGCCGCGCACGGGGGCTGGTGGCCGCCGCTGCCGCCGGCCGAGTTCGCCGAGCAGGGGCTGACGGTCGGGCAGATCGCCCGGATCGCCGCGGGGGCGACCCCGCACCCGGGCCCCTCGCTGACCGAACCGGCCTTCCTGGAGGGCCCGTTGAGCGGGCTCCCGGCGGTGTACGTGAAGTGCCTGATGGACTGGCCGGAGCCGCCGCCGGTGGTCGCCGGGCTGGTCGCGGACGGCCACTGGCGGCTGGTGGAGCTGGACACCGGGCACTGGCCGATGTTCTCCCGGCCGGCCGACCTCGCCGGGATCCTGGGCGAGGCGGCCCGTACGGCGAAGAGCGGTGGCCGGACGGCCCGGAGCGGCGGCCGGACGGCTCAGAGCGACAGGTAGACCGCGCTGCCGACGCCGGCCAGGAAGCAGTACAGCGCGAACGGCGTCAGGCTGCGGGTCTCGAAGTACCGGGTGAGGAACCGCACCGAGACGTAGCCGGCCACGAAGGCGGCGACGCTGCCCGCGAGGACGGGGCCGAGCACGCCGGAGTTCTCCGGCCTGAACAGCTCGGGCACCTTGAGCACCGAGGCGGCCAGGATGACCGGGGTGGCGAGCAGGAAGGAGAACCGGGCGGCGTCCTCGTGGTGCAGTCCGCGCAGGATGCCGGCGCTCATGGTGACGCCGGAGCGGCTGATGCCCGGGAACAGCGCGAGGATCTGCGCGGCGCCGATCCAGGCGCCCTGCCCGTAGCCGAGCCTGGTCAGCCGGTGGTCGGAGGCGATCGCCGGGTCCAGGCCCGGCTCGTCGGCGGCGTGTCCGGCGGTGTGTCCGGCCCGGCGGCGGCCGGTGCCGCCGCGCTTGAGCCGCTCGGCGCCGAGCAGCACGAGCCCGTTGAGGGCGAGGAAGACCGCGGCCGGGACGGGCTTGCCGAGCGCGTTGCGCAGGGCCTTCTCCAGCGCGAGGCCGGCCACGCCGACCGGGATGGTGGACAGGACGAGCAGCCAGGCGAGCCTCTCGTTGCGGGTCTCCACCCGGCGGTGCCGGATCGAGCCGAACAGCCCCTCGACCACCCGGACCCAGTCCTTGCGGAAGTAGACCACCAGGGCGAGCGCGGTGGCCAGGTGCAGGGCGACCAGGGCGGCGAGGTACGAGGAGCCCTCGGCGGTCATGTCGAGGTCGTGCTGGATCCGCCCGCCGATCAGGGCGGGCAGCAGGATGCTGTGGCCGAGGCTGGAGACCGGGAAGAGTTCCGTCACGCCCTGGAGCAGGCCGACGCCTATCGCTTCCGGGTAGGTCAGGGTCGACATCGCGCACCTTCGCTCGGGGGTCGGTGGCCGGCCGGGTCGGGGGCCCTCGCGAAGCTACTACGCGCATGTAGACGTTCGGCAGCCCCGCCGTCGGAAGTTCACCGACCGTACGGCTGCGGGACACCGGGGGCGAGGTGCCCGATCAGCGCCGCCGCCACGGAGGCCAGGACGGTGGCGGACGGGACGGCCCGGTGCGCCGCGTCGCCGAGCAGGACGACGGCGGTCACCGCGGCCGGCATGCCGGCCAGCGGCAGGGCGACGGTCAGGACGGCGAGCAGGCGGCGGGGGCGGCGCGGGGGGTCCGGGCGGGTCACGGCGGTCTCCTTCGGGCTCGACCCGGGCCACGATGCCGCCTCCCGCAGCGTCAGGTGCAAGCCCTTTTTCCGGCGCCGCCCGCAGCCGCCCGCCGCGACCCGGCGGGTCAGCCCGTCGCCACCCGCCGCCACCCCGGCCTGTCCGCGGCCACCGGCGCGGCCGCGAAGTCGTAGCGCAGCAGGTCCGGCCCGAGCGCGAGCAGCGAGATCGACGAGGACCCCCAGATCCGCCCGTCGCCGAAGTCGCGCCGCTGGATCAGCGCGGCGTCCGCGTCCGGCGCCAGCCCGTCCCCGGCGACGATCGGCAGCCATCCGCCCCAGGCCGCGGCGGCCGGCCCGTCGGTGGTCGGTTCGGGCCGGGGTTCGGCGGTGAGGCGGGACCGGAAGTGGGCGGCCCGCGCGGCCATCAGGTCGCGGATCCGCTCGGAGGTGGTCCGGTCGGCCGCCCGGCCCTCCAGCCCGTCGTTGAGCACCACGCTCAGGCCGGACGGCAGTTCGCGCTCGTCCAGCCGTCCGCCGCTCCAGCTGGACACCCGGGCCCCGTCGGCCCGGACCAGGACGAGGTGGAACGGGTCGTACGGGGTGAGGTCGAGGTGGCCGATGCCGCCCTCCCGGACGGCGGTGAGCGGCAGCCGGCCGCGGGTGCGCCGGGCCTCGGCGGGGGCGAGCGGGCCGAAGCCGTTCAGCAGGCAGGCGGCGGTGCGCCGGGCCGGGTCGACGGCCAGCCAGGTGCCGCCGGCCGCGAGGTCCAGTCCGCCGAGCAGGTCGGGCCGGTCCGGCCAGTGGTGGTCCGGCGGCAGCCAGGCGCGGCCCAGGTACTCGTCCCGGACGGACAGCAGCAGCACCGGCACGGCCGCTTCCGGCTCGATGCTGACGAACGCCGTGCACACGACCGGGCCCCCTGACCTCGTCCTGTCGGAGACCCCCTGGCGGTGATCTCCTGCCGGCGATCCTCGCACGGTCGTTCGCACGCCGGAAGTGGCCCAAGGAACGCGTGGCCGAACGCACCAGGACGGCAGGCCACCCCGCTCCTAGGCTGGCGACCATGACGACGAACGAGACCACGCGCGCGACCGCGGACGGGACGGCCGGTACGGACGGCGCCCCGGTGCCCGCCCCCGAGCAGCGCCTGCTGATGCACAAGCTCGCCCCCGCCTACTACCAGGCGATGGTCGCCGTGGACCGGGCCTCCCGGGAGGGCGTCGACCCGGTCATCGCCGAGCTGGTCAAGGTGCACGCCTCGATGATCAACGGCTGCGCCTTCTGCATCGACATGCACGCCACCGACGCCCGTAAGCACGGCGAGCAGGACCACCGCCTGGTCTCCCTCCCGGCCTGGCGCGAGACCCCGTGGTTCACCGCCCGTGAGCGCGCCGCCCTGGCCCTCACCGAGTCCGTCACCCTGCTGACCCAGGGGCACGTGCCGGACGCCGTGTACGCGGAGGCCGCCGCGCGGTTCGACGAGACCGAGCTGGCCCAGCTGATCGCGCTGATCGCCACCATCAACGCCTGGAACCGGATCGGCGTGTCCACCCGCATGAGCCCGGCCGCCCGGTGAGCGCCGCGGACCCCGCCGTCCGGCGGGAGCGGGCCCGGCTGCTGCGGGAGCTGCACCGCCCGGGCGAGCCGCTGGTGCTGGCGAACGCCTGGGACGTGCCGAGCGCCCGGCTGGTGGCCGCCGCCGGGGCGCGGGCGGTGGCGACGGCCAGCGCGAGCGTGTCCTGGTCGCTCGGCAGCGCGGACGGCGGCGGCGCCGACCCCGGGCAGGTGCTGGCCCGGACCGCCCAGGTGGTCCGCGCGGTCGACCTGCCGGTCACCGCGGACCTGGAGGGCGGCTACGCGGACACCGCCGCCGGGGTCGGGGAGACGGTCGCCGCGCTGCTCGCCACCGGTGCCGTCGGGGTGAACCTGGAGGACGAGGGGCGCCCCCCGGCGGAGGCCGCCGAGCGGATCGCGGCCGCCCGGGCCGCGGCGGACGCGGCCGGCGTGCCGCTCTTCGTCAACGCCCGGACCGACGTGTTCCTGCGCGGGATCGGCGCCCCGGAGGGCCGGCTGGACGACGCGGTGCACCGGCTGCGGGCGTACGTCGAGGCGGGCGCGGACGGGGTGTTCGTCCCCGGGGTGTCCGACCCGGAGACCATCGCCGCCCTGGTCGAGGCCGTCCCGGCGCCGCTGAACGTGCTGGCCGGCCCCGGCTCCCCGGCGGTCGCCGAGCTGGCGAAGCTCGGCGTGGCCCGGATCAGCCTGGGCCCGGGCCTGGCCGAGGTGGCGTACGCGGCGGTCCGCCGGGCCGCCGAGGAGGTGTACGGGAGCGGCACGTTCACCGCGCTCGCGCAGGGGCTGGGCTACCCGGAGCTCAACCGGCTGTCCGCGCTCTGAACCCGGCGGCCTGAGCGCCGCGGGTCGAGCGGTCGTCGTGCGTCGGGTGGCGTGGGCGGCCGGCCGTTCGGGGGTCGGCCGGCCGCCCGCGCTCCGGTGGCGGAGCGCCGGGTCAGTTCAGGATCTGCCCGCTGAGCCCCGGGTGGGCCATCTGGTTGGTCCCGATCGCCTCGATCTCGTTGGCGGGCTTGCCGAGCAGCGGGAGCTTGCCCACGGTCCGCAGGGCGAGGTCGCCCGGGGAGACTTCGAGGCCGTCGGTGAGCCCGCCGGTGGCGTCCGGCGAGGAGGCGGTCTGGGAGGTGGCGGAGGCCGCCGGGACGGCGAGGGCGAGGCCCGCCATGGTGAGGGCGGCCAGGGTGGCGAGTTTCTTCATGCCCTGCCGAACGACCCGGACCGCCCTCAGGTAACCGGTCGGCTCAGACCGTCACCCACAGGGTGCGCACGCTGTTGCTGACGAACGAGGCGATCGGCTCGTCGGTCCGGCCCTCCGCGAGGGCCAGCCCCGGGAAGCGGGTGAACAGGTGCCGCAGCGCCGTCTCGGCCTCCATCCGGGCGAGCCCGGAGCCGAGGCAGAAGTGCGGGCCGTGGCCGAGCGACAGGTGCTTGGCGGGCTGCCGGGTGAGGTCGAAGCGGTCCGCGTCCGGGTGGTGCCCGGAGTCCCGCCCGGCCGCCGCGTAGGAGGCCAGCAGCGCCTCGCCGCGCCGGATCACCACGTCGCCGACCGCGATGTCCTCGCTCGCGTAGCGCAGCGGGAACTGCCCGACCGGGGAGTCGTAGCGCAGGGTCTCCTCGACCACCGCCGACCACGGCTGCTCCCCGTCCAGGACGAGCCGCAGCTGGTCCGGGTGGGCGAGCAGGGCGCGGACGGCGTTGGTGATCAGGTTGAGCGTGGTCTCGTGCCCGGCGACCAGCATCAGCAGCAGGGTGCCGACCAGCTCGGCCTCGCTGAGCCGGTCGCCCGCCTCGTGGACGGCGATCAGGTCGGTGGTCAGGTCGTCGCCGGGCTCGGCCCGCTTGGCCGCCACCACCGAGGCCAGCAGCGCGTTCAGGCCCCGCTGCGCGGCCAGCGCCGCCGCCGGGGTGGCCGAGCTGGAGACCATGGTGTCGGACAGCTCGTGCAGCTCGTCCTGCTCCGCCAGCCCGAGGCCGAGCAGTTCGCCGATCACCTGCATCGGCAGCGGGTAGGCGAAGTGCCGCCGCAGGTCGAACTCGCCCTCCAGCTTCGCGACCCCGTCCAGCAGCGCGACCGTCCGGGCCTCGACGGCGGGGGCCAGGTCGGCTATCCGGCGCGGGGTGAAGGCCTGCGAGACCAGTCCGCGCAGCCGCCGGTGGTCCTCGCCGTCGGCGGTGACCATGCCGGGGACGACGATGAAGTTGAGCAGCGGCCAGCCCTCCGGCAGCCGCCCCTCCCGGAAGGTCGTCCAGAGCCGGGCGTCCTTGCCGACCCGGGGGTCGGACAGCAGCGACTGGAGGGTGTCGTGGTGGGTTACCGCCCAGACCACCACCCCGCCAGGGAGCTCCACCAGGACCGCGGGGCCGGCTTCGCGGAGTCGGGCGTTCTCGCCGTGCTGGTCGCGGCCGAAGGGGTCGAGTCTGACGGGCTCGGCGCGGGTTCCGGATTCGGTGGTGGTGTCCATGCGGGCCTCTCGGGGGCGGGCGGGCGGGGCGGGGTGAAGGCGCTGTAGAGCACCGGGAGGGCGGTCAGGGCCCGGGACCACGGGGACGGGCGCCAGGCCAACTCGCCGGGCGGTACGGCCAGTTGGAGGTCCGGCAGGCGGTGCAGCAGGGTCTCGACGGCGGTCTCGACGATGATCCGGGCCGGGTGCTGGGCGGGGCAGACGTGCCGGCCCGCGCCCCAGGCGAGGTGGGCCCGGTTGCCGCCGAGCGAGCCCTGCGCGGCGGCCGAGACGCCCTGCGCGGCCGGGTCGGCGTTGGCCGCGGCCAGGCCGAGGACGAGCATGTCGCCGGCGCTGATGTACTGGCCGCCGAGCACGGTGTCGCCGGTGGCCCAGCGGCCGGGGAAGTTCTGGGTGGGCGGGTCGCGCCAGAGCACCTCCTCCAGCGCGTCGGAGACGGTCAGCCGCCCGCCGGTGAGGGTGGCCCGGAAGCGCCGGTCGGTGAGCAGCAGCCGCAGCGTGTTGCCGGTCCAGTTGATGGACGTCTCGTTGCCCGCGACCATCAGCACCACCAGGTGGTGCACCGCCTCCTCGTCGGTCAGCCCGGCCGGGTGGGCGAGCAGCCAGGAGGTGAGGTCGGCGCTGGGGGCGGCCCGGCGGCGGCGCACCAGGTCGACGAGCAGTGCCTGGAACTCCAGTCCGGCGCGCTGCGACTGCGCGCTGCTGTCCACGAAGTGGCTGATCAGCTCGACCACCCGGGGCCCGCTCTCCACCGGCAGTCCGACCAGCTGGGTGAAGACCAGCAGCGGCAGCCGGCGCGCGTACTGGGCGACCAGGTCGGCGGTGCCGTCCGGGCCCCAGCCGTCGATCAGCCCGTTGGCGGCTGCCTCGGTGGTGCCGCGCAGCTGGCGGTGGTCGATCTGGGCGAGGGTGTCGGAGACGGCGGCGCGCAGCCGCTGGTGCTCGGCGCCGTCCAGGTTGAGCAGGGTGGGCCGCCAGGAGGTCATCGGCAGCAGCCGGGAGTCGGCCGCCAGCCGGCCCTCGGCGGGCACCCGCCAGCGGCGCGAGTCCTTGGAGAACAGCGCCTCGTTGCGGGTGAGTTCGAGCAGTTCGGCGTAGCCGAGGACGAGCCAGGCCTCGACCCCGGGCTCCAGCTCGATCGGGGCGACCGGCCCGTAGCGCTCGCGCAGCCGGGCGTACAGGCCGTGCGGGTCCTCGGCGACGGCCGGGCCGTACAGCGGCGTCAGCGGCACGCCCACGGGCAGCCCGCCGGGCCGTCCGCCGCCGTGGGCGACGGGGCACCCGGGGGCTCCCGGGTGTTCGGGGGAGGTCATCCCTGGAGCTCCAGGATCGAGTTGCGGTGCAGGTGGTCGACGAAGTCGATCAGCAGGTCGTAGGACTGCCGGCGGTCGCGCGCGTCGCAGTGCAGGATCGGCACCTCCGGCAGCAGGTCCAGCGCCGAGCGCAGCTCCTCCTCCGGGTAACTCGGCGTGTCCGGGAAGGTGTTGACCGCGACCGCGAACGGGATGCGCTGCTCCTCCAGCCGGCCGAGCACGTCGAAGCTCTCGTCCGGGCGGCGCAGGTCGACCATGGCGATGGCGCCGAGCGCTCCGCGCGACAGGTCGTCCCAGAGCGGCCAGAACCGCTGCTGCCCGGGCGTGCCGAACAGGTACAGCGCGAGCCGCGAGTTGAGCGTGATCCGGCCGAAGTCCAGCGCCACCGTGGTGGTGGTCTTGCCGGCGCGACCGGTGAGGTCGTCGATGCCGGCGCTGGCGGCGGTCATGGTCTCCTCGGTGCGCAGCGGGGTGATCTCGCTCAGCGAGCCGACCAGGGTGGTCTTGCCGACCCCGAACGGACCGGTGACCAGGATCTTGACCGCGCCCTGCACCGAGGAGGGCAGGTACTGCGGCCCGGCGGCGGACCCGGCGGTGTCCGTGGCGCCCGGTGCGTCCGGGGCGTCGGGGACGGCTTCAGCGGAGTTGGCGGAGGCCAACGAGCACCTCCTCCAGGAGGGTTGCGGGCAGGCGTTCGGCCTGGGGGACGGGCGGGAGCACCTGCACGGCGCCGAGGTCCCAGAGGTCACCGACCAGTACCTTGACGACGCCGAGCGGCAGCCCCAGGTGGGCCGCCACCTCGGCGACGGACAGCAGGCTGTGGCAGAGCGCGAGGATGCGCCGGTGCTCACGGTTGATCAGCTCGTGCTCGGGCAGGTCCGGCGGCTCGGGCAGTCCTAATGGTCCGGGCACGGCGCTGACCAGGCTCTCCACGGCCAGATCGGACCGGGTGGGGCGGCTGCGCCCACCGGTGATGACGTACGGCCGGACCGGGCCGCTCACCGGTGGCCCCCCGCCGCGTGGTCGACGCGCGGCGGGCTGGTGAGGTGGGTGCCGATCCGCTCGACCAGGACCTGCATCTGGTAGGCGACCAGGCCGGCGTCGACCGCCTCGCCGGCCACCACGGCCAGGTGCGCGCCGGCCCCGGCGGCGACGACGAAGAGGTAGCCGCCGCCGTACTCGATGATGATCTGGCGGGTGGCGCTGCCCGGTCCGCCGAAGCCCGTCGCGACGCCGCGGGCCAGCGACTGCAGTCCGGAGCAGGCGGCGGCGAGCCGTTCGGCGTCGTCGCGCGGGATGCCCGCGCTGCGGCCGATCTCCAGGCCGTCGTTGGAGACGACGACGGCGTGCTGGACCTGCGGGACGGCGATGATGTCGGCGAGCAGCCAGCCGAGATCAGGGGTGGTGGTCATGGAACTCTCCGGAGCGCTGGGGAAGTCGGGGGGAAGCGGGAAGGGAAGGGGTGGACTGGGCCCGGGCGGCGGAACGGCCGCTGGCCGTCCCGGCCTGGAACATCGCCATGAACGCCTGCGCGTCCCGGGCCGAGCGGTACGGCGGCGCGGGCGGCGGTGGGGGAGCGGCGTGCTGGGCGGGGCGGCCCGTGCGGCCGCGCCGGTGGCTCCGGCGGGGCAGCGGGGGAGGGGTGTCACCGGTCGCGGCGTGCCGGCCGGGCGGCGGGGTCTCCACCAGGGGGTGGCCGGCGGGAGAGGCCGGCCGGGGGCCGGGGTTGAACGCCCGGTCGTCCGGCCCGAGGCCGGGGACGGTGGGCGGCAGCGGCTCGGTGAGCAGCGCGTTCGGCAGCAGCAGGACCACCCGCACGCCACCGTACGGCGAGGGCGCCGAGCTGAGCGTGACCCGGAAGCCGTACTGCTCGGCGAGCCGGCCGACCGCGGCGAGGCCCAGCTGCGGCACCTCGCCGAGCCGGGAGACCTCCAGGGTGCTGCCGCCGGCCAGCGCGGCGGCGGCCTTGGCGACGGCCTGTTCCGGCATGCCGACGCCGCCGTCGTCGATCTCGATGACGGCGCCGTTGTGGACCGGCATCAGGGTGACGAACACCTGGGTGCTGGGCGGGGAGTAGCGGGTGGCGTTGTCCAGCAGCTCGGCGATCGCGTGGATCAGCGCCTCGGCGGCGGCGCCGACCACCGCGGTCTCGGTCCGGCTGCGCACCACCACGCGCTGGAACGGCAGGATGCGCGACTGGGCGCCGCGGACGACGTCCTCCAGCGAGACCGGTTCCGGCCAGTGCCGGCCGGCCCGCGCGCCGCACAGCACGGCCAGGGTCTGGGCCAGCCGGGCCTGTTGGGCGGCCGCGTGGTCGGCCTTGAGCAGGCCCTCCAGCAGCGTCGGGTCGTCGTGGGTGCGCTCCATCTCGTCCAGCAGCGCCTGCTGGTCGTGGGCCATCACCAGGATCCGGCGGGCGACGCTGAGGAAGGCCCGCTGGGTGGAGGCGGTGTGCTCCTGCTCCTGCTGGACGGCGGCGAGTTCGGCGCCGCGGCGGGAGAGCTCGGTGGCCAGCTGTTCCTGGACGGCGAGGAGTTCGCCGCGCAGCCGGTCGGCGCGGCCGCGCTGGGTGACGGACACGGCGCGGTACCGCGCGGCGGCCACGAGGGCGAGGACGGCGAGTACGCCGGTTGCCGTTACGGACCACTGAGTCATCGTCACGCCGCGAATTCTAGGGTGATGATCCTACGAAGGTGTGAACGGATCTCGCCAAGTGACCGGATCTCGTCAATATCGAGTCAATTCGGCGTCAATCGGCAATCGTTCGACCCCGATCCCACCGCCTGACGAGGTATCGGAGCGGCCCGATCGGCACCGCCGGGAACGTCGGGATCGAGCCGCCCGGCCGGATCGCGTCCGGTGATGTGTGGGGCCTGTGCGCACGGTGTTACGGAAGGGGCGCCGTCCGGTGCAGGAGCAGCAGCGCCACGTCGTCCGGCCGGGACCGCCGCTCGGTCACGTTCAGGGTGAGCAGATCGGCCAGCCGCTCCAGCGCCGGCGCCGGGCCGATCCGCCCCGGACCGGTCTGCCGCGCCCACAGTTCGAGCCCGCCGAGCATCCGCTGCACCGACTCGTCGTAGTCCTCCTCGCGGTCCTCGACCAGCCCGTCGGTGTACGCCAGCAGCGTCTCGCCGACCGCCAGCCGCTCCACCGCCAGCGGGTACGGCCGCTCCGGGGCCACCCCCAGCGGCGGCCCGCCCGGCAGCTCCAGCTCGACGGCCGCGGCGTCGGCGGTGATCCGCACCGGCGCCGGGTGCCCGGCCCGGGCCGCGGTCAGCACGCCGTCGGCCGGGTCCAGGGTCAGGTAGAGGCAGGTCGCGAACAGCTCGGTGTCCAGCTCGGCCAGCAGCCGGCTGGTGCGGGTCAGGGTGGCGGCCGGGTCGTGCCCGTCCGTCGCGTACGCCCGCAGCCCGCTGCGCAGTTGGCCCATCACCGCGGTGGCCTCCGCGTTGTGGCCCTGGACGTCGCCGATCACCAGCCCGATCCGGCCGTCCGGCAGCCGCAGCAGGTCGTACCAGTCGCCGCCGATCTGCATCCCCTCGGTGCTCGGCAGGTAGCGGGCGGCGCTGGCGATCCCGGCCAGCCGCGGCAGGGTGCGCGGGAGCATCGCCCGCTGCAGCTCGGAGGCCCGGTGGTGGTGGGTGTCGTACAGCCGGGCCCGCTCCAGGGACTGCGCCAGGATGCCGGCGAAGGCCGAGTACAGGGTGCGGTCCTCCCGGCTGAACACCCGCTCGGCGGCGAAGGTGATCAGGCACGAGCCGACCTGCTGCCCGGAGGCGACCAGCGGCAGCACCGCCCAGGCGGCCGGGGTGAGCGGGTCGCGCCGGGTGCGGGCGGCGGCGGGCTCGCTGAACAGCGGGGCGGAGCGGGCCAGCGAACGCTGCATCACGGACTCGGACAGGTCCGCCAGACGGGTGAGCTCGGTGCGGCGCGGGCCCCCGTACACGGTGTGCGAGACGGGCAGCAGCCGGCCCTCGTCCACCAGGTCCAGGACGATGCCGGCGGCGCCGAGCGCCGGGAGGGCGACGTCGGTGACGGCGGTGGTGACGTCCCGGACGGTCACCGCCCGGGACAGCGCCCGGGTGAGCGTCAGCAGCAGCGCCGTCCGGGCGGCGGCCGGGGAGTTCCGCCCCTCGGCCGGCGGCGGCTCCCGGTGCCCGGCCTCGGCCAGCAGCCCGGCGATCCGCACCGGCCGCCCGTGCACGTCCAGCATCACCTCGCCGGACTCCTCGACCCGGGCGACCTTGCCGCCGGGCCGCAGCACCCGGTAGCCGATCCGGTAGCGGCCGCCGGCGGCCAGCGCCTCGGCGAGCGCCGCGTGCACGTCCGGCAGGTCCTCCGGGTGGACCAGCCGGTCCAGCTCGGGGGCGGCACCGTCCGGGGCGGGCGGGCGGCCCGCCAGCCGGAACGCCTCGGCGTCCCAGTAGCTCTCCCCGGTGACCAGGTCGCGCTCGAAGGCCCCGTGCCCGGCGGCCCGCACGGCCAGCGACAGCAGCGGGTGGGCCAGCCCGGCGGGGCGGCCGTCCGCCGCCCGCGGGTCCTCGGGTAACCGGACGCCGTACGGTGCCCGGGTGCCGTACGGGAGGTGGGCGTCGGCGTGGTCCAGCAGGTGCGCCAGCCGGTGGGCGCAGGCCTCGGCGAGGGTCTCCAGGACGTCCAGGTCGCGGCGCGGCACGGTGCCCCGGTGGGCCAGCGCCAGGGCCAGCACACCGATCGGCCGCTCGTCCACGACCATCGGCAGGGTGATCACGGCGACCATCCCGGTACCCATGCCGGTGTTCCGGTTCGGGTAGTCGACGCTGGTGTGCTCGGGACTGAGCAGGTACGGGCGGCGCAGCCGCAGGGCCATCGCGGCGGGCAGCTCACCGGCCGGGTCGACCACGCTGTAGCGCTCGTGCGCCCAGTCCGGCAGCCCGTGCGAGGCGGTCAGCCGGAGCATCCCGGCGGAGTCCAGCAGGTACAGCGCGGACCCCTCGCCGGTGATCCAGCTCGGGCCCTCGGCCAGGACGGTGCCGAGCAGCTCGGCCGCGCTGGTGCAGCCCAGCAGCAGCCGCACGCAGCGCATCGCACTGCGCGCGGTCGGACTGCCGGCGGGCTCCAGGGGCACTGGTCCTTGATACCCCATTTCCCCCACCGGCGAAGGCCGACCGAAGCGCCGCACCAGCACCACCGCCACCGCGGGAAGTCGGCCGGGCCGACTTCCTGTGCAGTGCCCGGTGCCGGGCCGGCCGCTTACGCGGGCCAGGCGCGGAGACCGGTGGTGAGGGTGGCGATGAGGCGGTCCTGGGTGGTGGCGAGGTCCTCGGTGAGCTGGAAGGCGCCGGCCGTGGTGAGGGAGGCGAAGCCGTGGGCGACGGAGCGCACGGTGCGGGCGGCGTGGACCGCCTCGGAGCCGTCGAGCCCGTACTCCCGCAGCACGGCGATGATCACGCCGACGAGCCGGGCGGCCGCCCGGGCCAGGTCGTCGTCGGGCTGCGGGGCCTGGGGGAGGGCGTTGTAGCGGTGCGGGTGCTCGGTGGCGTACGCGTGGTAGGCGCGCAGCACGGCGGCGACGGCGTCGTCCCCGCTGCGTCCGACGGCCGCCTCGGCCAGCCGGTCGGCGAGGTCCCCGGTGACCCGGACGGCGATCAGCCGCCGCAGTTCGGCGAGGCCGCCGCTGACGTGCTTGTACAGCGAGGGGGTGGCGACCCCGGCCCGGGCGGCGACGGAGGCCAGGGTGAGGGCCTCGGCGCCCTGCTCGTCGATGAGGGCGAGGGCGTGGTCGACGACCTGGTCGGGGGTCAGTCCTACGCGGGGCATGGGTTCGGGCTCTCCGTACGGATCAGGTCGGGCAGGGGCGGGCAGCGGGCGGGCGGGGCTCAGCCGAGCTCGGCGAGGAACGGCAGCAGGGCGTCCGCGGTGGCCGCCGGGTTGTCGGCCATCGGGTAGTGCCCGGACCCCTCGATCATCGCCTTCCGCGCGCCGAGCGCGGCGGCCTGCCGGTCGGCGACCAGCTCCGGCTTCGGGAAGTCGGGGTCCTTGCTGCCCATGACGACCAGGGCCGGGCACCGCACCGCGGCCGTCCAGCCGACCGGCGCCGAGTCGCCGTGGACGTACCCGCGGGTGGCGGTCTTCCGGCCCGGGGTGCGCAGCGCGGCGACCAGCCCGTCCACGTACGCGTCGAAGTCGGCGGGCCTGGCGCCGGGGAAGGCCATCCGGCGCAGGTAGAAGCCCCAGGCGGCCGGCCAGTGGACGAGGGCGGCGCCCATCAGGCCCATGGCGCCGCGCATCAGGGCGCCCTGCGGCGGGTTCTCGACGAAGGCGTTGAGCAGGACGATCCCGGCGACCCGCTCGGGGGCGTCCCCGGCGGCCTTGACGACGGTGGCCCCGGTGTACGAGTTCCCGGCGAGGACGGCGCGCTCGATGCCGAGGTGGTCGAGCAGGGCGAGGACGTCGCCGGCGAGGGCGGCGGGGCCGTAGTCGTCCCAGGTGATCGAGGATTCGCCGAAGCCCCGCAGGTCCATGGTGACGACCCGGTGGCCGGCGGCGACGAGCAGCGGGCGCAGGTGCCGGTACGCGGCCCGGCTGTCGAGCATGCCGGGGAGCAGGACGACCGGGGTGCCGTCGCCCTGCCGGGTGTCGTCGTAGGCGATCCGGCCGCCGGGGACGGTGAGGTACTGGGTGCTCGGGGTGATGGTGCCGTTCATGGGGTCCTCCTCGGGCCGCCGGTGCGGGGCATCGGCGTTGCTGCCGATAGCCATAAAGCTAAGGCTAATAGCCTTAGCCGTCAAGCGGTCGGGCGTCGGAGGCGTCGGAGAAGAGGGGGAGGGGTGGTCAGACCCCTTCGACCTTGAACGGGTCGTGCTCGCTGAGCAGCTTCTCCAGCCGGGCCTGGTCCACCCGGGTGACCATGTCGTTGGACTCCTGCCGGTCCCGGATCACCTTCGCCAGCGTGAACGCGGAGCTGACCGTGAAGAGGAGGCCGAGTCCGAGGAAGGCCCGGGTCCACCCGCCGACCGGCAGGTAGACGATCCCCACGGCGAGGGCGGTGCCCGACAGGGCGAAGGACAGGACGGCCTGGAGGTAGTAGGCGGCCGTGGTGCGGGTCTGCATCGGTGCGCTCATGGCGTCAGGATGCTGCGGCCCGGCCGGGCCGCACATGAGTAGGCGTACTCAGATGGGGCCGTGCATGAGGGACCGTTCGTTGACGTCCGATCACCTGCCGCGGGGCTGCTCCGAACGGATGGCTTGGAATCAGAGCCTCCTAGGATTAACGTTTGATAACGCAGCGCGGTTGTCAACGCCGTACCCAGACGGCACCGTGCGCCGTCGCCTAATCCCACCGACCGGCCTCCGGGCAGGTCAGGGAGCCGGGGAACCACGTTCCTTGGGGTGAATCGGCGGGGCTCCGGCCCGGCCGTAGGAGACCTTCCTGCTCCGAACCCGTCAGCTAACCCGGTAGGCGCGAAGGAAGGAAAGGAGCGCGCCTCCGTGGCGTCGACGCACACCCCGGCACACCCGGCCGGCTTCGCAGCCGGTACCCAGCTCCTCGACCACCCCGGTCCGGACGGCCCCGAGGCCTTCGGCCCGGAGGACTTCGCCGCGGAGGCCGAGACCAACCGCCACCGGATGCCGCGTCAGACCCGCGGAACCTCCCCGCTGCTCGGCGTCACCGCCGTCGCCGCCACCCTGGGTGCCACCGGCTTCACCTCGGCGACCCCGGCCGCCGCCCCCGCCATCGAGGCCCCGGACGAGACGGCGGTCGCCCTCTCCGCCGACCCCGGCCTCGCGCTCGCCGCCCGCATCCAGAACCAGGCCGACAGCCAGCGCACCGCCGCCGAGGAGACCGCCCGGCTCCAGGCCGCCCAGGAGGCGGAGGCCAAGGCCGCCGCCAAGGAGGCCGAGGCCAAGCGCGCCGCCGAGGAGGCCGAGCGGGCCAAGGCCGCCGCCCTCACCCTCCCGGTGACGGACTACCGGCTCTCCGCCCACTACGGCCAGAGCGCCCGCTACTGGGCCAACCTGCACACCGGCCTGGACTTCGCCGCCGACACCGGCACCCCGGTCCACGCGCTCGGCCAGGGCACCATCACCTCGGCCGGCTGGGCCGGCTCGTACGGCTACCGGATCGTCGAGACCCTGCCCGACGGCACCGAGATCTGGTACTGCCACCTCTCCGCGATCACCAAGGGCTCCGGCAAGGTCGCCGCCGGTCAGCAGATCGGCAAGGTCGGCGCGACCGGCAACGTCACCGGCCCGCACCTGCACATGGAGGTCCGCCCCGGCGGCGGCGCCCCGGTCGACCCGGAGCCCTGGCTCCAGCAGCGCGGCCTCAACCCCTGACGCACCCGCCCTGAGGCACCCGCCCGGGCGGACCCAGCGCGAAGCCCCCGGCCCGGAGCACCAGCACCGGACCGGGGGCTTCCGCGCGGCGTCTCACTCCTCGGCGGGCAGCTGCGCCAGGTACGCCTCGATCTCCTCCTGGCCCGGCTCCGGCGCCAGCTCCGGGAACTCCGTCACCAGCAGCCGCGGCAGCCCCGGCACCGTCCACCCGCCGAACAGGTCGAGCGCCGCCTCGACCGCCGCCTCCTCGAACCGCCCGAAGTCCCCGGCCAGTTCCTCCGGCATCGGCCGCCCCAGCGCGGTCAGCTCCGCCAGGTTGCGGTAGCTGCGCCGCATCAGGCCCTGCTCCAGCAGCCGCCGCGCGCCGTCCGTGGCCATGCCGACCGACAGCACCCGGCCCGGGCCCCAGCCCTGCTCGTCCGGCTCGTCCAGCCAGCCGGCCGGTGCCAGCGCCTCGTACGCGGCCAGCCGCTCCTCCTCCGGGAGCTCCCCGAAGCCGGCCAGCCAGTCCCGCACCGCCGCCGGGTCCGTGACGTCCACCCCGTACGCGTGCAGCAGCAGCGCGTACAGCCGGGGCCAGGTCACCAGGTCGGCGCGGCGCAGCAGCCCGGCCGCGACCTCGCCCTGCCACTCGGCCTCCGCGTGCAGCCGCTCCTGGCGCTTGGCGTTCAGCCGCCGGGACGCCCGCTGGTGGTCGACCAGCAGCCGGACGGCGTCGCCGTAGGCGAACGGGTCCTCCTCGGGCGCGGGTTGGACGTACAGGTGGAGCCGCTCGTACAGCAGGTGCTCCACCGCGTCGGAGGTCAGTTCGGGCCAGCCGTCGTGCATCCTGCCCTCGCCCAGCTCCAGCAGCGCCAGCACCGCGCGCAGCGGCCCCTCGGCCACCGGCGCGCGGCCCTGCTCGGCCGCCCAGGCGAGCAGGTCGGCGGCCTTGGTGCGCGGGGCGAGCCGCAGGTCTTCGTCGTTCATAGTCCGAACGGTAGCCGCCGGGCGGGGATAGGGTCGGCAGCCATGGTCCCCGTACGACTCACCGGCCCGCGCCTGGCCGTCCGCGAGTACCACCACACCGAGGAGGAGGTGGACGCGCTGCACGCGCTGTTCGGCGACCCCGAGGTCACCCGCCACCTGCCCTTCGGGCCGAGCGGCCGGGAGGACTGCGCCGACCAGATCGAGCTCTACCTGGAGGAGGCGATGGCCGAGGAGCGGGACACCTACCGGCTCGCCGTCACCAGGCTCGCCGACGCCGAGGAGCCCGGGGACGCGACGCCGATCGGGCAGGCCGCGCTCACCCTCGACGGGCACGGCGCCGCCGACCTCGGGTGCGTGCTGGCCCGCGGGTCCTGGGGCCGGGGCTACGCGGGCGAGACCGTCGGCCTGCTCCGCGACTTCGCCTTCGGCACCCTGGGCCTGCACCGGCTGACCGCCCGGACCGCCGCGGCCAACCCGGCCCCCGGCCGGGTGCTCACCCGGCTGGGCTTCCGGCCTGAGGGGCGGCCGCGGTCCGACGGGTCCGACGCGTACCTCTTCACGCTGCTCGCCGAGGAGTGGCCGGGCCCGGCCGCCCGGGTGGAGGGGGGTTAACCCCACCCCGGATCCGCCAGGCCTCCGGATCACGGTCGGGCGGCGCGTCCACCAGACTGGACGCAGTCAGCGGGACGAACGAGCGACAGACGACAGCACGAGGGGCCGGGGGCCGGGAACATGAGCAGCAGCCGCAGCGTGGAGGACCGGGAGTGGGACGTTCTGGGCGGTCGCGGTGACGACCCGCGCCCCGTCCGGGCCCGGCGGACCGAGCGGCGTCCGGCCCTGTGGCGGGCCCCGTTCTCGGCGTACTACTACCGCGAGGTCGGCTACGCGCTCACCGGTCTGCCGGTGGCGATCCTCGGCTTCGCCGTCGCGGTCACGATGTTCTGCTTCGGCCTCGCCACCTTCGTCACCGCGCTCGGCCTGCCCGTGCTGGGCGCCCTGACCGCCACGGCCCGCGGCTTCGGCCGGCTGGAGCGGGCCCGGGTGCGCGGCATGCTGGCCCTGGACGTCCCCGGCCCGGAGCCGGTGCGCCGGGTCCGCCAGGGCAGCTGGGGCGCGGTCACCGCGCGGCTGGCGGACGGGGCCGGCTGGAAGGCCGTGCTGTACCAGGTGCTGATGCTCCCCTGGGCGGTGTTCAGCTTCGCGGTGACGCTGGTGTTCCTGCTGCTCGGCTGGGCGGCGGCGCTCTACCCGCTGTACCACTGGGTCTTCCCGACCTACACCTCCTGGCACGGGTACCGGGTGTTCGACTTCTACGACAGCCACGACATCCGGCACGTGTACGACATCGAGGCGCCCTGGCAGATCGCCGGGCTCTCGCTCCTCGGGGTGCTGCTGGTCCTCCTCACCACCCAGCTGGTCCGCGGCCTGACCAACGTCAACCGGGCCGCCGCCCAGGGCCTGCTCGGCCGCTGACCGCCCGGCTCCACCCAGGCCCGACGGCCCCGCCCGCGTCCCGGACCCCTCCCGGATGCGGGCGGGGCCGCTCCGTGTTCGGATGGCCGGGTGTCCGCCGGCCCTCACCCCGCCCTCCCGGACGTGCTGGTCACCTCCCGTCCGCTGGACGAGTACTGCGCCCTGTTCGGCCTCACCCGGGCCCGGCTCGCCGCCCCGCCCGGGCCGCTGCTGGACTGCCCCGGGGGCGCGGCCGGCCTGGCCGCCGAGGCGCGCGAGCTGGGCTGCCGGGTGGTCGCCGTCGACCCGGCGTACGCGCTGCCGCCGCCGGTGGTCGCCGACCTCGCCCTGGCCGCCCGGGCGGCGATGGCCGCCTCGATGACCGCCCGCCCGTGGCTCCACCCCTCGCCCCGCCCGTACCGGCCCGAGCGGTACCTGCGCAGCTGGGACCGGGCCCGCCGGCTGTTCGCCGCCGACTCGGCCGCCCACCCGCAGCGGTACGTGGCCGCCGCGCTGCCCCGGCTGCCGTTCGCGGACGGCGCCTTCGCCCTCACCCTGAGCGGCTATCTGATCTTCGCCTACCCCGAAGTCTTCGGCCCGGAGCACCAGTTGGCGGCGCTGACCGAGCTGGTCCGGGTCACCTCCCCGGACGGTGAGGTCCGGGTCCAGCCGCTGAACGACGGGCACGGCCACCGCTGCGGCCACCTCGACCCGCTGCGGTACGCGCTCGGCGAGCGCCGGATAGCCAGCGAGATCCTCCGCTGTCCGGGGCCGGTGGACGGCCGCACCGTGCGGGTCCTGGTGCTGCGGGCCGCCGACCGACGCCGCCGGGCGGCCGGGCCGCCGGTCATGTAATAGTCACTACTCCGGTTTGCCCCTATACTCGCCGCCATGATCGAGACGACTATCCGGCGCGCAGAGGCGACCGACGCCGACCGGCTCACCGACCTGATCCAGGCCTCCTCCGCCTACCACGGCGAGTACGCGCCGATGATCGACGGCTACCGGGTGACGCCCGACTACATCGCCGGCCACGAGGTGTTCCTCGCCCTCGACCCGGCCACCGACCAACTGCTCGGCTTCTACGGGCTGATCCGCGAACCGGCCGAACTGGACCTGATGTTCGTCGCCGACGAGGCCCAGGGGCGCGGCACCGGCCGCGTGCTGATCGCGCACATGCTGGAGCAGGCCCGCGCGGCCGGCATCGCCAGCGTGCTGGTGGTCTCCCACCCGGACGCCGAGCGCTTCTACCTGCGGGTGGGCGCCGAACGCGTCGGCACCTTCCCCGCGCACGGCAGGATCACCTGGGACCGTCCCGAACTACGCTTCACCATCCGGTAGTTCCCCCGGTCAGGAGGTCCCCGCGGCCGACGGCCCGCCCGGCCCGCCCGGCTGGGCCGGTACGGCCTGCGGGGCGGGCTGGGCCGGCCGCTCCGGCACGAGGGCCGTCCCCTGGAGCCGGGACAGGATCTTCTCCGCCAGCCAGCTGCGGTCCGACCCGTACGGGATGCCCCGCGGGTCCACCAGCTGCGTCGCCACCGCGTCCCGCAGCCGCTGCGCCCCGGCGGCGGGCAGCCAGGAGAGCAGCCCCCGGGCGGCCAGCAGGGCGTGGTACTGCTCGAAGTCCGAGCGCGGGTGCTCGATCGCGTCCAGCACGCTCGGCAGGTCCGCCAGCGCCGGGTCGCCCTGCATCAGTGCGAGCGCCTGGATCCGCCGGCCCTCGGAGCCGTCCGCGAAGAGGGCCCGCACCTGGTCGGCGGTCAGCGCCGAGCGCCGCGCGGTCGAGCGGACCTCCGCCACCACGCCCTCCGGCCCGGCCGGCGCACCGGAGGCGGGCGGCAGCTGCCCGGCCAGGGCGGCCTGGCGCTCCGCGCTGCCGCCCAGCAGCCCGAGCTGCTGCATCGCGCGGACCCGCAGGTCGTCCGCGCCGACCTTGTCGCCGTGCCGGTCGCGGTCCTGCCCGGCGAGGAAGAGGTCCAGCGCCTGGTCGGTCTCGGTCAGCACCTGCGGCAGCGCCAGCCTGGTCACCAGCCAGCCGGCCAGGAAGCCGAAGACCAGGAAGTACAGCACGAGCGCCGCCGCGAACGGCACCGCCTCCGGGCCGCCGCCGAGGGCGGGCGCCAGCGCCGTACCGAGGTCGTGCAGCCGCTCGCCGAGCGAGCCGAGCTGGGTCAGCCCGACGCCCAGCAGCACCTTGGTCAGCCAGTCCGAGACCTGCTCCAGATTGGTGTTCGGCGCGTACGAGCCCTGCGGCTCACCGGTGCCGCCACCGCGGACCCGGGGCACCCCGAACAGGAAGCCCAGCCCGCCGCCCAGCACCACCGAGGCCCCGACCACGACCAGTCCGCCGCCGAGCGCCTGCCAGGCGTGCTCCCGGCCGAGCGCGAACAGCAGCAGTCCGAGCAGCCCCGTCCCGGCCAGCACCCCGGTGGCGCACCACCGCGCCGTCCGCAGGGCCGCCCCGCCGTCCCGCCGCCGCGCCTTCGCCATCGCCTACCCCCTGTGCCCGCGCCGCTCCGCTCCGGAACCCGCGCAGACTCTAGCGCCGCGGCCCCGCCCCGGACACGCGACGGCCCTCCCCGGACACGCCACGGGGAGCCTCCGGCGCAGTGCCGGAAGCTCCCCGGGAACGCAGACGACCCGCGGGCTGCTCCTCTACGCCGGCCCGTGCACTGGCCAGGCGCCGAGGCACCGGGGATGTACCGGTGAGCCCGCGGGCCGGGTGACTGCTGTGGATTTCGCCTGCCGGAGGCCTGGGGCCTCACCCTGCGCAGGCAGGGGCGGCTCTAGCGAGCAGCCACCTCACGCATCCTGACGGTACTCAACTCAGGATCACCTCCCTTCAGTGTGCTGCCAGCCTAGGCAGCGCTCCGGCCGGAGGCAACGGATTATTTCGCGGTCCCCGCGTCCGCCGCTCAGGCGGTCTTGAGCTGGTCCTTGAACTTGGTGAAGTCGATCGTGCTGTCGGCCGACGGGACCTGGACGGTCAGCGGCTTGTCGAACTCGCTGAAGTCGATCTTGCCGTTGCCGTCCTTGGCGCCGGCGTGCTCGATCCGCACCGGGTAGGGCTTGCCCTCGGTCGCGATCTGGAGGGTCGTGACCTCGCCCTTGGAGTCGGTGCTCTTCAGACTGAAGGTCTTCACGCCGTTGACGTCGCCGGCGGAGCCCTTCTCGACCTTGTCGCCGCTGCTCTTGCTGTCGGTGATCTTCTTGCTGAAGTCGGCCAGGTTGCAGACCTTGGTGAGGGAGCCCATCGACGGGTCGCTCTCGAAGCCGGTCAGGTAGCGGCCCTTGAACAGCTCGGCGGCCTTGGCGCCGTTCGGGCCGCCCACGGCGGTCCAGAAGGCGGTGTCCGGCTTGACGTACGAGGTCTTGCCGTCGCTGATGATCTCGAACTTGCCCATGCCCGGCATCGCCATGGTGCCGGTGCACTGGCTCTTGTTGTCCATCGTCAGGTTCAGCTCCATCGCACCGTCGCCGGTGTCGACGGTGCCCGCCATCTTGAGGGAGGTCGCGGAGGCCAGGGCCTCCTTGGCCTGCTTCTCGATGTCCTGGGCGCTGAGCTTGCCGGTGTCGAGCTTCTGCGCGGAGCCCGCCTTCCCGTCGCTCGTGGCACTGCCGCACGCGGCGGTGCCGGCGGCCAGGACGAGGCATATCGCGGCGGTGCTGACCAGGCGCTTCGACAGCATGTGGTGATTCCTGTCCGGGGTGGCCCGTGCGGCCCCCCAATTGGATGAATTTTTCCTCAGTATGGTTCAGGTCCCTGACAGGTGATCGTCGGACGGGCCGCTGTTACAGCTTCGTGGCAGGACCGTGCCGCGCCCGTACCCGGACATGCGAAAGGCCCGGAGGAAGAATCCTCCGGGCCTTTCCGCTACTGAGTAGCGGGGACAGGATTTGAACCTGCGACCTCTGGGTTATGAGCCCAGCGAGCTACCGAGCTGCTCCACCCCGCGTCGGTAAACACAACAATACGTGGAAGTCGCCGAGATGGGAAATCGGTTCCCCGAGCACCTCTTGAAGGCACCGCTCGAGCTCCTTTGCAGGCACCTGTTCAGGGCACCCGGGCGGCCCGCCGCCGGGCGGGCGCCGCGTGCCGGCCCGTGCGGCACCTCGCCCAGGCCGCGAAGCAGACCAGCGCGGCGAAGCAGGGCACCATCAGCGCCCCGTACACCACCAGGAAGCCGTCCGTGCCGAGGTCGGCGGCGGCGTTCCAGGTGCCGTGCAGCGCCATCGCCAGCAGCAGCCCGGCCGGGACCGCCAGCCGGGCCAGCCAGCGGCGTGCGGTGGTGAGGGCGAGGGCCAGGCCGATCCCGGTGAGCGCGGTGAACAGCGGGTGGGCGAAGGGGGAGAGCAGGGCGCGCAGCACGAAGGTCTGCACGGTGCTGTCGAAATCGCGCAGGCTGGGCGGGTCGCCGAGGCCGATGCTGTCCAGCCGCTGGCGCTGGTCGCTGGTGAAGGCCCGGCCCAGGTAGAGGGCGTTCTCGGTGAACGCGAAGCCGCAGGCGGTCATCCCGCCGAGCACCACCCCGGCGGCCAGGGTGCGCGGCCGGGAGCGGCGGTGCGGCGCACCGGAGGGCGGGGCCGGGCGCAGGTAGGGCAGCGGCCGCAGGTACGGGCGCAGCCGCAGCCGGCCGCGGGCGTGCGGCCCGACCGGGTGGCGCGGGTACGGGCGGGGGCTCCGGGGCGCGGGCGACCGGCGCAGCAGCGGCGCGCAGGGGCGCCCGGTACGGCGGCCGTGGCAGCGCAGCCGCTGGCCGAGCGGGAGCAGGAGCACCAGCAGGGCGGTGGCCTTGGCGGTCTCCTCGATCACCGGGGTGGCGATCCCGGCGCCGAGCAGCTCCCCGAACGGGCCCCGGTACCGGGCCAGGTAGTTCGCCGTCCAGTTGTTGGCCAGGATGGCGACGGTGGTGGCCGCGCAGGCGCCCCAGCCGAGGCAGAACACGGTGTGCCGCAGCGGCACCCGGGCGGTGAGGTTGAGCCAGGCCAGGCCGCCGAGCACGAACGGCAGCGGCACCATCGCCAGGCCCAGGCCGACCAGCAGGCCGACGGTGCCGGTCTGCCGCTGGACGAGGTGCAGGATCAGCACCCCGCAGCCGATCAGGGTCAGCACGGCGGTCGCGGTGACCGAGGAGAGCGCCACCGAGCGGCTGCGGCCCGGCGGGGCTCCGGGGGTGGCGGGGGCTCCGGGGGCGGCGGGCGTCCGGGTCGCGGCGGGGGTGACGGCCGGGGGCCGGGCCGCTACCGGGACGGCGGCGGTGCCAGGAGCGGGCAGCGGGCGGTGGGCCCGGTGCCTCCGGGGCCCCGGGATGGTCCGGGTGTCGCCGGTGCGCGGGACCGTCTCCGGTGCGCCGGCGGCGGCGACCGTCGTCCGACCGTTCGCCCGGAACCCGCCGCCGGACGGGCTGCCCATGCGGCACAGGGTAGGCCACGGCGGCGGCCCGCCGGGAGGACTCGGGACGAACCGTCCGTCCCGGTCCCGCCCGTACGGCCGCCGCGCGGTGGCCCGTTCGAACCGGGCCGGTGGGTCAGCGGCGGCGGAACAGCAGGTCGTGGACGGCGTGGCCCTTGGCGATCCCGGCCCGTTCGAACTTGGTGACCGGACGCCAGTCCGGCCGCGGGGCGTAGCCGGGGACGCTGCCGTCCGGGTGGTCCGCGGGCTCCAGCCAGCCGGTCCCGTCGCCCTCGGGGTGCAGGTTCTCCAGCTCCGGCGAGGCGGACAGCACGGCCAGCATCTGCTCCGCGTACGGCTCCCAGTCGGTGGCGCAGTGCACCAGGGCGCCGGGGGCGAGCCGGGGCAGCACCAGGTCGAGGAAGGAGGGCTGGACCAGCCGGCGCTTGTGGTGCTTCGGCTTGGGCCACGGGTCGGCGAAGTAGACCCGCAGACCGGCCAGCGAGGCGTCCTGGAGCATGTCGCGCAGCAGGATCACCGCGTCCCCGGCGGCCGTCCGGACGTTGCGGGAGCCGTCGCGCTCCAGCATGCCCAGCAGGTTGCCGTGGCCGGGGGTGTGCACGTCGGCGGCGAGGATGCCGGTGGCCGGGTCGGCGGCGGCCATCGCGGCGGTGGTCTCGCCCATGCCGAAGCCGATCTCCAGGGTCACCGGCAGGCCGCCGAACAGCTCCGGCAGGTCCAGCGGGGTGCCGTCGATGGGGATGCCGTACGTCTCCCAGCTCCGGTCCAGGGCGCTCGCCTGGGCGTTGGTCATCCGGCCCCGGCGCGGCTGGAAGCTGCGGATGCGACGCTCGCGGTGCTGGGCCTCGGTGGCCTTGTGCGGGTACATCGGCGCGGGGTAGGCGGCCGGCGCGGCGGACAGCCGGGCGGACGGCGAGGGCTGGGGGATCGGGGCGGTGGCAGTCACAATCAACCGAGTCTACGGGGCTGCCGGGGCGCCCCGGCCGGGCCTGTGACCGGGCTCATCCGGGCCCGTCCGCCCGCCCTCCGTCCGGTGCGCCGACCCGCCCCCGAAGCCTCCGCCGCCCCGCTACTCCTCCCAGGGCCAGCGGGCGTTCGCCCCGGCTTCCAGGAGGGGGACCAGCCGGAAGGCCGCGTCGCTCAGGCCGCCGAAGGTGTGCCGGTGGGCGCCGCCGCTGGGACCGTGGCCCGGGGCGTAGCCGGCCAGGTTCCAGGTGTAGACGGGCACGTGGGCCGGGACGGCGGCGAGCGGGTCACCGCCCCGGTGGCCCGGGCCGGTCTGCTCGTCGGTGACGATCACCACCCGGTCGTGGCCCCGGTAGCGGGCCCGGACCGCGTCGGCGGTGTTGGTGCCGCCGAGGCTGGAGAACCGTTCCAGCACCCGCAGCACCGCCTCGCCCCGGCCGACCTCGACGACCCGGCTGGTGGTGCCGAACTCGACCAGGTCCGCCTCGGCGGCCCGGAGCTTCAGCGTGGTGCCGAAGATCGCCGCGGAGTCCGCCCGGTTGAGCTCGGTCGGCCCGCCGGAACGGTCGAACATCGAACCGGAGCGGTCCACCAGGATCAGCGTCCGGCCGGGCAGTTCCGGCACGTTGGCCAGCGAGTGGCCGAGCGCGGTCTCCAGCGCGTGCCCCCAGCGCAGCGAGGGGACGTTGCGGTACGCGGCCAGGTAGCGGAACGGGAACTGGCGCGAGCGCCGTACCTCGTCCTGGTCGGAGATCCGCCGGGCGACCTCGGCCGCGACGGCGTCCGGGACCCCGGCCCGGTCGAAGTTGCGCAGGTTCCGCACCAGCGCCATCGGACCCATGGACGGGATGACCGCCTCCCAGACCGCCGCGTCCAGCGGGCCCTGCAGCCAGCCCGCCAGGGCCTCCCAGGTCAGCCCGGCGGCGGCCAGCCGTTCCGCGCCGCCCTCGGCGGTCACCGCCGCCCGGCGCTCCTCGACGGGCAGCGCGAGCAGTTCGCGGTTGGCGGTCAGCACCCGGTCGGCGGCTGGCGGGACGGCCTCCTCCGGCCGGTGCCGGCGGTCCAGCGCGTGGGTGAACAGCGCGCCCTGCCAGTGCTTCCGCGGGTCCGGCGAGGGGTGGGTCAGCTCGATCACGTCGCCGAAGCGGTAGCCCTTGCCGGCGGTGTCGTACTTGAGCAGCGAGCGGGCGTCGTAGAGGTGCCGGACGGCGTCCGCGACACCGCGCTTGAGCGGCTTGGGCAGCGCCCGGCCGTAGCGCGAGGTCCAGTAGGCGAGCAGCTCGCCGGGCTCGTCGGCGCGCCGCAGCACCGCCGCGACGGCCTGCCGGGAGTGGCCGTGGGCGCCCGCGTCCAGCCGGGCGCGGGTGAACTCGGCGGCGCCGACCAGGGCGGCGGTGCGCAGCTGGGCGGCGTGGCGCAGCCAGCGCAGCAGTCCGAGGGTCCACTCCGGGTCGGCGACGGCGAGTTCGCGCACCAGCGCGGTGTAGCGGTCGTCGCGCTCGCCGCCGCGCTCGTGGAAGGTGTCCTGGCCGACCATGTTGGCCACCGCGAGCAGGAAGAGCTCGGACTTGCGGTCCCGGACGAAGCCGGGGCCGCCGTTGTGGTTGACGGTGCGCGCGCCGGTGGTGGTCACCGGCGAACTCGGACCGGACTTGGCCCCGCGGACGTTGAACCTGGACATGCGGCAGCCCCCCTCGGCGTGCTGGTGTCGGTGGGAGGGAGGCGTGCTGCGGCAGCGGTGCCCGGGTCCCGTCACGGCTGACGGGACCCGGGCACCACAAGGAGCCGCCTCCCGAGATCAAAGGTGGCGGCGGTGTTTCGCGGGCTCGAACCGCAGCGCCCAGGGGGCGCCTCACCAAGAAGTAACCGCTGCCGTCGCACCGGGAGGTGCGGACGAACTGTTCACGTGTGGGTGTCCAGAGATCGAGGACGGCTGAGGTGACATAGCTGCTCTACCGACTGAGCTACACCGGCCCGAAGCCGGTGACGGGACTCGAACCCGCGACACGCCCATTAAGAGTGGAAGTAACCTCTGCCTGCGCACCTGGACGGGAGAAACCCTAGCCAGGCCCCTCCCGCCGGCGCACCTCAATTACCGCCGGGCCCTCTCGCCGTTCCGGTCGCCGTTCCGGTCGCCGTTCCGATGACCAGCCTGAGTCGCCGCTCCGGCGCTCACGCCGGGGCGACGATCACCGCGCGCGCCCGCTCGGTCAACTCCCGTACCCGGCGTTCACCCTGGAAGGGCTCCAGCCGCCGGAGCATCTCCACCACGTACTCCCGGCTGCGCTGCGAGGAGATCCGGCCGGCCACCTCGACGGCGCGTTCGCCGGCGGCGACCGCGGCGTCCAGGTTGCCCGCCTCCGCCTCGGCCATCGCCGAGACCACCAGCCGCAGGCCGTGCGAGCGGACGAAGCCCTCGGTGGGCGTGGCCAGCGCCTCGCGGGTGAACTGCCGGACCTTGGAGGGCACTCCGAGGTCGCGGAAGCACTCGGCGGCGTCGGCGGCGAGCCGGTCGTAGGCGTAGAAGTCGATCCACGCCGGATCGGGATCCCCGGCGCGCGCCCGTTCGAGCGCGCTCTCCGCGGCGCCGAGCGCCGTCGCGCACGCCGCCGCGTTGCGGGCCTTGGCCTGGGCCCGGGCCTCCACCAGGTGGAAGAAGCTCATGGTGCGGGCGGTGGCCAGGCCCCGGTTGCGCTCCAGCGCGGCCTGGGCGAGGTCGACCGCCTCCTCGGCGAAGCCCCGGTAGCCGGCCTGGAGGCTCATCGAGGCCAGCACGTAGCCGCCGAGCGGCACGTCGGCGGCGGCCCGGGCCAGCCGCAGCGCCTGGATGTAGTAGCGCTGGGCGGCCTCGTGCTGCCCGGTGTCGAAGGCCATCCAGCCGGCCAGCCTGGTCAGTTCGGCCGTCGCGCCGAACAGCGCCCGGCCGACCGCGTCGCTGTACGAGGCGAGCAGCAGCGGTGCCGCCTCCACCCGCAGGCACTCCGGCACCATCGACGAACGCCAGTCCCCGCCACCGTACTTGGAGTCCCAGCGGCGGGCCTCCTGGGCGGCCTCGCGGAGCTTGGCGGCGTCCGAGTGGCCGACCCGGTAGGAGGAGGTGTCGGTGGGGGAGCGCGGCACCTCGCGGGCCACCGAGCCGTCCGCCGGGGTGATCAGCCAGCGGGAGACCGGGGTCGCGTAGGCGGCCACCGAGAAGGTGCCGGCCAGGCTGTCGCTCCAGCGGCCGCCGCCGGGGCCCCGGCGCAGGTCGAGGTCGACCCGCCACAGGTCGGTCGCGGAGCGGACCGCGTCGGCGACCTCGCGCGGGAAGGCCAGGCCGAGTTCGGGCGCCGGGTCGGTGTCGCCCAGGCCGATCTCCTCCAGCGGGACGGGCCGGCCGAGCTTGCCGCCGATGGCGGTGGCGATCAGGTGCGGGACGGGCCCCTGCGGCACCATGCCCTTGCTGACCCAGCGGGCCACCGAGGTCTTGTCGTACCGCAGGGTCAACCCGCGCTGGGCGCCGAGGTCGTTGACCCGGCGGGCCAGTCCGGCGTTGCTGATCTGGGCGAGGGTCAGGAGCGTGCCGAGCCGTTCGTTCGGTCCACGTGGGCTGACGGTCATGGTGGCGGCGGCACCTCCTGCGGCCTTGTGCGCGGGGCCCGGGCGGCACCGGGCCGTAGCTGCTGTACCTAGCGTAGTCGGACGCGTTCCGACGGTTAAGAGGTCGCATTCCGGATGGCGGGATCGCGCACTCGGCGGTGCCGCACCGGAGTTGGTCCGGACCACTCGGATCCGGCCGACCGCGCGGCGCTCCGGAGCGTCGTGCTCCGGTCCCGTGTACACGTGCGCCCGGCCGTGCCCCCTGGCCCGACCGGCAGGTCGGCGATTCGCTGGTGGTCGTGGGTCGGCCTGCCGTCGAGGACCCGGCGGGCCGGGGGACGCCGCCGCCTCAATCCCCGCGGGCGGCGGTGGAGTCCGGGAGGGCGTGCGGATGCCCTCCCGGGCCGGGCGACGCCTTTCGGCCATCTCGCGATGCCCATGCCAAAGGCGTTCGTCGGCGGTCCGGGCCGGGGAGGGGGAGGCCCGGCCCGTCCGCCCCCCGGGAGCGCCCGGGCGATCGAACTCCCCTCCGAAGCACGGAACTTGCCCACCCGGGGTGATCGGGCGCCGCCCGGGCCCCGGCGGAACCCCGGGCCCTTGAACGCACCCCCGAGCGCACCCGGGCCGGGCCGCCCCGCCGCCGCGGCCGTCGAACGGGCGGTCCGAACGGAAGCGGAACCCGAAACACCGACCACGGCGACCGCCCGCGGTGGCACGATGTCCACTGACGGCGCGTCGAGCTGCGGGGGCACGCCGGGACGCGCACGGGCCGCCACGGCACACCACCCGGCCGCCCGGCGGGCGGCGAACGAACGCACCGCACGGATGCAGGTCCTCGTCCGGTGGAGGCGCGATGCGGTGGCTGACGGGCTGGTGCACGGGCGCGTCGAGCGCGGGCACCCCGGCGTACGAGGCGCTGGCCAGGGTCGAGCCGATCGCCGCGCGCCCGCTCTGGGCCGGACCGGACCCGCTCTGGGCCGTGGGCGACTGGCGCCCCGGGGAGATCCGCCTGGTCACCCTCCGCCCCGGCGCCCCCGCCGTGGTCAGCACCGGCCCCACCGCCCCCGACCAGGTCGAGGACACCCCCGCCACCTCCCGGCTCGCCGTCCTCGGCCACTGCGGCGCCACCGACGCCGAACTCGCCGCCGGCCTCGCCGCCGCCCGCGGCGGCGCCGTCCGCCACCTGACCGCCTGGCCCGGCAGCTACACCGTCGTGCTGCGCTCCGGCACCCGGTCCACCCTGCTGCTCACCGACCTCGCCGGCGCCCAGCCGGTCTTCCACACCCCGTGGGCCGGCGGCACCGCCTACGCCACCGCCGCCCTGCCGCTCGCCGACCTGGTCGGCGCCCCGCTGGACACCGGCCACCTCGCCGCCCGGCTCGCCTGCCCCGAGTCCCCCGAGGCGCTCGGCACCGGCACCCCGTACGAAGGCGTCCAGGGGGTGCCGCCCGGGCACGTGCTCGGCATCCGCGGCGGCCGCCCGTACCTGTCCGGCTACGACGACCCGGCCGGCGCCGAGCAGCCGCGCGACGAGGCGCCCGCCGTCCGCGAACTCACCCGCGCCCTGCTGGAGTCCGTCCGCTCCCGGGTCCGCACCACCTCGCCCGCCCCCGTCCCCGACCCGGCCGACCCGGCCGACCCGGCCGACCCGGTCGGGCGGGCCCGGCTGGGCGTCGACCTGTCGTACGGGACGGCCTCCGCGACCGTCGCCCTGCTCGCCGCCGCCGTCCCGCTGCCGTCGGCGACCGCGTCCACCGCGGTGGTCCGGGCGGCCGCCGCCGGGGCCAGGAGCGGTGCGGTCAAGGGCTCCTGGGCCCGCGCCGCCGCCCAGGAACCCGCCGCCCCCGAGCAGTTGGCCGCCGTCACGCTCGGCGAGACCGGGCCCCCGGCCGGCCTCGCGCTCGCCCCCAACACCCCGCGGCTGCGGCACACCGTGCTCGACCCCGGCCCGGACACCCTCCCGTACGCCGGGCCGGGCGCCGACCCGCGGTCCGGCCGGCTCACCGACGAGCCCGGGCCCGAACTCGTCGCCGCCGCCCGGGCCGAGGCCCGCTTCGACGCCGGCGGCACCGACCACCTCACCGGCTACGGCGCCCGGCAGGTGCTGGACGGGCACCCGGCCCGGCTCGCCGACCTCCTCCGGGCCGGCCGGCCGCGCGAACTGCTCTCCCCGGTGGTCGCGTTGGCCGGCGCCGACCGGGCGGCCGCGGGCGTCCTCACCGGCACGCTGCGCACCCCGCTCACCGTGGTCCGGGCCGCCCACCGGCTCTCCCGGGTCCGCTACGCCGAGGCGCTGGACGAGGCGGCCGCCAGGCTGACCGCCCGCCACGTCCCGGACGGCGCCGGTACGGCCGGGGCCCGCTCGGCCGCCGACCTCGCCTGGTGCGTGCCCGGTCCGGCCGCCCGCTGGCTGTCCGACGAGGCGCTCTCCGCGGTCGCGCTGCGGCTCCGCCTGGCGGCGCGCAGACCGGCGCCCGGGGAACACCCTGGCGCGCACCGGGCCCGGCACGCCCTCTACCGGCAGGCGCGCGGGTTCCGCACGCTCGTGCACGCCGCCGAACAGCCCGGCCAGCGGCTGCACGCGCCCTTCCTCGACAACCAGGTGGTGCGCGCCGCCCGGCTGCTGCCCGACGACGTCCGCCTCCAGCCCGGCGCCCGGCACGCCCTCCTGCACGCCGTCCTCACCGGCGCCGGCCGCACCGACCTGCCCCCCGACTGGGGCCGCGTCCCCCGCCCCGACCGCGCCGCCCCCGCCCGCACCGGCCTGCGCCTCGCCGCCGACGGCCTCGCCGAACTCTTCGACGCCCCGCTGCTCGCCGACGCCGGCCTCATCGACCTCCCCGCCGTCCGGGCCGGCCTCGCCCAGTCCGCCGACCCCGCCACCCCCCTCTCCCCCGCCGCCCTCGCCGGCCTCGCCGACCTCGTCTCCACCGAACTCTGGCTCCGCCGCATCCGCGCCCGCCGCCACGGCGCCTGCTGGACCGGCCTCCCCACCCCCCGCCAACCCGCCCTCACCTCCTGAACCCCCGCCGGCGCCCGGGCCCGCCCCTCCCCGCCCTGCGGCGCGGTTGCCGGGTCCCGATCGGCGGGGCGGTGATGATGGCGGGGGTGTGGATCCGGGGTGAGGAGGACGTGCGGTGGCCGGTGGGAGCGCGGGGCGGGAGGTCCCGGTCGTGCTGTCGGTGCTCGGGCGTCCGCCGGCGGGGCGGCCGCCCGGGGTGCTGGCGGCGTGCGACGGGTCGGACGGGTCGCTGTGGGCGCTGGACCGGGCGATGACGGAGGCCGAGCTGTTCGGGCTGCCGCTGTACGTGCTCGCCGTGGTCAACCCGGCGCCGGCCGGTTACCCCCCGGGGATGGCGGAGCTGGTGCAGGAGAGCGTGGAGACGCTGGTCGAGAGCATGGCGGACGGGCTGCGCCGCTCGGTGGCCGCCGTGCAGCGCCGGCGTCCCGTGCCGTACGCGGGGGAGCTGTCGCTGCACGTGGTGCTGGGCAATGTGATCGAGGTGCTGCTGGAGGCGGCGACCCGGCAGCACACGCTGGTGATCGGCACCCGGGGCAACGGCGGCTTCGCCCGGTTGCTGATGGGTTCGGTGAGTTCGGCGGTCGTGCACCACGCGGCCTGCCCGGTGCTGGTGGTTCCGGCGCCGCCCGCAGCCTGACCTGGAGCGGAGCGGGAAAGACGCCCGCGGGGTGCCGGGAATGTACCGAGATGGTTCATCGTTCATCCATCTTGTCCCCATCCCACAAGACGCCCCCTGGAGCCCCCCGCATGAAGGTCGAGATCTGGAGCGACATCGCCTGCCCCTGGTGCTACATCGGCAAGCGCCGTTTCGAGCAGGCCCTGGCGGACTTCCCGGGCAAGGAGCAGGTCGAGGTCGTCTACCGTCCGTACCAGCTGGTCCCGGACGCCCCCGCCACGGCGAGCCCGCACCGCGCCTGGCTGGCCGAGCGCTACGGCCCGCAGTCGGTGGCGATGGACGCGCGGGTGGCCGAGCTGGGCCTTGCCGAGGGCATCGCGTACGACTTCGACGCCGCGCTGCACGCCAACACCTTCCTGGGCCACCGCCTGCTGCACCTCGCGGAGTCCGAGTACGGCCCGGCCGTCCAGGGGCGGCTGAAGGAGGCGCTGCTGAAGGCGCACTTCACCGACGGCGTCGACGTCGGCGACCGTGCCGCGCTGACCGACGTCGCCGTGGCGTCCGGCCTGGACCGGGACCGGGTGACCGCCTACCTGGCGGGCGACGAGGGCACCGCCGAGGTCAACGCCCAGCTGGCCGAGGGGCGGGAGCTGGGCATCAACGCCGTGCCGACCTTCGTCTTCGAGGGCAAGTGGGCCGTCCAGGGCGGCCAGGACGCCGCGACCTTCGGCAAGGTGCTGGAGCAGGTCGCCGCCGAGATCGGCGAGCGCCGCCCCGCCCCGGTGCAGGTCGCCCCGGCCGGGGAGGCCTGCGCGGACGGCTCCTGCGCCATCTGACGGCCGACCGGGCCCAGGCCGCCCACCCCGGCGGCCCACCCGGGCACGGCACCGCGGACCCGAGGCCCGCTCCAGCACCCCTGGAGCGGGCCTCCGTCATGCCCGCCCGGAGCGCGCCCGGGTCACGAGCAGCGGAAGCGGGCCTCGGCCCAGTCCGCGACGTTCAGCGCCGACCAGATCCCGCTCACCGGCGTGACCGACAGCTTGATCGCCTTCTGCCCGGCCAGCGACACGTGCACCGGCACCGCGTCGTCGCCGACGGCCAGCGCGCGGGAGCGCCACAGGACGGTGCCGTCGGTGCCCTGGACGGTGAAGACGACCCCGCCCGGCGAGATCGTGGCGTCGTCCACCCCGGCCAGCGCGTCGAAGGACGTGCACGTGCGGTTGAGGTCGATCACGGTGGCCGCCGGGGCGTGCACGGTGATCACGTGCGGGTGGTAGTCGCCGCCGATCCAGCCGCCGTCCCGCTGCCAGAACTTGTCGCTGTCCTTCTGCCGGATGCTCGGCTCGGGCGGCGGCACCCGGTTGTTGCCGGGCTTGAGCACGGGCAGCGAGTTGCCCCAGAAGTCGCTGAGCACGGGCGGCGTCGGCGTGGGGACGGTCGGGGTCGGCACCGGCGGCAGGGTGGGTGTCGGGACGACCGGCACGTCGGGGGTGGGCAGCGGCGGCAGGCTCGGTACGGGCACCACGGGGGGAGTGAAGGCCGGCGTCGGCGTCTTCGGGCTGCCGGACGTGGGCGTGCCGGACTCCGGCGCCCGGGTGGTGGCGGGAGGCGGGGCGGGCGTGGACGCGGCGGCCGGCTTGGTGTCGGCGCTCGACGCGGGCGCCTCCGGGGCCGGAGCGGCGGCGCCGGGCGCCGGGGCCGCGGCGGGTGCCGCTGGGGCGGCGGACGCGGC
>NZ_JBHVRS010000020.1:0-148151 GCF_042885595.1 Kitasatospora sp. NPDC058046
TCCGCCGCGAACGGAGCGATCTTCGCCTCGGCCAGCGAACGCACCGCCTCACGGAGCATCCCGTGCTCCTCGGAGATCCGGAAGAGATCGAAGTCCTGGCTCATGATCGCCACTCCTGTTTCACGACGGTACTCAGTACCCTTCATTATGCATGCGCGCGGCAAAAAGGGAACTCAGTGCCTTCCCTTGACGGCACTGAGTTCCCTATCCTTTTCGTGCCGAACTTCTGGCGTACACCCGCCGCGGTTCCGCCACGGTTCCACCGCACGAAGCCGGTCCGAGCGCAGGGAGATGACAGCGTGGTCCACTCAGCCATCGATGCCGACACCCGCAGCACGACGCTGTACTTCCAGCGCTGCGCGTGGTGCAACAACCCCACCTTCCAACGGCTGCTCTGCCCCACCTGCGGCTCCACCGAGCTGCGGCTGGAGCCCAGCGAGGGCACCGGTGTGGTGCGGCGCTGCGCGGTCGAACAGGCCCGGACGCCGCTGGTCCGTCAGAAGTCGCTGATCCGCATGGCGGAGGGCTTCGACGTCTGGTGCATCGTGGACGGGATGCGCAGCACCGTCCCGGTCGGCACCCGGGTGCGGCTGCTCTCCTCCCCCGACTCCGACCAGCCGGAGCTGCGGCTGCTGCCGGTCGAGGAGCCGCCGCCGGTGCAGGACACCGAGCCGCGCCCGCTGCCGCCCACCCAGGGCGGCTTCACCCAGCACCTCGCGGCCTTCGTCGCGGAGTGACCGGCGACGCGGAGAGGTTCACGGCCCGGACGGAGGCGTGACCGGGACGGGCGGCGCGTGAAGGCGCCGCCGGGAGACGACGGAGGGCGTGGCACCGAGTGGTACTCGGTGCCACGCCCTCACTGTCAGGCGGACCGGGCTCAGGCCTTGCGGGCCTTCACCTCGGCGGTGAGCTGCGGCAGCACCTCGAAGAGGTCGCCGACCACGCCGTAGTCGGCGAGCTCGAAGATCGGGGCCTCGGGGTCCTTGTTGACGGCCACGATGGTCTTCGAGGTCTGCATGCCGGCCCGGTGCTGGATGGCGCCCGAGATGCCGTTGGCCACGTACAGCTGCGGGGAGACCTGCTTGCCGGTCTGGCCGACCTGGCTGCTGTGCGGGTACCAGCCGGCGTCCACCGCGGCACGCGAGGCGCCGACGGCCGCGCCCAGCGCGTCCGCGAGCTCCTCGACCACGCCGAAGCCCTCGGCGGCACCGACGCCACGGCCACCGGAGACCACGATCGCGGCCTCGGTCAGCTCGGGGCGGCCGGAGGACACCCGCGGGGTGCGCGAGACGACCTTGGCGGCATTGCCGGTGAACGCCACGGCGACGTCCTCGACCGCGCCGGCCGCCGGAGCGGCCTCCGGGGCGACGGCGTTCGGCTTGACGGTGATGACCGGCGCGCCGTTGCTCACCCGGGAGTCGACGGTGTACGAGGCGGCGAACACCGACTGGGTGGCGATCGGGCCCTGGTCGCCGGCGCGCAGGTCGACGGCGTCGGTGATGATGCCGGAGCCGATCCGCAGCGCGACGCGCGCGGCCACCTCCTTGCCCTCACCGGAGGACGTCACCAGCACCGCCGCCACGTCGTTCGCCTTGGCGATCTGCGCCAGCGCGTCCACCTTCGGGACGACCAGCTGGTCGGCGAACTCCGCGCCGTCGGCGACGTACACCTTCGCCGCGCCGTACTCGCCGGCCTTCGCCGCGATGCCGGCCGCGGCCGCACCGGCGCCCAGGACGACGGCGGACGGCTCACCGATACGGCGGGCCAGGGTCAGCAGCTCCAGGGCCGGCTTGCGCACCGCGCCGTCGGCGTGGTCCACCAGGACGAGAATCTCAGCCATTGCTCAATGTCTCCGTGTATTCGCTGGATCGGGGGGTGGGGGCGGCTCAGATGAACTTCTGGTCGGCGAGGAAGGTCGCGAGCGACTTGCCGCCCTCGCCCTCGTCCTTGACGACCGTGCCCGCGGTCCGCGCCGGACGCGCCGCCACCGACTCCACCGCCGTCCACGAACCCGCCAGACCGACCTCGTCCGCCTCGATGCCCAGGTCGTCCAGGTCCCACGACTGCACCGGCTTCTTCTTCGCCGCCATGATCCCCTTGAACGACGGGTACCGGGCCTCACCCGACTGGTCCGTCACCGAGACCACCGCCGGCAGCGCCGCCTCCACCAGCTCCGTCGCCGCGTCACCGTCCCGACGACCCTTCACCACGCCGCCCTCGACCGACACCTCCGACAGCAGCGTCACCTGCGGCACACCCAGCCGCTCCGCCAGCAGCGCCGGCAGCACACCCATCGAACCGTCCGTCGACGCCATGCCACCGATCACCAGGTCGAACCCGGCCTTCTCCAGCGCCTTCGCCAGCACCGCCGACGTCCCGACCACATCCGTACCGTGGATGTCCTCGTCGTTCACGTGCACGGCCTTGTCCGCACCCATCGACAGCGCCTTGCGCAGCGCGTCCTTCGCGTCGTCCGGCCCCACCGTCAGCACCGTCACCTCGGCGCCCTCGTTCGCCTCCGCGATCCGCAGCGCCTGCTCCACGCCGTACTCGTCCAGCTCCGACAGGAGGCCGTCCACACCCTCCCGGTCGGTGGTGTGGTCGTCCGCGAAACGACGGTCACCCGTCGCGTCCGGCACGTGCTTCACACAGACGACGATCCTCAAGCTCATGAGCGGTTCTCCTGTCACGGGTGCAAGGGTGCACTGATCCATGGCCTCAGGCATGCCGAGGGTACTGAGTGCCAAGTCCGGCCCGGGCACGACCCGCGCACCGCAAGCGCCACCTGGACCGGCAGACCGTGTCGACTCCCGTCGACTGGCGTCAGAGGCTCCACGGAGAGAATACGGCACTCAGTACCCCTCGTAAAGGAACTCAGTACCCTTCCCGCTCCCGGGACCGGACGAACGGGCGCGGAAAGCGGACACAAGGTTTCCGCAAGCACCCGCCAGATCCCCTCATGGATTCCGCCAGGGCGTCCGGGGACCATCGGCCACGGGGCCCGTCGAGGGCCAGACCTGGGATCAAGGAGGGGGAGAAGGATGACCTTGGTACACGGGGAACAGGACACCACGCCACCCCGCGGGAAACGCGGCAGCACGGCCTGGAGCAACAACGGGCCGTGGGAGACGCTGCAGGACCGCAAGGAGGTGCTGGTGGTCGCCCAGACCATGGTGTACGCGAAACGGCTCCACGACTTCTACTCGCTGCTCGCCTCGGACCTGCGGGTCCACGTGCAGTTCACGGTGGCACCGCACGTGTTCAACAGGGGCGCCACGGAGGTCCTCCGGGCACTGGGCGGCACGGTCCTGCCGTGGGAGCAGGCCGTCCGGCAGGAGTTCGACCTGATCCTGGCCGCCGGCTCCCAGGGGATGGAGCAGTTGCACGGCCCGGTCGTCCGGCTGCCTCACGGCGCCGGCAACATCAAACTGTCCCGGCGCAGCACGCCGGACGGCGAGCGGGCGGCCATCGGCCTCGGCCCGGACTACCTGTGCTGGGAGGGGCGGCTCGTCCCCGCCTCCTTCGCGCTCGCCCACGAGGAGGAACTGCTCGAACTCCGGCGCACCTGCCCGGAGGCCGTCCCGATCGCCGAAGTGGTGGGCGACCCCTGCTACGACCGGATCGCCGCCGCGGTGCCGCACCGGGAGCGCTACCGGGCGGCGCTGGGACTACGGCCGGAGGAGAAGCTGGTGCTGGTCTCCTCCACCTGGGGCAACGGCTCGCTCTTCACCCGGCTCGACGCCGTACTGCCCCGGCTGACCTCCGAGTTGCCCCAGCACGGCTACCGGACCGTCCTGCTGACGCACCCCAACATCGCGGCCGCGCACGGCTCCTACGCCGTGCACTCCTGGGCGAGGGCCACCGCACGCGGGGCCGTCACGGTCATCCCGCCCGAGACGGACTGGCGGCCGCTGCTCGTCGCCGCCGACTTCATCATCGGGGACCACGGCTCGGTCACCCTGTACGGAGCGATGACCGGCGCTCCCGTCCTGCTCGCCGAGTACCCCCACCGCCACGTCAACCCGCGGTCGCCGGCCGCCCAGCTGGCCGCCACCGCTCCGGCACTCGCCCCCGGACACCCCCTCGTCGACCAGCTCGGCTACGCCGCCGAGCAGTACCGCCCGGAGGAGTACGCCGCCATCGCCGCCCGGATCAGTTCCGAGCCCGGCCGCTTCGACCGCAACGCCCGTCGGCTGCTGTACCGCGTCCTCAGGCTGGGCCAGCCCGCCCACGTCCCGGGCCCGGAGCCGCTGCACCTGCCCGACCCGCTGGACGCGATCGCGGCGGCCGGGTCGCGGCGGGACGGATGAGCGCGACGGTGCACAGGGTGCGGCTGGCGTCGGTCGCGGGGGCGACCGGGCCCACCGGGGTGGAACGGCCCGCTCGGGCGGAGACCGGGGCCGCTCCGGAGGCCGGGCCGATGGACGCCCGACGGACCGCGGTGCTGTTCGAGGCGCAGGTGAGTTCGGCCATCGGCACCGTGCACGGGCTGCTGGCGGCGGAACTGCCCGCCGGAGCCGGGCCCGCGTCGGCCGGTCCCGGATACGTGGACGAGCACCTCGCGCTCGACCTCACCCGGACCTCGGCGGCACGCTGGCGCCACCAGGCGGACGTGCTGCACGCCGGACGGCTGACGACAGACGGCGTCCTCGCCCGGCTCAGGGCGGTCCTGGCCACCTACCCGGGCTGTGCGCTGGCCACCGCCGAGCACCGCGCCGGAGCACTGCTGCTCCTGGCCCGGGACGGGGCGCCGCTGGTCCTGCAGCCGGCCCGGGCGGCCGGCGAACCTGTCCCGCCGCTGGCCGTCGGCTCGATGGCCCACGCCTGGCTCACGCTCGGCCGCCGGCTGGCCGAACTGGCCCGGGTCGACGTGCTCGGGTGGCATTCCCCCGTGTTCCCGCGGTCCTGTTTCAGGGCCGTGGACCGGCCGGGCGGCCGGGTGTAGCCGGGGGGCCGGAGTCCGTGTCGTAGGCGGCGAGGCGGTCGGCCAGTCGGGCCGCCTCCGCCGTCGCGGCGAGTTCCCGGTAGCGGGCCAGCGACTCCTCGAACCGGGCGCGCGCGGCGGCGGGGCGGCCGCGCCGCTCCTCCAGCTCTCCGGCGAACTCCAGCGTCCGGGCCTCCCAATGCCCCGACAGCCGGGCCCGGAAGCCGGCCAGTGCCTCCTGGAGGCAGCGGTCGGCACGGTCGTACCCGCCCAGCGTCGTATGGGCCACCCCGAGGAAGGCGATCGCCCGGGCCGCCTCGTAGTCGTCCCCGATCGAGGCCAACTCGCGGTGCGCCCGCTCGATGGAGGTGACGGCCTCCGCCGCCCGGTCCGCGAGCAACAGCACCTCCCCGTGCGCCAGCCGGGCCAGTGCCGAGCCCCGCAGGTAGTCCTGGGCCTCCCGGATCCGGACCACCTCGCGCAGACAGTCGGCGGCCTCGTCCAGACGCCCGGTCATCCGGTGAGTCTGGCTGAGCCCGTACAGCGCGTCGGCCTGTACCAGCGGCAGCGCCAACTCCCCTGCGAGGTCGAGTGCTTCATTGAACCAACGAGCCGCCTCGGCCGCCTCGCCGGCGTTCCGCAGACCGTTCCCGCCGGAGGTGAGCATGCGCAGCTCGCCACGGCGGTCGCCGTCCGCCCGGGCCGCACGCAGGCCGATCCGGTGGGCCTCGACCCAGAGCCGGGCCGGACGCAGCCGGAGGAACAACGGCCACATGGCGTCGGCGAGTTGCCAGGTGGCGGCGTTCCGGCCGCAGCCGGGCGCCCAGCGCAGCAGGTCGGCGAGGCGGTCGCGCTCCACGTCGAGCCAACCGAGCGCCTGCGTGTCGTCGGCGAACTCCCGGGCCGGGTGCACCGGCAGGGTCCGGTACTCGCGCGGCAGCGTGCGGTGGCTCGGGGAGACGACCGCCTCGGCGGCGGTCGTCGAGGCGAGGTACCAGTCGACGATCCTGTCGGTGGCGGCGCGGCCGACCTGGGCGTCGCGAAGTCCGGCGCCGTGCCCTTGGGCGTGCAGCCGGACCAGGTCGTGGAAGCGGAACCGGCCGGGCAGCACCTCCTCCAGCAGGTGGACGTCCATCAGTTCGTCCACCAGCCGGTCCGCCGCCACCCGGTCCACGTCCGCCACCACGGCGGCCGCCTCCACGGTGAACTCGGCGAACGGCAGCAGTCCGAGCAGTCCGTACAACCGGGCCGCATCCGGCCGCAGCACGTCGTAGGAGGCGTCCAGCAGGTCCCGCACCGCCTCGCCGTCCGCGTGCAACGCCCCGAGGCGGTCGGCGCCGCGCCCCAGGATCTCGGCCGTCGCGGCGAGCGACTGCACCGGGCGGGCCGCGATCCGCGCGGCCGCCAGGCAGATCGCCAACGGCAGCCCGCCACAGGCGTCCACCACCTCGGCGGCGGCATCGCTCTCGTCCACCACCCGGCTCCGGCCGACCCGCTCGGCAAGGATCTCGGCGGAGGCCTCCGTGGCGAGCGGGCCCAAGGACCGGAACACCGCGCCGTCGATGCCGAGCCCGGTGAGCCGGCGGCGGCTGGTCACCACGACCACCGTGTGGTCCGAACCGGGCAGCAGCGGCCGCACCTGGGCAGCCGTCGAGGCGTTGTCCAACAGCACCGCGATCCGGCGCCCCGCCGCCAGCGAGCGCCAGAGCGCGGCACCCTCCGCCATGCTCCCGGGCACCGGGGAGACCCCGAAGGCCCGCAGGAAGCCGCCCAGGGCCTCGGCGGGGTCGGCGGGGCCTCCGGGTGCGTAACCGCGCAGGTCCGCGTAGAGCTGGCCGTCCGGGAAACGGCCGGCCAGGCCGCGAAGCCACTGCGCGGCCAGCGCCGTCTTCCCGACCCCGGCCGGACCGGTCACCACCACGGTGACGTCGGCCGACGCCGCCTCGGCGGCCAAGGAATCGTCCAGCGCCTCCAGATCGGCTTCCCGCCCCACCAACCTGCGAGGGCAGGGCGGGAGTTGCCGCGGCGTCGGCAACGCCGACGACCCGTGCAGGTGCAACCCGCCGTGGATCGCGCCGGCCTGCACCACCGGGCCGGAGACCGTCGCGGCACCGGCCAGCGAGTTCCGTACCACTCCGTACGGCAGGTTGACGTCGTTCACGGGCACCCGCCGAGCACGGTCGATCCTGTCACTGGCCCCCCAGCCTCGGACGAATTATCGGTGCGGCGCTATCACATGACGTATCGTCAAGTCGAGATTATTCCCAAAAGTACGGCCCCGGAACCCCACAGTGGTATAGCCGGTTGCCCCGGACGCATGCGATGCTCACCCGCGACACAGCAAGCTGGTAGCCAACCGGCGGGGGACGTCACGATGAAGGTTCATCTCCTCGGTTCAGTTGAACTGTCGGTGAACGGAGAGCCATTGGCGATTCCGTCCGACAAGCGACGGCAACTGCTGGCCGCCCTGGCCCTGGAGGTCGGAAGGCCGCTCTCCCACGACTCGCTCGCATACCGACTGTGGGGCGAGGAACCTCCGCCCAGCGCGCTGACCAGCCTCTACAGCCACGTCTCCCACCTGCGCGCACTACTGCGGCGGGCGGCGCAGGCCTCGGGGGCGAATGCCACCGGGGACGTGCCCACGATCGACACCCAATCGCACACGTACATTCTGCGGGCGGACCCACTGCTGATTGACTGGCACCGATATCTGGACCTCTCCGACCAAGCCGGACTACTCGCCGAGAACGGACAGGACCACCAGGCCAGAACCGTGCTCAGCCGCGCCACCAACCTGTGGTGCGGCGAACCCCTGGCCGGCCTGCCCGGCACCTGGGCCCAGAACACCCGCGCCGCCATGGCCGACCAGCACTTCACCACCACGCTGCGCCGGATCGAGATCGACCTGCGCATCGGCCACTTCGCCGAACTGATCCCCGAACTCACCGCCCTGCGCGAGCACCGCCCCACCGACGAACGCCTCGCCGGCCACCTGATGACCGCGCTCTACGCCGTCGGCCGACAGACCGACGCGCTGGCCGTCTACCCCGCCGTCGCCCGACTGCTCCGCGCCCACTTCGCCACCGAGCCCGGCGAACCGCTCACCCGCCTCCACCAGCTCATCCTGCACGGCGACCCGCTCCCCGGGCCGCCGGTACGGAACGAGGCCGTACTGACCCCCGCCCCCCAGGCCGTACCGCCCACCGACATCCCCGGGCGGCACCGGCTGATCGGCCGGGAGGACGACCTCCGCCGCGTCCTGCCCGGCCCTGACACCCGGCTCGCCCGCGGCGGCGTCGTCACCGTCTCGGCGATCCTCGGCATGCCCGGGGTCGGCAAGACCACCCTCGCCCTGCACGCCGCCGACCTGATGCGCGAGCACTTCCCGGACGGCTACGTCTACCTCAACCTGCGCGCCCACGTCGGCAACCAGCCGCCGCTCACCCCGGAGGCCGCAGGCGCCCTGCTGCTCAGACGCCTGGGAGTGCCCGCCAGCACCATCCCGCTCGACGCCGACGAGGTCTTCGCGCTCTGTGCCGTGGCGCTGTCCTCGCGCCGCGCCGTCGTCATCCTCGACGACGCCTCGAACGCCGCTCAGGTCCGCCCGCTGCTGCCGCCCGCCCCGTCCGCCCTGGTACTCGTCACCAGCCGCCAGCGGCTGACGGAGCTCCCGGACGCTCGGCCGGTGTTCCTGGACGTGCTGACAGTGGACGACGCCGTGGCCCTGTTCACCAACGTGGTCGGCCCCGAGCGCTCGACGGACCCGCAGAGCATCATCGAGATCGTCGAGCGATGTGGCCACCTGCCCCTCGCCATCGAGATCGCCGCCAGCCGCTTCAAGGGCCGCCCGTCCTGGACCCTCGCCCACTTCGCCCGGCGCCTCTCCCGGAAGAACGGCAGGCTCGCCGAGATCCGCAGCGGCACCTCCAGCATCGCCCGGGTCTTCGAGGTCTCCTACCAGTACCTTTCCGCCAGCCAGCGGTCGGCATTCCGGCTGCTCGGCCTCTACCCCGGACCGGATTTCGGCGTCCATGCGGCAGCGGCCCTGCTCGGGCGGAGTGTCGATGAGACTGATGAGGTTCTGGAGGCATTGTTGAACTGCCACCTGATCCAGGAGATCGCACCTGAGCGGTACCAACTCCATGATCTATTACGGGAGTTCGCAATGGCGCTGGGCGTCGATCGGAAACAGCGCGAATCGGCCGACCGCCGCCTGCTCCGTTTCTCCCTGCACGCCGCCGACCGCGCGGACCATCTGCTCTACCCGCACAGATCGAGATCACACCTACCAGACGATCACCAACTCGGCCCTCTTTCAGATATATTGGGCGACATCGCCATGAACTCACCGGAATCGGCACGCACTTGGCTTGAGGTCGAGCACGCCGGCCTGATCACCCTGACGGCATACGCTCACGTCAGCGGCCTCGCGGAAGCCGGAGCATGGCTCGCCCACGTCCTGGCCGGCCACCTGAACGCCGAGGCCTACTGGAGCGAGGCACAGGACATGCACCGAGCGGCCGCGACCCACTGGCGGTCGCAGGCGAACGACCGACAGGAGGCGTGGGCGCTGATCGACCTGGGCGCGACCCTCGCCCAGGCGTCCCACTACGAGCCCGCCGCCGAGGCCCTCGAACGCGGCCTCGCTCTCGCCCGCACGGAAGGCGACCTGGACGCGGCGGCGAACGCCCTCAATCTCCTCGGACAGCTGCGGTGGCATCAGAGCCGGCTTCACGAAGCCCTGGCCCTCCAAAAGGAGGTGCTCGCCATTCGACTGGAGCAGGACGATCAGTGGAATGCCGCCCGCTGCCTCGCCAACATCGGCATCCTGCATCGCTCAACCGGAGATTCGAAATCGGCATTCGCCGACTATGAAAGCGCCCTTCCATTCGCCAGAAAATTCAACGACAGAGTTCTTGAGTTCCGAATACTCAACAATCTCGGAGAACTCCACCTCGGAGCCGGGCGGAGTTCCATGGCACGCGGCACATTCGAACACATTCTGGAGATCGGGGACGGCCTCATGCCACAACTGGAGCTGTCCGTCGTACGCACAAACCTGGCGGCGACACTCACGATCCCCGATGAGCTCGAACATGCCCTTTCGCTTTACCGGTCGGCTTTGACAACCTTCCGCGAGGTCGGCAGCGTCCGTTACGAAGCCGACGGTCTCAACGGCCTCGGCAAGACCCTGTCGGCAGCGGGTCGGCACGACCAGGCACGCGACCAGCACGCGGCCGCCCTGCAGTTGGCCAGATCCATCGGCGCGGCCCGGGAGGAGGCCGGGGCTCTGCGCGGCCTGGGCCACTGCGAGGCCGCACTCGGGAATACGACCGCCGCCGCCGCACATCTGACCGTAGCCGTACGCCTGGCCGAGCAGGTGAATATCGCCGACGAAGCCGCGCTGGCCCGCTCGGCGCTCGCCAAGCTTGTCATATAATCACTACCGGAACTCTGTTCTCTTCCAGATCGCCAGCTCGACGTTCGGGACACTTTCTGTCTAGGATCTGCCCACATCGGTGATCATGCCGACCGCAACTGAGGCAGAAAGTCACTACGTTCCATGAACATGCTCATGCACATATTCCTGTTCGCTGCTTCCATGCCTCTCTGGTGCTAGCCGCGTAGGACGACGGCCGCCTCTCCCGTGTACACGCGGAACGTCAGCGTCTCCTGAAGGTAGAGCTGAATCGTTTCGGCATCGTGGGAGAGGTAGCCCACAGAGGCGTCCTGGCCGAGGTGGAGTTCGAAGTCGCCGCCTCGGGTGGAGAGCAGGTAGGCGCCTTCGATGGCCGGGGCCCAGATGATCTCGCCGTCGAGGAGGCGGGTGAGGTGGTTGTGGACCGGGTAGCCGCTATCGCTGGTCTCGTTGACGGCGGTGAAGGCGGCGGCGCCGAGCAGGAGTGAGTAGGGGCCGCCGACTCCGGCCAGGCGGAGGGCGGTGAGGGCGCGACTGACGGCCTCCGGGTATTCGCGGACGTCCTCGGGGAGTTGGACCGGCGGGTTGGTGGAGGCGGCGCGGATGCCGTCGATGGAGGCCGCGCGGTAGCCCTCGAAGACGGCGCGGTCTTCGGCCAGGGCGAGCTTGCGGCCCGCGTCCTTCACGGGTTGCCAGTCGGAGTCCCGGGAGCCGCGTTCGACGTCGTCCACGGCGTCGCGGCGGACGGTGAAGGGGACGCGTAGCTCGACCACCGGCTGGGCGGTGCGGGCGCGGGCCTGGATGCCGTCCGTCGGGGGGTCGATGGCGGTCAGGTGGCCGGTGCCGACGGCGGCGAGGGTCGCGCCCTCGGGGCCGTTGAGGTCGACGACGCGGCGGCCGGCGATGTGGAGCTTGAAGGTCTGGCGGGCCTCCTCCTCGATCTCCTCCCAGGCGGCGGCGGAGATCGGGGCGAGGTCGCGGTGGAGGTTGTCCATGGGCGGGGTCCTGTTCAGGGGGTCTGTCAGGGGGTCTGCTTGAGGCTGCCGATGCCGAGCGAGCCGTCCCCGGAGCGGGAGGCGGGGGCCGCCGAGGGCGCCGGGGGCGGGGAGTCGAGGAAGTCGGCGGTCGGGACGAAGAACAGCCCGCCGGTGACGGCGGTGGAGAAGTCGAGCAGCCGGTCGGTGGTGCCGGGCGGGTTGCCGACGACCATGTTGCGCAGCATCTGCTCGGTCACCCCGGGGTCGGCCGCGTAGCCGATGAAGTAGGTGCCGGACTCGCCGCCGCGGTCCGCGGAGCCGAAGGTGCCGTACGGCATGTTGAAGCGGACGATCTTCCGTTCCTCGCCGTCCGGGCCGGTGATGACGGTGAGTGCCACGTGCGAGTCGGCGGGTTTGGCGTCGTCGGACAGTTCGATGTCGTCGAGTTTGGTGCGGCCGACCGCCCCCTCCTGCTGCTCGACGCTCAGCGCGTTCCACTTGTCCATGGCGTGCACGTACCGCTGGACGAGGACGTAGCTGCCGCCGGTGAACCCCGGGTCCTCCGCGCCGACCAGGGCCGCGCGTTCGGCGGCCCGGCCCTCCGGGTTCTCGGTGCCGTCGACGAAGCCGAGCAGGTCGCGGTCCTCGAAGTACTTGAAGCCCTGGACGGAGTCGACGACGGTGGCGGCCCCGGCGAGCCGGCCGGTGAGCTGCGCGGCCAGTTCGAAGCAGAGGTCCATCCGCTCGGCCCGCAGGTGCAGCAGCAGGTCGCCGGGGGTGGCCGGGGCACGGTGGCGGGGGCCGGCGACCTCCTGGAAGGGGTGCAGGGAGGCCGGGCGGGGGCCGGTGAAGAGGCGGTCCCAGAGCTCGGAGCCGATGCCGGTGACGCAGGTGAGGCCGCCGTCGGGGGCCCGGAAGCCGACCGCGCGGCGCAGTCCGGCGAGTTCGGGCAGCAGGTCGCGGACGGCGGCCTCGCGGCCGGGTTCGACGGTGAGGACCAGGAAGACGGCCGCGCTGGTCAGCGGGGAGAGGACGGCTTGCGATTCGGCCTGCATGGTGGTGGTTCTCCTCGTCGTCGTGGCTTTTCTCAGGACGCCCGGGAGGCGTCCCACTCGGCGCGGTAGTCCGCGAAGATCTGCTTGAGGTGGTGCCCGATCTTCAGGTAGTCGAGGTCGTCGAGGTTCGCCAGCGAGACCCGGACGGACCATTCGGGCCCGTCGAAGCCGCCGCCGTTGAGCAGCACCACGCCGGTCTGCTCGGCGAGCCGGAACAGCGGTTCGGTGGGCTCGTAGTTCTTCTCCAGGAAGGTCGCGAAGTCCTTGCCCGCGACCCGTTCGGCCTCGGCCAGCAGGTCGAGCTCGACGTAGTAGCCGGCCCGCCCGGGGTCGTCCGCGATCTTCATTCCGGAGCCCTCCATCAGCAGGTCGAGCCGCCGGCGGACGATGCCCTGCACCCGCGCCTTGTACGCCTTGCCTTCGGGCAGCAGCGCGAACAGCGAGAAGAGCACCATCTGGGCCTGCTGCGGCAGGCTGAGGCCGGCGGTGTGGTTGAGCGCGACCTGCCGGGAGTCGGCGACCAGCCGGTCGATGAAGCGGAGCTTGCCGGGTTCCAGGCTCAGCGTGCCGTACCGGCGCGCGAGGCGCTCCTTCCACTCCGCGGGGAGGGTGGCGATCAGGTCGTCGATCACGTTGTCCCGGTCCAGGCCGATCACCCCGAGGCGGTGGCCGGTGGCGCCGTAGTGCTTGGAGTACGAGTAGACGAGCAGGGTGTTGCGGGGCAGTTCGGCGGCCAGGGTGCGGAAGCCGTCCACGAAGGTGCCGTACACGTCGTCGGTGACGATCATCAGGTCGGGGTTGGTGGTGGCCACGATCTGCTTGATCTGGTCGGTGACCTGGCGGGACAGCGCCAGGGAGGGCGGGTTGCTCGGGTTGACCAGGCAGACCAGCCTGATCCCGGGGTCGGCCAGCTTGGCGACCTCGTCCGCCGGGTAGCGCCACTCCCGCACCCCGGTCTCGACCAGCTTGTCGGCCTGGATCCGGACCACCTCGAAGCCGTAGGTGTCCAGTTCGGGGATCTCGATGTACGGGGTGAACACCGGCACCATCAGGGCGATCCGGTCGCCCTTGTGCAGCAGGCCGTTCTTCGTCAGCGAGTCGAAGACGTAGCACATCGCGGCGGTGCCGCCCTCGGTGGCGAACAGCTCGGGCTGCTGCGGCGACGGGGGCCGCCGGTCCATCAGCTCCTCCTGGAGGTAGCCGCGGACGATCTGCTCGGCGTGCACCAGCATCCGGTCGGGGACGGGGTAGTTGTCGCCGATGCTCGCGTCGGCGAGCTCGTGGAGGAAGGCCTCGCGCTCGAACCCGAAGCGGTCGACGGCGAGTTCGACGCTGCGCCGGAGCAGCTCGATGCCGGGAAGCCCGGGGTGGCCGCGGACGAAGGCGTCGAAGCGGCCGGCGATGCCGGACCGTTCCGGCATGCCGCCGAGGTCGTCGGCGGTCCAGACCCGGCGGCTCTCCGCCAGCGCGAAGTGGCCGAGCGCGAGGCAGGCCTCGCGGGGGCCGGTGCAGACCCAGTTCGGGTTGCCGCGACCGGCGTTGAGCATGTGGGCGGTGGACTTGTCCTTCTGCCCGGGCTCGTCGCGCTGGTAGGCCTCGGCGAGCCTGACGAACTCGGCCTTGAGCTCGAAGGGGCTGAGCCGGGCCAGTCGGCGGATCTCCTCGCGGCCGGTCGTGGGCTTCGTCATGGCGTTCTCGACTCTCCTCGGGAGGACGGGCGTTCGGCCCGGCAGGGCGACGGCGGCGGCGCCCCGGACGGCCCTCCTCGCCGCACGGCGGCGGCGCCGGCGCTCGACGCGATGATGTGACGGTCCGTCATGTCAGCTCCCCAGCATGCCGACCAGGATCGGTCCGGTGAGCGGGAGCAGGAAGTTGGAGATGGTGTAGGTGATCGTGTAGCCCAGCATCGGGATGCTGCTCTGCGCGACGTTGGTGACGGCGGTGATCGCCGGGGTGCTGCACTGCTGGCCGGCGATGGCGCCGACCAGGATCGGCGGCTCGATCCTCAGCAGCTTGCGGCCGACGAACAGCGAGAGCACGGCCGGGACGGTGACCATGAGGATGCCGGACAACGGCAGCAGCACCGGGTGGTCCTTGAGCAGCGCCGCCGCGTCCGGGCCCGCGGCCAGGCCGGTGACCGCGATGAAGACGGAGAGCCCGAGGTCCTTGGCGGTCTGCGCGGCGACCGGCGGATAGGCCCCGAAGGTGGGCCGCTGGGCCCGGAGCCAGCCGAAGACCAGACCGGAGACCAGGCAGCCGCCGCCGGTGCCGAGCGAGAGCGCGGCGTTCCCGGCGTGCACGGTGACCAGGCCGATCAGCACGCCGACGCAGATGCCGAGGCTGATGTAGATGTAGTCGATGGCGTCCTTGCGGATGCCGACGCCGGCCTTGGCGGCGAACCGGTCGACGGCCGAACGGGCGCCGGTGACGGTCACGGTGTCGCCGCGGTGCAGCTCGGTGTCGGCGATCGCGGGCAGGTGCTGGTCGACCCGCTGGATGTCGGTCAGGTAGATCCCGGAGGTCGTGGACGGCTGCTCCTCGGCCAGCTCCCCCGCCGTCCGGCCGACGAAGTCCCGGTTGGTGAGGACGATGTCGCGGACCACCAGCGGGCTGTCCAGGCCGGGCACGCCGGAGGTCTCCGGGCCCAGTTCGTGGCCGGTGTCGATGACCGCCTCGCGGCGGCCGACCAGCAGCACGAGGTCGCCGCGGCGCAGCCGGAAGTCCCGGTCGGGGTGGAGGGTGCGGCCGTCCCGCCGGACGCCCTCGACGGTGACCAGGCCGGGCTGGACCTCCTCGACCCGGGCGATGGCCGAGCCCTCGCCCTGGGAGACCAGGTAGGTACGGCCGACCAGCGGGGGCAGTGCGGGCTGCTCGTCGGCGGCCGGCGCGCCCTTGCCGCCGCGCAGCCCCTCCCACAGTTCCCGGGAGGCGTCGGGCAGCTTGATCCGCATGACCAGCGGGAAGATCTGGCTGGTCAGCAGCACGATGGAGACCAGGCCGAAGAGGTAGCAGACCGAGTAGGCGGCGGCCACGTGGTTCTGCAGCTGGGCGGACTGGTCGGCGCTGATGCCGGAGAGGTTGGCGATCGCCTCCTGGGCGGTGCCGACCACGGCCGACTCGGTGGCCGCCCCTGCCAGGATGCCGGCCGCGGTGCCGACGTCCAGGTCGAAGGCCTTGCCGATGCCGTAGGCCATCCCGACGACCAGCACCGCCTCCATGACGCAGAGCACCGCGAAGCGCAGGCCCTTGGCGTTGAGGTTGGCGAAGAACTGGGGGCCCGCGATGTAGCCGAGCGAGAAGATGAACAGGGCGAAGGCGACGTTCTTGACGTCGGCGTTGACGCTGACGTGCCGGCTGCCGATCAGCATGGCGACGATCAACGTGCCGCAGATTCCGCCGAGTCGGATCGGCCCGACGCGCAGTTTGCCGAGCAGGTAGCCGAGCGCCAGGCAGACGAACAGCGCGAGGACGGGGTTCTCCCGCAGCAGGCTCACGGCAGCCGCCCCCGCCGCGGTGCGGGGACGCCGAACGGGGGACGGACCAGCACTAATCTGATCATGGGAATGATTACACCGCAAAGCGGACAATCCGGCACGGCCGACGCGCATCCGAACGGCATCGGCGGACGACCCCGCCGGACGAGCCCACCGGACGGGCCCGCCGAGCGGACGCGCCGAACGGCCCCGCCGGGAGGCTGTCCCGACGGGGCCGTTCGGACCGGGGGCCGAGGCCGGCTCAGACCCGCAGGGCCGCCAGCTGCTCGGCGAACGGCACCACCTGGTCGGGCAGCGCCGGCGCCGCCGGGGCCCGCCCGGCCAGCAGGGCCGCCAGCTCGCCGGCCGCCCGGTCGATCCGGCGCGGCAGGCCGTCGGTGAGCCCGTCCCCCGCCGCGCCCCAGTCGTCGGTGGCCGCGTAGACGGCCGTCGGCAGCACCACCGCGCGCAGGTAGCTGAACAGCGGGCGGACGGCGTGCTCCAGGGCGAGCGAGTGCCGGGGCGTGCCGCCGGTGGCGGCGATCAGCACCGGCTTGCCGGTGAGCGCGTCGTTGTCGACCACGTCGAAGAAGGACTTGAACAGGCCGCTGTACGAGGCCGTGAAGATCGGCGTCACCGCGATCAGGGCGTCCGCCTCCGTGACCGCCTCGATCGCCGCGCGCAGCCCGGCGCCGGGGAAGCCGGTGACGAGGTTGTTGGCGATCTCCACCGCCAGGTCCCGCAGTTCGACCACGGTGACCTCCGCCTCCCGCCCCTCCAGGGCGAGTCGGCGCACCGTCGAGTCGGCGAGCCGGTCGGCCAGCAGCCGGGTCGAGGACGGCTTGCTCAGCCCGGCACTCACCACCACCAGCTTGAACGCGGTCACTTGGCCACCTCCACGGTGTTCTCGTCCTTCTCGTCCTTGGCTGCGACCAGCGCGGCGTGGGTCGGCCCGTCCGGCACCCCGGCCGGGCGGCCCTTGGCGAACTCCTCGCGCAGCACCGGCACGACCTCCTCGCCGAGCAGGTCCAGCTGCTCCAGCACCGTCTTCAGCGGCAGGCCGGCGTGGTCCATCAGGAACAGCTGGCGCTGGTAGTCGCCGAAGGACTCGCGGAAGGTCAGGGTCTTCTCGATGACCTCCTGCGGGCTGCCCACGGTCAGCGGGGTCTGCTCGGTGAACTCCTCCAGCGAGGGCCCGTGCCCGTACACCGGCGCGTTGTCGAAGTACGGACGGAACTCGCGCACCGCGTCCTGGGAGTTCTTCCGCATGAACGCCTGTCCGCCGAGGCCGACGACCGCCTGCTCGGGCGTGCCGTGGCCGTAGTGGGCGAAGCGCTCGCGGTAGAGGTTGATCAGCTTCTTGAAGTGCTCCTTGGGCCAGAAGATGTTGTTCGCGAAGAAGCCGTCACCGTAGTAGGCGGCCTGCTCGGCGATCTCGGGGCTGCGGATCGAGCCGTGCCAGACGAACGGCGGGACGTCGTCCAGCGGGCGCGGGGTGGAGGTGAAGCCCTGGAGCGGGGTGCGGAAGCGGCCCTGCCAGTCGACGACCTCCTCGCGCCACAGCTGGTGCAGCAGCGCGTAGTTCTCGATCGCGAGCGGGATGCCCTGGCGGATGTCCTGGCCGAACCAGGGGTAGACCGGGCCGGTGTTGCCGCGGCCCATCATGACGTCCACCCGGCCCTCGGCCAGGTGCTGGAGCATCGCGAAGTCCTCGGCGATCTTCACCGGGTCGTTGGTGGTGATCAGCGTGGTCGAGGTGGAGAGGATGATGCGGTCGGTCTGCGCGGCGATGTAGCCGAGCATGGTCGTCGGCGAGGACGGGACGAACGGCGGGTTGTGGTGCTCGCCGGTCGCGAAGACGTCCAGGCCGACCTCCTCGGCCTTGCGGGCGATGGCGACCATCGCCTTGATCCGCTCGTGCTCGGTCGGGGTGCGGCCGGTGGTCGGGTCGGTCGTCACGTCGCCGACGGAGAAGATTCCGAACTGCATGCTGATCACCACATCCCAGGTAGTCAAACTTTCAACCACCTTAGCATCCGGGTGGGGCCCGTTATTCCCCCTCGTCGCCTCCCGTTCCCTGCGACGACAATGGAAGGCGCGGGTGGGCAAGGGACGGCGCGGGCGGCCAGGGAAGGCTCCGGAAGGGCGGCGGACGATGGGCCCGTACATCGCGGTGAGCGCGCTGAGCCACGAGGGCCTGGTGCGGGAGCACAACGAGGACAGCCTCACGGTCGGGCCGTGGACGCTCTGCGCCACCGTGACCACCAACCCGCAGACCCTGCTCTTCCCGCTCGGCCCGCCCTGCGTGATCGCGGTCGCCGACGGCCTGGGCGGCCACCCCGGCGGCGAGGTGGCCAGCGCCCTGGTCGCCCGCCGGCTCGCCGCCGACGGGGGCGCGCTGGACGGCGAGGAGGCCGTCCGCGAGGAGCTCCTGGCCTGCAACCGGGCCGTCTACGCGGCCGCCGCCGAGGAGCCGGAGCTCGCCGCGATGGGCACCACCGTCGCCGGGCTGGTGCTGCTGCCCGAGTGGGCGCTGGCCTTCAACGTCGGCGACAGCCGGGTCTACCGGATCACCGGGGACGGGCTGCGCCGGGTGAGCGTGGACGACAGCCCGCCGCTGCCGCCCGGACGGCGCACCACCTCGGTGGTCACCCAGACCCTGGGCGGCTCGCTCGGACTCACCTTCGTCGAGCCGCACGTCCGGGCCGTGCCGCTGGCCGCCGGGGACCGGTACCTGGTGTGCAGCGACGGCCTGACCGACCCGGTGCCCGAGGAGGAGCTGGCCGGGCTGCTGGAGCGGTCGTTCGAGGGGGCGGACCGCTCGGACGGCAGGGCGGCGTTCGAGCTGTGGAAGGCGGCGATCGAGGCCGGCGGGCCGGACAACATCACCCTGGCGCTGGTGCGGGTCGGCGCGTAGGGCGCCCGTACGGAACGGACCCGCCCCGGGCGGGGCGCCGTAGCGCTCCGCCCGGGGCGGTCACCTGTCCGTTCGCCGTACTCGGCTCACATTTCGCTCGTGACGCTCACCCCGCTGAAGCCCTGCTGGGCGTAGAGGCTGAAGAAGATGTAGCCGCCGGCCGGCGGGTCCGTGACGGTCAGCGTCTCGGAGTTGTCCGGGCCGGTCGACCGCGCGGTGTTCGTGTCGGTGTAGGCCCAGCTCGTCGGGTTGTAGTAGAGGTCGCCGTTGCCGGTGCCGCCGCTGGTGGTGATCTTCACCTGCTTGGTGCCGGCCGGCACCAGGAGGTAGAAGTGCGCGTAGTTGCCCGTGGTGGCCGCGACGTTGCTGCGGGTGCAGTTGGCCGCCAGCAGCCGGGTGTCGGTGCCGGTGCACTCGGGCAGCGGGGTGCCCGGCGTGGTGGGCGGGTTGCCGCTGCCGTCGGTGGCGCAGCCGCCGGACGCGCACTTGGTCAGCCAGCTGTCGAAGTCGGCGTCGTAGCGGGTGCCGATGGTGGTCTTCAGGATGGTGCGGGCACCGTCCCAGTCACCGGTGCGGTACTTGGCGAGGACCGCGTCCAGGTCGGAGCGGTGCTGCTCCAGCATGTAGCGGACGGCCAGGTAGCCCCAGCGGTAGACCCGGTCCTGGTCGCCGTAGCCGGTGTCGAAGAGGTCGCTCAGCTTGTAGGTGTGGCGGGCGGCCGCCGCGATGGCGCCGTCGTTGTTCACCTTGCGGTACGAGTAGGAGACGTACTCCGCGAAGCCCTCGACCCACCAGACGGTCGGGGTCTTCATGCCGGCCTCGAAGTCGCCGTACATGTCGAACCGGCCGTCGAGGTAGTGGGTGTACTCGTGGTTGAGGTTCCAGATCTCGAAGGACGGACGGGCCCACTCGGCCTCGTAGCAGAGGAAGCGCGGCTGGTTGTCGGCCTTGGTCGGGTCGCCCTCCAGGTACATGCCGCCGTTGTTGGTGTCGATGCCGTAGATCGCGGCGGCGAGCACCTGGTAGTCGAGCGAGGAGTGGAAGGCCACGACCTCGATCGTCTTGTTGTTGTCGTCCTTGACCGGGCCGCTGTCCTTGGCCACCGAGTGGAAGTACTCGTCCTGGCCGTTGAGGCTGGTGCAGGCGGTGTTCAGCTGGGTGGCGTCCAGCGCCTGGGCGAGCAGCGTGATGCTCGGGCTGCAGGTGTGCTTCACGGTCAGCACGCCGGCCTTGAGCTGGGCGGACTTGTCACAGGTGCCGTAGAAGGAGCAGTTGCCCTGGTCGTAGTAGTCGACCGCCTCCGCGACCGCGGCCCACTGGTAGACGGTGCGGCCCTTCGGCTCCGACTTCTCGACCAGCGTCTTGGCCAGCGGACGGACCTTGGCCTGGAGCGCGGTGTCCTTCAGGAAGCGGGTCAGCTCCTTGGTCGCGTTGTAGACCAGCACGCCGAAGCTGTCGCCGAGCAGGGCGTTGTTGCGGGTCGCGAAGTCGGACAGCGCGTCCAGCACGCTCGGGTCCGCCTCGACGGCCGCGTCGAAGCCGGGCACCTGGTGGCCGCGGAACAGCACGGTGAACACCGGGTTGACCGCCCAGGCCATGCCGGCCGGGTTCCAGGTGTCGGCCTTGTAGTCGCCCAGCAGCCGCTTGACCACCGGCAGGAAGCGCACGTTCTCCTGCGCGCTGTCGATCAGGGTGACGGCCTCGCCCAGGATGGGCGCGTTGCCCGAGGCGACGTCGCGCGAGTGGGCGCTGTTGAAGAAGGCGTCCAGCCCGGACTGGATCGCGGTCTTGAGGCCGGCGCCGTACTCGCCGACGTCCTCCTTGTGGTACCACTGCACGAAGTAGCCGGCGCGCAGGTAGAGCACCAGCTGCTCGACCGAAGTGCTGTTGTCACCGGGGTAGTTGGCCGAAGTGTCGCGCAGCGCGTAGGCCACCGTGTTCATCTGCTCCTCGCGGAACGCGCCGCGCGCGTCGCCGCCGGTGAGCTGGAACAGGCTGTTGATGCAGTTGATGTCCGCGCTCTTGATGTGCTGGACCAGGTCGCTGCCGGTCCGGCCGCTGAAGTCGCCGACCGTACAGGCCTGTTCGGCCGCCGCGCCGAGGCTGAGGGCCTTGGCGGTCGGCCGGACCTCGGCCGGCCGAGTGTCGACCGAGAGCGGGGCGCGCTGGTCGACCGAGGCCAACTGCTGCCCGCTGTCGGCTCGTTCGGCTGCGCCGGTGGCGGGCTGCGGGGCCGGCCCGGTGGGGACGGGCGCGGGCGAGCCGCCGGGGGTGGGGGTGGCGGGGGCGGCCTGGGACTGCGGGGCGAACAGGCCGACCGCCAGGAACAGGGACAGGACGAGCGTCAGCAATCGTGCCAGCTGCGGGAGTCGCAGCAGACGTGAAGGACTCACGTGGGGGCCTCCGGGCCGTCGTCGGCCGCGATTTGGGGCGCGGCCGGTGGGGGGTGTCGAGGACCGTTGGTGACGGCGCCGCGTGGGGAGCGGTTCCGTCGGGCACGGTGGGGGGTGTGACATGTACCATGGCACATCTCACATGGCCTTGGGAACCCGGGGCGTTGTGCGCAGTTTGCGGGGAATTCACGGAGGGATCGTGGTGACGGTCCGTCAACAGACCCGCCCCGGACGGGGCGCCGTAGCGCTCCGCCCGGGGCGGTCACCTGTCTGGGGTCAGCCGGGGTCGGCTCACATCTCGCTCGTGACACTCACCCCGCTGAAGCCCTGCTGGGCGTAGAGGCTGAAGAAGACGTAGCCACCGACCGGCGGGTTGGTGACGGTCAGCGTCTCCGCGTTGTCCGGACCCGCCGAGCGCGTGACGTACGCGTTGGTGTAGGCCCAGCTCGTCGGGTTGTAGTAGAGGTCGCCGTTGCCGGTGCCGCCCTTGCTGGTGACCTTGATCTGCTTGGTGCCGGCCGGCACCAGGAGGTAGAAGTGCGCGTAGTTGCCCGTGGTCGCCGCGACGTTGCCGCGCACGCAGTTGGCCGAAAGCAGCCGGACGTCGTTGCCCGCGCACTCCGGCAGCTGCGGCTGGCCCGGCGTGTCGGTGGCGCAGGCGCCGGCGGCGCACTTGGTCAGCCAGCTGTCGAAGTCGGCGTCGTAGCGGGTGCCGATGGTGGTCTTCAGGATGGCGCGGGCGCCGTTCCAGTCACCGGCGCGGTACTTGGCGAGGACCGCGTCCAGGTCGGAGCGGTGCTGCTCCAGCATGTAGCGCACGGCCAGGTAGCCCCAGCGGTAGACCCGGTCCTGGCTGCTGGTGGCGTAGACGGTGTCGAACAGCTCGCTCAGCCGGTAGGCGTGCTGCGAAGCGACCGCGATGGCACCGTCGTTGACGACCTTGCGGTACGAGTAGGAGACGTACTCCGCGAAACCCTCGACCCACCAGTCGATCGGCTGGACCTGGCTGGCGTCGTAGTCGCCGTACACGTTGAACCGGCCGTCGAGGTAGTGGGTGTACTCGTGGTTGAGGTTCCAGATCTCGAAGGACGGGCGGGCCCACTCGGCCTCGTAGCAGAGGAAGCGCGGCTGGTTGCCGACCGCCGCCGGGTCGCCCTCCAGGTACATGCCGCCGTTGTTGGTGTTGATGTCGTAGATGACCGCGGCGAGCACCTGGTAGTCGAGCGAGGAGTGGAAGGCCACGACCTCGATCGTCTTGTTGTTGTCGTCCTTCACCGGGCCGTTGTCCTTGGCCACCGCGTGGAAGAACGCGTCCTGGCCGTTCAGGCTGGTGCAGGCGGTGTTCAGCTGGGCGGCGTCCAGCGCCTGGGCCAGGATGACGATGCTCGGGCTGCAGCTGTGCTTCACCGTCAGGTTGGCGGCCTTGAACTTCGCCGGGTCGTCACAGGTGCCGTAGTACGAGCAGTTGCCCTTGTCCCACCAGTTCACCGCGAGCGTCACCGAGCCGCGCTGGTACATCGTGGGGCCGGTCGGGGCGGACTGCTGGGCCAGGGCCCGCGCATAGGGGCGCAGCCGGGGCAGCAGGTCCGGGTACTGCATGAAGCGGGTCAGCTCGTTGGTCGCCTCGTAGACCGTCCGCCCGTAGGTGCCGCCGTGCAGGCCCTGGTTGCGGGAGATGAAGGTGAACAGGGCGTCCAGCACGCTCGGGTCGGCCTTGACGGCGGGGAGGAAGTCGGCCTCCCAGTGGCCGGCGAACAGCGCGGTGAGCGCCGGGGTCACCGCGTAGACCATGCCGTTCGGGTTCCAGGTGGCGCTGTCGTAGTCGGACAGCAGGCGCTTGACGACGGGCAGGTAGCGGGCGCTGTCCTTGATGCTGTCGATCAGCGTGGCCGCCCGGGCCAGCGGGCTCGCGTTGTCCGCGGTGACGTCCCGCGAACGGGGGTTGGCGAAGAACGCGTCCAGCGCGGCGCGGGAGGCGTCCTTCAGGCCGCTGCCGTAGGGGCCCACCACGTCGGGGTTGTAGAACTGCGTGAAGTAGCCGGCCTGCAGGTAGAGCATCAGCTCCGCGATCGAGCCGCTGTCGTTGCCCTGGTAGCCGTTGGCGGCGTCGCGCACCGCGTTCGCCACGGTGACCATCTGCGACTCGCGGAAGGCGTTGGCGGCGTCGCCGCGGCCGATCTTGAACAGCGAGTTGACGCACTGGAGGTCGACGGACTTGATCTGCTGGACCAGCGCGCTGCCGGTCCGGCTGGTGAAGTCGCCGACGTTGCAGGGCCGGGCGGCGGCCGCGTCCAGGCCGAAGGCCTTGGCCTGCGGCTGCCCGGCCGTCGGCAGGCCGGTGAGCGGGGCCGTCGGCGACTGGGGCACCAGGTCCTCGGGGCTGAGGCGCTTGCGGCCGTCCGGCTTCGCCGGGGTGGTGTCGGCGCGGCTCTCGCCGATCGCGGGCGGCGGCGCCAGGTGGGCGGGCGCCGTGCCGGCGGGCGTACCGGCGGGGGTGCCGCCGGGGGTGGTTCCGCCGGGGGTGGGGCCGGCGGGGGCGGCCTGGCTGAGCGGGGCGAACAGGCCGACCGCCAGGAACAGGGACAGGACGAGCGTCAACAGTCGTGCCAACCGCGGGACTCGCAGTAAGCGTTGGCCATTCACGTGGGGGCCTCCGGGCCGTCATCGGCCGCGATTTGGGGCGCGGCCTACGGGGGAGCGAGGACCGTCCGCGACGGGACCCGTGGGGCGGGTCCGTCGTGGAAACAGTGGGGATGTGCCATGTAATATTGCACACATCACACATCATTGTGAAGGCCTTTACCCAAGCCCTACCCATCCGGAAAAGCGGAAGGGCATGGCGACGTCGTCGTCACCATGCCCTTCGGGCCCGCGGATCGGTGGAACCGACTACCGCCGGATTCCGGCTACTTGCGGAGCAGCAGGATCACGCCCGCCGTCACCAGGCCGACCACGACGGCGGCCGCGCCGTACGCCAGGCGGTGCGCCCGCAGCACCGGCAGGAAGCGGTCCACGGCATAGCGGCCGGGGCCGGTCAGGGCGAGCGCGGCGGCACCGGCGGTCAGCAGCAGCTCGTACTCGCTGCCCTTCGGGGCGAAGAAGCCGCCGCCCCAGGTGACGGCTATCGCGTTGACCATCGTGCCGACGATCGCGGCGCCCGCCAGCGGGGTCAGCAGGCCGACGGCGAGGGCGAGTCCGCCCAGCGTCTCGGTGAGGCCGGCCACCACGGCCATGGCGTTGCCGGCCGGGTAGCCGCTCATGGTGAAGAACTGACCGGTGCCGTCGATCCCGCCGCCGCCGAACCAGCCGAACAGCTTCTGGCTGCCGTGCGCGGCCATGGTCAGGCCGAGGGCCAGGCGCAGGAGCAGGAGTCCGGCGTCATAGGCGTGCGGGGAGGTCGTCGCGGACCCGGCGGTGTCCCGGGTCGGGCTGACGGTGGTGGTGGCGGCGGTCGTGCTCGGGCTGCTGCTCGGCATGCGCGTCTCCATCGATCGGGGTTCGGTCGTCGTCCGGCACGGCCGGACACGGTCAAGGGTTGTGGTGGTGCGGCAGGCAGGGATCGTCACCCGGCGCCATTGTTCAAATTTGAACCGCCGCTTCACCGACCGTACCCCGAAGTTCGAATTTGAACAACTGACGGGCCGTCGGCGACTCGCGGGCCCCGCCCGGGCCGGAGAGGGTGGAGACATGGCCCACCACAGACAGCACCGACGGGAGACCCGGACCGGCACCCCGTACCCCGAGGCGCTGGACGCCTTCGGCGAGCGCGTCCGACTGATCACCCCCGAACAGTGGGACTCCCCCACCCCGTGCAGCGACTGGTCCGTCCGCGACCTCGTCAACCACCTCACCGGCGAACAGCTCTGGGTGCCCGAGCTGCTGATGGGCGCCACCGTCGGCGAGGTCGGCGAGCGCTTCGACGGCGACGTGCTCGGCGACGACCCCGTCACCGCCTGGACCGACGCCGCCGCGGCCGCCCGGGAGGCCTGGGCCGTCCCCGGCGCCACCGAGCTGACCGTCCACCTCTCCTTCGGGGACACCTCGGGGCAGTACTACCTGGACCAGCTCACCACCGACCTGGTGATCCACTCCTGGGACCTCGCCGAGGCCATCGGACGGCACACCCGGCTCCCCGACGGGCTCGTCGGGTTCGCGCTCGGCGAGTTCGCCGGGTACGGGGACCTCTCCGGCAGCGGGCTCTTCGACCCGCCGCTGCCGGTGCCCGAGGACGCCGACCCGCAGACCCGGCTGCTCGCCCTCACCGGGCGGCGGGACGGGGGGTGAGCGGGACCCACGGAGGGTGAGCGGGCACTACGGGGGTCGGCGGAGCGCGCCTCCGGGCGGGCGGCCCGGCGCCGGATACTGGAAGACAGCGGGGGAAGTCTTCCGTGCGAGAGGCGGGCGGGCCATGAGCCGCAGGCCTGACATCCTCGGCGAGTTCACCGCCGACCACCGGGCGGTCACCGAACTGCTCGACCGGATCGAGGCCGCACCGGCCGGCGACCCCGGACGCGGCGAGCTGGTGGCCCGGCTGACCGACCTCCTCTTCACCCACTGCGCCGCCGAGGAGGAACACCTCTTCCCAGTGGTCCAGCACGACGTGCCCGACGGCGGGGCCCTGGTCTTCCGCAGCATCCACGACCACCTGGCGATCGGGCAGTACCTCGCCGACCTCCAGGGGCTCGGACCGGCCGAACCGGCCTTCGGCACCCTGCTGCGCGGCCTCGCCGAAACCCTGCGGCGGCACCTGCGCGGGGAAGAGGAGCAGCTGTTCCCGGCCGCCCGCAAGGCCCTGCCCGCGGCCGCCCGCACCGCGCTGGGCGACCGGCTGCGGGCGGAGCGGGCCGAACTGGACGCCCCGGACTGATCAGCGCTCCCGCCGGCCCGGGCCGGATCAGTCCTTCGGGCTGATCACCGCGAACCGGGCGCCCTCGCGGTCCCGCAGCCGGGCCACCCGCCCGTACGGGGAGTCGAAGGCCGGCCCGAGCGCCCCGCCGCCCAGCTCCGCGGCCCGGGCCACCGCCCGGTCCGTGTCCGGGACGGCGAAGGACACCTCCCAGTGCGGCGGCATCCCGGCCGGGCCGCCGGCCTGCTCCTTGGCCAGCGCCGCGACACTGTGCCCCTCGGCGCGCAGCACCACCCGGTCGTGCTCCCAGCGGACGTCGAAGCGCTCCGGGTCGCGGCCGTCCCAGCGGAACACCTCGCCGTAGAACAGCGCCGCCGCGAACGGGTCCGGGGTGCGCAGCTCGATCCAGACCGGCGCCCCGGGCAGGTCCAGCTTCCGGGCCCGGCCCGGCGGGCCCTCCCAGATGCCGAACACCGCGCCCGCCGGGTCCGCCGCGAAGGCCACCCGCCCGGCGTCGAAGGCCAGCGGGCCGACCGCCAGGGTCGCGCCGCGCTCCCGCACCGCGTCGGCGGCGGCGTCGGCGCTCTCCGTCCCGAAGTAACTGGTCCACGCGAGCGGAACCGCCCCGACACCGGCGACGCCCAGCCCGGCCACCGCCTCCCCGCCGGTCACGGCGTGCACGTACGGGCCGAAGCGGTCCGGCCCGGGCTCGAACTCCCAGCCGAGCAGCGGGCCGTAGAACGTCTTCGCGTCCTCCAGGTCCGGGGCCATCAGGCTCACCCAGCACGGCACGGCCGCCACACAGCGCACCCGGGCGACCGTCTCACCGCTGCCCATCGCGAACCTCCTCCGCCCACCCGGCCGCCGGGCCCCTCCCGACTCCCACGGCCCACCGGCCGCCCGGGACGCCCACAGCCTAGGGCGCCACCCTCACCGCCCCGGGGAAGCCATGCCCGGGATCAGCGCACCCAGTTCTTGAGGGGCTCGGTGTCCAGGGAGATGCCCACCGGGTCGGGGAGGCGGACGGCCTTGCCGAACGGCAGGGTGTGAACGGTCTCGTAGCGGACGCCGTCGGGCTGACTGTGGACGATGATCTCCGCGGAGTCCCGGTCGATCAGCAGGTAGACGGGGATGCCGGCCTCGGCATAGGCGCGGGGCTTCTCGACCCGGGCGCGCCGATCGGCGTCGACGTCCGCATCGGTCACTTCGACCACCATCAGCACGCGATCCGCATCGACCCACTCCCCCTGCCCGACGAAGGCCTCGGCGGGGGCCAGAGTGCCATCGGGATGGACCCGTCCGCCGTCGGTTCCCCGCATCCTCAGGCCATGGCTGTGCAGCCACAGCTCCGGCCGCGCCTGGAAGCAGCTCCGCACCAGCCACTCGATCACACAGCCGTGGGTGCCGCCCGACCTCGGTTTCACTCCCAGTCGCCCGCCGAGGAACTCCAACTGGAGGCCCTCGAGCGCCCGGAAAGCCAGGCGCGCGAGTTCCTCGAACTCTTCGGGCCGCATCTGCGATCGGCGCGGTGCGTCAGGAGCCGTGCACATACCGCGACCGTAGGACCGGGGTGTGACATCCCTGCCCGAGAGCAGAGGGATTGTGTGACGCAGGTCACATAGCCAGGGGAAATTCCGGGGACGGATTCCCCGTTTCCGAGTACGTTGGAAGAAGCGGGGAGATTTTCCCCGGTATCCTGATGAGGAGCAGTCGTCGTGACCACCACCGCCGAGTCGGTCCGTCCCGCGGGGAGCGCACGTACGCCGAAGTTGCGTGCGGACGCGAGCCGGAACCGGGAGCGGATCGTGCTGGCGGCCCGGGAGGCGTTCGTCGAGTACGGTGCGGACGCGCCGCTGGACGAGATCGCGAAGCGGGCGGGGGTCGGCAATGCCACGCTGTACCGGAACTTCCCGGACCGGGTGGCGCTGATCCGCGAGGTGGCGGTGCTCGTCAAGAACCGCATCCTGGCCCTCGCCGAGACGGCGACGGCGGAGGCGGACGCCCCTGACGGCAGTGGGCCGTTCGACGCCCTCCAGCGGTTCGCGCACGCGTCCGTCGGGGAGAAGGTCGGCGGTCTGTGCACCCTGTTCAGCAACCATGTCGACCTGTACGACCCGGAGTTGACCGAGATCCGGGAGCGCCTGCAGGCCGCCGTGGGCGGGCTGATGGAGCGCGCCCGGGCCGCGGGCGAGCTGCGGTCGGACGTCGACCACGGTGACCTGTTCATCGCGATGAGCCAGCTGACCCGGCCACTGCCGAACACCGCCTGCCGACTGCTCGACGACTTCGTCCACCGGCACCTGCAGATCTTCCTGGACGGCCTGCGCGCACCGGCTCCTTCGGTGCTGCCCGGCCGGGCCGCGACCTTCGAGGACTTCCAGCCCCAGCACTGACCGACCCGCCAGTACCGACCCCCCGCCAGTAGGGGCCCGACCAGTACCAGCCGTCCGGGCGCGCGCCGCCGTGCCCCGGCGCGCCCTGCCACCGCACCATCCCGGTGCGGCGACCCGCCGTGCCCGCCGCACGGCACCCGACCGTTCACGCACACCACACGCACCGTGAAGTGAGTACCCCCATGTCTCGAACCGACGCCGCCCGACCGGCGACGCTGCCCGATCCCCGGCGCTGGAAGGCGCTGATATTCATCGGCCTCGCCCAGCTGATGGTCGTCCTCGACGCGACCATCGTGAACATCGCCCTGCCGTCCGCACAGCGGGACCTGGGCATCTCCGACGGCAACCGCCAGTGGGTGATCACCGCCTACGCGCTGGCCTTCGGCGGGCTGCTGCTGTTCGGCGGCCGGATCGCGGACCTCTGGGGCCGCAAGCGGACCTTCATCGTCGGCCTGACCGGCTTCGCCCTGGCCTCCGCGCTCGGCGGCGCCGCGGCCAACACCGCGATGCTGCTGGGCGCCCGCGCACTCCAGGGCGTGTTCGGCGCGCTGCTCGCGCCGGCCGCGCTGTCGCTGCTCGCGGTGACCTTCACCGAGGCCAAGGAGCGCGCCAAGGCCTTCGGCATCTACGGTGCGATCGCCGGTGGCGGTGGCGCCATCGGTCTGATCCTCGGCGGCCTGCTCACCGAGTACATGAACTGGCGCTGGACCTTCTTCGTCAACATCCCGTTCGCCATCGTGGCCGCCGTCGGCGCCGTGATGGTGATCCGCGAGCCCGCCGAGGGCCGCAACCGCAACCGGCTGGACGTCCCCGGCGTTCTGCTGGTGACCACCGGCCTGGTCTCGCTGGTCTACGGCTTCACCCGCGCCGAGTCGGACGGCTGGTCGTCCGGCACCACCATCGGCCTGTTCGTCGCGGCCGCCGTGCTGCTGGCCGCCTTCGTGCTGGTGGAGCTCCGGGTCAAGGCCCCGCTGCTGCCGCTGCGCGTGGTGCTCGACCGCAACCGCGGCGGGGTGTACCTGTCGCTGGGCATGGCCGTGATCGGCATGTTCGGTCTGTTCCTCTTCCTGACCTACTACCTGCAGATCGTGCTCGGCTACAGCCCGGTGCTGACCGGCGTGGCCTTCCTGCCGATGGTGGCGGGCATGATCACCGGCTCGACCCAGATCGGCGCCCGGCTGATGACCCGGGTCCCGGCCCGCTACCTGATGGCGCCCGGCTTCCTGGTCGCCTCGGCCGGCATGTTCCTGCTGACCCACATCAGCCTGGACACCTCCTACCCGGCGCTGATCCTGCCGGGCCTGGTCCTGATGGGCCTCGGCATGGGCACCGCGTTCATGCCGGCCATGAGCCTCGCCACGCACGGCGTCCAGCCGCGCGACGCGGGTGTGGCCTCGGCGATGGTCAACACCTCGCAGCAGGTCGGCGGCGCCATCGGCACCGCGCTGCTGAACACCATCGCGGCCAGCGCGACCACCGGCTGGCTGGCCTCGCACGCCACCGCCGCGGCCGCCGCCTCGCCGGAGGCAGCCAAGGTGCTGCAGTTCCAGGGCATGGTGCACGGCTTCTCGACCGCGATCTGGGTGTCCTTCGGGATCCTGGTGGCGGCCGGCGTGGTCGCCTTCACCTTCATCAACGCCGGCCGGCCGGGCTCCTCGACGGGCTCGGACGCGGGCTCGGCGGCCGAGAACGACGTGCCGGTGCTGGTGCACTGACGCGCAGGGGTTGCTCGGGTGCGTACGCGGCCCGTCCGGTGTCCTCCACGACACCGGGCGGGCCGCTCGCCGTTTCCGCCCGGGACACCCAGGACGGTCCGACCCCGGACGGTCCCGGACGGTCCGGCCTCGGACGTCCCCGTACGGTCCGGCCCGCGGAATCCGGCCCACCGGATACGCCCGCGAGTTCCTCACATCCCGGCCCCAGGGCGACCTTGTTCCACGGTCAACCTGTCGCCTAAGGTGAGCGAAGCGCTTCGTTCCGTGTGCACCCTTGAACCTTCCTGCACACTCCTGGCCACGACCCTCCGGCCTGCGCTTTTTACTTTCTTGACACGCGCATGACACACAGCGTTTCGCGATACCCGCTCGACAGTGTTCTCCTCGCTCCCGAAGCCAGAGAAGAGCCCCGCCATGTCGCCATCGCACACGTACGACCGGTACCGCCTGCCACGGTTCCACTGTCCCGGCGCCGGAACCGCGCCGCGTACGCCCAGACGATCGCCCCGGAACGCGCACCGGACCTGAAGCGGCCGGAACGCGCGCGAACCGCGCCCACACGATCCGACCGACCGAGAAATCACTCCGGACGTGAAGAATGACCGACCGCCTGGACTTCAGCCTCACGCAGTTGCGCTATTTCGTGGAATCGGCCGAACTCGGAAACATCTCGGAAGCGGCCGAGAAGCTCAGAGCCTCGCAATCGACCGTCTCCTCGGCCATCATGCGGCTGGAACGCCAACTCGGCGTGCAGCTGCTGCTGCGCCACCACGCCCGCGGGGTCACCCTCACCCCGAACGGGCGGGACCTGCTCCTCGGCGCCCGCGCGCTGCTGGGACAGGCCAGGAGCCTCCAGGAGCAGGGGGACGCGCTGGCCGGCGGCATCGAGGGCCGGCTCGGCGTCGGGTTCCTCACCCCGGTCGCCCCGTTCCTGCTCCCCCAGACCCACCGGATCACCGCGGAACGCCACGCGGGCCTGCGGCTGACCACCCGGGAGGAACCGGCCGACCGGCTGCTGGCCCTGCTCCGGGACGGGCAGTGCGAACTGGCCGTCACCTACGACTTCCTGAGCGGCGGCTCCCGGTTCGTCCCGCTGGCCGAGCTGCCCATGCGGGCGCTCGTCGCGGACGATGACCCGTGCGGCCGGGCCGACCCCGTCCGCCTGGCCGAGCTCGCCGAGCGGCCGTTCGTCGCCCTCGACGACCCGCCGCTGCTGCTCCACTTCGAGAAGTTCTTCGCCGACGTCGGCGTCCCGCTGCCACCGGTGGTCACCGCCACCGGGCCGGAGACCGTCCGCGGCCTGGTGGCCGCCGGGTGCGGGTTCGCCCTCGTCCACCAGCGCGCCCACCGGGCCACGACGCTGGACGGCGGCCGGATCCGCTCGGTCGAACTCGCCGGGGACGCGCCGACCGCGTCGCTCGGCGTGGCCGCCGCCCCCGGCCTCGCCCTCGACCGGCGCGGCCGCGCGGTCCTGAACGTGCTCAGGTCGGTCGTCCCGACCTGCCGTCTGTGAGACCGGGCGCGCGCCCCCTTCTCGCCACACCCCCTCATCCCCGCGACACCCGTCGGAGGAATGCCGTGTTCGCCATGCTCTTCGCCGGCCAGGGCAGCCAGCACAAGGGAATGGGCGCCGAGGTCCTCGAACGCTACCCAGGACTGGTCGGATTCGCCTCCGACCTGCTGGGGTACGACCTCGCCACCCTGTGCACCAAGGACCCGGACGGCCTGCTCGGCCGGACCGAGTACACCCAGCCGGCGATCTTCGTCGTCAACGCCCTGCACGGTTTCGAGCGCACCCACCGGGAGGACCGCCCGGCGGACGTCTACCTGGGGCACAGCCTCGGCGAGTACAACGCCCTGCTGGCCGCCGGGGTGTTCGACTTCGAGACCGGGCTCCGGCTGGTCGCCAAGCGCGGCGAGCTCATGGCCGCGGCCTCCGACGGGGGCATGGCCGCCGTCCTGGACACCCCCGAGGAACGGCTGCTGGAGCTCCTCGCCGACCACGGGATCGACGGCGTCGACATCGCCGGCCTGAACACCCCGTCACAACTCGTCATCGCGGCCACTCCCCCCGTGCTGGCCGCCGCGGTCGAATGCCTGGAGGAGAACGGGATCCGGGTCGCCCGCCTGAGGGTGAGCGCGCCGTTCCACTCCCGCTACATGGAGCCCGCCCGCGTGCGCTTCGCGGAATTCCTCACCGGCTTCGCATTCGCCGCACCCCGCACCCCGGTCGTCTCCAATGTCACCGCCCGGCCGCACCGGCCGGAGGAGACCGCCCGGCTGCTGGCCGAACAGCTCGTCGCCCCGGTGCGCTGGACCGACTGCGTACGAAGTCTCCTCGACCGGGACGACGACGTGGAGTTCACCGAGATCGGGGGCACCTCCCTCACCCGCATGGTCGACAAAATCACGTCTGGAGCCTGAACGATGGAATCGACGACGGACACGATCCGGACGTACCTGGAGGAGCGCTTCCTCTTCGAGTTCGACGATGAGACCACCCCGGACACCGACCTGTTCAAGGCCGGGGTCATCGACTCCTTCGGCTACGTCAGGATGATGCGCTTCCTGGAGTCCGAGTTCTCGCTGGCCCTCGACGGCGACGAGATCCTCATGAACGTCCTCGTATCGCTCAACGCGATCGATGAATTCGTCCAGAAGAAGCTCGCCGGGGAATAGGGGGACTGCCATGTGCGGAATCGCCGGGTTCCTCGCGGACCCACCACTGACCGGAGCACCCGACGAGGTCATCACCTCGATGCTCTCGACCATCCGCCACCGCGGACCGGACCAGGCCGGCTACTACCTGGACGACGGGCTCGCGATGGGCACCGTACGGCTGGCGATCGTCGATCCCGCCGACGGCGCCCAGCCGATGTCGGACCCGACGGAGCGCTACTGGATCTGCTTCAACGGCGAGATCTACAACCACGTCGAACTGCGCGCGGAACTGGAGGGCCTGGGCCGCCCGTTCCGCACCGACCACTCCGACACCGAAGTCGCCCTCCAGGCCTGGATCCAGTGGGGCCCGGCCTGCTTCGCCCGCTTCAACGGCCCGTTCGCGCTCGCGATCAGGGACACCGCCACCGGCGGGCTCGTCCTGGCCCGCGACCGGTACGGCAAGCGCCCGCTGTACTACGCCGAGCACGGCGGCGCCCTCCTGTTCGCCTCCGAGGCGAAGGCCTTCGGCGCGTTCCCCGGCTTCCGCTTCGAGCTCTCCCCGCCGGACCTCGCGTCGATCTACGCGGTGTGGACGCCGCTGCCCGACCGCACGCCGTTCGCCGGCGTCCGCCAACTGCCCATGGGCTGCTACCTGGAGGCCGGCGGCGGCCTGCGCTCGCCGCGCGCGTACGAGGAACTCTCCTTCGACGTACCGGGCTTCGACGGCACCGAGCCGGAGGCGGTCGCGTTCGTCCGGGAGAGCCTGCGCACCGCGGTGGAGCTGCGCCTGCGCTCCGACGTGGAGGTCGGCGTCTACCTGAGCGGCGGCCTCGACTCCTCCGTGGTCACCAGCCTCGCCACGCAGCTGTCCCGGCACCAGGTCCGCACCTTCTCGGTGGCCTTCCGGGACAAGAACTTCGACGAGTCCGACAGCCAGCTGCTGGTCGCCGAGCACCTGGGCACCCTGCACTCCGCCCTCCCGGTCACCGGCGCGGACATCGCCGACAACCTCCCGTCGGCGGTGTACCACGCCGAGGTGCCCGCCTTCCGGACGTCCTTCGTCCCGATGTTCCTGCTCTCCCGCCACGTCCGCGACGCGGGCATCAAGACCGTGCTCAGCGGCGAGGGCTCCGACGAGGCCTTCCTCGGCTACTCCCTGTTCCGCGAGACCATGCTGCGCGAACGCTGGCACGGGCTCACCGACACCGAGCGGCGCGCCGGACTCGCCACCCTGCACCCGGAGCTGGCGCACTTCGGCCCGGCCCACCAGGGCCACCTGCTCGGCCTGTACCAGCAGTTCGCCACCGAGCGGCTGCCCGGCCTGTTCTCCCACGAACTGCGGTACCAGAACGGCAGGTTCGCGGCCCGGCTGCTCGCCTCCCGCAAGGACCCGTTCGCCGACCTGCTCGACCTGGTCTCCCGGGCGCCGGGCTACCAGGCCATGTCCGCGGTGCAGAAGGCCCAGTGGCTGGAGTACAAGACCCTGCTGCCCGGATTCCTGCTCTCGACCCAGGGCGAGCGCGTCGCCCTGGCGCACAGCGTGGAGAACCGCTGCCCGTTCCTCGACCCGGCGGTGGTCCGGGCCGCCTCCGCGGTCAACCTCCGCTTCGACGACGGGTGGAACGAGAAGGCCGTCCTGAAGAAGGCGTTCCGCGCCGAGCTGCCGCAGTGGACCACGGACCGCCCCAAGCAGCCCTACCGCGCCCCGGGCAGCGAGGTGTTCAAGGAGCACCGCCCGGACTACCTGGAACTCCTCCTGTCCGACACCGAGTTGGGCAAGCTCGACTTCCTGGACCAGCGGTTCGCCCGCCGCCTGACGGACCGCGTCATGGCCTCGCCCGCCGAGGACGTGAGCACCAAGGAGGACCAGGCCTTCGTCTACCTGCTCACCACCGCCGTGCTCCACCGGCAGTTCGTGCTCGACGGCGCCGGCCAGAACGGCGGATCGGCCGCCCCGGCAATCGACCTGAAAGTGACCGTGGACCGGCGCCACGCCGTCCGGACCGGAAAGGAGGCCCGGTGACCACCGACGGCATCGCCATCATCGGACTCGCCCTGCGCTTCCCCGGGGCCGACACCCTCGCCACGCTCTTCGACCACCTCGCCGCCGGACGCTCCCTGATCACCGAGGTCCCGGCCGAACGGTGGTCCAAGGAACGCTACTTCGGGGACCCGCGCAACGGCGGCGAACGGACCAACAGCATCTGGGCCGGGTTCATCGAGGACGCGGACCGCTTCGACGCCGCCTTCTTCGCCATCTCCCCGCGCGAGGCCGAGACGATGGACCCGCAGCAGCGGTTCGCCCTCGAACTCGCCTGGAAGGCCGTCGAGGACGCGGGCTACCGCGCGAGCGAGCTCGCGGGCAGCCGCACCGGGGTCTTCATGGGCGTCTGCCACGCCGACTACGCCGAACTCATCGAGCGCGACGACGTGGCGACCGACGCCTACTTCCCGACCGGAACGGCGTACTCGATCGTCGCCAACCGGCTCTCCTACCACTTCGACCTCCACGGCCCGAGCATCACCAACGACACCGCCTGCTCCAGCTCCCTGGTGTCCGTCTACGAGGCCGTGACCGCGCTCAACAACGGGGACTGCGACCTGGCACTGGCCGGCGGCGTCAACCTGTGCTGGTCCCCGAAGCACTTCGTGGCCTTCAGCAAGGCCGGCATGCTCTCGCCCACCGGCCGGGCGCAGGCCTTCGACGAGGGCGCCGACGGGTTCGTCCGGGGCGAGGGCGGGGCGGTCCTGCTGCTCAAACCGCTCGCCCGGGCGATCGCGGACGCCGACCCGGTCCACGGGGTGATCAAGGGCGTCGGCACCAACCACGGCGGCCGGACCAACTCGCTGACCGTGACCAGCCCGACCGCCCAGGCCGCGCTGATCGAGGACGTCTACACCCGGGCGGGCGTCGCGCCCGGCACCGTCGGCTACATCGAGGCGCACGGGCCGGGCACCCCGGTCGGCGACCCGATCGAGATCGTCGGCCTCAAGCGCGCCTTCCGCAACCTGCACGAGGCCGCCGGGACCGAACCCGACCCGGACACCACCGGCATCGGCTCGGTCAAGACCAACATCGGGCACCTGGAATCCGCCGCCGGGGTGGCGGGCATGGTGAAGGTCGTCGCCGCCATGACGGCCGGGGTGCTGCCCGCGACCGTCAACTTCCGGAACCTGAACCCGCTGATCAACCTGGCCGGCAGCCCCTTCTACATCGTCGACGGGACCCGGCCCTGGCCGGCCGTGGACGGCGCGCCCCGCCGGGCCGGCGTCAGCTCCTTCGGCTTCGGCGGGACCAACGCCCATGTGCTGATGGAGGAACCGCGCCGCCGCACCTCCTCGGCCGGCGCGCCGGGCCCGTACGTCGTCCCGCTGTCGGCGCGCAGCCCCGAGCGGCTGCGGGTGCTCGCCGGACTGCTGCGCGAGCACCTGCTCGCGCCGGAGTCCGCGCTGCTGCCGCAGCAGTCGCCGGCCGACATCGCCCACACCCTGCGGGTGGGCCGCGAACCGCTGGCCGTCCGGGCCGCGCTCGTCGTCGCCGACCGGGACCAGCTCGTCGCCGCGCTGGGGACGCTGGTGTCCGGTGAGCTCCCGGCGGGCGAGGCCGCCAACCCCGCCGGCGCCGGCCCCGAGCTGATGACGGCGGTCGCCGACTGGCTGGCGGGCGGCGACGCGAGCTGGCCGCACCACCCCGGCGCCCACCGGGTGCGGCTGCCCACCTACCCGTTCGCGCGGGACCGGCACTGGTACCGCGTGCCGGAGCCCGTCGCCCCCGCCGCCACCGGGCAGCTGCACCCCCTCGTCCACCGCAACACCTCCGACCTGGCGCAGCAGCGCTACACCTCGACGTTCACCGGCGCCGAACCCTTCCTCGACGACCACCGGGTCGGCGGCCGGCGGGTGCTGCCCGCCGCCGCCTACGTCGAGATGGCCCGGGCCGCCGTGGCGCTCTCGGCCACCGGGACGGGGACCGTCCGGCTGCACGACCTGGCCTGGGTGCGGCCGATCACCGTCGACGAGGAACCCGTCGACGTCCAGGTCGAACTGACGCCCGGGGACCACGGGATCGCCGTCGCGTTCGTACGCGACGGCACGGAGCACGGCACCGGCCGCGCCGAGCTCGTCCCGCCCGCGCCGCCGGCCCCGCTCGACCTGGCCGCGCTGCGCGCCTCCTGCCCCGACCCGGCCGAGCCCGACGCCGTCCACCGGCGGCTGCGCGCCCAGGGCCTGGAGTACGGCCCGGCCATGCGCGCGCTGCGGGAGCTGCGCACCGGCCCGGACGGGGCGCTCGCCCGCATCCGGCCGACCGAGCCCGAGGACGGCGGACACCTGCTGCCGCCGAGCCTGCTGGACGCGGCCTTCCAGGTCTCCGTCACGCTGATGCCGGACACCGCCGGGCCGACCCTGCCGCTGGCCCTGGACGAGGTCCTGGTCCACGGGCCGTGCCCGGCCGAGAGCTGGGCCTGGATCCGGCGCACCGGCGGTTCCGGCAGCTCCGGCGCGGTGGCCACCTTCGACATCGACCTGTGCGACCACGAGGGCACCGTGCACGCCACGATCCGGGGGCTCGCCCAGCGCGCTACCGGCACCGGCACCGGCACCGGCCCGCGCGTCGTCACCGCCACCACCCGGTGGACGGACCGGCCGGCCGTCCCGGGCGGCCCGGCCCGCACCCCGCACACCCCGGAGCTGCCGGGCATCGCCCCCTCGGCCCCGGCCGACGGCGTCGAGGCCATGACGGACACGGTGTTCGCCGCCGTCCGGGAGCTGCTGCTCACCCGGCCCACCACCGAGCACCGGTTCGTGGTGCTGGTCGACGGGCGGGTCCCCGCGCACTTCCACCGGCCGCTGGCGGGGCTGTTCCGCACCGTGGCCCTGGAGAACCCGCTGGTCACCGGCCGGGTGGTGCGTGTCGACGGCCTGGAGGGCGCGGCCCCGGCGACGATCGAGCGGATCGTCGCCGAGGAGTGCGCGGACGAGGGCGCCGACAGTGAGGTCCGCCGCCGGGCCGACGGGGTCCGGCAGGTGCTGGAGCCCGTCGACGCCCCGCTCGCGGCCGGCCCGGCCGTACCGGAGCTGCGGACCGGCGGGGTGTACTGGATCACCGGCGGCCTGGGCGGCCTCGGTCCGCACCTGGCCCGCTACTTCGGCCGCGCCGGGGCCACGGTGGTGCTCAGCGGACGGTCCGCCACCGGCCCGCTCGCCGACCTGCGCGCCGACGGCGTCGACGCCCACCACCTGCCGGTGGACGTGGCCGACGCCGAGGAGGTCCGGGCCGCGGTCGAGACGATCCTGCGCGACCACGGCTCGCTCGACGGCGTCGTCCACGCGGCCGGCGTCCTGCGCGACCAGTACCTGGTGCGCAAGGACCTGGCCGACGTCCGCACGGTGGGCGCGCCGAAGATCCGCGGCGCGCTCAACCTCGACGCCGCCACCCGCCACCTCGACCTGGACCACTTCGTGCTCTTCTCGTCGGTCGCCGGGGTGTACGGCAACCCCGGCCAGTCCGACTACGCCGCGGCCAACGCCTTCCTGGACGCGTTCGCCGCGCACCGGCAGTCCCTGGTCGACTCCGGCGAGCGCACCGGCCGTACCGTCGCGGTCAGTTGGCCGCTGTGGGCCGACGGCGGCATGACGATGGACGCGGCCGGCCGGGAGGCGATGCGCCGCGAGCGGGGCTGGGAGCCGCTGCCCACCGAGGACGGGCTGCGCGCGCTCGGCGGGGCGCTGCGCGCCGACGCCCCGGCGCACGTCGTGGTCGGCTACGGCGCGGGCGCCACGCTCGCGGCCCGGCCCGCCGTACCGGTCCGAACCGCCGTACCGGGCACACCGGTTCGGACCGCCGTACCCGCCGGCCCGGTACCCGGCGGCGACAGCGGGAACCTGACCGAGCGGACCGAGGAACTGCTGCGGCGGATCGTCGCCGAGGTCCTCCGGCACCGGCCGGAGGACCTCGACCCGGCCACCGACCTCGTCGCGTACGGCATCGACTCGCTGAGCATCATGGGCGTGACCGCCGAGCTGGAGAAGCTGTTCGGGCCGCTGTCCAAGACCATCTTCTTCGAGTACCTCAACATCGCCGACGTCGCCGCCCACTTCGTGGAGTCCCGGCGGGAGCAGTTGGAGGCCGTCCTCGGCGGGGCGGCGCCGCGGGCCGAACCCGAGCCCGAGGCAGTCGAGGTACCCGCTCGGACCGCTGACGCCGTCAGCGCCGTCGCTGCCGTCGAGGCCCGCGCGGAGCCGTCCGGCCGGCACCGGGACCGCGACGACCGGCACGACATCGCGATCATCGGGGTCTCCGGGCGCTACCCCGGCGCCGACACCCTCGACGAGCTGTGGGAGCTGCTGGAGAACGGCCGGCACAGCTTCACCGAGGTCCCCGCCGACCGCTGGGACCACCGCGTCGTCCACGACAGCGACCGGGCCGTGCCCGGCAAGAGCGTGATCCGGACCGGGACCTTCCTGCGCGACATCGACGCCTTCGACCCCCGGTACTTCCGGATCTCCAAGCGCGAGGCCGAGCAGATGTCCCCGGAGGTGCGGCTGTTCCTCCAGGCCGGCGTGCAGGCGCTGGAGGACTCGGGCTACTCCCGGGAGACCATCCGGCGCCGCTACCAGGGCGACGTCGGCGTGCTCGTCGGGACGATGAGCAACCACTACAACCTGTACGGCTTCCAGAACAGCCTCACCCGCGGCGCCCCGCAGAGCGGCAGCTACACCGGGACGATCCCGAACATGCTGTCCTACTTCTACGGCCTGACCGGGCCGTCGATCTTCGTGGACACCATGTGCTCGGCCTCCTCGACCTGTGTCCACCAGGCCGTGCAGATGCTGCGGGCCGGCGAGTGCCGGATGGTGGTCGCGGGCGGCATCAACCTGCTGCTGCACCCGTACAACCTGATCACCTCCTCGCAGGAGCACTTCACCACCGGCACCTCCGACGTGATCCGCAGCTTCGGCGTCGGCGTGGACGGCACCATCCTCGGCGAGGGCGTCGGCGCGGTGGTGCTCAAGCCGCTGGTCGACGCGGAGCGCGACGGCGACCACGTGTACGCCGTGATCAAGGGCACCGCCCTGTCCAACGCCGGTGTGCGCAACGGCTTCACCGTGCCGAGCCCCGGCATGCAGGCCCGCGCGATCGAGAAGGCCGTCGAGGACGCCGGGATCGACCCGAGGACGATCGGCTACGTCGAGGGCCACGGTTCGGGCACCGCCCTGGGCGACCCGATCGAGGTCCGCGCCCTCACCTCGGCGTTCCGGAAGTACACCGAGGACCGGCAGTTCTGCGCCCTCGGCTCGGTCAAGGCCACCATGGGCCACCTGCTCGCCGCGGCCGGGATGGTGGGCCTGGCGAAGGTGCTGCTCCAGCTGCGGCACGGCAAGCTGGTGCCGTCCCTGCACAGCACGGAGCTCAACCCGGACATCGACTTCGCGGACACCCCGTTCCGGGTGCAGCAGACCCTCGCCGACTGGCAGCCGGTCGTCACCACGGTCGACGGCCGGGAGGTCGTCCACCCGCGCCGGGCCGGCCTCACCTCGATCGGCGCCGGCGGCATGAACTCCCACATCATCCTGGAGGAGTACCCGCCGCGGCCGGAGCGCCAGGAGCCCTTCGGCGAGCAGCTGTTCGTGTTCTCCGCCATGAACGAGGACGCCCTCGGACGCCACCTGGCCGTCTTCCGCGACCACCTCGCCGGGGCCCGCGAGGCCGACCTCCCCGACATCGCCTTCACCCTGCGGGTCGGCAGGAACGAACTGCCGCACCGCTGGGCCTTCGTGGCGGCCGACAAGGCGGCCGCCCTGGCCGCCCTGGACGGCTGGGCGGCGGGCCGCCGGGACCTGCCGGAGCACGAGATCGCCCGGACCTGGCTCGCGGGCCGCAGCGTCGACTGGGACCGGCTGCCCACGGCCCGGCGGGTCCCGCTGCCCCCGTACCCCTTCGACCGGGTGCGCTGCTGGGTCGAGGTGGACGAGGACGCGCCGACCGTGCTCGCCCCGCTGGCCCACCGCGAGCGGCTGCACCCCTTCCTGGGGCGCAACGAGTCCGACGTCCACGGCCTGCGCTACACCGCGGACCTGCGGCTCGACGACCTCCAGGACTACACCTACCGCCAGGACGGGCTCCCCGTCGTGGTGTCCACCTTCGCCGTGGACCTCGCGCTCGCCACCGCGAGGGTCAGCGGGTACGCGGCCGAGCCGGCCGTGCACGACCTGCGGGTGCTGCGGCCGGTCGACTGGTCGGCCACCGACCGCCTCGTCACGGAGTTCGCCGACGGCCACGGCCTGGTGCGGGCCGGGGACGGGCCGCCGGCCGTCGAGTTCACCGTCCGGGCGGCCGACGCGCCCACCGGCCGGATCGACCTCACCGGCCTGCGGCAGGTGCTGGACCGGGCGGGCCTCCTGGCCGAACTGGCCGAGGGCGGCGTCGTCCCCCGGGCCGCCTCCTGCGCCGTCGACGCGGTGTCCGCCGCCCCGGACGGCAGCACCGTCCTGCACCTGTCCCGCCCCGGCGTCCAGCAGGACCACGCCCGGCGGAACGTGACCGTCGAACCGTCCGTCCTCGCGGCGATCGCCCTGGGCGTGCAGTGGACGGCCCGCCGGGCCGGGCACCCGGACTGGCAGCGGGTCGCGCCGCACCGGATCGACCGGGTCACCGTCCGGTCCGGCGGGCCGGTCGCCCACGTCCTCCTCGGCGCCGACCGGATCCTCCTGGCCGACGCTTCGGGCGAGGTGCTCGGCGCGCTGGAGGGCGTGCTGTGCGGCACCGGGGGGACGCCACCGGCGGCCCGCCGGGCCCCCCGGCCCGCCGTACTCCGCCCCGAGCCGGGTACTCCCGCGCCGGCGGAGGGCACGTCCGGACCGACGGGTGCGGACGGGGTCGTGGAGGTGCTGCGCGAGATCGCGGCGGGGCTGCTGAAGTTCGAGCCGGAGGAGCTCGACCCCCGGACCGGCATGGACGAGTTCGGCTTCGACTCGATCTCGCTGGTGTACTTCGCCAAGCAGATCGAGGAGCGCTTCGGCGCCAAGGTCAGCCCGGCCGTGTTCTTCGACCTCAGCACCCTGGAGGCGCTGGGCGCCCACCTGGTCGCGGAGCACGGGGCCTCGGCCGCGCCGCGCCGCCCGGCGGCCCGCCCCGCGACCGTCCCGGCAGCCGTCCCCGTGACCGCCGCCGTGACGGCCCCCGTGACAGCCTCCGCGACGGCCCCCGCCACCGGGCGCCGGCCCCTCCCGGACCGGCCCGGACGGGCCCCGGACACGCCGATCGCCGTGATCGGCGCGGCCGGACGCTTCCCCGGTGCCCGCGACCTCGGCGAGTTCTGGGCGAACCTGCTGGCCGGGCGGGACTCCGTCACCGCCTTCCCGCTGGACCGCTACGACGAGGAGCAGCGCCGGGCCATCACCGCCCTGGACTTCCCCCGGCGGATGGGCGCCCTCGACGAGGTCGACGCCTTCGACGCGGCGTTCTTCCGGATCCTGCCGCGCGAGGCCGAACTGATGGACCCGCAGCACCGGCTGGTGCTGGAGACGGTGTGGCAGGCGCTGGAGGACAGCGCCCACCGGCCGAGCGAACTCCCCTCCAACACCGGGGTGTTCATCGGCGTCACCAACAACGACTACGCGACCCTGCTCAGCACCCGAGGGGTGCGGCCGGACGCCTTCACCGCGACCGGCACCAACCACTCGATCCTGGCCAACCGCATCTCCTACCTGCTCGACGTGCGCGGCCCGAGCGAGCCCATCGACACCGCCTGCTCCAGCTCGCTGGTGGCGGTGCACCGCGCCATGGAAGCCATCCGGTCCGGCGCCTGCGACCTGGCGATCGCGGGCGGGGTGAACGTCCTGCTCGACGCCGGCACCTTCGTCAGCGCCCACCGCGCGGGGATGCTCAGCCCGGACGGCCTGTGCCGCACCTTCGACGCCGACGCGAACGGCTACGTGCGCGGCGAGGGCGTCGGGGCCGTCGTCCTCAAGCCGCTGGCGGCGGCCGAGCGGGACGGCGACGCGATCCTCGGCGTGCTCCGGGGCAGCGCCTACAACCACGGCGGACGGGCCAACTCGCTCACCGCGCCGAACGCCGACGCCCAGGCCGAGCTGGTCACCGCGGCCGTCGGCGACCTCGACCCGGACACCATCGGCTACATCGAGACCCACGGCACCGGCACGGCCCTCGGCGACCCGGTCGAGGTCCGCGCGCTGCGCACGGCCTTCCGCCGGCTCGGCCGGAGCGACGACGGCGCCTGCGGCCTGGGCTCGGTCAAGACCAACATCGGGCACCTGGAGTCCGCCGCCGGCATCGCCGGGCTGCTGAAGGTGCTGCTCTCGCTCCGGCACGGGGTGCTGCCCGCGAACCGGCACCTGCGGCGGGTCAACCCGTTCGTCGAACTCGACGACGGGCCCTTCCACCTGGTCCGGGAGAACGAGCCCTGGCCGCGTCCGCGCGACCGCGACGGCCGGGACGGGCCGAGGCGCGCCGGGGTCAGCAGCTTCGGCTTCGGCGGCGTCAACGCCCATGTCGTGGTCGAGGAGTACGTCCCGGTCCGGGCCGGCCGGGAGGAGCCCGCCGGGGACGTCCTGGTGCCGCTCTCGGCGCGCACCCCGGGGCAGTTGACCGACCGGGCCCGGGACCTGCTGGCCTTCCTGGAGCGGTCGGAGGGGGTGTCCCTGCGCTCGGTCGCCTGGACCCTCCTGGCCGGCCGGGAGGAGATGGCCGAGCGGATCGCCTGGACGGTGTCCAGCGTGGCCCAACTCGCCGACCGTCTGCGGGCGTTCGTCGCCACCGGCGACCGGGGCGAGGCCGCCGGTCCGGCGGCGCGCTGGATCGCGGGCGAGGCCCTCGACCGGTCGGCCTGGACCGGCGGAGCGACGCCCGGACGGGTTCATCTGCCCGGGTACCCCTTCGCCCGGGACCGCTTCTGGCACCCGGAGGCCGAGCCCGCCCCGGCGCTCGCCCAGGCGCCCGTCGCGGCACCGGACACCGAAGCGGCCGCCGCTCCCGGCGCCGCCCCGGAGGCCGTCACGGTCCTGTCCGTCCCGGCCTGGGCTCCGGCCCCCGCCGCGCCGGGCCGCCGCCACGACCGCCGCGCGGTCGTGCTGTGCGGGGTCGACGGCGACCTCCCCGGGGCGATCCGGCTGGAGACCGCCAAACAGCGGCCGGAGAGCCGGTTCCGCGACCTGTCCTGGCAGCTGCTGGAGACCGTCCGGGGCCTGGCGGCCGAGGAGGGCACGGTGCTGGTCCAGGTGGTCGCGGACACCGCGGCCCTGGCCGGCCTGCTGCGCTCGGTGGCCAAGGAGGACCCCGGAGTCCTCGGCCAGGTGATCGTCCTGGACGGCGCCGCGGGCGTCGACCCGGCCACCGCGGTCGCGGAGAACGCCGACGGCGCGGACGACCTCGTCCGCTACCGCCACGGCGTCCGGCAGACCCTCGGCTGGACCCCCGTCACTCCCCCGGCCACCGGCTCCGCCCCGCCGTGGCGGGACGGCGGCGTCTACCTCGTCACCGGCGGCGCCGGCGGCATCGGCGCCGCGACGGCCCGTCGGATCGCCGCCGACGTCCGACGGCCCACCCTCGTCCTCGCGGGCCGCTCAGCGGCCGACGAGCGGGTGGAGGCGCTGCTGGCCGAACTGCGGCAGGCCGGCGCGGTCGCGCGCTACGTGCGGGCCGACCTCTCGCGCTGGGAGGAGGTCCGCCACCTCGTCGCCGAGGCGGGCGAGGTCACCGGGGTGGTGCACGCCGCCGGAGTGGTCCGCGACGCCCTGCTCGCGGAGAAGACCGCGGCGCAGTGGGAGGAGGTGCTCGGCGCCAAGGCGGACGGCCTCGTCCACCTCGACCGGGCCACCGCGCACTGCCCGCTGGAGTTCGTCCTGGCCTACTCCTCCGGCGCCGCCGTCACCGGCAACCCCGGGCAGAGCGACTACGCGGCCGCCAACGCCTTCCTCGACGAGTTCGCCGCCTCCCGCAACGCGGCCGTCGCCCGGGGGGAACGGCGGGGCCGGACGCTCTCCGTGGCCTGGCCGCTGTGGCAGGACGGCGGCATGACCGTCGACGACCGCACCCTGGCCTACCTGCGGGAGGACCGGGGGCTGGTCCCGATGCCGACGCCGACGGGCCTCGCCGCCCTGGTCGACGCCTGGCACACCGGGGCGGACCGGGTGTGGGTGCACCACGGCTCGCCCGCCCCGGCCGCTGCTCCTGCCGCTGCCGCTCCGCCCGCGCCCGCACCGTCCGGGGGCCGCACCGCGGACCGCGCCGTGCTGGACCACCTGCGGGAGGTCTTCGCGGAGGTCAGCAAGCTGCCCCCGCAGGCGGTGGACCCGGACCGGCCGTTCGTCGACATCGGTCTCGACTCGGTGATGGTGATCCAGCTCAACCGTGCGCTGGCCCCGTTCTACCCCGAGGCCTCCTCGACCCTGTTCTACGAGCAGCCGACCCTGCGGGCGGTGGCCGCCCGGCTCGGCGGCGCACGCCGCCCGGAGCCCGTACCGCAACCCGTACCGGAGCGGGCGACCGGGCCCGCCCCGGCGGCCCCCTCGGGACGGACCGTCCCCGCCGGGGAACCCGCCGTCGGACGTGCCGCCGAGCGCGCCGCCGGGCCCGACGAGCCGATCGCCGTCATCGGGCTGAGCGGCCGCTATCCGGGCGCCGCCGACCTGGGCGAGTTCTGGGAGAACCTCAGGGCCGGCCGCGACAGCGTCCGCGAGATCGACCGGTGGCCGCTGGACGGCTTCTTCGAACCGGACCGCACCACCGCCGCGACCACCGGGCGCAGCTACAGCAAGTGGGGCGGGTTCCTGGACGGCTTCGCCGACTTCGACCCGAGGTTCTTCGGCATCGCCCCGCGCGACGCCTACGCGATGGACCCGCAGGAGCGGCTGTTCGTCCAGGCCGCCTGGGAGGTGCTGGAGGACGCCGGGTACACCCGCGCCCGCCTCGCCGAGCAGCATGACCACCGGGTCGGGGTGTTCGCCGGCGTCACCAAGGTCGGGCACGCCCGGCACCCGGCGGGCCGGCTGCCCTCGGGTGAACTCGTCGTCCCCGGGCTGTCGTTCGCCTCGCTGAGCGCCCGGGTCTCCTACCTGCTCGACCTGCGCGGGCCGAGCCTGACCGTGGACACCATGTGCTCGGCCTCGCTGACCGCGATCCACGAGGCCTGCGAGCAACTCCGCAGCGGCGCCTGCGAGGTCGCCCTGGCCGGCGGCGCGAACGTCTACACCCACCCGCTGGACTACGTCGAGCTGTGCCGCTCCGGCATGCTCTCGCCCGACCGGTACTGCCGCAGCTTCGGCGCCGGCGGCCACGGGTTCGTCCCGGGCGAGGGCGTCGGCTGCGTGCTGCTCAAGCCGCTGTCCCGGGCCCTGGCCGACGGGGACCGGGTGCTGGGCCTGATCCGCGCCACCGGCGTCAACCACGGCGGGCGCAGCACCGGTTACACCGTGCCGAGCCCGACCGCCCAGGCCGCGCTGATCCGTCAGGTGCTCGACCGGGCCGGCGTCTCGGCGCGGCAGGTCGGGTACGTCGAGGCGCACGGCACCGGCACCGAGCTGGGCGACCCGATCGAGGTCGCCGGCCTGGCCGCGGCGTTCCGGCAGGACACCGAGGACCGCCAGTACTGCGCGCTCGGTTCGGTGAAGTCCGGCATCGGGCACCTGGAGGCCTCCGCCGGCGTGGCGGGCCTCACCAAGGTGCTGCTGCAGCTCGGGCACCGGGAACTGGTCCCCACCCTGAACGCCGAACAGCCCAACCCGAACATCGACTTCGGGTCGTCCCCCTTCCGGCTCCAGCGCGAAGCGGCGCCCTGGCACAGCGAGGGCCCGCGGATCGCGGCGGTGTCCTCCTTCGGTGCCGGCGGCTCCAACGCGCACGTGATCGTCGAGGAGTACCCCGTGCAACCCGCAGACGGCACCGAGGACGGCGCCGAACACGTCGTCGTCCTCTCCGCCCGGACCCCCGACCGACTCGCCGCCTCCGTCGACCGGTTGGCCGCGTTCCTCGACCGAGCCCCGGACACCCCGCTGGCCGACCTCGCATACACCCTCCAGGTGGGACGGGAGGCGATGGCCGAGCGGTACGCGGTCGTGGTCTCCTCCACCAGGGAGCTGCGGGACGCGCTGCGCGAGGGCCGGGGGCTCCGGGGCAGCGCGGGGACGGCTCCCGACGGGCTGCTCGCGGAACTCACCGCGGACGGCGAGCTCCAGGAGCTGCTCGTCCGGCGCTGGAGCGCCGCCGGGGAGCTGTCCAAGGTCGCGGCCCTGTGGGCGTCCGGCGTCGCGATCGACTGGCGGAGCACGCACCGGGCGGCGCGGCGGACCATCGCCCTGCCCACCTATCCGTTCGCCGCGGAACGGTTCTGGATCGGCGACCTGGCCCGGTCCGGGGACGTTCCCCCCGCAGCACCCGTTCCCCCCGCGGCCGCCGAACCGGTCGACCTGGCCGGTCTTGACGAACCGGCCGAACCCGCCGACCTGGACGGGCTGGTGCCCGCGCTGGTGCGGGAGAAGGTCGCCGCCGCCCTCGCGATGGAGGCCGGCGAGGTCCTCGACGGGTCGGCGTTCGCCGATCTGGGCCTGGACTCCATCCTCGCCGTCCGGCTGGTCCACGAGCTCAACACCGCGCTCTCGCTGGACCTTTCGACCACCGTGGTCTTCGACCACAGCACGGTCGACCGGCTGGCCGCGCACCTGCTCGCCGAGCACCGGGACGCCATGGTGCCCGCCCGGACCGGCGGCGGGGCCCGGCCCTCGGCCGCGCTCGACGCCACACCGGGCGCCGCGCCTGACGCCGGAGCCGCCGACGGCGGCGCCCCGGTCACCGACCGCCGTCCCGCCACCGGACAGCCGGTGGCCGCCCCCGGCCCGGTGGACCGCGGCCCGATCGCGGTCGTCGGCATGAGCGGCCGGTTCGCGGGCACCGGCTCGCTGGACGAGCTGTGGACGCGGCTGGAGAACGGGGACGACCTGGTCACCGACGCCACCCGCTTCCGCCTCGACGGCCTGAGCGCGTGCACCCGGGGCGGGTTCCTCGACCGGATCGACGAGTTCGACGCGCTGTTCTTCAACATCTCCGGCACCGAGGCCGCCGCGATGGACCCCCAGCAGCGGCTGCTGCTGGAGGAGTCGTGGAAGGCCCTGGAGGACGCCGGGTACGCCGGCCGGATGGACCGGCGGCCGTGCGGCGTGTACGTCGGCGCCTGGGCCGGGGACTACCTGGAGCTGCTCGACGGGGACGCGCCGGCCCAGGCCCTGTGGGGCAACATGGCCTCGGTGATCCCGAGCCGGGTCAGCTACGCCCTGGACCTCAAGGGCCCGGCGATCGCCGTCGACACCTCCTGCTCCAGCTCGCTGGTGGCGCTCGACCTGGCGTGCAAGGACCTCTGGTCCGGCGAGACCTCGATGGCCCTGGCCGGCGGGGTGTTCGTCCAGTCCACGCCGCGGCTGTACGGGCTCGCGGGCCGCGCGGGGATGCTCTCCCCGAGCGGGCGCTGCCACAGCTTCGACCACCGGGCGGACGGCTTCGTCCCCGGTGAGGGCGTCGGGGTGGTGGTGCTCAAGCGGCTCGCCGACGCGCTGGCGGACGGGGACCACGTCCACGGCGTGATCACCGCCGTCGGGGTCAACCAGGACGGCGCCACCAACGGCATCACCGCCCCGAGTTCGGTCTCCCAGGAGAGCCTGATCAGCGGGCTGTACGAGCGGGCCGGCATCGACGTGGAGCGGATCGGCCTGGTCGAGGCGCACGGCACCGGCACGCCGCTGGGCGACCCGATCGAGTTCCGGGCCCTGGACCGGGTCTTCCGCGCCCGGACCGACCGCGCCGAGTACTGCGCGCTGGGCTCGGTGAAGACCACGATCGGACACGCCCAGTTCGCCGCCGGCATCGCGGGCGTGCTGAAGGTCCTGCTGGCGCTCAGGCACCGGCGGATCCCCGCCGCGCTGAACTTCGAGACCGCCAACGAGGCGGTCCCGCTGGCCGGCAGCCCGTTCTACGTCAACACCCGGACCCGTGACTGGGCGGCCCCCGCCGGCGGCCCGCGCTGCGGCGTGGTGAGCTCCTTCGGGGCCAGCGGCACCAACGCCCACGTCGTCATCGAGGAGGCGCCGTCGGCCGAGCGGCCCCCGGCGCCGAGGGCGGACCACCCCGTGGTCCTGTCCGCCCGGACGGAGCAGCAGCTCGCCGAGCAGCGGCGCCGGCTCGCGGCGCACCTGCGCGCCCACCCCTCGGTGGAGCTGCGCGACCTCGCCCACACCCTGTGGGTCGGCCGGAAGCGGTTCGAGCACCGCTTCGAGTGCCTGGCGGGCGACACCGCCGAACTGGTCGCGGTGCTCGACGGCATCGCGCCCGCCCGGCCGGTCGGGGACGCGCCGGCCCCGGCCGGGGGACGCCTCGTCCCGCTGCCGACCTACCCGTTCGCCCCGGACCGGCACGGGCCGGCGGCGGGCCGCGACCGCGACCGCGACCGCGACCGCGACCGCGTCACGCTGTCCCGTACGGACGGGCTGCTGCGGGACCACGTCGTACAGGGCCGGCACATCCTGCCCGCCGTCGCCCACCTGGAACTGGCCCGTCGGGCCCTGGGCGGCACCCGCGTCCGGATGACCAACGTGACGTGGGTCCGGCCGCTGGAGGTCGGGCCGGAACCCGTCGAGGTGCTGGTCGACCTGCGCACCGACGCCCGCGGCGGCCGGCGGTTCACGCTGTCGACCGGCGGGACGGTCCGCAGTGAGGGCACCCTGGCCCCCTCCGACGCCCCGCGCCCGCCCCGGGTGGACCTCGCCGCGCTGCGCGCGCGGTGCCCGGAGACGGTGCCCGGCGAACGGATCCACCAGGCCCTGCGGTCGATGGGCATCGAGCACGGCCCGAGCCTGCGGGCCGTCCGGCAGGCGCACGTGGGACCCGACACGGTGCTCGCCGACCTGGTCCTGCCCGACGCGGCCGAGCCGGGCGCGCTCACCCCGGCCCTGCTGGACTCGGCGATCCAGGCCACCGTCGCGGCGCACCTGACCGAACTGCGGGACACCGCCGTGCCGTTCGCGCTGGAGCGGCTCGAGCTGTTCGCCCCCTGCACCCCGGCCATGACGGCCGTGGTGCGGGGCCTGGCGGCCGGGCCGCTCGGCCGGCTCGACATCGATCTGGTGGACGAGGACGGCGAGGTCCGGGTACGGCTGGTCGGCTACAGCTCCCGCCGGACCGGGAGCCGCACCGAACCCCGCCCGGAGGCCCGTACCGGAACGGCCGCCGCGGACCGGCCCGAGCCCGCCGTCGAAGGCGCCGTCGAGGCCGCCGTCGAAACCGCCGTCGAACCGGCCCTCTACGCCCCGGTCTGGGACCCGATCCCCGCGGACGGCGCCCCGGTGCCCTCCGGCGCCGACCGCGTCCTGGTCGTCGGCGGGCCGGCCCCGCTCGACGGCGCGCTGCACTGGCCGCTGCCGGCCTCGGCGAGCGTCGAGGAGGCCACCGCCGCACTGCGCGGACTCGGACCGGTCGACCACCTGGTGTGGGCCGCCCCCGAGGCCGACCTCGCGCCCACCGACGCCGCCGGGTACACCGCCGCGCAGGAGGACGGGGTGGTCGCCGCGTTCCGCCTGGTGAAGGCGCTGGTCGCGGCGGGCTACGACGCCAGGCCGCTCGGGATCACCCTGGTGACGACCCGTGCGCTCGCCACCCACGCGGACGACGAGGTCCAGCCCGCGCACGCCGGGCTGCACGGCCTGTTCGGCTCGCTGGGCCGGGAGTACGGCAACTGGACCGTCCGCCGCGTCGACCTGGACGGCTCCGGCTGGCCGGCGGACCTCACCGCCCTGCCCGCCCAGTCCCCCGACGACGCCTGGGTCCGGCGCACCGGCCAGTGGCTGGCCCGCCGCTGGGCCCCGTGCGAGGCCCCGGAACGGCCGGTGTACCGGGAGGGCGGCGTGTACGTCGTCATCGGCGGCGCCGGCGGGCTGGGCTCCGCGTGGACCCGGCACGTCGTGCGGGACCACGGCGCCCACGTCACCTGGATCGGCCGCCGGGCGCACGACGCCACCGTGGCGGACCGGATCCGCTCCGCCGGAGGCCCGGAGCACGTCCGCTACCTCCAGACCGACGCCGGCGACCCGGCCGCGCTGCGCCGGGCCCTGGCCGAGGTCAGGCGCCGCCACCCCCGGGTGCACGGCGTCGTCCAGGCGGCGCTGGTGCTGCGGGACAGCACCGTCGCGCGGATGGACGAGGCCGACCTGCGCGCCGCGCTGGCCGCCAAGGTCGACGTGACGACCGCCATGGCCGAGGCCTTCGACGGCGAACCGCTCGACTTCGCGGTCCTGCTGTCCTCCATGCAGTCCTTCACGACCGCCGCCGGCCAGGGCAACTACGCGGCCGGCTGCACCTTCAGCGACGCCTACGCGCACGCCCTCGGGCAGCACTGGGACACCCCGGTCCGGGTCATGAACTGGGGCTGGTGGGGCGGACTCGGGAGCGTCACCTCCGAGTTCTACCGGGAGCGGATGACCCGGGTCGGGCTGGTGTCGATCGAACCGCCGGAGGGGCTCGCCGCCCTGGCCGCCCTGCTCGGCGGCCCGCAGCGGCAGCTCGCCTACGTCCGCACCGACCGGCGCAACACCCTGCCCAACTTCGACCGCGCCACCCGGGTCTCCGCGCACGGCCCGGCCGTCCTGCCGCGCCCCGGCACGCTGCCGGCCGGCGTCGACGAGACGGACGCCGCCCTGGACGAGGTCGTCCGGTGGCGGCGGGCCGAGCGGGACCCGTGGCTCGCCAAGGTCCTCGCCGCCCAGCTGGCCGACGTCGACCGCGCGGCGGTCCTGCCGCAGTACGCCCAGTGGTGGGAGCACGCCCAGCGGCTCCTGGTGCCGGCGGAGCCCGCGGACCAGGTGCTGGCCCGGTGGGAGCGGCAGTGCGCCCGGTGGTCCGCGGACCCCGACCGGGCGGCGGAGCTGCGCCTGGCCGCGGCCATGCTCGGGGCCCTGCCCGGGATCCTGACCGGCCGTGTCCGGCCCACCGACGTGATGTTCCCGCGCGGCTCCATGGAGCTGGTGGAGGGCTGCTACCGCGACAACCGCGCCGCCGACCTGTTCAACCGCGCCATGGCCGCCACCGCCGCCGGCCTGGTCGCCGACCGGCTGCGCCGGGACCCGGGCGCCCGGCTGCGGATCCTGGAGGTCGGCGCGGGCACCGGCGGCACCAGCGTGGGGATGTTCGCCGCCCTCCAGCCGTACCGGGACAGCATCGAGCGCTACGTCTACACGGACGTCTCCAAGGCCTTCCTGAACCACGCCCGGGCCTCGTACGGGCCGGAGGTCCCGTACCTGGACTGCCGGCTGCTCGACATCGAACGGCCGCTGGCCGGGCAGGAGGTCGCCGAGGGCGCCTTCGACCTGGTCATCGCCGCGAACGTGCTGCACGCGACCAAGGACACCCGCAACACCCTGCGCAACGCCAAGGCCGCGCTGCGGCCCGGCGGTTGGCTGCTGCTGAACGAGCTCTCGGCGTTCGACCTGTTCAGCCACGTGACCTTCGGCCTGCTGGAGGGCTGGTGGCTGTTCGACGACCGGTCGCTGCGGATCCCCGGCTCGCCGGCGCTGTCGCCCGGGAACTGGCGGGACGTGCTGGCCGGTGAGGGCTTCCGCACCGTCGTGTTCCCGGTGTCCCGGGCGCTCCCGTTGGGGCAGCAGGTGATCGCGGCGGAGAGCGACGGGGTGGCCCGGCAGCGGGTGCCGGCGGCACCGGCCGCACCGGCGGGAGGCGGACGGGAGACGTCCGCGGCGCCCGACCGGCGCTCGGAGGCCCGGCCGCCGGCCCGGGTGGTCGACACCCCGCCGGCCCGGCCGCAGGCGCCCGCCGTCGACCCCCGGCCCGCCCGGCCCGTCGATGCTCCGCCCGCCCGGCCCGTCGACAGCCGGCCCGTCGACGCCCGGCCCGCCCGGCCGGTGGAGACCCTGCCGGTGGACACCCTGACCGCCCGGCCGCCGGCCGATCCGGCGGCGCTGGTCCTGGCCAAGGCGGCGACCGTGCTCGGCATCCCGGCCGAGCGGATCGACTCCTCGGCCCCGCTCACCGACTACGGCCTGGACTCGATCCTGGTCCTCCAGCTCACCAACGCCCTGCGCGAGGACTTCGGCGAGGACGTCTCCCCCACCCTGCTGTTCGAGGCCGAGAGCGTCGACGCCCTCTGCGCCCGCCTGGCCGGCGCCCCCGACACCACCGACAGCACCGGCATCACCGGTGAACCCGGCCGGCGCTGGGCGCTGTCCCGCGGCCAACTGACCATGTACCGGGACCAGGTGCGCTGCCCGGACTCCGTCGCCTACCACCTCCCGCTCCTGTTCGAGGTCCACGGCGACCCGGACGAGGCCGCGCTGGAACGCGCGGTCCGGGAGCAGGCCCGGATCCACCCGCTGCTGGGCGCGGTGGTCGCCGAGCGGGACGGCGTCCCGTACCTGGACGTCGATCCGGCCCGGGGCCCGTCCTTCGAACGGGTCGACCTCACACCCACCACGCGGGACGGCCGGCTGGCCGCGCTGCGCGAACTGGTCGGCGCCCCCTTCGACCTGGCCGCCGGCCCGCTGGTCCGGGCGCACCTGGCCGCCCTGCCCGACGGCCGCCGGCTCCTGCTGGTCACCGCGCACCACATCCTGCTGGACGGGACCTCGACGGCCCTGCTGGTCCGCACCCTCAAGGACGCCTACCGGGGCCGGGGACGGCTGCGGAGCGCCGAGTTCGGCGACTACACCGCCTGGGAGGAGGAGCTGCTGGCCGGCCCGCGCGGGCAGCGGCACCGGGACCACTGGCTGGCCGAACTGGCCGGCGCGGACGGGCGGTTGGACCTGCCGTACGACCGCCCGCCGGTCCCGGGGCGGCTGCCGCGCGCGGACGTGGTCGTGACCCGGCTGCCGCGGGAGCTGGCCGACGCGGTCGCCGCGACGGCCAGGAGCCACCGGGTCAGCGCCTCGACCGTGCTGCTCGCCGGCTACACCCGCTTCCTCCACCGGGTGACCGGCCAGGACGACCTGATCGCGGGGGTCACCACGGCCGCCCGCTACGAGGAGCGGTTCCAGGACGTCGTCGGCCAGTTCGCGAACTGCCTGCCGATCCGGTCCACCGCCACGGAGGACGTCGCCGGGCTGCTCCGCTCCCTCCACCGCCGGGTGCTGGCCGGGATCGAGCACGGCGCCTACCCGCTGGCCGAGATCGTCCGGGCCCGGGGCGACGGGGACGGACCGCTGGTGCGGACCAACTTCCTGTTCCAGAACTTCGACGGCGCGGAGCTGCTGACCAACGGGGCGCCCACCGCTCCCGGCGACCTGGACCTCCGGGCCTTCGACGACCTGCCCTACCCGGGGGAGTATCCCCTCGCCCTGGAGGTCTACCGGGACGAGGACGGCTACAAGGCCTTCCTGAAGTACGACACCCGGCTGTTCGAGGAGGCCACCGCCCGGTGGCTGGCGGACGACTGGGTGGCGGCCCTCCTTCTGTCAGCCGGTCCGGTGGTCAGACCAGGGTCGCGAGCACCGACGGGTCGTACGGGACCGCCCCGGCCAGCCCGCCGCCGAGCGCCCGCTCCGCCCAGTCGGGGTTGGCCAGCAGCGGCCGGCCGACCGCGACCAGGTCGAACTCGTCGCGTTCCAGCCGCTCGACCAGCTCCTCGATGCCGGTGAGCCCGGCCGGCCGGGTGAAGCCGTCGGTGAACACGCCCTCGCCGTACTGGCGGTCCAGGCCGACCGAACCGACCGTCACGGCGGCCCTGCCGGTGAGCTTGCGCGCCCAGCCCGCCAGGTTGAGGTCGCTGCCCTCGAACTCGGGCAGCCAGTAGCGGCGGGTGGAGGCGTGGAAGGCGTCGACCCCCGCCTCGGCCAGCGGGGTCAGCAGCTGCTCCAGCTCCTCCGGGCTCTCCGCGATCCGGGCGTCGTAGCGGCCGACCTTCCACTGGGAGAGCCGGAAGAGGACCGGGAACCCGGGGCTCACCGCCGCCCGGACGGCCTGCACCACCTCGGCCGCGAAGCGGGCCCGGGAGGCCGGGTCGCCGCCGTAGCGGTCGGTGCGGCGGTTGGTGCCGTGCCACAGGAAGTCGTCGATCAGGTAGCCGTGCGCGCCGTGCAGTTCGACCCCGTCGAACCCGAGCCGCTCGGCGTCCGCGGCGCCGCGCGCGAAGGCGGCCACCGCGTCGTCGATGTCCTGCTGGCTCATGGCCCGCCCGGCCGGGCCGCCGTCCAGGCCGATCCCGGAGGGCCCCTCGGCGGGCGGTTCGGTGCCCGGGCGCTGCACCCCGGTGTGCCACAGCTGCGGGACGATCCGGCCGCCGGCCGCGTGGACCAGGGACACCACCCGGGACCAGCCCGCCAGCGCCTCCTCGCCGTGGAAGTGGGGGACCCCGTCGTAGGCCGCGGCGGCGGGGCGGCCGATGTAGGTGCCCTCCGTGACGATCAGCCCCACCCGGTGGGCCGCACGGCGGGCGTAGTACTCCGCGACGTCCGGGCCCGGCACCCCTCCGGGGGACTTCATCCTGGTCATCGGCGCCATCACGATCCGGTTCGGGACCGTCAGGTCGCCCACGGTGAACGGCTCTCCCAAGCCCGCCATTGTTCCTCCCGAGTTCGTCTGAATTCCGGGCCGGACGCCCCGGGCGATATCCCGCCGCGCCGCGGCGGTGTTTCCGTCCGTCTCATACCGGAGGTCCGTGCGTCGGCAATTCGACGATTATCGGGGCTATCGTTCCCGGCGTCCAGCGGCATCGGCCCGCCCGGCGGCCGACCGCCTTTCTGCACCGCGCCAGGCGATGCACTGCATCGACACAATCTTCTTGACCTTGCCGAAGCGGGTCGCGGATAGTGGTCCGCGGTGGTTCCGCGCCGCCCTTCCGCACCGGCACCGGGCCGTACCCGCCCGTACGCCGAAAAGCGTCTCTTCTGCCGAAAGGCGTCGCGGACAGGTTTTCCGACCAGGGAGAGGCGGCGGAACCGGAATGGAACGGGAATTGGCCGGAAAGCGGGCGGTGGTGACCGGCGGAAGCCGCGGCATCGGCGCCGGCATCGCACGGAAGCTGCTGGAGAGCGGCGCCACCGTCGTCACCACCGCGCGCAAACCGACCGGGGACACCCCGGCCGAATCCGCCTTCGTACCGTCCGACCTCAGCACCGCGGCCGGTGTCCGGGAATTCGCCGACACCGCGCTGGAAATCCTCGGCGGCGTGGACATCGTGGTCAACAACGCCGGCGGCTGTCGGACCTTCCAGAGCGCGCTGGACATCGAGAAGGACTGGCAGTACACCGTCGACATCAATTTCCTCTCCGCCGTCCGGCTCAATTCCGCACTCGTCCCCGCGATGCGTTCGGGAGGCGGCGGCGTCATCGTCCACATGTCCTCGATCGCCACCGTCTCGTCCTATCCGGTGATCCTGCACTACGCCGCCGCGAAAGCCGCCCTGGAGGTCTACCACAAAGGGCTGGCGACCGAACTGGCGCCGGACGGCATCCGGGTCGTCGCGCTTTCCCCCGGGAACGTCATGACGCCGGGCGCGGACGAGGCCCGGGACGGGATCGCCGACTACCTCGGGCTCGGGACGGACACGGCGGACTGGGCCGAGGGGATCCCGCTCGGCCGGATCGGGCGCACCGAGGACATCGCCGAGGCCGTCGGGTTCCTGGTGTCCCCGCGCGCCTCCTGGATCACCGGCAGCAACCTCGTCATCGACGGCGGGCGGATCGCGGCACTGTGACCGCCCCCGGGACCGGAAGGACTGACAACATGACCGCGACGGACGACGGGCCCCGCGCCTATCCGTTCGGCCCGACGCACCGGCTCGACATCGACCCGGAGCTGGCCGCGGTCTGCGGCGAGCAGCCCGTGCTGAGGGTCCGTCTGCCGTTCGGCGGGGACGCCTGGCTGGTCAGCCGCTACGCCGACGTCCGCGCCGTGCTGGCCGACCCCCGGTTCAGCCGCGCCGAGGCGGTCGGCGACCACGTGCCCCGCACGGTCTCGGCCGGCCTCCCCCGCACCTCGATGCTGAGCATGGACCCGCCCGAGCACACCCGGCTCCGGCGCCGGGTGGCCAACCCGTTCACCCTCCGCCGGGTCGAGGCGCTGCGGCCGCGCGCCCAGGAGATCGTGGACGAGCTGCTGGACGCGATGATCGCGTCGGGCTCGCCGGCCGACCTGACCAAGGCCCTGACCTGGCCGCTGCCGGTCACCATGATCTGCGAACTGCTCGGGGTACCGCTCGCCGACCGCGACCGGTTCAACTCCTGGGTCGACGGCCTGCTGACGCTCTCCGACCCCGAGCTGTCCGCCCGCGACCGCGGGCACCTGAACGACTACCTGGCGGGCCTGGTCGCCGAACGCCGGGTCCACCCCACCGCCGACCTGCTCGGCGAACTGGCCTCCGTCGAGGGCGAGGAGAACGCGCTCACCGAGGAGGAGCTGGTCGGCCTCGGGGTCAGCCTGCTCTCCGCCGGCCAGGAGGCCACCGCCAACCAGATCGGCAACTTCGTCTACACCCTGCTGACCCGCCCCGAGCTGTGGCGGGAGCTGGTCGCCGATCCCGGTCTGATCCCCGGCGCGGTGGAGGAGCTCTCCCGGGTCGTCCCGATCAGCGCCACCGCCGGGTTCACCCGGATCGCCGTCGAGGACCTGGAGCTCAGCGGGCAGAAGATCCGCGCCGGTGACGCGGTGGTCGCCGAACTCGGGCTGGCCAACCGGGACCCGGAGGTCTTCGAGCAGCCCGACCGCATCGACTTCCACCGCAGCGCGTCCCCGCACGTCACCTTCGGGCACGGCGTGCACCACTGCCTCGGCGCGCAGCTCGCCCGGATGGAACTGCGCACCGTGCTCGGCTCCCTGGTCCGCCGTCTGCCGGGGCTGCACCTCGCCGTCCCGCCCGAGCGGATCAGCTGGCGCACCGAACGCCTCATCCGCGGGGCCGACGCCCTGCCGGTCGCCTGGTGAGCTCCGCCACGGCCGGGGCCGGCCACCGTCCGGGCGCGACGGGGCAGTCGGAAGGGCCGGGCGCGACGGGGCAGTCGGAGGCCGTACGGGCGGCGCTCGCCGATCCGGCCACCAGCCCGGCCGAGATCATGGCGACCGTCATGGCGGCCTACCGGGACCGGCCCGCCCTCGGCGAACGCGCCCGCGACCACGCGACGGGGCGGCTGCTCCCGAGGTACGACACCGTCAGCTACGGGGAGCTGTGGGCGCGCGTCCGGGCGCTCGCCGGGGCCTGGGCGCACGAGCCCGGGTACCGGCTGGCCCCGGGCGACCGGATCTGCGTCCTCGGCTTCAGCAGCACCGACCACGCCACCGTCGACCTGGCCGGCGTCCACCTGGGCCTGGTCTCCGTGCCGCTGCACGCCAGCGCGCCGCTCTCCCAGCTGGCGCCGATCGTCGCGGAGACCGGGCCGCGGCTCCTCGCCACCAGCGTCGAACGGCTGGACACCGCCGTCGCCGCGGTGCTCGGGCAGCCGTCGGTCCGCCGCCTCCTGGTGTTCGACCACCACCCCGGGGTCCCCGCCGAGCGCGCCGCCGTCGAGGCCGCCGCCCGGCGGCTGGCCGAGGCCGGCGGCACCGCCGTGCTCGACACGCTCACCGCCGCGGTCGGGCGCGGCGCCCTGCTGCCCGACCCCCCGCTGCACGTCCCCGCCCCGGGCGAGGACCCGCTGGCCCTGCTCCTCTACACCTCCGGCAGCACCGGCGCGCCGAAGGGGGCGATGTACCCGCAGCGCCTCGCCCGCAACGCGTGGTGGGGATTCGTCTACGGGCCCGCCGACGTGCCGTCCGTCGTCGTCCACTACATGCCGCAGAGCCACCAGGCGGGCCGGATGTCGGTGCTGGGCACGCTCGCCCGGGGCGGCCTGGGCTGCTTCACCGCCAGGAGCGACCTGTCCTCCCTGTTCGAGGACATCGCGCTGGTCCGGCCCACCGAGCTGACCATGGTCCCCCGGATCTGCGACATGCTCTTCCAGCGGTACCGCGGCGAACTCGACCGGCGGGCCGGCGAGCCCGGCGACGTCGACGCGGCCGTCAAGGCCCACCTGCGGGAGACCGTCCTGGGCGGGCGGGTGGCGAAGGCCTTCTGCGGGACGGCGCCGCTGTCCGCCGAGGTCGCGGAGTTCGTCGAGTCCTGCCTGGGACTGCACCTGTACACCGGGTACGGCTCGACCGAGGCCGGCGGGGTGCTGCTGGACACCGTGGTGCAGCGCCCGCCCGTCCTCGACTACAAGCTGGTCGACGTCCCGGAGCTGGGCTGCTTCCGCACCGACCGGCCGCACCCGCGCGGCGAGCTGCTGCTCAGGACGAGCGCCGCCATCCCCGGGTACTACCGCCGGCCCGAGCTCACCGCCGCCGTCTTCGACGAGGACGGCTACTACCGCACCGGCGACATCATGGCCGAGGTCGGACCGGACCGGCTGGTCTACGTCGGCCGCACCAAGGACGTGCTCAAGCTGTCCCAGGGCGAGTTCGTCACCGTCTCCCGGCTGGAGGGCGTCTTCCTCGGCAGCCCGCTGGTCCGGCAGGTCTTCGTGTACGGCAACAGCGAACGCTCCCACCTGCTCGCCGTGGTGGTGCCCACCCCGGAGGCGATCGCCCGCGCCGACGGCGACCCGGCGGCGCTCAAGCTGCTGATCGACCGGGAACTGCGGAGCACCGCCCGGGAGAACGGGCTCAACCCGTACGAGGTGCCCCGGGACTTCCTGGTCGAGACGGAGCCCTTCAGCCCGGCCAACGGCCTGCTCTCCGACAGCCACAAGCTGCTGCGCCCCCGGCTCCATGAACGCTACGGCGCGGCCCTGGAGCGCCGCTACGCCGAACTCGCCGACGAACAGGGCCGGCAGTTGCGGGAACTGCGCCGGACCGGTGCCGACCGGCCGGTCCAGGAGACCGTGAACCGGGCCGTGCGCGCCGTCCTGGGCCGGGCCGACGCCGGCGCGGACACCGGCGCGCGGTTCACCGAGCTCGGCGGCGACTCGCTCTCCGCGCTGTCCTTCACCACCCTCCTGAAGGAGGTCCTGGACGTCGAGGTGCCGGTCGGCGTCGTCCTCGGCCCGGCCACCGACCTGGCCGGGGTGGCGGCGTACGTCGAGGCCCGGCGCACCGCCCCGGGGAGCAGGCCCACGGCCGCCTCCGTGCACGGCGGCGGCGCGACCGAGGTCCGGGCCCGCGACCTCACCCCGGACCGGTTCATCGACGCCCCGACCCTGGCCGCCGCGCCGGGCCTGCCCGGCCCCGCGGAGTCCCCCCGGACCGTCCTGCTGACCGGCGCCAACGGGTTCCTCGGCCGCTTCCTCTGCCTGGAGTGGCTCCGCCGGCTGGCCCCGTCCGGCGGCCGGCTGGTCTGCCTCGTCCGCGGCCGCACGCCCGCCGACGCGGCCGAGCGGCTCGACCGGGCCTTCGGCACCGGGGGCGAGGCGTCCCGGCGGTACCGGGAACTGGCCGCCGGCACGCTGACGGTCCTCGCCGGGGACCTCGCCGAACCGCGCCTGGGCCTGGACCGGGCGGTGTGGAACGGGCTGGCCGAGTCGGTGGACCTGGTCGTCCACCCGGCCGCGCTGGTCAACCACCTGCTGCCCTACGCCGAGCTGTTCGGCCCCAACGTCGCGGGCACCGCCGAACTGGTCCGGCTGGCGCTCACCGAACGGCTCAAGCCCGTCACCTACCTGTCCACCGTGGCCGTGCGCGGCGGAGCCGGGCCGTCCGCGCTCGACGAGGACGCCGACGTCCGGGAGGCGATCCCGCACCGCCGCCTCGGCCGCGGCTACGCCGACGGGTACGCCGCGGGCAAGTGGGCGGGCGAGGTGCTGCTGCGGGAGGCCCACGAACGGTACGGCCTGCCGGTCACCACGTTCCGGTCGGGCATGATCCTCGCGCACAGCAGCTACCCGGGACAGCTGAACGTGCCCGACGTGTTCACCCGGCTGGTCCTCAGCCTGGTGGCCACCGGGATCGCACCGCGGTCGTTCCACCGCGGCGGCGCGCCCGCGCGGTACGACGGCCTCCCGGTCGACTTCCTCGCCGAGGCGGTCACCGCGTTGGGCACCCCGGGCCCGGACGGCTACCGCACCTACAACGCCTGGAACCCGCACGACGACGGCGCCTCGCTGGACACCCTCGTGGACTGGCTGGTCGAGGACGGCCACCCGATCCGGCGCATCGACGACTACGACGACTGGTTCGCCCGCTTCACGACCGCGGTCCGGGCCCTGCCGGAACGGCAGCGCACCCACTCGGTGCTGCCCCTGCTGCACGCCTTCGAGCAGCCGGGCGAGGACCGGCCCGCCCCGGCCCCGCGGTTCCGGGAGGCCGTCCGGGCGGCCGGGATCGGGCCCGACCGGGACGTGCCGCGGCTGTCCCCCGCCCTCGTCGCCAAGTACGTCACCGACCTGCGCGGCCTCGGCCTGCTCGACCGGCACCCCTCCCCTCCCCGCCCGCACTGAACGGAGAAGCCCATGGACCAGGACCTCGACGCGACGGTGGACGCCGGACTGCGGCTGCTGGAGGCACGCGACCTCGCCGGCTTCCGGGCCCTGTGCACCCCCGGCGCCACGGTGTGGCAGAACGACGGCGACGGCACCCGGCCGATCGACGCCCGGCTGGAGCGGATCGCCGCGTTCTTCGCCACCGTCGACTCCCTGCGGTACGAGGTCGTGCGCCGCTTCCACAAGCCCGACGAGGTGCTCCAGCAGCACGTCCTGGTGCTGGAGGCGCCGGACGGCACCCGCAGCCGGGTCCACGCCACCACCTACTTCCGCTTCGAGGACGGGCTGATCGCCGAGATCGAGGAGCACCTGCAGTAGTCCCGGATCCCTGGTTCCCTGGATCCGGGGGGCCGTGGGTACGTGGGTACGTGGGTCCGTGGGTCCGTGGGTCCGTGGGGCCCTGTTCCGCTCAAGTCGCTGGTTCGTCAGGGAGGTTCGGTGACCGGCCGAGTCGTCTACGCGTCGTTCGAGTTCCAGTTCCCGCTGGGCGGCATCCGCGTCCTGAACCAACAGGTCGCGCTGCTGCGGGCCGCCGGCGTCGAGGCGTACCGCTGGACGCCCACACCGGGCTTCCGCTACACGTGGTTCGACGACGACGTGCCGACGCTGTCCGGGATGACCCTGGACCTCGGGCCCGAGGACGTGCTCGTGCTGCCCGAGGTCAGCGTGCTCCCGGGCCGCGACCCGGCGCCCGGCGGCCGCAAGGTCGTCTACTCGCAGGGGCACTACGTCCACTTCCTGACCTGCCCCGCCCCCGGCCCGTACCCGGGCTGGTCGGCCCGGCCGGCCCTGTGGACGGTCTCGAAGGCGGGCGCCGACATGCTCCGCCGCGCCCTGCCCGGGTTCGAACCGCACCTGGTGCCGAACACCGTCGACACCGGGCTGTTCCGGCCGGCGTCGACCGGGCGGGTCCGGCGCATCGCGTGGATGTCCCGCAAGCGCCCGGTCGAGAGCACGCTGCTCCACCGTCTGCTCCACGCCGACCCGCGGTCCAGGGGCGTCGAGCTGTACGACATCCACGCGGTTCCGCACGAGGAGGTCGCCCGCGTGCTGTCGGACACCTCGGTGTTCATCGCGCTGGGAGCGCCCGAGGGCGAGGGCTTCGGCCTGCCGCCGGCCGAGGCGATGGCCAGCGGCTGCCTGGTGACCGGTTACGCCGGCGGCGGCGGAGCGGAACTGTTCGACTCGCCGTCCGCGTGGCGGATCCCGGAGCTCGAAACGGACCGGCTGGCGGACCGGGCCCTGGAACTGCTCGACCTGCCCGGCCAGGACGAGGTGCGGCGGGCGGGCCGCCGCTGGGTCTCCGAGCGGTACACCACCGAGGCCGCGGTGGAGGCACTGCTCGACGGCATCCGCAAGGTGCGCGCCCTGCCCGGCGGCGCGGCTCCGGCCACCCATCCGACCGCCTGGATGGAGGAGTTGCTGAGGCGCTTCCCGATCCCGCCGGAGGCGTACGCCCGGGTGGAACCACCGACCGCCTAGGACCCGCCGCCCTTCGGCGCACCGACCACCCCGGATAGAAATGGGGATTACCCCCCGGTTATCGTGGGCACCAGTGCGAATCGGGGACTCCTCCCCGCTTCCTTCGGACCGAGGTGCGTGCACATGACCCGGAATCAGAGCCCTGGGCGGGGGCAGCGGGCCGCCGACTGGGCGGACGGCCGGCTGGGGATCTACTCCCTGGCCAGGGCGAACCTGCGGAAGATCTTCCCGGACCACTGGTCCTTCATGCTGGGCGAGATCTGCCTCTACACCTTCGTCATCATCATCCTGACCGGCGTCTGGCTGACGCTGTTCTTCAAGCCCAGCATGGGCGAGGTGGTCTACGCCGGCTCGTACGTGCCGCTCAAGGGCGTCCCGATGTCGGAGGCCTACGCCTCCACCGTGGACATCAGCTTCGAGGTCCGCGGCGGCCTGCTGATCCGGCAGATCCACCACTGGGCGGCGATCGTCTTCGTCGCCGCCATGTTCGTCCACATGATGCGGGTGTTCTTCACCGGCGCCTTCCGCAAGCCCCGCGAGATCAACTGGGTCTTCGGCTTCCTGCTGCTCTTCCTCGGCATGCTGGACGGCTTCTTCGGCTACTCCCTGCCCGACGACCTGCTCTCCGGCACCGGCATCCGGTTCATCGAGGGCTCGATCCTCGCCGTGCCGCTGGTCGGCACGTACATCCAGATGTTCCTGTTCGGCGGGGAGTTCCCCGGCCACGACATCGTGCCGCGGTTCTTCACCATCCACGTGCTGCTGATCCCGGGCATCATGCTCGGCCTGCTGGTGGCCCACCTGATCCTGGTCTTCTACCACAAGCACACCCAGTGGGCGGGCCCCGGCAGGACCGAGAAGAACGTCGTCGGCATGCCGCTGATGCCGGTCTATATGGCCAAGGCCGGCGGGTTCTTCTTCCTCGTCTTCGGCATCGTCGCGCTGGTCGCCGCGATCGCGACCGTCAACCCGATCTGGGCGTACGGCCCGTACCGTCCCGACCAGGTCTCCACCGACGCCCAGCCCGACTGGTACATGGGCTTCGCCGAGGGCCTGATCCGGATCATGCCCGGCTGGGAGATCGGACTGTGGGGACACACCCTCAACCTCGGGGTGCTCATCCCGTTCGCCCTGTTCCCACTGGTCCTGGGCGCCATCGCCGTCTACCCGTTCATCGAGAACTGGGTGACCGACGACAAGCGGGAGCACCACCTGCTCGACCGGCCGCGCAACGCGCCCGTCCGCACCGCGCTCGGCGCCGCCTGGATCAGCCTCTACCTGGTGGCCCTGGCCGCCGGCGGCAACGACCTGATCGCCACCCACCTGCACCTGTCGCTCAACTCCATCACGTACGCCGCCCGCGTCGGCTTCTTCGCCGTCCCGGTCGCCGTCTTCGTCCTCACCAAGCGCTGGTGCCTCGGCCTCCAGCGCCGCGACAGGGAGAAGGTGCTGCACGGCCGCGAGACGGGTGTCATCAAGCGCCTGCCGCACGGCGAGTTCACCGAAGTGCACGCCCGGCTCACGCCGCGGGAACTGCACCGGCTCACGGCGCACGAACAGCCCCGCCCCCTCGAACTGCCCGCCCCGGTGGACGAGAATGGAGTGGCCCGCCCGGCGGGGGTGCTCACCCGCACCCGGACCCGGCTCTCCCGCGGGTTCCACGGCGAGGGCGGCCGGATCCCCAAGCCCACCGCCGAGGAGTTCCACGAGATCACCGAGGGCCACGGGCACTGACCCGCACCCCCCGATGGCACAGGGAGGACAGGTGCACGACCGAACCGACCGAAGCGACCGGACCGACCAGGTCGACCCGACCGACCGGATCGCCGACAGCAGGTACCTCCTGCTCACCACCTTCGGCGAGGACGGCAGCCGGCTGGAGTCACAGCTCTGGGTGGTGCAGGACGGCACGGCCCTCGGGGTCTGGACCCCGGCCCACTCCGGCGAGGCCGAACGGATCCGCCGCCACCCCCGGGTACTGATCGGCCCCTGCGACGCCCACGGGCGCCCCACCGGCCGCCGGATCCCGGCCCGGGCCCGGCTCTGCGACGCCGACGACACCGCCCGCTACCGCACCTCGCTGATCAACAAGTACGGCCTGACGGCGCTGATCGCGCTCGCCCGCAGCCGGTTCCGGGTGGGGCTGGCCGGGACGGTCGGCATCCGGATCACGCTGAACGAACTGGAACGGCGGCTGGTCGGGCCGGAGTGGCTACCGCCGGCCACCTACTGCGTCAACTGACGGGCCGTCGCGTCCGGTCGTCAACCTCCGTCGAGTGCCGGGGCCTTGAGAAGGTCTGCCCCGGCACTCGGCGCTTTCCGGCACCTCGACGCGACTGCTGGCAGCGGGCCGGAGGTCACGACAGCGGGTGGGTCGGGACCGGACTGACCTCCTGGATCTCGGCGTGGGCCTTGGTGAGCAGCTGCGAGGCGAGCTCGTTGAGCGCACGGGCCCCCGCGATCTCCTCGCCGACCCTCAGCTGTTCCGGGTCGGAGGGGTGGCGGCTGCTGTAGCCGTGGGCGCGCAGTTCGCTCCCGTCGCGCAGCCGCAGCAGTGCGGCGGCGCTGGTCCGTGCCCCCTCTTCGCGGAACTCCATCTCGATGTGCCAACCGACCAGAGTCTGCATGGCGGATCACCTCCATCGGTTACCCCTCCAGAGTGCGCCGCACCCACCGTGAACACCAGGCCAGCCGGTCCGGGCGGCACCGGGGGCGACATCGGCGCTGAGTTGAACACGTTCAACTCAGCCGCGTAGAGTCGGCGGCGCAAGCTATTTGAACGCGTTCAAGGGGGTGTGTCCACGATGGCTTCGCTCGCGACGGCCGTGTCCGCGATGGGCCCGAGCACCACGGAACTGGTCGACCTGCTGGTCCTGCTCGGCATGGGAGCCGTCGTCCCGCTCGGCCTCGCCCTGGTCGACGAGCCCGGCCTCGCCCGGATCCGCCGGCTCTGGCCGCTCGCCGCCGTCCCCGGCGCGCTCTCGCTCTGGCTGCCCCGCGGCGGCGGCCTCGCCACCAGCTGCGCCCTGCTCTACGCGCTCGGCACCCTGGCCGTCGCCCTGCACGCCCCCCTGCGGCTGGCCCGCACCCGCTCGCTCGCACCCGCCGAGGTCGCGGTGCTCACCGCGCTCGCCGCACCCTCGGTCGCCGGGGTCGCCCTGGTCGCCGAACGCTCCGGCTACCCGCTGTTCGGCTTCGAACCGCACATCCTGGCGCTCACCGTCCCCCACTTCCACTACGCCGGATTCACCGCCGCCCTGGTCGCCGGACTGGTCTGCCGCGCCGCCCGCCCGGGCTCCACCCCGGCCCGCTGCGCGGCCCTCAGCGTCCCGGCGGGCACCCTGCTGGTGCTGGCCGGCTACTTCCTCGGCAACTGGTGGCAGTTCGCCGGAGCCGCCGTCCTGACCACCGGAATGTGGCTGGTCGGCCTGGTCACCTGGCGCGACCTGCGCCCCCGCAGCGGCGACCGGACCACCGCCCGCCTGCTCGCCGCCTCCTCGGCCGTCCTCGCGCTCACCATGCTGCTCGCCCTGTGGTGGGCACTCGGCCGGGCCGCCGGACTCCCCCACCCCACCCTGACCTGGATGGCCGCCACCCACGGCGTCGGCAACGCGCTCGGCTTCGCCCTCTGCGCACTGCTCGCCTGGCGCCGGATCACCGCGGACCGGACCGACGCCACCCGGACCGACACGACGGAGACCCCCCGATGAACGACTACAGCTACCCCGAGCAGGGCGCCAGCCGCACCGGCCACCTCCCCGCCGGCTACAACCACCTGCGGCACAGCGCCCTCATCGGCCACGGCCGCCCCGCCCTGGAAGCCGCCGGCGCCGCCCTGCTCGACTGGCGGATGCACCGGCTCGCGGGTGTCCGCATCGACGCGACGGCCGACCGCGCCGCCCCCGGCGTCGCCGTGCACTGCGCCATCGGCCTCGGCCCCCTGCGGGCCGGCGCCCCCAACCGGGTCCTGGCCACGGTCGACGGCCCGGACCGGTACGGCTTCACCTACGGCACCAGGACCGGCCACCTGGCCCAGGGCGAGGAGACCTTCCTGGTCGCACTCGCCCCCGACGGCGAAGTCCGCTTCTCCGTCACCGCCTTCAGCCGCCCCGTCGCCTGGTACGCCCGCCTCGCCGGCCCACTCCTCCCCCTCGCCCAACGCGCCTTCGCCCACCACTGCGGACGCGTCCTCACCCGCATCGCCACCCAGGCCACCTGACCAGCGCCCCAGCACCATCAACCAGCCCGCCTAACACTTCGGGCCCACACTCACCCACATCGCGGCGCAGACCGCCCAGGCGATGGCGGAGTGGCCACCCGAGCACCCCGCGAAGGCCAGCCGGACGGCGACCCGGTCCAGCGGCAACCACCCGACGGCAGAGGCCAGTCGGGAGAAGCTCTGCCCGAAACCGAAGGCCCGCAACTGGCCCGCAGCGCGGCGCAGACCGCCTGGAGGGGCATCTCACCGCCACCACCATCAATCAACCGGTCCACCTGGCCCACCCATTCACCAACCCACAGCCCCCGCGCGCCCAACCCATAGCCGCCCGACGGTGTGGGCTCGTACTGGCCCGCAGTGCGGCACCGACCACCGGGGCGACGGCGGAGGGATCCGGCTGGGCAGCAGAGCCACCCGAACGCCTCCCGGAGGCCGGTCGGATGGCAAGCCGTTCGAGCACAACCGCCCAACAGCAAAGGCCGGTCGGGCGGTGGAGGCGGGCATCGGCTGGATGGCAGGGCCACCCGAGCCATGGTGAAGGCCGGCTGGACGACTGCCGCCGGGCAGCCGAGGCCGGTTGGGGCAGCGCTCCGCCCGACACCGCCAGCCCACACTCACCCACCTCACGGCGCAGACCGCCCAGGCGATGGCAGGGAACTCCAACTGGTCGGCAAGGCCACCCGAGCGCCTCGCGGACGCCGGTCGGATGGCGATCAGGTCGAACACAACCACCCGACGGCAAAGGCTGGTTGGATGGCGCTCTACCCGAAACCGCGGGCCCTCACTGGCCCGCATCGCGTCACAGGCCGGCCGAGCGACGGCGGCGGGCATCGGCTTGATGGCAGGACCACCCGAGCCATAGTGAAGGCCGGCTCAACGACGGCCGCCGGGCAGCGGAGGTCGATTGGGGGCGGCGCTCCGCCCGACACCGCCAGCCCACACTCACCCACATCACGGCGGAGGCCGGTCGGAGGGCGGGCCGGCTGGACGGCAGCCGCGAGGCGGGCGGCCGAGGCCGAGCAGGTGGTGACGGAGGCCGGCTGGGTCTCGGGGCCAGCCGGGCGGGGCGGGGGTCGGCTGGGTGGGGGTGGGGCATAAAACGGCTGGTCGGGGCGGGGGTGTGTTCGGGATGATCGGCGGATGATGTCGATGCGACCGGTCCTGGAGATCTTCGCCTCCGACGGCTTCACGCTCTGGCCGACGGCCGAGCTCGGGCCGTACGGGGATCTCGCGCTGGACGGGCGGTTGACGTCGGACGAGGTGGGCACGGTGGTGTGGCGGCTGGCGGGCTGCAACGACGTCGAGCCCGACCCCGGGCAGGCCGAGGGGCGCGGTCCCCGGCCGGCGGACCCGTTGGGCGCGTTCCTGCAGGCGCTGTTGACCGAGCCGCACCCGTACGCCCCCGGCGGGCTCGTGGTGGCCGACTCCGCCACCGGCGCCGTCTTCAGGCCGGGCTGCTGCAACGGGCTGGAGGGCTGGCGCGAGTGGCTGAACGTCACGGACGGGTCCGGCACCGCCTGGTTCGGCCACGACCCCGACGCCCGGGCCGAGTGCGTCGGCCGGGTGGTCCGGCTGACCCAGGATGCCGAGGGCGACGAGGGCCCGGTGGTCGAGTTGCCGGTGGACGAACTGCGCCGGCTGCTCGCCGGAGTCGAGCGGGACCTGCGCGACTTCCTCGCGCTCGCGGCGGGCTGGGCCGAGCGGCAGCTGCCCGGGCACGCCGCCGCCGTCACCGCCGCGCTCGCCCGAGCCCTGGACCTGGACCCGGACCTGAAGCCGCCGTCATGACCAGCTTCCACACCCACCGGGCCCGGGTGCACGACGCCTCGCTCCCGCCGTACCGGCGGCACAGCGCGCTGCGCACCTGCCTGACCCGCTTCGCCCCGTACGGCCTGCGGGCGACGTACCACCACCTCACCGTCAGCGCCCGGATTCCGCGCTTCCTGGAGGCCGACCCGGACGCCCTGGTCCGCGCGGTGGACGAGCTGCACGAGGCGCGCGAGCTGTGGCGGGCCAGGGCCGAGGAGTACGCGGAGCGGCGCCGGGCGCAGAAGCGGGCCGGGCGGCGGCTGCCTCCGGAGACGGCCTGGTGGCACGTGCGCTGGTGGGGGTCGCCGAACGCGGCCTGGGAGCACGACCCGTTCCTGCACCCGCCGTTGCGGCTGCCCGACTATGTCCGGCGGCAGAACGCTCTGCTGGACGGTGTCGTGCTGCCCGGGTGCCCGGCCTGTGGGGAGCAGGGCCCGCCGGTGCCGCTCCCGACCGGCCCCGGCGACGACCGCGGCGACGGCCACGGCCGGGCCGAGCTGTGCCGCTGCTGCGCGCGGGTGCTGACGCCCTGCGGTTGCGGGCGGTGGCACAGCTTCGAGCCGGCGCTGCGGACCGGCTGAAGCCGGATCTGGGGTCGGGAGCACATGACCGGCGGCGGCGAGCCGAGCCCGTACTGGCCGGGTGTCCGGGGCGAGGCCCGGGTGGAGCGGTTGGAGTCGTACACGATCCACTGGGGGTCAGGGGTGGTGTACGGGGATCGCGACCAGTAGCGCGCCGCCGTCCTGGACGCGGACCTCGAAGTGGTCGATGTCCGCCAGTCGGAAGGCCGCGCCGCCGGTGGTGCGCACGGTGCCGTCGCCGCTCCCGTCGCCGTTCCCGTAGCCGCCGGCCGGGACGGACCAGGTGGTGACCGTCTGCTGCTCGCCGGTGTACGAGACGGCGACCAGTCGGCAGGTCAACGGGCCCTGGATGCCGGAGAGTTGCAGGCTGACCTGGGTACCCCAGGTGGTGCCGTCCAGGCCGACGGTCGCGTGCGCGCCGGTGCCCGGGTCGGTGGCGCTGAACTGCTCGGCCACCGCGACCACGGCCGGGGTGTTGTCGGCGGTGAGCACCGCGGCGGTGACGGCGGGGCCGGCCGCCACCATCGCGGTGGCGGCCAGGGCCAGCACCAGCCGCCGCACCCGGCCCCGCCGCCGGGTGGCGCCGACCTCGGCGACCAGCCGGTCCAGCAGTCGGGGGTCCGGCTGCGGGGCGGGACCGGCCGGGTCCGTTCCGGCCGCCCGCGCGGTGGCCGCGTATTCGGCCAGCAGCGGTTCCACGGGCCCGAGTTGGTCCACCTGTCCGGCGCACTGCGGGCAGTCGGCGAGGTGTTGCTCGAAGGCGGCGCGCTCGGCGGGTTCCAGCAGGCCGAGGACGTACGCGCCGGCGTCGGCGTGCACCGGGCCGCCGGGCGCCCGGTCGGGGTCGGGGACGGGGTCGCGGTCGGGGTGCCTGGTCACGATGTCACTCCCCGTTCCTCCAACGCGAGCCTGAGCGAGCGCAGCGCGTAGAACACCCGCGAGCGCACCGTCCCGGCCGGGATGCCGAGTTCGGCGGCCGCCTCGTTGGCCGTACGGCCCTTCAGGTAGGTCTCGACGATGATCTCCCGGTGCACGGGCGAGAGGTCGCCGAGCGCGTCCGCGACGGTCATCATCCGCAGCGCCCGGTCGATCTCGTCCTCGGCGGGCAGCTGCTCCAGTGCCGAGGCGTCCACCTCGCGCGGCCGGGCCATGGCGCCGCGGTGGCCGTCGATCACGATCCGCCGCGCGACGGTGACCAGCCAGGGCCGCAGCGAGCCGGCCTCCGGGTCGAGCCGGTGGATGTTGCGCCAGGCGCGGAGCAGGGTCTCCTGCACGACGTCCTCGGCCCGCTGCCGGTCCCCGGCGACCAGGTGGAGCACGAACCCGAACAGCGGACCGGCATGCTCCCGGTACAGGGCGCGCATCAGGTCCTCGTCCGGCGCCCCCGTGTCGTGGCCGCCGGTGCGGCCGACGGGGTGCTCCTCGGTCACCACTTCATCGTTGCGCACCCGGGCCTCCTGGGCGAGGGCGGTCGGAGCCGGTCATCGGGACCGGTCATCGGAGCCGGTCATCGGGACCGGTCATCGGAGCCGGTCAGTAGCCCGGGGTGCTGGGCGTCGGGTTACCCGGTGCCGGGGTGCCGGGCGTCGGGTTCATCGGGCCGGAGTTCGCGGCGCCCGCCCTGCCGCCGGTCGGGGTCAGCGCGAACCAGGTGCCGGCCACGCCCTGGCCCTTGGTGTCGCCGGGCTTGGTGTCCGGCGAGTAGCGGTAGGCCGGCCAGCCGTTCAGAGTGACCTGCTTGGTGCCGTCGTCGCGGGTGACGGTGCCGACCAGCTTGCTGTCGATGCCCTTCACCGTGACGTTGCCGTTGCCGTCGGCGTGCTCGGGCGGCCAGATGACGGCGCAGCTGCCGTTGCAGTAGGACTCCGGCGGGCTGTTCCGGTCCTGGTCGAAGCGGTAGAGCGTGAAGCCCGCGCTGTCGGTGACGATCGTGCCCAGCTTCGGGTCCTGGGCGGTCTGCAGGGTGACGGCCGCCGGGGTGCCCGGACTGCTCGGGCTGCTCGACGGACCGGAGGAGCCGCCGGACGATCCGCAGCCGGCGATCAGGGCGGCCGCCGCGATGCCGGACGCGGTCAGCGCGAGCGTCCGCCGGGTGCGGAGTGTGCTGCGCATGGGGTGCCTCCCTCGGGGGGAAGGGGTCGGAACGGACCGGACACCCTTCCGTACGGGCGGCGGGCGCCGGCTGCTCAGTCCCTGGCTCCGACAACCGCCGGAACGCCGCCGGAATACCCCGCCGACCGGGACGGTTGTGGCGGGCACATGGCCTGAACCGCCACGTCCGGAAGGGAAGGAATCACGAGATGAGCAACACGGTCGAGCTGACCAAGGAGAACTTCGACGAGATCGTCCCGGGCCCGGAGGGCAAGGACTTCGTCTTCATCGACTTCTGGGCCGGGTGGTGCGGGCCGTGCCGCCAGTTCGCCCCGGTGTACGAGAAGGCCGCCGAGCGCCACTCGGACCTGGTCTTCGCCAAGGTGGACACCGAGGCGCAGCAGGAGCTGGCGGCCGCGTTCGACATCCAGTCGATCCCGACGCTGGCGATCATCCGTGAGGGCGTGCTGGTCTTCTCGCAGCCCGGTGCGCTGCCGGAGGCGGTGTTCGAGGACCTGATCGGCCAGGCCCGCGAGCTGGACATGACCGAGGTGAAGCGCAAGGTCGCCGAGGAGCGGGCGGCCGGCGGCCAGGCCTGATCCGGACGTCCGAAGACAGGCCCCAAGGCCCGGGGAGTCGAAGCTCCCCGGGCCCTCGGCATGCCCGCTCCCCGCTCCCCGGGGCCGTCCACCGCCGCACCCGCCGTCACGACGGCTCGGCGCCCCAGGCGGCGAGCCGGTCCGCGAGCGCCCGCACCTCGGCGCGCAGCGCGGCGGGCTCCCGGACGGTGAACGGCCACCCGAGGCCGGCCAGCAGCACCGCGACGCCGTCCAGGTTCTGCGCCCGGGCCCGTAGCAGCACCCGGTCCTCGGCGAGTTCGGTGAGCGTGCCGACGGCGGGCGGCAGCCGGCGGCGGGCCTCGGCGAGGGTGGTCCGCAGCTCGACCTCCACCCGGTGCCGCCAGGGCGCGCCGGCCAGTGACTCCACCACCCGCTGGACCGGGTCGTAGTCCTCCGGCGGCTCGAAGCCGGCCTCGCCCTGTTCGACCCGGGTGATCCGGTCCAGCCGGAAGGTGCGCGGCTCGCCGCTGCGGTGGTCGAGCCCGGTGGTGTACCAGCGCCCGGAGTGGAAGACCAGCCCGTACGGGTCGAAGTCGCGTTCGCTGGGCCGGTCCTCCCGGTCCCGGTAGGCGAGCCGCACCCGGCGACGGCGGCGGGCCGCCTCGGCCAGGGTGAACAGCGCGGCGGCGGCCGGGCCGGGGCCGGTGGCGGGTGTGGCGGTCAGTCCGAGGGTCTGTTCGACGGCCGCCACGCGCTCGCGCAGCGGCTGCGGCAGTACCCGCTGGATCTTGGCGAGGGCCGTCCCGGTGGCCTCCTCCCCCACCGACAGGCCGGAGCTGCGGCCGGCCAGCAGGCCGAGCACGACGGAGGCGGCCTCGTCCGGGGTGAGCATCAGCGGCGGCAGCCGGTAGCCGGGCCGCAGGCGGTAGCCCCCGTAGCGGCCGCGGTCGGCCTCGACGGGGATGCCGAGTTCGGTCAGCCGGGAGACGTAGCGGCGGACGGTGCGCTCGTCCACGTCGAGCCGGGCGGCCAGGTCGGCGCCGGTCAGGCCGGGGCGGTCCTGGAGCAGTTCCAGCAGGGCGAGGACGCGGCTGACCGGGTGTTCCATCGCGCGCACTCCTTTCCTCGGCGGAAATCCGGGCGACTTCTGTCCGGATCCGATCCTAGAGTCGGCGGTGGAGGAGGCCCCGCCTCGATGGAGCCCCTCGCGGGCCGCCCGTCGAGACGTCCACGGCTCGTCGCGGCCTCCCCCGACTTTCCACCGACGAAGGAGCGATCCGCCATGAGCACGTTCGTACTGGTCCCCGGATTCTGGATCGGCGCCTGGGCCTGGGACGAGGTGGCCGCGCCGCTGCGCGCGGCCGGGCACCGGGTGTACGCCGTCAGCCTGCCCGGAGTGGGCGAACGCGCGGGCGAGGAGGGCGAGTTCGGCCTGGAGGACCACATCGCCGACCTCGCCGGGCTGCTGGTCCGGGAGGACCTGTCGGATGTCGTCGTGGTCGCCCACAGCGGCGCCTGTGCCCCGGTGGGCGGGCTCGCGGACCGGATGCCGGAGCGGATCCGCCGGGTGGTCTACCTGGACAGCGGCCCGCTGATCGACGGCTCGTCGGTGTACGACCTCTGGCAGCCCGACTACCAGAAGACGGCCGAGGCCTCGGTGGTCGACGGCCGCCTCCCGCTGCCGTCCTGGGAGTACCTGGGCGAGCAGGGCACGAGCACGGCGGGGCTGGACGAGGCCGCCCTCGCGTCCATCCGCTCCCGCTCCACCCCGCACCCAGCCGGGGCGTTCCGGGACCGGCTGCGGCTGACCGGCGCCGGGGCCGCGCTGCCCCAGGCGCTGGTCTCCTGCTCCTTCCCGCTCTCCCAGGTGCGCGAGCTGATCGCCGCCGGGCACCCGTACTTCGCCGGGATGTCCGGGCCGAACTGGGAGCTGCGCGAACTGCCCACCGGGCACTGGCCGATGCTCTCCCGCCCGGCCGACACGGCGGCGTTGCTGGCGGAGCTCGCCGCGCTCTGAACCCGCCCGTCCGGCCGCCGGTCCATCTCCTCGCCCTGTCCCGTCCGTGCCCGGTGGTGCGTCCCACGGCGCCCTCGGCGTGTCCGTCCGTCGCGCAACCGCGCCCGGACCGGCAGGATGGGGCCCACGCCGTACCCGAGCGAGGAGCGAGCACCCGTGCGCGAGCAGCCCAGCCGGACCGAACCTCCGGACGCCGTGCCGGAGTTCCGGCCGGACGGCGGTCCGGGGCCGGTCGGCCCGCGGCGTGCCCCGCTCGGCTCCCGCGCCCCGCTCACCCCGCGCTCCCTTCTCGCCCCACGCGTCCCGCGCTCGCGCGACCGGCGCGAGAAGTGGCCGCGGTGGGCGGTCCGGGTCACGCTCGGGTACGGAACCGCAGGCGGCAGCGGCGGGCCCGGGGTCGGGCGCGACCGGCCGCTCGACACCCGTGGGCGCACGCCCGCCGCCCCCGCCCGGCGGGCCGGGGCGGCCATCGAGACGACGGAGGACAGGGCATGACCAGCACCGCCGAGGAGTACGACGTCATCGTCCTGGGGGCCGGTCCGACCGGCGAGAACGTGGCCGACCGGACGGTCGCCGCCGGGCTGCGCACCGTGATCGTGGAGGCCGAGCTGGTCGGCGGCGAGTGCTCGTACTGGGCCTGCATGCCGAGCAAGGCGCTGCTGCGGCCGGTGGCCGCGCTGGCCGACGCCCGCGCGGTGGCCGGCTCCCGGGAGGCGGTCGGCGACCGGCGGCTGGACCCGGCCGCGGTGCTGGCCCGGCGGAACTCCTTCACCTCCGACTGGAAGGACGACGGCCAGGTGGAGTGGCTGCGGGGCACCGGCATCGAGCTGGTGCGCGGCCACGGCCGGCTGGCCGGGGTGCGGACGGTGACGGTGGAGGCCGAGGACGGCAGCGAGCGGGTGCTCACCGCCCGGCACGCTGTCGCGGTGTGCACCGGCAGCCGCCCGGTGCTGCCCGCGCACGTGCCGGGGCTCGCCGAGGCCCACCCGTGGACCAACCGGGAGGCGACCGGCTCGCAGACCGTCCCCGGGCGGCTGGCGGTGGTCGGCGGCGGGGTGGTCGGGGTGGAGATGGCCGCCGCCTGGCGGGCGCTCGGCTCCGAGGTGGTGCTGCTGGTCCGCGGTGACGGGCTGCTGCCGCGGATGGAGCCCTTCGCGGGCGAGCTGGTCGCGGAGGGCCTGCGGGCGGCCGGGGTGGACCTCCGCTTCGGCACCGAGGTCACCGCGCTGGAGCGGGCGGACGGCTCCGGGCCGGTGACCCTCACCCTCGCCGCCCGGGACGGCCGGAACGGGGACGGAAAGGGCGGGGACGGCCAGCACGGGGACGGCCAGGGCGGGACCGGGACGCTGACCGTCGACGAGGTGCTGTACGCGACCGGCCGGGCCCCGCGCACCGCCGACATCGGGCTGGAGCAGGTCGGCCTGAAGCCGGGCGGCTGGCTGGAGGTGGACGACAGCTGCACGGTGCTCGGCGTGGACGGCGCGGAGGGCGTGGACGGCGCGTGGCTCTACGCCGTCGGGGACGTCAACCACCGGGCGCTGCTCACCCACCAGGGCAAGTACCAGGCCCGGATCACCGGCGCGGCGATCGCCGCCCGCGCCGAGGGGCGCCCGCTGGACACCTCGCGCTGGGGCGCGCACTCCGCGTCCGCCGACCTCGCGGGCGCGCCCCAGGTGGTGTTCACCCAGCCCGAGGTCGCCGCTGTCGGCCTGACCCGGGCCGCCGCCGAGGCCGCCGGACTGCGGGTGCGGACCGTCGACCACGAGATCGGCTCCGTCGCCGGGGCCTCGCTGTACGCCGACGGCTACCGCGGCCGGGCCCGGGTGGTCTTCGACCTGGACCGGCAGGTGATCGTCGGCGCCTGCCTGGTCGGCCCCGGGGTCGCCGAACTGCTGCACTCGGCGACCGTCGCGGTGGTCGGCGAGGTGCCGATCGACCGGCTCTGGCACGCGGTGCCCTCGTACCCGACGATCAGCGAGGTCTGGCTGCGGCTGCTGGAGGACTGCCGGGGGTAGCGGCACCCCCGGCACGGACGGCCCCCGGGCGGTCGGCGCGGCGAGATGTGACCACCGGTGGACGGCGGGACACTGGCACTCGGGGGCCGTCCCGGGGGGCCGTTGCTCGTGACCAGGTGGTGTGAGACATGACCGAGGTGCTGTTGGCCGTCGGAACCGAGAAGGGCCTCTTTCTCGGCCGCAGCCGCGACCGGCTGACGTGGGAGTTCAGCGGGCCGCACTTCCCGATGAACGCGATCTACTCCGTCTCCGTCGACCGCCGCGACGGCCGGACCAGAGTGCTGGCCGGCGCCGACAGCAGCCACTGGGGGCCGTCGATCTGGCGCTCCGACGACCTCGGCGCGAGCTGGTACGAGCCCCCGCGGCCGGCCATCCGCTTCCCGGAGTCCACCGGCGCCTCGCTCACCCGGGTCTGGCAGCTCCAGCCAGCCGGGGCGGAGGCCCCCGGCGTCGTCTACGCGGGCACCGAGCCCGCCGCGCTGTTCCGCTCCACCGACGGCGGCGAGACCTTCGCGCTGGTCGAGGCGCTCTGGAACCACCCGCAGCGGCCGCAGTGGGGCGCCGGCTACGGCGGCCAGGGCCTGCACACGATCCTGACCGACCCGCGCGACCCGCAGCGGCTGCTGGTCGCCGTCTCCAGCGGCGGCGTCTACCGCAGCAAGGACGGCGGCGACAGCTGGCAGCCCTCCAACACCGGCCTGCGCGCCGAGTTCCTCCCGGAGGAGAGCCAGTACCCGGAGTTCGGCCAGTGCGTGCACAAGATCGCCCCGGACCCGGTCCACCCGGACCGGCTCTACCTCCAGAACCACGGCGGCGTCTACCGCAGCGACGACTGGGGCGCGAGCTGGCGCTCGATCGTGGACGGCCTGCCCGCCGAGTTCGGCTTCGCCGTGGCCGCCCACCCCCGCCGGGCCGACACCGCCTACGTCTTCCCGCTCGGCGGCTCGGACGACCGCATCCCGCCCGGCCGCCGCTGCCGGGTCTTCCGCACCACCGACGCCGGCACCAGCTGGCAGCAGCTCGCCCACGGCCTGCCCGGCGAGGACCACTACGGCATCGTGCTGCGCGACGCCCTGCGCACCGACGACGCCGACCCGGCCGGGATCTACTTCGGCAACCGGACCGGCGACGTGTACGGCAGCCGGGACGAGGGCGAGAGCTGGTCCCTGCTGGTCTCCCACCTGCCGGACGTGCTCTGCGTCCGGGCCGCGGTGGTGGCCTGACCCGGTGGCTGCCCGATGCGGTGCCGGCCCGACGCGGTGGTGGCCGGAAATAACCGGTTGCCGGACGGCGGGGCCTCGGTGAACATGGCCGCCGACGAACGATCACGCGATTGTGGGGTGGGCCATGGCCGAGGACTGGGTGGTCAGGCGGGGTACCGACGGCGAGCCGGTGCTGCGCTACCTGCTGGACGAGCGGGAGGGCCGGCCCTGGGCCGACCTGCTGGAGGTCCTGGACGAGTCGGTGGACGCCGCCGCGTTCGTCCGGGCCGAGCTGCCCGGCTGGGTGGTCTCCGGCCCGCCCGGGCTCGGGCAGGAGCTGGTGGCGCACGGCGCGCGGGTGCTGCGGCACGCCCACACCTTCCGCCGCGACCTGCGCGCCGACCCCCCGCCCGCCGACTGGGCCGGGACGCCGCTGCGCGAGGGCCTGCGGGCGGTGCCCTGCGACCGCGCGCCCGAGGAGCTGTACGAGGCCTGGCGGGCCGCCTTCGCCCCCGACCACGTCGACTTCTACCCGGGTGAGGACGCCCGGGTGGTGGCCGAGCGGATCACCCCGCTGCTGGAGGGCGAGGTCATCGGCCCGGTGCTGCCGTCCAGCCTGCTCGCCGTGGACGCCGAGGACCGCGTGGTCGCCGGGCTGATCCTCACCGACCGCGACGGCCTGCCCTGGATCGGCGACGTCTTCCGCCACCCGGAGCGCGGCTACCGCGGCCTCGGCGCCGACCTGCTGCGCCGCGCCGTCGGGGACGCCGCCGAGCGCGGGCTCGCGGACGTGACGCTGGTGGTGTCCGAGGGCAACCCGGCCCGCCGGGTCTACGAGTCGCTGGGCTTCCGGCTCCAGGAGACCTCGCTGACGGTGGTCGTGCCCGACGCCTGAACCCCTGAGCCTCGGAGCCTCCGAACCCCTGAACCCTGAGCCGAGTGGCCGGGCCGCCGGACACGTGCGCCCGGGCACCCGCTACTCCCGGTGCCCGCCCTCGATCCGGGCGCCGCGCACCACGACCATGGTCAGGCCGACCGCGACCAGCAGCTCCGCCCAGAAGAACGCCGCGTAGTCCAGCAGCGAACCGATCGGCGGGCTGCCGGGCGCGGCGTTGCGCATGCCGACCAGAGCGAACAGCGTGGCCGCCATCCAGCCGAGGGCGGGCCAGACGATGCCGCGCCGCTGGCGGACGATCAGCCAGGCCGCCACCAGCACGGACAGCGCCAGCGCCCACATCGCGGCCATCATGAACCAGGCCAGGATGAAGGTGCTGCGCGAGCGGCTGATCCGCTCGGTCACCACGACGGCGCCGCCCTCGCTCTGCTGCTCGGCCTGCTTGAAGACGAAGAAGGGGTCGGCCTCCTCCACGCCGATCACCACCGGGACGGGCTGCCCGCCGGCGGTGGCCTGGAAGCCGATCAGCGCGTGGTAGTGGTCGAAGGGGTAGTCGGTGACCCGGCCGTCGAGGAGGCTGAACGCCACCGCGCTGGAGGCGACCTGCTGCCCGGCCGGGTACCTGAGCACGGTCTGCTCCAGCGAGGTGGTCTCCAGCACCACGTCCCGGGCCGGGACCAGCAGGCTGTCCGGCTGCTCCAGGGCGCCGTGCGGGTGGACCAGGACCTTCGCGGTGAGCGTCTGCGCGGCCGCGTCCACCCGCTGGAGCGTCACGTCGACCTCCAGGAAGTCCGGGCCGGGCACCGTCCCGACCACTTGGACGCGGCCGCGGCTGGAGCGTTCGTCGAGGTAGAGCAGCAGCCCGGCGACGACGGACAGCACGATCGCCGCCACCACGGCGTACGCGCGCCAGGGCCTGACCTTCGGCCGGGGAGCGGTGCCCGCGCCGCGCGCCCGGGCGTGGACGCGGACCCGCGGCCGGGCCGCCGGGCGCGTGCGCCGGACGGCCCGCCGGTGCGGCGGCGCGCCCATCGGCCTGCTCATCGGCCTGCTCCACGGTCGGCGGTGGCGGCTGCGGGTGCCGCCTGTCCCGCCACCCTCCGGGCGGCCGCGGCCGCGGCGCAACCGCAGAGGGCCGATCGGGCGGGCCCGAGACTCGGCAAAGACGCTGGTCGGAGGGGCTGTGTAGGCTCAACGGTCATGGCGAGGGTGACACGGGACGATGTGGCGCGGGTGGCGGGGACGTCCACGGCGGTCGTGAGTTATGTGATCAACGACGGGCCGCGGCCGGTGGCGGCGGCGACCCGGGCGCGGGTGCTCGCGGCGGTCGAGGAGCTCGGCTACCGGCCGAACCGGGTCGCCCAGGCGATGGCCCGGCGGCGGACCGACCTGCTCGGGATGGTCGTCCCGGACGCCCGCCAGCCCTTCTTCGCCGGGCTCGCGCACGCCGTCGAGCAGGCCGCCGCCGAGCACGGCCGGCTGCTGCTGATCGGCAACTCCGACTACGCCGACGAGCGCGAGGCGCACTACATCCGCGCTTTCCTCGGGATGCAGGTGGACGGTCTGGTCCTGGTCACCCAGGACCCGGCCACCCCCGGGCTGACCGGCTTCGACGTGGCCGACGGCACCCCGGTGGTGCTTCTGCACCACCGGGCGGAGAGCACCGGCGGCGTCGCCGTGGTCGCGGACGACCAGGGCGGCGCCCGCGAGGTGGTCCGCCACCTGCTCGGGCACGGGCACGCCGAGGTGCACTGCTTCGGCGGCACCCTCGCGCTCAGCCCGCACGACCCGGTCACCGGGCGGACGGCCGGCTGGCTCGCCGCGCTGGAGGAGGCCGGGCTGCCCACCGAGGGACGGCTCACCCCGGCGCCGTTCGACCGGGTCCGGGCGCACGCCGAGGCGCTCGCCCTGCTCGCCCGTCCCGACCGGCCGTCCGCCGTGTTCTGCACGACGGACGACCAAGCGATCGGCCTGCTGCGGGCCGCCGACGACCTCGGCATCCGGGTGCCGGAGGACCTCGCGGTGGCCGGCTTCGACGACATCGCCGAGGCGGTGATCGCCGGGCCCGCGCTGACCACCGTCACCACGGCGCAGGACGAGATGGCCCGGGCCGCGGTGGAACTGGTCCTCGGCGGGCCGGAGCGCCGCGCCCAGGGCGCCCGCACCTTCCCGGCCCAGCTGGTGGTCCGGCGCTCCTGCGGCTGCCCGTAGGGGACGGCACGGGGCTGAGGCCGGGGGCGACCCCGGACCGGCCGGGCAGCGGCGCGGGGCTGGTGTCGGGGACGGTACGGGCGCCTCAGCCTTCGAGCAGTTCGTCCGCGAGCAGGTCCATCAGCAGGTTGTCGTGCCAGGTGCCGTCCGGCCCGCGCTCGTACTGGCGCATGGTGCCGACGGTGCGGAAGCCGACCTTGGTGTAGCAGCGGATCGCGGCGAGGTTGTCCGCGGCCGGGTCGATCACCAGCCGGTGGTAGTGGTGGTCGTGCACCAGGTACCGGGCCATCGTCCGCACGGCGTCGGTGCCCAGGCCCAGGCCGTGCACCGTCGGGTCGAGGTAGAGGTCCATCCCGGCGTGCCGGTACTCGTCGTCGTTGTTGGCGTACCACTGGATGGCGCCGACCACCTTGCCGCCGAGGTCGATCGCGAAGGTCTCGGTGCCGGGCGACTCCAGGTCGTTGGCGACCTCGTCGGCCAGGTCGTCACCGCCACGCCAGCGCTCGAACACCTCGGGCGTGCCGCGGATGGCCGCCAGCGCCGGGATGTCCTCGCCGGTGGCCGGGCGGAGCGTGACCAAGGTGCCGTGCAGAATCGTCCCCATATGGGGCATGTTGGCACGGAAACCCGGCTCCGGCGAGTGTTTTCGACCCGCCGTCCGGCCCCTTCCGGCGTGCGGCCTCGGGGCCGGGGCCGCACGCGCGCGAGGCGGGCGCCCGGGCGTCAGGCGGTGGGGCGCGCCGGGTCGCCGAGCGGGCCGAGCCAGACGGCCGTGACGGCGCTGACGTAGCGGGCGCCGCAGTGGTCGCCGGGGACGACGAGCTGCGGACCGGCGGCGTCCAGCGGGGCACCGTCCATGCTGGTGGCGAGCAGGATCTGCTGGCCGCCGAAGTCCGGGTCGATCTCGGCCCAGGAGACCACCGCCCGGTGGCCGTCCGCGCCGGCCACCGAGAGCAGGAAGCGCAGCCGCTGCTTGCGGCCGGAGAAGTCGATCCGGGGCCGGGCCGCGCGCAGCACGTCCAGCAGCGCCGGGCCCTCGTAGCCGTGCCGCTGCTCGCCCGCGGTCCGGCAGTCGAAGCTGACCTCGACCCGGCGGGCGGGGAGGGCACGCAGCTGCGCCACCGTCAGCTCGGCGGGGCGGTCGAGGTGGCCGTGCAGTCGGACGGTGGGTCTCGCCGGGGTCATGGGTGCTCCCTCCTCCCGGGCCGCGGCGCCGCGGCCCGGGAGGAGGAGTACCCGAGCAGCGGCCGGAGCATTCGCAGATGCGATGGACCGGGCGGACTTCCACTCGCAGGTGCGGGCCCTGAGCCCGGGTGGCGGCTGTCGGCGGGGCCGGTCCTACGGGGTCTCGTCCTGGCGCAGCCGGGCGCTGACGGCGCCGAGCCCCTCGGCGAGCACCGCGAGCTGCTCGCGGCTGAGCACGTCGATCAGCAGCTCGCGCACCAGGGCGACGTGCCCGGGCGCAGCCTGGCGCAGCGCCTCGCGGCCCTGGTCGGTGAGTTCGGCGATGACGCCGCGCACGTCGCTGGGGCAGGAGCGGCGGGCGACCAGGCCGGCCCGCTCCAGCTGGGTGACCTGGTAGGTCAGGCCGCTCTTGGAGGTGACCAGCTTGTCGGCGAGCTCGGTCATCCGCAGCGAGTCGCCGGGGGCGGCGGACAGGTGCACCAGGATCTCGTACTGCTGGTGGGAGAGTCCGGAGTCGTCCTTGAGCTGGCGTTCCAGCCGCCGGTTCAGCAGGTTGCTCGCGACGACGAAGCCCCGCCAGGCGGCCGCCTCGTCCGGGTCCAGCCAGCGGGGTTCGTTCAGTGTGGACATGGGGTGAAGCCTACTCCTGTTGTTCAAATTCGAACGAAGGTGTACCGTCGGTTCCGTAAAGGTTCAAATTTGAACTACCTGTCGGACTACCTGCCGGTCGAACGGCCCCGAGGAGGACGCCATGAGCACCGCGGCCCCTGAGCGCATGCCCGCCCTGTACCTGTCGCACGGCGCGCCGCCGCTGGCCGACGACCCGGTCTGGCCGGGCGAGCTGGCCGCCTGGTCCGCCGACCTGCCCCGGCCCAAGGCCGTCCTGATGGTCTCCGCCCACTGGGAGGAGGCCCCGCTCGCCCTCGGCGCCGTCACCACCGTCCCGCTGGTCTACGACTTCTGGGGCTTCCCCGAGCACTACTACCGGGTCCGGTACGCCGCCCCCGGCGCGCCGGACCTCGCCGAGCGCGTGCGCAAGCTGCTGCGCGCCCCCGGCACGCCCGTCCAGGACATCCCCGACCGCGGGCTCGACCACGGCGCGTACGTCCCGCTGGTGGAGATGTACCCGGACGCCGACATCCCGGTGCTCCAGGTCTCGCTGCCCACCCTCGACCCGCAGCGGCTGATGGAGATCGGCCGCAGGCTCGCCCCGCTGCGCGACGAGGGCGTGCTGATCGTCGGCAGCGGCTTCTTCACCCACAACCTGCGGGCGCTCAGCAACGACGGCCGGATCACCTCGGTGATGGCCGAGTTCGACGACTGGGGCCGGCGCGCCCTGGAGGCCCACGACCTCGACGCGCTGCTCGACTTCGAGCACAAGGCCCCGGCCGGACGCCTGGCCCACCCGCGCACCGAGCACTTCGCCCCGCTGTTCGTCACCCTCGGCGCCGGCGAGGCCGACCTGGACAGCCAGCGCAGCGTCATCGACGGGTTCTGGATGGGCCTGGCCAAGCGCTCGATCCAGCTGGGGTGAACCCCTCCCCTTCGAGCACCCCACCCACCGGACGCCTCACAGCCCCTCACAGGGAGCAGCAGGTGAACCGCTCGCCGATGTGCTCGGGCTGCTCGATCTCGTCCACCAGCGCGACCGCGTAGTCCGCCACCGAGATCCGGCTCCGCCCCTCGGCATCGGTGAGCAGCTGGTCCAGGCCGGTGCGGTAGCGGCCGGTCCGCTCCCCCGGGCCGATCTCGGCGGCCGGGCTGAGCACCGTCCAGCGCAGGTCGGAGACCGTCCGGTAGTAGTCCAGCGCCGCGCCGTGGGCGTGCATGATCTGGAGGAGCGGCTCCGGCAAGCCCGGGGCGTCCCAGACCCGCACGCCCGGCGCGGTCTCCAGGTTGCCCGCCCCGCCGACCGCGATCAGCCTGGGGGCCGCGCCGCCCAGCGTGCGCAGGCCTTCGACCAGGGAGCGGGCGGCGGGCTCGACCAGCGCCTGGTGGCCCGGGCCGTCGCCGCCGCCGACGGCGCTCACCAGGACGTCCCGGCCGGCCGCGACCCGGGCCACGTCCGCCGGGTCCAGCACGTCCGCGCGCTCCACGGCGGCGGCCGCGCCCCGGTAGCGGTCCAGGTCCCGGACCACCGCGGTGACCTCGTGCCCGCGCGCCGCCGCCTCCCTGACGACCGCGCTGCCGATGGTGCCGCCGGCGCCGATCACGGCGATTCTGGCCATGGGTACCTGCCTGGGTACTCGCGGGTGGGGCGGCGTCGGACCGCGGGACGCTGGATCGCAGGGCGCCGGACGCCGGACGCGCCGGACAGGACCGATTATCGGACGAACTCCCGGCGCGAGCCGGGGCACTGGGCCTATCGTGTGACGCCCCGGACGCCCCGGACACCCCGGACGCCCCGTCGAAGGAGTGGTCATGCGCAATGGCGACGCCGTACCAACCGCCAACGGCGACGCCGTACGAACCGCCCTGGACGCCGCCCTGGCCGTCCTCGCCCCGCACACCGGGAACCGCGACTGGGACGCCCCCGCCGGGCTCCTGGAGTGGAGCTGCCGCGACACCGCCGCCCACATCGCCCACGACCTGCTCGCCTACGCCGGCCAGCTCGCCGCCCGCCCCCGCGACCGCTACCTGCCGCTGGACCTCACCGTCCGGCCCGAGGCCGACCCGGCCCAGGTGCTCACCGTGGTCACCGCCGCCGGGCACCTCCTCGCCACCGCCCTGGACGCCGCCCCGCCCGAGCTGCGCGCCTACCACCACGGGCCCTGCGACCCGCTCGGCTTCGCCGCGATGGGCGTCGCCGAGACCCTGCTGCACACCCACGACATCACCCGCGGCCTCGGCCTGCCCTGGCAGCCGCCCGCCGAACCGTGCCGCTTCGCGCTCGACCGGCTCTTCCCGCACGCACCGCGGGAGCCGGATGCCCACCCGGCGGAGGTCCTGCTCTGGTGCACCGGGCGCGGGGAACTGAACGGCCGCCCGCGCAAGTCCTCGTGGACCTGGCGGGCGGCCATGGGCGAGTGGCCGGACTGATCCGACCGGTCAGGCGCTCCCGGTGGCGATCCGCTCGGCCTGGCTGCGCTCGATGCAGAACTCGTTGCCCTCCGGGTCCCCGAGGGTGACCCAGCCCTTGCCGTCCGGGAGGCGGTGGTCCGCCAGCACGGTCGCCCCGAGGGCGACCAGGCGCTCCACCTCCTCGTCCCGGCTGCGGTCCTGCGGCTGGAGGTCGAGGTGGACCCGGTTCTTCGCCGCCTTGCCCTCGGGCACCCGGATGAAGAGCAGCGAGGCGCCGGCGGAGTTCACCACCGCCTCCTCGTCGCACGGGTTGTCGTCCTCGCCCAGGGTGCCGTCCAGCGCCTGCGCCCAGAAGGAGGCCAGGGCGTGCGCGTCGCCGCAATCGATCGTCACATGTCGTACCAGAGATGCCATCCGCCTACTCTGACCTGCGCGGTTCGGGTTCGTCCAGCCATTTGCGGGAGTGCCGGTGGCCGTCCAGCGGAAAGGGCGGGAAGGGCGGGAGCAGTTCCACGAACGGGTAGCCGGCCTTCTCCGCGACCCGGCAGGAGGCGGGGTTGTCCACCTGGTGCAGCAGGTCGATCCGGCGCAGGCCGCCCTCGGCGAAGGTGGCGAAGGCCCAGGCGGTGAGGGCCTCCACCGCGCGCGGGGCCACCCCCCGGCCGCGGGCCGGGGCCGCCGTCCAGTACCCCACCTCGGCCGTCTCCCCGCCGGGAGTGGGGTACTTGAGGGCGACGTTGGCGACGAGCTCGGCGCCGTCCAGGACGGCGAAGCTGTACCGGGTGCCCGCCGCCCGGCCCTCCTCCTGAAGGCGCAGCCAGTGCGCGGCCTCCTCGGCGTCGCCGACCGGGGTCCGGGTGAAGCGGCGCAGGGTCGCGTCCCGGTAGGCCTCGATCAGGGCCGGCGCGTCGGCGTCCTCGAAGGGGCGCAGCAGCAGGCCGTCGGCCCTCAGGGCGGCGGTCACTTGAGGCCCTCCCAGCCCCAGCGCGGGGTCGGGCCGGGATCGCCGAGGTCGGTGCCGGCCGGGGAGCCGGAGACGTCCTCGGCGATCCTGGTGCCCCAGTCGAAGTACTCCAGCACCCGGCGGCGCAGCAGTTCGTCCCCGGGCAGCTCCGCGCGGACGGCCTCGGCCATCAGCTCCATCCAGCGCAGCCGCTGCTCCTCGGTGACGGCCAGGCCCAGGTGGGCGCGGAGCAGCGCCTGGTGGCCGCCCAGTCGGTCGGTGTAGCCGGTCGGGCCGCCGAACACCTCGGCCAGCCAGACCGCGACGTGCTCGATGTGGGTGGGGGTGAAGTCGGCGAAGACCGGCGCGAGCAGGGGGTCGGCGAGGGCGCCCCGGTAGAAGGTCCGGCTGAGCCGGCGCAGGACGTCGATGCCGCCGACGGCCTCGTAGAGCGTGCCGGGCCGTTGGTCGTTCATGGCTGTGCTCCCCGTGGGTGAACCGTACGTTGCGACCTTCCTAGCAGCCGGAGGGCCCGGTCGGCGCGGCCCCGGGCCCGCTGTTCGCGCCGGGCTCGGCGGGCGGAGGCCCGGGCTCCCCCGCCCGGGCCCGGGTGGCGGGCGGGGTGGGCCCGGGTGCGCGGCGTCCTGGCGGACCGACCCGACGGCTCCGCCGTTCCCGCTTGACCCTGACGCTGGCGGCAGGGTCGGAGGGTGGGCCCATGGACGACGAGAGCGGGACGCGGAGCCGGGTCGTGGTGGTCACGGGGGCCGGGACGGGGATCGGGCGGGAGACGGCGCTGGCCTTCGCCGCCGAGGGGGCGCGGGTGCTGGCGGTGGGGCGGCGACCGGAGCCGCTGGCCGCGACGGCCGCCGCGTACCCGGCACTGATCGAGCCGCTGGCCGCGGACGTGACCGGGCCCGGGGCACCGGAGGAGATCGTCCGGGCGGCACTGGAGCGGTTCGGGCGGCTGGACGTGCTGGTCAACAACGCGGCGATCGTACGGAGCGGGCAGGGGATCGGCGGCTTCGACCGCGCGGGCGTCGAGGCGCTGCTGGCGACCAACCTGGTCGCCCCGGTGCTGCTCGGCCAGGCCGCGGTGCCGGCGCTGAGCGGGAGCCGGGGCGTGGTGGTCAACGTCAGCACCGCCGTCGGGCAGCGCGGCTGGCCGAGCAACTCGGTGTACGCGGCGACCAAGGCGGCGCTGGAGACGGTCACCCGCAGCTGGGCGGTGGAGCTGGCGCCGCGCGGGATCCGGGTGGTGGCGGTGGCGCCCGGGGCGATCGACACCCCGATCGGCGACCACTCCGGGTACGGCCCCGAGCAGCGGGCGGCGATCCGGACGTGGCAGATCGAGCACACCCCGCTGGGCCGGATCGGCCGCCCCGAGGAGGTCGCCTGGGCGATCACCCGACTCGCCTCGCCGCAGGCCTCGTTCGTGACCGGCGTAGTGTTGCCGGTGGACGGCGGCGCGCTGGTGGGCTGACCGGGAGGGGACGGGTGGCGGTGCGGATCGGCGAGCTGGCGGCCCGGACCGGCAGTACCGCGCGCGCTCTGCGGCACTACGAGCAGGCCGGGTTGATCGACTCCGAGCGCGCGCCGAACGGCTACCGCGAGTACGGCGAGCCGGCGGTCGTCCGGGTGCGCAACATCCGTGCGCTGGTGGCCGCCGGGCTCACCCTGGAGGACGTCCGCCCGCTGCTGGGCTGCCTGGACGGGGACGTGCTGGCGGTCCGGCCGTCCGAGCAGGTGCTGGGGATCGCCCGGCGGCGGCTGGCGGTGCTGGAGCGCCGGATCGCCGCCCAGACGGAGGCCCGGGACCGGCTGGCGGCGGCGCTGGCGGCGGCCGGGGTGGTGGCGGACGGGGTGGGCGCGGACGGGTGACACCCCCGATCGGGGGTGTGCAGGGGGCGGGTGGGGGAGGACAGTGGCCCCATGCAGATTCCACTCTCCGTGATGGACTTCCTCGACCGGGCCGAGCTGGTCTACGGCGACCGGGTCGGCATCGTCGACGAGCCCGTGCAGCCCGCCGAATCCTGGGGCGAGCTGAGCTACCGCCGGGTCGCCGAACTGGCCCGGGCCCAGGCCGCCGGGCTGGACCGGCTCGGTGTCGGGCCGGGCGAGCGGGTCGCGATCGTCTCGCACAACTCGGCCCGGCTGCTGACCTCCTTCTTCGGGGTGAGCGGGTACGGCCGGGTGCTGGTGCCGGTGAACTTCCGGCTGAAGGCCGAGGAGGTCTCGTACATCGTCGAGCAGAGCGGCGCCTCCGTGCTGCTGGTCGACCCCGAGGTCGCCGACGCCCTGGACGGGGTGGTGGCCAAGCACAAGTTCGTGCTGGGCGCGGACAGCGACGCCGTGCTGTACGACACCGACGCCACCCCGCGGCGGTACGCGGTGGACGAGAACGACACCGCCACCATCAACTACACCAGCGGAACCACCGCCCGCCCCAAGGGCGTTCAGCTCACCCACCGCAACGTCTGGCTGAACGCGACACTGATGGCCCTGCACTACGGGGCCGGCGACCGGGACGTCTACCTGCACACCCTGCCGATGTTCCACGCCAACGGCTGGGGCCTGCCGTTCTCGCTCACCGGCCTGGGCGCCCGGCACATCGTGCTGCGCAAGGTGGACGGCGCGGAGATCCTGCGCCGGGTCGAGCGGCACGGGGTGACCTTCCTGTCCGGCGCGCCCGCCGTGGTCCAGATGGTGCTGGACGCGGCCGCCGACTGGGACGGCCCGGTGCCCGGCCGGGACCGGGTGCGGCTGGTGGTGGCCGGCGCCCCGCCGCCGACCTCGGTGATCCAGCAGGTCGAGGAGCAGCTGGGCTGGGAGTTCATGCAGCTCTACGGTCTGACCGAGACCTCCCCGGTGGTCACGGTCAACCGCTCGCGGGCCGAGTGGGACGCGCTGCCGGCCGCCGAGCGGGCCGAGAAGCTGGTGCAGGCCGGCTCCCCCGCGCTCGGCACCCGGCTGCGGGTGGACGCGTCCGGCGAGGTGCTGGTGCGCTCCAACACCGTGCTGGACGGCTACTGGCAGCAGCCGGAGGCCTCGGCCGAGGCGCTGCGGGACGGCTGGTTCCACACCGGCGACGGCGGCACCCTCACGGACGGCCTGCTGACCATCTCCGACCGCAAGAAGGACGTCATCATCAGCGGCGGGGAGAACGTCTCCTCGATCGAGGTGGAGGACTGCCTGTACGACCACCCGGCGGTCGCCGAGACGGCGGTGATCGGGGTGCCGCACGAGAAGTGGGGCGAGACGGTGAAGGCGCTGGTGGTGCTCCGGGAGGGCCACGAGGCCGTCACCGAGGCCGAGTTGATCGCGCACTGCAAGCAGCGGCTGGCCGGCTACAAGTCGCCCACCACGGTGGAGTTCCGGGACGCCCTGCCGCGCACCGCCACCGGGAAGCTGCAGAAGTTCCGGCTGCGCGAGCCGTACTGGACCGGGCGGGAGCGCCGGGTCAACTGAGGCCGCGCCGGGGGCCCGTCACCCGACGAGCCCCGACTCCCGCGCCGCGAGGGCGAGTTCGGTCCGGTTGCGGACGCCGAGCTTGTGCATCGCGGACTTGAGGTAGCCCGTCACCGTGTTGCAGGTCAGGCCCAGTCGGGCGGCGATCTCCGGGTTGGTCCGGCCGGTCGCCGCCCAGCGCAGCACCTCGTGCTCGCGCGGGGTCAACGGCGGTACGGGGGCGACCGTCCGGGGCTTGTCGAAGGGCTTTCCGCAAGGCTGCCCACAGGGCTTTCCGCCGGGCCGTTCGCGGCTCCAGGCGGCGGCCCCGGCCAGTGCCCGGGTCGCCGCCTTCGCCAGGGTGCCGACCGCGGAGATCCGCACGTCCCCGAACGGGACGACGGCGCGCAGCGAGGCGTACACCACGCCGTGCACGGTGTCGCCGTCCATCAGCGGGACGGTGAGCATCGCGTACAGGTCCTCGGCGGCCACGGCCGCGTCGTAGTGGTGCGAAATGGTCGTCGCCGCACGGTAGTCGGGCACCCAGCTGGGCGCGCGTTCGGCGAGCGCCCGGCCGCCGAGGCCGAGTCCGGCCGGGACGGGCACGTCGTGCAGCAGGTCGGCCCGGGTACCGGCCCAGTGCCGCAGCACCATGCCCTCGCTGCCGGGACGGCTGCCGGGCAGCGGCTCGGGCACGCCGACCAGGCCGACGTCGGCGCCGCACTCGGCCACCACCCGGCGGGCGAGGTCGCCGAGCACGGCGTCCCGCACCAGCTCGGCGGCGCGCGCGGCGAGTTCGGGGTCCTCGGGTCGCGCGGCGTCGGCGACGGGGTGCGCAGGATGGGGGTCCGCAGCCCTGGTCATCGCGGAATTGTCACACGCGGTGCGGCCGGTGGCGAGAGTCCTGACGTGCGTGTTTCGTGGAGTGGCGGACGCCGCCGCCGGGCCGGGAGTAGTGTCCGGCCGTACGCTACCGGCGGGTAGCAACTGCCGTGACCGGAAAGGGAGCCGATGACCGAGCCGAACGCGCCGGGCGACGTGCTGGGCGGCCTGCTGGCGGACCTGCGGGCCGAGAGCGCGGTGCTGGACGACCTGGTCGCCGGGCTGCCGGCCGAGGAGTGGGCCCGCCCGACCCCCGCCGAGGGCTGGACGGTGGCGCACCAGATCGCCCACCTGGCCTGGACCGACGACTGGACGGCCCTGGCCGCGCGCGACCCGGAGGGCTTCGGCGCGTCGCTCGGCGGGCACTTCACCGAGCTGCTGGCGGCCGGCGCCGACCCGGTCGAGGACGGCGCCCGCGCCGGACTGTCCGCCGGGCCCGCGGCGCTCCTCGCCCGCTGGCGGGCCGGGCGGGCGGAGGTGCTGGCCGCGCTCGGCGCCGCTCCGGCCGACGCCCGGCTGCCCTGGTTCGGCCCGCCGATGAAGCCCGCCTCGATGGCGACCGCCCGACTGATGGAGACCTGGGCGCACGGCCAGGACGTCGCGGACGCGCTCGGCGCCACCCGCGAGCCCACCGACCGGCTGCGGCACATCGCCCACCTGGGGCTGCGCACCCTGGGCTTCGCCTTCACCCTGCACGGACTGGCCGTGCCCGAGCGCCCGGTACGGCTCGACCTGACCGCGCCCGACGGCGGGTCCTGGCCCATCGGCCCGGCCGGGGCGCAGGACGTGGTGGCCGGCCCCGCCCTGGACTTCTGCCTGCTGGTGACCCAGCGCCGACACCGGGACGACCTCGCCCTCACCGCCACCGGGCCCGTCGCCACCGCCTGGCTCCCGATCGCCCAGGTCTTCGCCGGGGCGCCGGGCAAGGGGCGGCAGCCCGGGGCGTAGGGCGGCGCACCAGGCAAGGCGCGGCGGCCCGGGGCGCGGGCGGCCCGCCGGGGTTGGTTGAATGGCGCCCATGGACGACCTGCTCAACCGACTGCCCGCCATCCCCGACCTGCGCGACCGCTGCCGCGCCCTCGCCACGCTCGACGCGATCCTCAGCCCCGACGACTGGGAGGCGCGGTACCACTCCTTCGACGCCTCCTGGGACGAGGGCGAGGAGTTGGCCTCGATGCGCGACGGCGAGGGCGACGACTGGTGCCTGGTCTTCTCCCCCGTCGGCGCCTACGGGCGCGGCTTCGACCACGAGGCGCCCAACGCCCCGGAGCTGCTCGCGGCCGTGCCCGAGGAGTTCCGCCGCTTCGCCGAGGAGCCCGCCTTCGGGGACGAGGACGGGCCGACGGTCACCCGCTGCTTCTGGCGCGCCCACGAGGACGGCGCCTGGCGGGGCGCGGCCGCCGAGCGGGGCGCGGAGGGCCTCTTCGACCTGCTGCTGGACGGCTCGGCCGCCGGGTACCGGGCCTGGGCCACGGAGTACTTCGAGCCGGAGCACGAGCTGGACCTCGCCGCGATCGAGCACGTCCTGGCGCTGCGCCCGCTCACCCCGGCCGTGCTGGCGGCGCTCAACCCGGACATCGACGAGGAGGAGCTCGCCGTCGACCTCGCGGAGATCGGCTACCCCGCCGCCTGACGTATCGTCACATCTGTTGGGCAGTACGGGTACACCACTCCTTCCGGCGATGGGCCGGAGCCTTCCGGGGTGGTGGAATGCCCGCATGATCCGTACACGTGCCATGCGCACCGCACTGTCCTTCACCGCCGCCCTGCTCGCCGTCGGCGGCCTGGCCGCCGCCCCCGCCCAGGCCGCCGTCGCGGCGCCCGCCCCCGTGGTCACCGGGGCCCAGGTCCGGGCGGCCACCCCGGCCGCCCAGCAGGTGCTCACCTTCCTGGCGGCGTACCGCGACGCCGTGGAGGGCGGGGGCGGCACCGAGAGCCCGCGACAGGTCCGCGAGCAGTACCTCTCCCCGTACCTGAACTACCGGCTGGACCAGTGGGCGATGCGGAACGACGCCGATCCGGTGTTCCGCGCGCAGAACGTCCCGGCGAGCTGGTCGGCCCAGCAGGTCAAGGAGGAGGAGGGCTACGCCTCCGTCCGGCTGACCGAGTTCTGGAGCGGCGGGGGCAGCCAGGACGTCTGGTACACCGTCCGCCTCACCGACCTGCGGATCTTCGACCTCGGCGACCAGCCCGCCTTCTAGCCGCACCCCGACGCTTCGACGCGCGCCGCCTCACAGGCACACGCCGGCCCGCCCCGCTCAGAGGCCGATCCGGAGCGGGGTGAGCCGGGTGGCGACCAGGTTGGTCGCACCCCGGTCGCGCTCGACGCGGCCGTGCACCAGCAGCCCGGCCCGGTCCAGGGCGGTGCGGCGCTGGGACTCCCAGACCGGACGGTTGCAGATCACGTTGATCAGCCCGGTCTCGTCCTCCAGACTGAGGAAGAGCACCCCGCCGGCCGTCGGCGGCCGCTGCCGGTGGGTGACCAGGCCGCCGACCACCACCTCCGTTCCCGGTGGCACATCCGGGAGTTGGGCGGCGCTGAGCGCGCCGCCGCGGTCCAGGTGGGCGCGCAGGTGCTGGAGCGGGTGGCTGGTGGCGGAGGTGCCGGTGGCCCACAGGTCGGCGATGGTCTCCTCGACCGGGCTCATGCCGGGCAGCTCCGGCGCCTCGGTCCCGGGGGTGGTGCCGGGGATCAGGCCGTCCGAGATCCCGGCGAACGCCCCCGCCGCCCACAGTGCCTGACGCCTCGTCAGTTCGAAGCAGTCGAAGGCCCCCGCCGTCGCCAGCGCCTCCAGGGCGGGACCGGGCAGGCCGGTGCGGCGGGCGAAGTCCTCCAGGTCGGCGTACGGCTGCCCGGCCACGATCGCCTCGGCCTGCGGGGTGCCGATGCCGCGCACCGTCTCCAGGCCGAGCCGGATCGCCGGCTGCGGGCGCCCGGCGGTCAGCGGCGGTTTCGGGGTCGGCCCCCGGTACGGCTCCAGGGTGGGCCGCGCCCCGCTGGCGTTGACGTCCACCCCGCGCACCCGCACGCCGTGCCGCCGGACGTCCGCGACCAGGCTGAGCGGCGAGTAGAAGCCCATCGGCTGGTTGGCCAGCAGGGCGCAGGTGAAGGCCGCCGGGAAGTGGTGCTTCAACCAGGCGCTGGCGTACACCAGGTAGGCGAAGCTGATCGCGTGGCTCTCCGGGAAGCCGTAGTTGGAGAAGGCCTCGATCTTGCCGTAGACGTCCTCGGCCACCTCGGCCGGGATGCCGCGCTCGGCCATCCCGGTGAGCAGCCGCTCGCGCAGCCGGGCGACCCGCTCGTGCGAACGCTTGGCGCCCATCGCCTGGCGCAGCCGGTCGGCCTCCTCCGGGGTGAACCCGGCGCAGTCGATGGCGAGTTGCATCATCTGCTCCTGGAACAGCGGCACCCCGAGGGTCTTGCCGAGGGCGTTCTCCATCAGCGGGTGCGGGCAGCCGGGCGGCTCCGCCCCGGCCCGGCGGCGCAGGTACGGGTGGACGGAGCCGCCCTGGATCGGGCCGGGGCGGATCAGCGCCACCTCGACCACCAGGTCGTAGAAGTGGTCCGGCTTGAGCCGGGGCAGGGTCGCCATCTGGGCCCGGGACTCGACCTGGAACACCCCGACGGTGTCCGCCCGGCGCAGCATCGCGTACACGCCCTTGTCGTCGTCCGGGATGGTGGCCAGGTCGTAGCGCAGGCCGTGGTGCTCCGCGACCAGGTCGCAGGCGTCGTGCAGGGCGGCGAGCATGCCCAGGCCGAGCAGGTCGATCTTCACCAGCCCGGCGCCGGCGGTGGACTCCTTGTCCCACTGGAGCACGGAGCGCCCGGGCATCCGGGCCCACTCGGTGGGGCAGATCTCGCCGATCGGCTCCTTGGTGAGCACCATGCCGCCCGAGTGGATGCCCAGGTGGCGGGGCAGGCCGTGGAGCTGGGCGGCGAGTCGGAGCACGTCGGCGGGGATGACGGCGTCCGCGCCGGGGGCGGAGCGGAAGTCGGTCTGCCGGCTGAACGCGTCCACCTGCCCCTGCGGGTAGCCGAGCACCCGGGCGGCGTCGCGGATCGCCAGCCGGGGCCGGTAGGTGATCACGTTGGCGACCTGGGCGGCGTGCTCGCGCCCGTAGCGGCCGTAGACGTACTGGATGACCTCCTCGCGGCGGCGGTTCTCGATGTCCAGGTCGATGTCGGGCGGCCCGTCCCGGGCGGTGGAGAGGAAGCGTTCGAACAGCAGCTTGTAGTGGACCGGGTCGACGGCGGTGATCCCGAGGGCGTAGCAGACCGCCGAGTTGGCGGCCGAGCCGCGGCCCTGGCACCAGATGTCCCGGCTCCGGCAGAAGTCCACGATGTCGTGCACGATCAGGAAGTAGCCGGCCAGGTCGAGGTCCTCGATCACGTCCAGCTCCTTGGCGAGCTGACGGCGGGCGGCCGCGTTGCCGGAGCCGAAGCGGGCTGGGCCGCCGGCCGCGACCAGGGCGCGCAGGTGGCCGATCTCGGTCCCGCCCGCGGGGACGGGGAAGCCGGGCAGCTCCGGGTCCAGCCGGGCGAAGTCGAAGGCGCAGGCCCGGCCGAGTTCGACGGTGGCCCGCTGCACCCCGGGGAAGCGGGCCAGCCGGCCGGCCATCTCGCGGCCCGAACGCAGGTGCGCGGTGCCGGCCGCGCTGGTCCAGCCGACCGCGTCCTGGAGGGTGCGGCGCTCGTGCAGGGCGGCGAGGCTCTGCGCGAGGCGGCCCTGGGCGGGGCCGGCGTGGTGGGCGTTGGTGGAGGCGACGACGGGGAGCCGCGCCTTCGCCGCGAGGGCGGCGAGGGCGTCGTTGCGCCGGTCGTCGCCGGGCAGCCACTGGTCGATCAGCTCGACGTGGACGTTCTCCGGGCCGAACGCCTCGGCGAGGGTGCGGAGCCTGCGCTCGGCCTCGCCCTGGTCCGGGCCGTTCCTCCCCGCGAGCGCGGCGGGGACCCGGCCGAGGCGGCAGCCGGTGAGCACCGCCCAGTGGCCGTCGTGCGCCCCGGCGAGCGCCCCGAGGTCGTACACCGGGTTGCCCTTGGCGCCGCCGACCAGCTGGGCGGCGGCGATCGCGGCGGAGAGGCGGCGGTAGCCGGCCGGGTCGCGGGCGAGGACCAGCAGGTGCTCCTCCGTCCCGCCGTCGCGGATCGTTAGCTCGGCACCGAACACGGTGGCCAGGCCCGTGCCCCGGGCCGCCTCGGCGAGCCGGACGGCGGCGTACAGGCCGTCGTGGTCGGTGATCGCGAGGGTCTCCACGCCGAGCCGGACCGCCTCGGCGACCAGGTCCTCCGGGTCGCTGGCGCCGTCCAGGAAGCTGAAGGCGGAGTGGACGTGCAGTTCGGCCCAGGGGGTGGCGGGCTGCTCCGGTGCGGCGCGTTCGGGAGCCGGGGCGGGGCGGCGCAGCGGGACGACCGTACGGTCCGGCGCCGCGCCGGTCAGCCGGCGGTGCAGTTCGCTCCAGGGGAGCGTGGGGTGGCTGGTGAAGCCCATCGGGGGTTGCCTTCGTCGTTCTCGTTCTCGTGCTCGTCCTGCTCCCCCCTGCTCGCCTCCTCGGCCTTCTCGGCCCGCTCCCTTCGGCCCTGCCCTTGCGGGCCTGCTCCGTTCGGGTGCCGGGGCCGCTAGTCGTAGCCGGCCTCCAGGTACCAGGCACCCCCCTCCACGGTGAGCAGCAGCGCCCGGCCGCCCTCCACCACGACCTGGAACCGTGCCCGGCGCCGGGCCAGCGACTGGTCCCACCAGTACTCGACCGCCGGCCAGGGCCCGGTCCAGCCGTCCACCCGCTCCTCCCGACCCCGGACCACGACCAGGGCCGGCCGGGCCGACACCCCCGCCCGGCCGTCCACCGTGACCGGCCGCCCGGCCCCGTCCAGCACCCGCACCGGCGCCGGCTCCCGCAGCACCACGGCGGGCCACACCTCCGGCAGCCGCCCCGGCCACGGCGCGTCGGCCGGCACCGCCGCCTCGTACGGCTCGCCCCACGGCACCTTCACCGCCTGCTCGCCCGGGCCGCGCCCGCCGGCCGGCTCGATCCGGCGCAGCCCGGCGTGGCCGAGCACCGCCTGCACCCGGGCGACCGCCCGCTCCACCCGGTCGTCCGCGACGGCCTGGCCCCACAGCGCGAGCTGGCGGCCCTGGTCCGGGGAGAGGCCGTCGGGGGCGAGCCGGAGCAGGGTGAAGCCGGTGTCCTCCCTACCTTCCCCGTTGCCGTTGCCGTCCCCGTCTCCGTCGCCTGTGCCGGTGAAGGTGCCGGTGCCGATGCCGGTGAAGGTGCCCGCGCCCTGCCAGGCCTGGAGCTGCCAGCGGACCCGCTCGGCCAGCGCCGTCGCGGACAGCCGGCCTTCGTGCCGCCACAGCCGGGAGGCCGTCCGGCCGTCCGCGCAGGCCACCTCGACGGCCACCCGGCGGCAGGTCAGCCCGGCCCCGGCCAGCCGCTGGTGCAGCTGCTCGGCCAGCGCGCGGGCGACGAACACCAGCGGTTCGGCCGACGGCTCCGGCGGGTCGAAGCGCTGCTCGACGGCGAGGTCCGGCTCCTCGTCGCGGGGCACCAGCGGACGCGGCTGCAAACCCCGGGCCAGCCGGTGCGCGACCGTCCCGGACGGGCCGAAGCGGTCCGCAACCGACTCGGCCGGCAGCGCGGCGAAGGCCCCGACGGTGGGCAGGCCGAGCCGCCCGAGCAGTTCGGCCAGTGCCTCGTCGCCCAGCGCGCTCACCGGGTACGGGGCGAGGAACTCCGCCGTCCGTCCGGCCGGGACCAGCACCCCGGCCCGGGCGGCGAGCACGGCGGCGAACAGGCCGTCGGCGACACCGACCCGGGCCCGGGGGGCGGTGGCGGCCAGTGGAGGGGTGGTGGGCTGCCGCTCTTCGACGGCCGGCGCGCCCGGAACGGCGTCCGGGACGAGCGGCTGCCCGAGGGCGTCCGCCACCGCCCTGCCGACCTTGGCGGCCAGTGCCTCCTCGCCGCCGAAGTAGCGGCCCGGGCCCTTCACCGGGATCGCGCACAGGCCCGGGCGGATCACCTCCACCCGGGGCGTGAACGCCTCCACCGCCGCGACCACCGGCTCGAAGCGGCGGGTCTCCGCCTCCGGGTCGCGGTCGCGCAACTCCAGCTCCGGGCAGAGCCGTTGGGCCAGCTTGAGCCGCTGCCCCTGCCGCACCCCGGCCGCCCGGGCGCCCTCCGAGCAGGCGAGGATCCGCCCGCCCTCGGTCACCGCGACCGGGTCGTCGCCGGTGACGGCCACCACCGGCCAGTCCGGGCACCAGACCACCAGCACCCGGGGGGTCCTGTCGTCCGCCGTCCCGGATACCATCGCTGTCTCGGCCGTCACCTCAGACCACCGCCGCCACGCGGGGTGCCATCGGCTCCGCCGCCGGTATCACCGTGGGTTCCGCCACCGGCTGCGGCTGCTCCTGGAGCGGACGCACCGCGCCGTACTCGTCCGGCAGCCAGAGCCGGGCCGTCCGGCCGCGCACCGCCGAGCCGCGGCCTTCGGCCACCACCTCCACCTGTCGGCCGACGAGCTGTCCGTGGCCGTCGCCCAGCCCGAACCAGCGCCCGGAGCGCACCCCCAGCCGCAGTGCCGCGCCCGGCCACGGTCCGGCGACCAGCAGCACGCAGCCGCTGCGCCGCAGCACCGCCGCCAGCCGGGCGGCCAGCTTCGGCGGCACCGGCCCGTCCGGGCGCAGCATGATCAGCTCGACCGCGCCGGCCAGCACCGAGACCACCTCGGCCCAGTGCGGCCCCGGGTCGTCCGCGACCAGCAGCCGGCGCAGGTCCAGCCCGTACCCCTCGGCGGCGGCCAGCCCCAGGTCCGGCAGTCCGACCGCCGCGGCCCAGCCGCCCCCGGTCTCCTTCACCCCGGCGGCGAGCGCCAGCAGCAGCCCGGTGTCCCCGCCCGCCACCGACACCGCCGTCCCCCGGCGCAGCCCGGCCTCGGGCAGCACCTCCCGGAGGGCGGACGGCACCGGCAGCAGCCCCCGCCCCTCCCTCTGCTCCCTGCCCTCCCCCTGTTGCCCCCGTTTTCCCGGCACGGCAGCCGGGGACGCCACCGGGCGGAGCACAGGGCGTGCGATCTGCTCGGCGGTTGATTCGAAAAAAGGTTCGAAAACGGGCACACCCCCAGGATCGAACATTCGTTCGCAAAGATTCAAGTCCGATCCGTCCACCCCACCCGTCACTCTCCGCTGTCCCGCCTCGGCGGGGCCGCGCGGATCGCGGCGCGGGGCCGCGCACCTCGGCGCGGCCGCCGGAGGCTCCGGCACCGGACGGGCGACACCCGTTCATCCGACCGGACTACCGACAAACCTTATTTCCTTGACAAATTTTTTTGTCGGATGAATGCTGGAACGGTGCTGGAAGTCGCCGTGATCGAAGAACCCGCCGCGGCCGAGGCCTCGCTGGACCCCCTGCGGTCACGCCTCCTCGCCGCCCTGACCGAGCCCGCCTCGGCCGCCATGCTGGCCGCCCGGCTGGGCCTGCCCCGGCAGAAGGTCAACTACCACCTGAAGGAACTGGAGCGGCACGGCCTCGTCGAACTCGACGAGGAACGCCGCAAGGGCAACGTCACCGAACGGGTGTACCGCGCCACCGCGGCCTCCTACGTGATCTCCCCCAGCGTCCTGGCCGCCGTGAGCCCGGACCCCGCCCGCTCCCCCGACCAGCTCTCCGCCCGCTGGCTGCTGGCGCTCGGCTCCCGGCTGGTGCAGGAGGTCGGGGCCCTGCTGACCGGCGCCTCCCGGGCCCGCCGGCGGGTCGCCAGCTTCGGCATCGACGCGCAGGTGCGGTTCGCCTCCGCCGCCGACCGGGCCGCCTTCGCCGACGAACTGGCCCAGTCCGTGGCCACCCTCGTCAGCCGCTACCACGACGAGTCCGCCCCCGGGGGCCGCAGCCACCGGGTGATCGTCGGACTCCACCAGATCCCCGCCGCCCAGCCCGGCCCCGGGGCGGAGCAGGACGGGACCAGGGCGGAGCAGGACGTGACCGGCACGGAACAGGCCGGCCCCGGCACGGAACAGGCCGTCACCCGGGCGGACCAGGAGGACCCACGATGACCCACCCGTTCGAGATCGAGCTGGAGACCTCCCTGCCGGTGAGCCCGGAACAGGTCTGGGAGGCGATCGCCACCGGACCGGGGATCGACTCCTGGTTCATGGGCCGCAACGAGCTGGACCCGCACGAGGGCGGCACCGCCGTCATGGAGACCGGGGGCCACCGCGCGGAGGCGGTCGTCACCGCCTACGAGCCCGGCAAGCGCCTGGCCACCCGTACGGCCACCGGCGAGGACGGCCGGTTCATGGCCTTCGAGTACCTGATCGAGGGCCGGGACGGCGGCGCCACCGTGCTCCGCGTCGTCCACAGCGGCCTGCTCGGCGACGACTGGCAGGACGAGTACGACGCGCTGCGCCGCGGCTGGCCCTTCCACCTCCACACGCTCCGCGAGTACCTCACCCACTTCCCGGGCCGCACCGCCGTCCCCGTCTTCGCCGCCGCACCGTCGGCCGACCGGACGGGACCGGAGGTCCGGGCCCTCCTCGCCCGGGCCCTGTCGCTGCCGCTCCCGGTCGCCGCGGGCACCCGGGTCCACGGCGAACCGGCGGGCCTGCCGCCGCTGGACGGCGAGGTGGTCTGGGCGGACGACGAGCGCTTCGAGGTCCGCACCGCCGACGGGCTCTACACCTTCCACCACGGCTCCGGCCTGGTGCTGATGTTCCACCACCTCTTCGGCCCGACTCCGGGCGGGGCCGGGGGTGAAGCCGGGACCGGGGGCGAGGCCGAGGCCGCCTGGCAGCGGTGGCTGACCGGCGCTCTCACCTGACCTTTCGGACCTTCGGGCCATCAGACCTTCAGATCTCCTTCAGACCTCCTTCAGATCCGACAGAAGCAGAACCGCACGAGAACCGAGGTACCACCCATGCGCACCCTGATCAGCACCGCCTTCATCTCGCTCGACGGCGTCGTCGAGGGCCCCGGCGGCGAACCCGGCTACCGCAACTCCGGCTGGACCTTCAAGGACATCGAGTTCCTCCCCGAGGCGTTCGAGATCAAGGGGCGGGAGCAGGAGGAGGCCACCGCGATGCTGCTCGGCCGGGCCAGCTACCAGGCGTTCAGCCCGGTGTGGCCGGACATGGCGGAGTTCGCCCACTACAAGACGCTGCCGAAGTACGTCGTCTCCACCACCCTCACCGAGGCCGACCTGGTGTCGAACTGGGGCGAGACCAGCATCCTGCGCTCGCTCGACGAGGTCGCCGCACTGAAGGAGACCGAGGGCGGCCCGATCATCGTCCACGGCAGCGCCACCCTGAACCACGCCCTCTCGGACGCCGGCCTGATCGACCGCTACCACCTGCTCGTCTTCCCGCTGCTGCTCGGCGCCGGCAAGCGCCTGTTCAGCACGACGGACAAGGACGCCCAGAAGCTGAAGCTGGTCGAGTACGGGGCCTACGGGAACGGCATCCAGAAGCAGGTCCTCGACGTGGTCCGCTGACCGCTCTCCACTCCTCCTCTCCATCCTCCCCTGTGGGAGCGTTGACGGCCCCGGACCGTCAACGCTCTTCCGTGGTGCGCCAGATGAACACCTCACTGCTCGGCTGCCGCTCCGAGAAGAGCCCCGACGGCGAGGTCCGGGCGAGGAGGCGGCGGAGGTCCGCCTCGAAGGCCGGACGGCGCTCGGCGAAGAGGTGCGGGGCCGAGGAGGAGAGCGCGAAGACGCCCGCGACCGCGTCGTCGGCCGTGCGCTCCAGCGGCCGTCCGCCCGGGACGACGATCCGCTGCGGGCCGGCGAAGCCCGCCCGGGCGAGGACGGCGGCCTCGTCGCCCGGCGTGCCGTGCGGCAGCAGCCCCTGCCCGGCGCGGCGGACCGGGCCGAGGTAGCGCCGGACCAGCCCGTCGATCGCGGCGTACGGGACCGGCGGGTGCGGCAGCCCCTCGGTGGGACGCGGTTCGCCCTTCAGGTCCGAGACGTGCGCCAGGGCACCGCCGGGCCGCAGCATGCGCCGTACGGTCGCCGCCACCAGGTCGCGGTCCATCCAGTGGAAGGACTGGCCGAAGACCGCCAGTGTGAAGGTGCCGAGGCCCGGCGGCAGTTCCTCGGCCCTGGCCCGCACCCAGCTGGCCTTGGGCTCCTCGGCGCCCACGCGGCGCGCCTCGGCGATCATCCCGGCGTCCGGGTCCACCCCGACGACCTCGTCGAACAGGTGGGCCAGCCCCAGCGCCAGCGTGCCCGGCCCGCACCCCACGTCGAGCAGCCGCCCCCGCCCGTCGAGCCCCAGCGCCCCGGCCAGCGCCTCCGCCAGTCCGGGGGCGTACGGGAGCCTGCCCCGGGTGTAGTGGGCGGCCGTTCCGGCGAACAGCGTCTCGTCCCAGGACCAGGCGTCGCCGGTCATGGCTGCTCCTCACAGGTCTGTTTCGGGTGAACAGGCTTGATCGTGGCACAGGTTGACGCCTGGTCGGGGCGGGTGGGACCGGAAATCAATGGACAGGCATCATGCGATCAACAGACTGATCCCATGACCACTGCAGATGACAAGAACGACCTCCGGATCTACATCCAGGACGCCCGCGACGCCCTGCTCTGGAAGCTCGAAGGCCTCTCCGAGTACGACCTGCGCCGCCCGCTCACCCCCACCGGAACCAACCTGCTGGGCCTGGTCAAGCACGTCACCGGCGCCGAGACGCTGTACTTCGGCGACACCTTCGGCCGCCCCTTCCCCGAGCCGGCCCCGGTGTGGATCACCGGCCAGACCGAGCCGAACGGCGACCTGTGGGCGCGGGCGGACGAGAGCACCGACGAGGTCGTCGGGCGCTACCGGCGGGTCTGGGCGCACTCCGACGCCACCATCGAGGCCCTGCCGCTGGACGCCGTCGGCAAGGTGCCGTTCGGCGCCCGCCACGAGCAGACCCTGCACCGGGTACTCGTCCACATGATCGCCGAGACCCACCGCCACGTCGGCCACGCCGACCTGGTCCGCGAACTCGTCGACGGCGCCACCGGCCAGCGCTCCGACGGCGCCAACACCGCCCCCGGCGACACCGACTGGTGGCGGGCCCACCACGACCGCGTGGAGCGGGCGGCCCGGGAGGCCGGCGGCCTCGCCTGAACCGGAGAACACCGGGAGGACGGCAGCATCGCCTGAGCCCGAGAGCGCGGGGAGGCGGAGGAGCGGCCGGGGATCTCAGCTTCCGTACCGGGCGGGCGCGCCGACGTGCCGCACGACGGCCGCCGCCCGGTCGGCGAGCGGCCCCGGGGCGATCGGGACGCACACGTACCCGAACCCGGCATAGGCCTCCCGGTGGATCCGCTCGAACCGCAACGACTCCTCGTACGAGATGCGCCGCGCCTCGGTCGGGGTGACGAAGCCAGGGCTCTCCACGAAGAACACCTCGCGTTCGTACACCCCCTCCGCCCGGATGCGATTCAACTCCCGGGCGAGGAAAGGGGTCACGGGATGACCGAGGTACACCGCCAGGGCGTACGTGCACACCGGCGAGCGGTCGAAGAACCGCACCTCCCCCGGCCCGCCGACGGCCCCCTCCTGCCGCTGCCTCTGCAGGGCGACCACCGCGTCCACGAACGACGGGTCCGTCCACGGCTCCGGCACGCCCTGGGCCTGCCGCAGCGCGATGACGTCCGTGGCGGCCTCCTCTACCACCGGGTAGCCCGCGCACTCCAACCACCGCAGGACCGCCGTCTTCCCGGCCCCCGGGGTACCGGTCAGCAGATAGCGCTTCATCCCCGCACTCTACGGGCCCGGGGGTGGCGGGTGCGGGGCGCCGTAGGGTGTCGGACATCGGGGGCAGGGCACGGGCACACGGGAGCATGGGGCATGGGGGCATCCGGCGTGACGGACGAGGGACAGGGTGTGAGGACGGCCGTCCGGTGCCCGGACTGCGGGGGCACCGCCGTCCGCAGCGTCGGCCAGTTCCTGCTGCACGGGCGGGAGTTGCGGTGGGACGCCGAGCGGTTCTGCCCCCGGTGCGCAGCCGTCTGCTGCGACTGGGGCCAGGAGGCCGCGCCCCGGGACATCCGCGAGGCGCTGCTGACCACCCACGGACCGGCCCGGCTCCGACTCTCCGCACCGCTCACCGACCCGGCGGCCACCCTGGCCGCGCTGCGGGTGCTCCGCGAGGGCTCGGGGCTCCCGCTCCGGCGGACCCGGGAACTCCTCGACGAGCTGCGGGACTTCGGCCTGAGCGGGACGACCGTCGAGATGGCGTACTGGCGGGTGCGGCTGGCCGAACGGGGAGTCGCGGCGGAGACGGCGGACGGGCACCGGACGCGGCCAACCGGTACGGACAGCAGGCGAGTTCGCCGCCTGGGCGGAGGAGCGGGCGGATCGGACGGCGGCGGAGCTCGCGGAGCCGTTCACCTTCGTGGTCGGTCTCGGCGGCACACTGCGGCTCGCTCCGCGCCGTAGCGAGCATGTGGCCTGCGCGGGTGGGGAGTTGGTGCTGAGCGCCGGGGAGATCGGGTTCCGGCGTTCGCGGGACGGCTGGGAGGTCGAGACGGTCGGCAACCACTCCACCGGCTACTGCCCCGACACCACCTCCTGGCCCGCCGTCGCCGCCGCCCTCACCCTCGTCGGACTCCCGCACCCCGGCGCCTTCACCCACGCCGTGGTCTTCCGCCGCTGCCCGCGGTGCGGCAACTGCAACCTCGTCCGCGAGGAGCACTACGCCTGCGCCTGCTGTGACGCGGACCTGCCCGAGCAGTGGAACGTCGACGAGGTCGCGCTGCCGTGACCCGCGCGGGCCACCGCACCCCACCGCCCCCACCCACAGCGCACCTCAGCACTGTCAGGCCGGACCGCTAGGGTCTGTGGGTCACGGGGCAGGCCGGGAAAGGGTGGGGGCACGTGAGGTGTGAGCGGGTGGCGGAGCTGCCGGGTGGGGTGGTGCACGCGGGGAGCCGGGAGTTCCTGGTGCGGGAGGGGCTGCCGGCGGCCGGGGCGTTCCTGGACTTCGAGGCGCTCCGGGGCGGGGAGCTGACGGCGCTCCCGGCGGAGGCGGAGCGGCTGTTCGTCCTCGGGGAGACGGAGTACTGCACGCCGTTCGCCGCCGGCGGCAGCCTGGTGCTGCTGGATGGGGTGACCGGTGAGGTGTTCCTGGACAACGGCGGCCCGCGCCGCGACCTGCTGGCCTCCGGCCTGACCGCGCTGGCGGGCCTGGTGCGCGAGGTCGACGCGGTGGCCGAGGCGGCGCTGCGCCCGGAGGCGCTGGACGGGCGGCGCGGGCCGGCCGTCCTGGCCGAGGTGCTGGCAGGAGCCGAACGGCGGATGCGGGAGATCGATCCCGGCCTGTTCGGCGACGGCTCCGCACCGCCCCCGCACTGGGGCACCGCGCTGCTGGTGCGGGCGCTGGGCTGGGGTGCCCTGCCGGGCGGTCCGGACGGGCCCGCGTACGCGATAGCCCCGGAGCTGGTGGCGGAGCTGGCCGCACTGACCGACGAGGACGGCGGCCCCGGCCGGGTGCACCGCTTCCGGCCCGCCGAGCTGCCCGCCGCCCTGGTCCACGAGCCGACCCGGCGGCTGCTGACCGAGGTCGGCCTGCCGCTGGGCGGGGCGATGTTCGGGGTGTGCGAGGAACCGCTGGTCACCATGGGCGAGGCCTACCCCGAGTACTTCGACGGCGAGGAGGAACGCCCGTACCAGCGGGACTTCCTCGCCCTCGGGGACTGGCCGACCGACCTCACGATCGCCCTGGACGGCGCCACCGGCCGGCTGGAGCTGCCGGACTGGTACGACGACGGCCACCCCGAGGCCTACCTCAACCGCGACCTGTCCGCCCTGCTCTACGCCCTCTGGACGTACGAGCGGCTGCGCGCCGAATGGGACCGCTGGGACTACGGCCGGGCCCGGGAGACGTGGTCGGTGTTCGATCCGCAGGCGCTGCTGAGCGCGGTGGTGGACCGGCTGGTGGAGGCCGTCGACCCGGAGGCGTTCGCCTCGCCCGGCTGCTCCTGGCGGCTACTCGCCGAGGACGGCCACATGGGCGGCCTGCTGGGCTGAACGCCCAGGAGCCGTTGCCGCCGGTGGGCGACAAGCCCGGTCGGCCGCCGGTTCACGCCGAGCGGCGGCCGACCGGCGGCCGATCGGCGCCGCCGTGGACGGCGGCAACGGCCAGGAACGGATGTGTCACCTCCACGCGTTGGACCGACATGGTGATGATGGCGGGTCTGCTCCTCATGGCAGTACTGGTGATCGTGCCCTTCACACTGGCCTCGATCCGGCATCTCGTGGTGCGATCGGGCAGCCCGCGATGGTTGTGCCGCCGCCTGACCACCCGGACGCGAAGGAGCGGACTCGGCCTTGGCACCACCGCGACCGAGGAGTTGCACGCCTTCTTCAATGCCAACAAGCGCGTGCAGATCGAGCAGCGGCGGACTCAACTGGTCCTACGGGACGACGACCACGCCGGCGCCCCGCCTCGCCTGGGTGTCGACTTGGGCGCCGGCACCGCAGTCGTCCGACAGCAGCGGTAGTTCACCCTCCTTCTCCTTGCGCCCGACGCGTGCTGGGGCCTGCCGAACTCGCGGACGAGCCCTGGGAAGCGGCCTGGGGAGCTGCTCCTGGACAATGACGCGCTCGCCCTCGCCGTTGGGTTCCTCGAAGGCGGCGAAGTGGCGTTCCAGGAGATCATCGGAGCCGGTGATGCTGTTCACCGCAGGCCCAACACCGAACTCATGCTCGCCCGACGGGCCACCTGCCGGTCACCCGGTGGCCGATCCGCCGGGCCGGTACGCCCCGAACCCAGTCGCTCCCAAGGCCGTGAGCTCCCCACCACCCGGCGGTCACGGCGGACCGCGCCACTCCTGCTTCACCGTCCGGGAGAGCGCTTGGGGTCAGCGGGTGGCACGTCGGTCCGGGCGTAGGCTGGGCCGATTCGATCACTCGCGAAGGCGTCGAAAGGACCGGTGGGGGATGCGCGGCGACACGGAGGAGCTCTACCGGGCGTTCGCGGAGCGGGAGGCGCGCGGGAACTCGCCGATCTACCAGGAACTGGCCGAAGGCATCGCCGGGGACGGGCAGTTGCGCGCACTGCTGGACGGGCTTCCGGCCGCGAAGCGGCAGCCGAACCTGCTGTTCGGCGCGGTCCGGCACCTGGGTGGGCCGGTGACGGAGGGCTGGCCGGCCTTCCGCGACTGGGCGGCGCAGCGGTGGGCCGAGGTCTCGGCGACGATGCTGGAGCGGCGGACGCAGACCAACGAGGCGGGCCGCTGCGCCACCCTGCTGCCACTGCTGGCCGCGCTGCCGCAGCCGCTCGCCCTGATCGAGGTGGGCGCCTCGGCCGGGCTCTGCCTGTACCCGGACCGGTATCGGTACCGGTACCTGGCCGGGGACCAGGACGGGGACGGGCAGGGGGACGGGGACGGACATGAGCGTGGGGCCGGTGCCCCGGTCGCCGAGTTCGGCGCCGCCGCGAGCCCGGTGACGCTGGACTGCGTGGTGAGCGGGCCGGTGCCGCTCACAGACTCCCTGCGGGAACGGCTGCCCGAGGTGGTGTGGCGGGCCGGGATCGACCTCAATCCGTTGGACGTGCGGGCCGAGGAGGACATGCGCTGGCTGGAGTCGCTGGTCTGGCCCGAGCAAACCCACCGGCTGGAGCGGCTGCGCGGCGCCGTCCGGGTCGCCCGGGCCGAACCGCCGCTGCTGGTGCGCGGCGATCTCAACGCCACGGTACGGGAGTTGGTCGCGCGGGCCCCGGCGGGGGCGACGCCTGTGGTGTTCCACAGCGCGGTGCTCGCGTACCTGCCGCCGGAGGAGCGGGAGGAGTTCGCGGCGACGATGCGTGAGCTGCCCGGGCACTGGATCTCCAACGAGGCCGTCTCGGTGCTGCCGGCCGTCGCCCGACGCCTCCCCCGCCCGGCGGCCGTCGCCGGGTTGTTCGCGCTGGCCCTGGACGAGCGGCCGGTGGCCTTCACCGGACCGCACGGGCAGTCCCTGGACTGGTTCGGCGAGGCCTGAGCGGCCGTACGACAACGTGCGGGCAGCGCGGAAGTCCCGGGCTTGAAGCTGCCGCAGCGGCAGCTTCTACCGTCGTGACCAGGACCGGAGAACCGGCCCTGGTCCACGCGAACGTGGGATGTGGAAACGAGGGAGGCAACCATGGCCTGGCCCATCGCCGAGGTGGCCCGGATGTCCGGTGTGACGGCCAGGACCCTGCGGCACTACGACGAGATCGGGCTGCTGCCCCCGGCCTGGATCGGCTCCAACGGCCACCGCTACTACGAGGAGCGGCAGCTGCTCCAGCTGCAACAGATCCTGGTACTGCGGGCGCTGGGCGTGGGGCTGACCGAGATCGCCCGGATCCTGAGCGATCAGGTGGACGAGCTGGAGGCCTTGCGGGGCCACCGCCGGCGGCTGGTCGCCGAGCGCGACCGGCTCGACGCCCTGGCCGCCACCGTTTCCCGCACGATCGCCGACCTGGAACGCTCCCAGAAGGACGGCACACCCATGACCATCAACCGCCCCGAGAACCTGTTCGAGGGCATCCAGCCCGACGACGTCGACGCGAGCCTGCGTGACTTCCCCGAGCACGCCGAGGCGGCCCGGCGCGCGACCGCCGCGATGACCCCGGCCGAGATCGAGGCCGGGCAGCGCGAGCGGACCGCCCGCATGATCCGCCTGGCGGAGCTGAAGGCGGCCGGCCACCCGGCCGACGCCGAGGCCGTGCAGAGCACGGTCGAGGAGGAGTACCGGCTGCTCCACGACTTCCGGTCCGTCTCGACCGAGGAGTACCTGGCGATCGCCCGCTCCTGCACCGAGAACGAGCAGTGGAGCGCCGCGTACGAGGCCATCGCCCCGGGCCTGGCCGCTTACCAGCGTGCTGCCATGGAGGCGTACGCGGCGGCACGGCTGTCCTGATCCGGGCCTGGTCCGGGCCTGGTCCGGGTGATCGGACGGCCTGGGTCGGCCCTGCCCGGCCCGGCCCTGTCTGGGAGCCTTACGGGGGGTTCCCAGACGGGGCCGGGTACCAGGTGTGTTTCCTCGCCTGGCCCTCCCCGCGTCGTCACTCCGTCCGCAGCGCCGTGACCGTCCTGGTGCGGGCCGCCCAGGTGGCCGGGAGGACGGCTCCGAGCAGGGCCAGCACCAGGCCGCCGAGTATCAGCGGCCCCACCACCGACGGGGCGAACACGGCGAGGTCGGCGTCCGGCACCCCGATTCCGGCGGCCCGTGCCATCGCGGGCATCACCCGGTGGTGCACCAGGATGCCGATCGGGACCCCGATCACCCCGGCCACCAGCCCGCTGCCGCAGACCGAGGTGAGCACCATGCCGACGGTCTGCCGGGGTGACATCCCGAGCGCCTTGAGCACCCCGAGGTCGTGCACCCGCTCCCGGGTGTCCAGCAGCACGGTGTTGAGCACCCCGAGTCCCGCCACCACGGAGAGCAGCAGCGTGAGCGTGCCCGCCAGGGTGTTCATCGCCAGCACCACGATGCTGAGGTGCTCCTCTCCGGGGTCGGCGCTCAGGCCCAGCGGCTTCACGGCCTGGTCCAGCCCGTCGGCGTAGGACTTCGCATCGGTGCCCGGGGTGAGGTCGATGTGGAAGGTGAGCGCCTCGGCGTGGATCGCGCCGCCGAGCGGCGCCAGCGTGGACCGGTCCGTGAACACCAGGTCGTTGGTAGTCAGGACCTCGCCGGTGATCTTCGCCGGGGTGCTGCGTCCGTGGTCGGTGAGGGTGACGGTGTCACCGACCTTCGCCTGGGTGGCCCGCAGGGTGGCGGCGGCCACCACGACCTCTCCGGGGCCGTGGAACCAGCGGCCGGAGACCAGTTGGAAGCCGCTCCAGGAGGTGTCGCCGCTGAACGCGACCACTTCGGAGCGCCCGGTGCTGCCGGCCAGGGCGACCGGGGTCGGGACGGTGCTGTACCAGGCCCGGGTGCCCGGGCGGGAGTCGACGGCCCTGGCCACGGCCGCCTCGTCCACGTGGTCGGCGGACGGCGCGGCGCCGTCGAACGGGGTCTGGACCACCACCTTGCCCGCGCGGTCGGCCGCCAGACCGTCCTGGATCGAGCCCAGCGAGAGCGTCAGGCCGACGCAGAGGGTGACCCCGACCGTGCCGAGCACCACGGCGGCCCCGGTGGTCGCCGAGCGGCCCGGCCGGTTGAGCGGGGAGGCCAGCCCGAGGCTGAGCGCCCGTGGCACCGGCAGCCGGCCGATCAGCTCCTGCGCCCGGGACACCGGGCCCACCGCCCCCGCCCCGCCGACCGTGCCGCGGGCGGCTGCCCGCTTGGCGCCCGGCGCCGTCCGGCCGACCGCGAGCGCCTCCACCGTCCGCAGCCGCCCGGCCCGCAGCGCCGGTACCAGCGCGGTGCCCGCCACCGCCCCCAGGGCCGCCACCGCGACCACGACGTCCACCCAGACCGGGATGCCGAGCAGCCCGCCGCGCAGGGCCTTGTGAGCCAGCCCGAGGACCGGTACGGACAGCAGGTTGCCGAGGAGCACACCGAGCGCCGTGCCGACCCCGGCGGGTATCAGCGCCTGGCCGACGTAGGCGCGCGCCACCTGGGCCGGGGTGAAGCCCAGGGACTTGAGGATGCCGATCCGCCGGGTGGCGGCGCTGACCGCGCCGCTGACCACGACTCCGATGATCAGCACCGACATGGCCAGGCCGAGCACCCCGAAGGCCGTGACGAACGGGACGAAGGTCGAGGCCGTCCGGTTCGCCTCCTCCTGGGCGGGCCGGTAGGAGGTGGCCCTGGCGAGCGCCCCGCCCGGGACCGCGGCGGCCAGTGCGGCGCGGTCGGCCTCCACCTCGGCGTCGCCGCCGGCGTGGGCGAAACGGTAGAGGTACTGGACGGAGGGCTCCGTGCCGGGCGCCGTCAGCCCGGCCACCTGCTCCGGGGCGACCCAGCCGTCCGCGCTCCAGGAGACCGAGGCCGCCAGGCCGACGACCTTGAGCGTCGGATGCCCCGGCAGCTCCGGGAACTCCATGCTGTCGCCGACCGCCAGCGGCGAGTGCCCGTCCAGGAACACCACCTCGCCGGGGCCGGCGACCCAGCGGCCCCTGGTGATCCGCAGGCCGTCCAGCGGGCCGTCCTGGGCGCGGCCGACCAGCGTCATCGGCGGCAGCGGGCTCCCGGCCGGCGGGATCCGGGTATCGGGGCCGGAGCGCGGCTGGACGGCGACCGCCTGGTAGGGGCCGGCCGAAGCCGTCACGCCGGGCGCGTGGGCCGTCGCGGCGAGCTGGGCCGGGCTCGCCCTGGCCCGGTCGTACAGCACGTTGAGATGGGCGCCGCGCTGGTCGGCGAAGGAGCGCTGGTACGGGCCCTGGGCGGCGACCAGCAGCCCGAGCGCGAGGATGCACGCCGTCACGGACACCATCGTGGTGAGCACCATCACCAGGGTCTGCACCCGCCGGCGGCCGACCCCGGCGCGCACCACCTTGCCGAGCGCGCTCATCGGCCACCGCCCGGTGCCGGCACGGCCGCCGTGTCCCGGACCAGCCGGCCGTCGAGCAGTTCGATCGTCCGGTCGGCGCAGGCCTCGGCGAGCGCGGTGTCATGGGTGACCAGCAGGATCGTCTGGCCCTCCGCGTTGAGCCCGCGCAGCAGGTCGCGGACGTCGGCGGCGGAGGCGGTGTCCAGCGCCCCGGTGGGCTCGTCGGCCAGCAGCAGCGGCGGACGGTTCATCAGCGCCCGGGCGACCGCGACCCGCTGGCGCTCCCCGCCGGAGAGCCGGCCGGGGAAGGCCTTGGCGTGCCGGGCCACCCCCAGCCGCTCCAGCAGCTCCCCGGCCCGGGCCCGCGCCTGCTCCCGCCGCATCCCGGCCAGCTGGGCCGGGAGCAGCACGTTGTCCTCCGCGGTCAGGTCGTCCAGCAGGTTGAAGAACTGGAACACCATGCCGATCCGCGCCCGCCGGTACTCGGCCAGCGCGGCCTCGCCGAGCCGGTGCACGGCGACGCCGTCCACCTCCACCTCGCCCTCGCTCGGGCGGTCGAGGCCGGCGATCAGGTTCAGCAGGGTGGACTTGCCGCTGCCCGAACGGCCGAGCACGGCCAGTGCCTCGCCGGCCCGGACCTCCAGGTCGAGCCCGGCCAGGGCGGGACGGGCGGCGTCGGATCGGTCGTACGTCTTGCTGACGCCGCGGATCCGGATGATCGGCGCGTTCACGGGCCCTCCACTGTTCGGCGTCCGGCCCCGGGAAACCCGGGCCGGCTGACGGAACATCACGCTACGAATCGGCGGCGGGGTGCCGACAGCCGTCTGGACGGCCTCTGCGGGGTGTATCCAGATACACCCCGAACTGGGTGTTCAGGCCTAGAGCACCAGGGGCCCCGGCCGGGCAGACTGACCCAGCGAAAGATCGGAACCGGGGTCCGCGGGGCCCCGGAACGACAGCTTCGGAACCGCGGCTTCGGGCCGCGGCGCCGCGGCCTCCGGGCGGGGCCGCGCAAGGGAGAGGGGGCGCGTCATGGACGCGGGAGTGCTGAACGGACTGGCCCTGCGGGTCGGCCGGGCGTGTGCGGACGGGGTGCGCGCCTGGTACGCGGTGACGCTGGCCGTGACGGGGTTCCTCGCGCTGCTGGCGGGGCCGGTCCTGCTGGCCACCGCGCTGTTCGGTCCGGACGAGCCCGGGGACTTCACCCCGGGCGGGCCGCTGATCCTGGCGGTGCCGATGGCACCGGTCGCCCTGTGGGCGCTCTGCTGGGCCACCGGGGGCGGCGGCCGGGCGGTCGGCGCCGCGCTGTTCGCTCCGGGGACGATAGCGCTGATGGCGGCCCACCTCTACGGCGGTGCGGCGCCGGGCGGCCGGTCCGGTTCGGTCTGGCTGGCGCCCGCACTGCTGGTGCTCGGGCTGTTCGGCGCCCGCTGGATCGCGACGGAGAGCAGGCGCACCGTCGGGAAGTGGAGCGGGCGGCCGATACCGGTGCCGTACCGCCGGCCGGTCCGCGCCGGGGCCTGGCCGCGGCTGCGGGCCGGCGGCTGGCTCACCGACCCGGCGACCTGGCGGGACTTCGCCTGGACGCTGCTCACCGGCGCCACCGTGCTGCTCACCGCCGCGATCGTCGTGCTGACCCCGGTCGCCCTGGAGGTCTTCGGCCGGAACGGACCGTTCTTCGCCCTGGGCGTCGTCTACTCGATGGGCCTGACCATCGCCCCGTTGGCCGTCCTGTGGGCCGCCCCGCCGGCCCTGCGGATCCACGAGAAGGCCGCCCGGGCCCTGCTCGGGCCCTCCCGCCGAGCCGAGCTGGCCCGCCAGGTCAGCCATCTCGCACGGACCAGGGCGGACACCATCGACGCCGGCGCGGCCGAGCTGCGCCGGATCGAGCGGGACCTGCACGACGGGGCGCAGGCCCGACTGGTCGCACTGGGCATGCTGCTGACCGTGGCCGAGCAGCTGAAGGACGACCCGGACGCCCTCGGGCCGCTGCTGGCCGAGGCCCGGCTGTCCTCGGTGAAGGCGCTGGGCGAGCTGCGGGACCTGGTCCGCGGGATCCACCCCCCGGTGCTCGCCGACCGCGGCCTGGCCGACGCGGTGCGGGCGACGGCGCTGGACCTGCCGCTGCCGGTCGGCTTCACCGGCGGCCTGCCCGGCCGGGCTCCCGCCCCGGTGGAGTCGGCCGCCTACTTCGCGGTGACGGAGCTGCTGGCCAACGTGGTGAAGCACGCCGGGGCCTCGCGGGTGTGGATCGAGATAGGGCACAGTGACGGGCTGCTGCGGATATCGGTCACCGACGACGGGCGCGGCGGCGCCGAGCCGTCCCGGGGAACCGGCCTCAGCGGAACCGAACGCCGACTGGCCGCCTTCGACGGGGTGCTCGCGATCAGCAGCCCGCCCGGTGGGCCGACCATCGTGAACCTGGAGATCCCGTGCGCGTTGTCATCGCCGAAGACCTCTTCCTCCTCCGGGACGGACTGACCCGGCTGCTGGAGGCCAACGGCATGAAGGTCACCGCGGCGGTGGAGGACGGCGAGCAGCTGCTCGCCGCGGTGGCCGCGGACCGGCCCGACATCGCCGTGGTGGACGTCCGGTTGCCGCCGAGCTTCACCGACGAAGGGCTGCGGGCGGCGCTGGCGGCCCGTCAGGCCCACCCGGGCCTGCCCGTCCTGGTGCTGTCGCAGTTCGTGGAGCAGCTGTACGCCCGCGAGCTGCTGGCCGGCAGCACCGGCGGGATCGGCTACCTGCTCAAGGACCGGGTGATGGACGGCACCCAGTTCATCGACGCCGTGCGGCGGGTCGCCCAGGGCGGCACCGCGATGGACCCGGAGGTGATCACCCGGCTGCTCACCCACAACTCCTCGGCCGGCCCGGTCTCCACGCTCTCCCCGCGCGAGCGGCAGGTGCTCGGACTGATGGCGGAGGGCCGGTCCAATGCGGCGATCGCCCAGCAGCTGGTGATCACCGAGCGGGCCGTCGCCAAGCACACCGCATCGATCTTCGTCCGGCTCGACCTCCAGCCCTCCGACGACGACAACCGCCGGGTCCTGGCCGTCCTGGCCTACCTCAACAACTCCTGAACGACTCCCGAACGACTCCCGAAAGGAGCCGCCACCGCCCACACTCCGGCACCACCGTCCCACGACTTGATAGATCACCGACAAATGGCGAGTGGCCCTCCGCTGCAGGGGGCTCGCCTGCCGCAGAACGGGTCAATTAGGCTGGTGGGGTGCTCATCCTTGTTCGCCGCCGCCACGTGGACCTGCTCCGCGTGACGACCATGTCCTGTCGACGCTCCGGCTGAACCTCGCGCCACCCACCCTCAACGGCGACCCCTGCCCGGCCGCCACCACCTCCCGGCCCCGGAGCACCCGCCGCACCAGGCACAGCTCCGGCCGCCCCCGGTCGACCACCGGGACCAGCCGGGACGAGACCCAGCGGATGTCACACATGACGCAGCAGTACACGCCCATATCCGAGACCGGCACCGGCTCCCCCTCTGCGGACGCCCTCCCGGTGATCGACCTCTCGCTCGCCGACGGCAGCCCGGACGACCGCCGCCGCCTGCACGACGAGCTCCGCGCCGCGGCCACCGGCGTCGGGTTCTTCCAGCTGGTCGGCCACGGCGTCACCCCGGAGGAGACGGCCGCACTCGCCCGGGCCATGCGCGCCTTCTTCGCGCTCCCCGAGGCCGACCGGCTCGCCGTGAGCAACCTCAACTCCCCCCACTACCGGGGCTACACCCGCACCGGCGACGAGCGCACCGGCGGCAGCCAGGACTGGCGCGACCAGCTGGACATCGGCGCCGAGCTGCCCCCGCACGTCCCCGGCAGCGGCGAGCCCCCGTACTGGTGGCTGGAGGGGCCCAACCAGTGGCCCGAGGCCCTCCCCGAGCTGCGCACCGCCGCGCTCGGCTGGATCGACCACCTCGGCGCGGTCGCCCGCCGCCTGCTGCACGAACTCCTCGCCGCGATCGGCGCCCGCCCCGACTTCTACGACGAGGCCTTCGCCGGCCACCCCCACCTGCGCCTCAAGCTGGTCCGCTACCCCGGCACCGCCCCGGACGGCGCCGGCCAGGGCGTCGGCGCCCACAAGGACTACGGCTTCATCACCCTGCTGCTGCAGGACACCGTCGGCGGCCTCCAGGTCGAGCGCGCGGACGGCACCTTCCTCGAGGTCCCGCCGCTCGACGGGGCCTTCGTCGTCAACCTCGGCGAGCTGCTGGAGGTGGCCACGGACGGTTACCTCAAGGCCACCAACCACCGCGTGGTGAGCCCGGTCGGCGCCCGCGAGCGCTTCTCGGTGCCGTTCTTCTACAACCCGCGCCTCGACGCCCATATCGAGCCGCTGGACTTCCCGCTCGCCCACCACGCCCCCGGCGCCACCGCCGACCCGGCCAACCCACTCTTCGCCGACTTCGGCCTCAACGAGTGGAAGGGCTACACCAGGGCCCACCCCGAGGTCACCCGCCGCCACCACGCCGCCCTCGCCTGACCCCCGGTACCGCCGCAACCCCGACGCCGCAACCCCGACGCCCCTGCCCGAAGCCGGTCCCCCGGCGGACGGCAGGGGCGTCGGCGTCAGCGGCCCCCCTGCGCCCGCACGCGTCCGCACTCCCGCACACCCCCCGCCGCTCGCCTGCCGCCCGCCGCCCGCATCGGTGGACCGGCACGCCCACCACTGTCACACTGCTGCTGTCACAGCAGGAGTGTGCCAGCGCGGGAGGCGGCGGATGGGGGAGCACGGCGGGGTGGGGGGCGGAGTGCGGCTGACGGTGGACGAGCTGGCGGCGCGGGCCGGGGTGACGGTGCGGACGGTGCGGTTCTACGGGACGAAGGGGCTGCTGCCGCCGCCGGAGCTGGGGCCGCGGCGGGTGGGTCTGTACGGGGCGGCGCACCTGGACCGGCTGGAGCTGATCGAGGAGTTGCAGCGGCAGGGCCTGACGCTGGCCGCGATCGAGCGGTACCTGGCGCGGTTGCCGGAGGACAGTACGCCGCTGGACCTGGCGATCCACCGTGCGCTGGTGGCGTCGTGGACGCCGGAGGCCCCGGAGGAGGTCACCCGGGCGCAGCTGGAGCGGCGGGCCGGGCGGGGCCTGACGGAGGGGCAGGTCGAGCGGCTCGCCGCGATGGGGGCGCTGGAGCGGACGCGGGATCCGGAGGTGTTCCGGGTGGATCCCGGGCTGCTGCCGCTGGGCGTGCGGATCCTGGACGTGCCGATCCCGCTGGAGACGCTGCTGGCCGCCCGGGCGGTGGTGCTGGAGCACAGCCGGGCGACGGCACGGGAGTTGCAGCGGCTGTTCCGCGAGACGGTGTGGAAGCCGTACCGGGAGAGCGAGCCCGCGCCCGCCGAGCTGGCCCGGATGCGGGCGCTGACGGACCACATCCAGCCGATGGTGGCGCAGGCGCTGGTCACGGCATTCCAGCGCTCGCTGCGGGAGGAACTGGGCGAGGAGCTGAGCCGGGAGTCGGACCAGGAGTCGGGCCTGGAGTCGGGCCTGGAACCCGGGTGAGGCCGTACGGGCCACGGCCTCACCCAAGTCCGAGCAGGTCAGCAGGTCGGCAGATCGGTAGGCCGGTAGGCCGACCGGTCAGTCCGTGAAGGTCCGCCCCTCGGCCGCGACCCGCTCCAGCAGCGCCGGCGGCGCGAACCGCTCGCCGTACGCGGCGGCGAGTTCGCGGGCGCGGGCCGCGAAGCCGGCCGGGCCGCCCTCGTACCCGTTGATGTACTGGAACACGCCGCCCGTCCAGGCCGGGAAGCCGATGCCGAGGATCGAGCCCACGTTGGCGTCGGCGACCGAGGTCAGCACGCCCTCCTCCAGGCAGCGCACCGAGTCGAGCGCCTCGCTGAACAGCATCCGCTCCTTGAGGTCCTCGAACGGGACGTCCCCCGGGGCGTCCCCCAGAGCACCGGCCGGAGCACCGGAGAAGTGCTCCAGCAGCCCCGGCCAGAGCCGCCCGCGCCTGCCGTCCTCGCCGTACTCGTAGAAGCCCGCGCCGCCGCTGCGCCCCGGGCGGCCGAACTCGTCGACCATCCGGTCGACCACCGCGTCCGCCGGGTGCGGCGTCCAGCTGCCGCCGGCGGCCTCCACCGAGCGCCGGTACTCGTCGCGGATCTTGCGCGGCAGGGTGAGGGTCAGCTCGTCCATCAGGGAGAGCACCTTGGCCGGGTAGCCGGCCTGGGCGGCGGCCTGCTCGATGCTGGACGGGTGGATGCCCTCGCCGACCATGGCGACGCCCTCGTTGAGGAACTGGCCGATCACCCGCGAGGTGAAGAAGCCGCGGGAGTCGTTGACCACGATCGGGGTGCGGTCGATCTGCCGGACCAGGTCGAAGGCGCGGGCCAGCGCCTCGTCGCCGGTGCGCGGGCCGCGGATGATCTCGACCAGGCGCATCCTGTCGACCGGCGAGAAGAAGTGCAGCCCGATGAAGTCGCCCTGGCGCTCGACGCCTTCGGCGAGCAGGCCGATCGGCAGGGTGGACGTGTTGGAGCAGAGCAGCGTGTCGGGGCCGACCACGCCCTCGATCTCCTGGAACACCTTGTGCTTGAGCTCGGTGTTCTCGAAGACCGCCTCGATCACCACGTCGCAGCCGGCCAGGTCGGCGGCCTCGGCGGTGGGGGTGATCCGGGCCAGCAGCTCGTCGCGGTCGGCCTCGGTGGAGCGCCCGCGCGCGACGGCCTTGTTCAACAGCCCCTCGGAGTAGGCCTTTCCGCGCTCGGCGGCCTCGATGCCGACGTCCTTGAGCACGACCTCGATGCCGGCCTTGGCGCAGGCGTAGGCGATGCCCGCGCCCATCATCCCGGCGCCGAGCACCGCGACCTTGCGGACCGGCCGCTTCTCCACGCCCTTCGGGCGCCCGGCGCCGGAGTTGACCGCCTGCATGTCGAAGAACAGCGCCTGGATCATGTTCTTGCTGGTCTGCCCGCAGGCCAGCTCGGTGAAGTAGCGGGCCTCGATCGTCATCGCGGTGTCGACGTCCACCTGGGCGCTCTCCACCGCGGCGGCCAGGACGTTGCGCGGGGCCGGGTAGGGCGCGCCGTTGAGCTGCTTGCGCAGGTTGGCCGGGAAGGCGGGCAGGTTGGCGGCGAAGGCCGGGGTGGCCGGGGTGCCGCCGGGGATCTTGTAGCCCTTGACGTCCCAGGGCTGGACGGCGGTCGGGTTGGCCTCGATCCAGGCCTTCGCGCGGGCGGTCAACTCCTCCGGGGTGTCGACCAGTTCGTGCACCAGTCCGTGCTCCAGCGCCTGCGCCGGGCGGTACTGGCGGCCCTGGAGGAGGAACTTCAGCAGGGCGTCGGTGATGCCGAACAGCCGGACCGTACGGACCACTCCGCCGCCGCCCGGCAGCAGGCCGAGGGTGACCTCGGGCAGGCCGATCCGGCTGGCCGGGGTGTCGAGCGCGATCCGGTGGTGGCAGGCGAGGGCGAGCTCCAGGCCGCCGCCGAGCGCGCTGCCGTTGACGGCGGCGACGACCGGCTTGCCGAGGGTCTCCAGGGTGCGCAGCGCGCGCTTGATCCGCATCGACTTCTCGAAGACGGCCTCGGCGTCCTCGGGTCGGGCGGCGGAGAGCATCCGCAGGTCTCCCCCGGCGAAGAAGGTCTTCTTGCCGGAGGCGATCACCACGCCGCGCAGCGCGTCCGCGGCGGCCAGGGCGGCGAGCCGCTCGACGACGGTCTCGAAGTCGGCGGTGAAGGCCTCGTTCATGGTGTTGACGGACTGGGTGGGGTCGTCGAGGACGAGGGTGACCACGCCGTCCTGGTCCTGCTCCCAGCGGATGGTGGTGGTGTCGCTCATCAAGTTCTCCAGGTCTACCGGTCTGCAGAGGGAGGTACCACGCGCGGCGTGTCCCACGAAGGGAGGCGGCGGGCGACGCGTGGGCTCAGATGCGTTCGACGATGGTGGCGATGCCCATGCCGCCGCCCACGCAGAGGGCGATCAGGCCGTAGCGCAGGTCGCGCCGCTCCAGTTCGTCGACCACGGTGCCGAGCAGCATCGCGCCGGTGGCGCCGAGCGGGTGGCCGAGCGCGATCGCGCCGCCGTTGACGTTCACCTGGTCGTGGCGGAAGCCGAGTTCGCGGATGAAGCGGAGCGCGACCGCGGCGAAGGCCTCGTTGATCTCGACCAGGTCGATGTCGGCGGCGGTGAGCCCGGCCTTGGCGAGCGCCTTGCGGGTGGCCGGGGCGGGGCCGGTGAGCATGATGGTCGGCTCGGAGCCGGAGACGGCGGCGGAGACGATCCGGGCGCGCGGGCGCAGCCCGTACCGCTCGCCGACCTCGCGGTTGCCGATGGCCACCAGCGCGGCGCCGTCCACGATGCCGGAGGAGTTGCCCGCGTGGTGGACGTGGTCGATGGCCTCGACCCAGTGGTACTTCTGGAGGGCGACGGCGTCGAAGCCGCCGGCCTCGCCGATGCCGGCGAAGGAGGGCTTGAGGCCTGCCAGGGTCTCGACGGTGGTGCCGGGGCGGATGAACTCGTCGCGCTCCAGCACGACCAGGCCGTTGCGGTCGCGCACCGGGACGACCGAGCGGTCGAACAGGCCGTCCGCCTGGGCCTTGGCGGCGCGGGCCTGGGACTCGGCGGCGAAGGCGTCCACGTCGGTGCGGGAGAAGCCCTCGATGGTGGCGATGAGGTCGGCGCCGATGCCCTGCGGGGCGAAGTCGGTCTCGTACGCGGTCATCGGGTCGGCGAACCAGGCGCCGCCGTCGGAGGCCATCTTCACCCGGGACATCGACTCCACGCCGCCGGCCAGGACCAGGTCCTCCCAGCCGGAACGGACCTTGGCGGCGGCCAGGTTGACGGCTTCCAGGCCGGAGGCGCAGAAGCGGTTCTCCTGGACGCCGGCGACGGTGTCGGGCAGGCCGGCCGCGATGGCCGCGATCCGGGCGATGTCGGAGCCCTGGTCGCCGACCGGGCTGACCACGCCGAGCACGATGTCGTCGATCGCGGCCGGGTCCAACCCGGGGTAGCGGCCGCGCAGTTCGTGGATCAGGCCGACGACCAGGTCGATCGGCTTGGTGCCGTGCAGCGAGCCGGTGGCCTTGCCCCGGCCGCGCGGGGTGCGGATCGCGTCGTAGACGTACGCTTCGGTGGTCACGGTGGGAACGCCTTTCAGCGGGTTTTCGGGGCGGGGGGCTTGTTCGGGGCGGGGACTCTGGGGGTTCGGAAGGACGGGGGCGATCAGCCGAGGATGGAGCGGCCCACGATCTCCTTCATGATCTCGGTGGTACCGCCGTAGATGGTCTGGATGCGGCCGTCGGTGAACGCCCGGGCGACCGGGAACTCGCTCATGTAGCCGTAGCCGCCGTGCAGTTGGAGGCAGCGGTCGGCGGTGCGCTTCTGCAGTTCGGTGGCCCACCACTTGGCCATCGAGGCGTCCGCCGGGGTGAGCGCCCAACGGTTGTGCTCGGTGATGCAGCGGTCCACGAAGGCGCGGGTGACGGCGCACTCGGTGGCCAGTTCGGCGATCTCGAAGCGGACGTGCTGGAGCCTGGCGAGCGGGCGGCCGAAGGCCTCGCGCTGCTTGACGTAGTCGGTGGTGATCTCGACCAGGTACTCGGCGCCGGCGATCGCCGCGGCGGCGATGGTGAGCCGCTCCTGGGCGAGGTTCTGCATCAGGTGGACGAAGCCGCCGTTGAGCTCGCCGATCAGGTTCTCCTTCGGCACCCGGACGTCCTCGAAGAACAACTCGGCGGTGTCCTGGGCCTTCTGGCCGATCTTGTCGAGGTTGCGGCCGCGCTCGAAACCGGGCGTGCCGCGCTCGACGGCCAGCAGGCTCAGCCCGTGCGCGCCGCCCTCGGGGGTGGTGCGGGCGACCACGACCACCAGGTCGGCGAGGATGCCGTTGGAGATGAAGGTCTTGGCGCCGTTGAGCAGGAAGTGGTCCCCCTGGTCGACCGCCTGGGTGCGGATGCCCTGGAGGTCGGAGCCGGTGCCGGGCTCGGTCATCGCGATCGCGGTGATCAGCTCGCCCGAGCAGAAGCCTGGCAGCCAGCGTCGCTTCTGCTCCTCGGTGGCGAGCGAGGTGAGGTACGGGCCGATGATGTCGTTGTGCAGGCCGATCGCCAGTCCGGACGCGCCCGCCCGGGCGAACTCCTCGGCCAGTACGGCGGCGTAGCGGAAGTCGGGGGTGCCGCCACCGCCGTACTCCTCGGGGACGGCCAGGCCGAGCAGGCCCTGGCGGCCGGCCGCGAGCCAGGCGGAGCGGTCGACGATGCCGGCCTTCTCCCAGCGGTCGTAGTGCGGCAGCACCTCCTTGGCCAGGAAGGCCCGCACGGTGGCCCGGAAGTCGTCGTGCTGCTCGGTGAAGATCTCGCGCTGCAACGCTACTCTCCTTGCTCTGCCGTGGAGTTGGGGAAGGTACCGCCGGTCGCTGGGGCCGGTGCGTCAGGGTCGAGGGCGGGGACACCCCAGTCCCGGGCCACCTCGGCGGTGTCCGCGCCCGGCCGGGCCGGCGGGCGGCGCAGGGCGCCCGGGGTGGCGGAGAACCGCGGGGCGGGGGCCGGCTGGGTGAAGCCGTCCGCCTCGACGTACGTCCCGCGCGCCGACAGATGGGCCTCAACGGCGGCCTGACGCATCGTCAGGACCGGCTCCACGCAGGCGTCGGAGCCCGCGAAGACGGCCTCCCACTCGGCCCTGGTCCGGGTGGCGAAGCGGGCGGCGATCAGGGCGCGGAGCTCGGGCCAGCGGGCCGGGTCGTACTGGCCGGGCGCGTCCGGGCCCAGCTCCAGCAACCGGGCGAACTCCGCGTAGAAGCGCGGCTCCAGCGCGCCGACGGCCAGGTGGCCGCCGTCGGCCGCCCGGTACACCGCGTAGAACGGCGCGCCGCCGTCCAGCAGGTTGACGCCCCGGCGGTCCTGCCAGTGGCCGGCCGCGAGCAGGCCCCACAGCATGGAGCCGAGGTGCGCCGCGCCGTCCACGATCGCGGCGTCGACCACCTGCCCGGCGCCGGTGGCGCGGGCGTGGTGCAGCCCGGCGAGCAGGCCGACGACCAGGTAGAGCGAGCCGCCCGCGTAGTCGCCCAGCAGGTTGGCCGGGATACCGGGGGCCTCCTCGGCCCCGCCCGGCGCCGCCACCATCCCGAGCACCCCGGCGACCGCCGCGTACCCGAGGTCGTGCCCGGCCGTCGCCGCCCGGGGGCCGTGCTGCCCCCAGCCGGTCATCCGCCCGTACACCAGCGCCGGGTTGCGCGCCAGGCACGCCTCGGGACCGACCCCGAGCCGCTCCGCGACGCCCGGCCGGTAGCCCTCGATCAGCAGGTCCGCCCGCTCGACCAGGTCCAGCACCCGCCCGGGGCCCTCCGGGGACTTCAGGTCGATCAGCACCGAACGCTTGTTGCGGTTGCTGAGGTCGTACGCCGGGTCCGTACCCAGCGGCGACGGCTCCGGCCGGTCCACCCGCACCACGTCCGCCCCGAGGTCCCCCAGCAGCATCGCCGCGAACGGCCCCGGCCCGATCCCGGCGAGCTCCACCACCCGCACACCCGCCAACGGCCCCCCGGCCTCCGGCGCCCTGCTCGCGTCACCCACTGGCTGCTGAACCCTTCCCGACGGGTTTGACAGTAAAGCTGTCACACTCGGGATGATAGGCAAGCGACCCGCCGGTAACAAGACCTCCACCCCCGCGCCGAGCCGCCAATTCCCCCTCGACCCACGCCCGGTGAACCCGGCCACTCCCCGCGCCCACGGAATCACGGAGGGTGGGTCGGTGCACTGACGGAGGCTCCCTGTACGGTCGTCATGCCGCAGGGGAGCGGCCGCTTTGCCGATTGGGGAGGATTCCGCGCACATGGGTAACCCGAACTTCGCCACCGGACCGGTCGCACCGGCCAAGGACCCGATACCGGGCCCGGCGTCCACGTACGCGGCGAAGTCGCCGTACTCCAATCCGGCCCCGCCCAACGGTGTCAACCCCGTACTGATCCCGCCCGCCCTCGGCACCACCCAGCTGGACACCCCGCACGAGCTCAACGCCTCGGCCGGAATAGCGCGGCAGATCGCCACCGACCTCGACAGCGCCAACGGCAAGGCCGGCCCCGGCGCGCACAGCCTCACCGAGTACGCGAGCACCGCGTCGACCAAGATCCGGGGCTTCTCCTTCGGCGGTGCCCTCACCGGCAGCACCGAACGGTGGCTGCAGCAGTGCAAGACCCTGCACGACAAGCTCGGCAGCGCCGCCGCGAACCTCGACAAGACCCAACGGTTCTACGGCGACAACGAGGCCAGGACCGCCGCCGACCTCGGCGCGACCCGCTAGCCAGGAGAGGGGAAAGCACAGATGGTGTCCTTCAAGGAACTGCACGAGGCCGACTTCTCCGGGGTCAGCGACGCCGCGGAGGCCTGGGCCGGCGTGGCCAAGGCCCTCACCGCTCTGGACGGCCGGGTCACCAAGGACCTCACCAGCACCGCCCAGCGGGCCGGCTGGAAGGGCGATGCCGCCGACGCGGCGACGACGGCCATGCAGGGCATGGACGGCGACTTCAAGCAGGCCTCTGCCGTCGCCACCGCCCTCGCCGCGATCATGAAGACCGCCGCCGAGGACTTCACCGCCGCCCGGCGCGACCTCGACACGGCCATCCATGACGCGCAAACCGAGAACATGACCGTCTCCGCAGACGGCCAGGTCAACTGGACCCTGCCGAAGGAGGCTCGGAACGACACCGATGGCGAGAAGCTGGCTCAGGGGCTGAGGGCCAAGGCGGAGGCCATCGCGGCCCGGTTGACGAAGGCCGTCGAGAAGGCCGCCGCCGCAGACCAACGGGCAAGCGTCGCGCTCCAGGGCGACATCGGTACCAGCACCACGTCCTTCAACCCCACCCCCTACGGTGGCGGCCCGGTCGCCGACGCCAACCGGGCCAAGGACCTCATGGCCAAGGCCGGCAGCCTCTCCGACGACCAGCTCAAGCAGCTGCAGGCCCTCATGGCCGCCAATGCCGAGAACAAGGACTTCTCCACCACCCTGCTCAACGGCCTCAACTACGGCGGAAAGACCGGCCCCGACGCCCTGCTGGAGTACAGCAGGGTCTACGACGGCCTCGCCCACGGCAACCACAACGCCGCGGGCTACCAGGACGTCTACAAGAACCTGTCCGTCGCGCTGGCCAGCGCCACCCGCGACGGCGGAATGGGCAAGGCCTGGGAGGACGGGCTGCTGGCCGCCGCCCGCCGCCCCGGGGGGTCCGCGGCGGGATACAACGACAACTACCCGGCACTGACGGCGCTGCTCAACGCCAAGGGCAGCTTCGACAAGGGTTTCCTGACCAAGGTAGGCACCGACCTGGTCGACTACGAGCGCGGCAGCAAGCTCAAGGGCGCGGACTTGTGGGGCCCGGACTGGAGCAACGCCACTGGCCACCAGGGCGATCCGATGCGGGACCTCATGCAGGCCATGAGCCGCAACCCCGAGGCCTCGAAGGACTTCCTCGACCCCGCAGCCAACAAGAACCTCGACTACCTGCTCAAAGCCCGCCAGTGGCCCAACCAGGGCTACGAGCACAACCAGTTGGACCCGGTCGCACGCAACAACTCCCGCGGCGCGTTCGGCGACGCCTTGGAGGCCGCAACCACCGGTCGTGATCCGAACGGCAACCAGCCGCCCGTCCGCCCGCACGACGCGGCGATGGCGCGCATCATGTCCGACACGATCACCCACTTCGGGGGCGACTCCGCCGGGCATGTGACCGAGCTCCCGGTCGGACTGCGCCGACCGTTCGGCAACATGATCGCCGACTACGCGGCCGACACGTACGAGATCATCGGCAAGGAGGTCAACGGGCACTCCGAGACCAGCGGATTGGTCATCGACCGAGATCGTCTCATCCGGGTCATCCGAGGAGTGTCCGATGACCCTGAGGCGTTCAGGGCGATCCACTACGCCGAGAGCCAGGAAATGGCCCGGCGGCTCGACGCCTACCCCGCTGACACCTTCAGGATGGATCAAACCGGGCACCCCAACCCCGGTATCGAGGGCTATGTGCGAGAGGCCGGCCAGGTCCTGGGGGCACTCAGTGGCACGCAGTCGGACGTCATGACCCGTCACCATGACGACGTGGTGTTCCAGAACAACTGGCAAGCGAAGATGAACTACCACCTCATCGGCACGCCCCTGACTCCCGTACCGGTTGTGGGTGACTACGTCCAGCGCATGGTCGATGTCGGTACGTCGGAATGGGCGAACGGGCTCAACAGCAAGCAGGACCAGGAGACACAGGCAGACCTGTCCAAGATGTTCAATTCCGGAGAGAACCAGCTGAAGCAGATGATCGTCACAAAGGCCGAAGAGGCCGGTCTCACCAACGCGGAGATCGCTTCGACTGCCGGTGTGCCCCAGAAGCTCCTGCACGATGTGTCCGATAGCTACGGGACAGGCGTCAACCAGACATACCGCAATGCGCTGGGTGGACGCTGAGATGAAGAAGACTCAGCACGCCGCCGATCAGCCCGGCGACGAGAACACCGTCAGCGAGCGCCTGGACGCGGCGCTCGACCGGCGGGGGTTCACGACCCGGCCGCTGCGGGTACGGGCGGCGGTCGCCGTGGTGGCGGTGACGGCGGTCGTGGCCGGGGCCGGGGTGTTCCTCGCGGACAACCTGACCAATGCCTTCGGACCGGACAGCGTGTGCGACGGTACCGTGAGCGCGGATTTGCTGAACGACGTACTCGGGCCGGGCAAGGTCAGCGATCAGGCGTTCGGCGACGGGCACTTGCGCAGCGGATCCGCCTTCTGCATGGCGAAGGTGAGTTCCGGCGTCTTCGGCAACGAACGGTCAGTCACCGTGGAGCTGCGCAAGAACAGCGACCTCTCCGTCGTCGCGAACGACTCGGAGGCCCGGCTGTTCGCCGCTTCGGCCAACGGTGGAGCGTCCGGCGCGGCCTTCGACCACCGGGCCTGGGCACTGCTTCCCGAGGCGTGCGGCAGTGGGCAGCGGGTCACCGTCAGAGCGGACCGCGGTGAACGGCCCGGGGCCGAGAAGCTCGCCGCACTCGCCGCGTCGACGGCCGACCGCATCGCGTCACAACAGGGGTGCGGCACGTCGCCCACGCCCGCGCCGCACCAACTCTCCGATGCCGGAAAGGACCGCGACCTCGACCGCAGCACCGTCTGCGGTCTGCCCGGGCTCACCATGCCCACCACCCCCGGCGGCCCGGCCTTCCGGGAGACCGTGACCACCGCGACCGACCCGCTGTGGGCCTGTCTCATCCACTCGGACGCGAACCCGAGGTCCTCGATCACCTTCACTGTCGGCACCGAGCCCCGCCTCCTGACCGCGACAACCCCGAAGGACGAACCGGGGATCGGCCGAGCTCGCTGGGTGAAGCCCGACGAGATGACAACGACTTGCCAGGGCCGGCCGACCTACTTCCGGATGGAAGTCAACGGCTTCTGGGACCTCGTACCGGACAGCGATTCCGCCTGGAAGCAGTTCCTCACCGCCGGTGCCAAGGCGATCGGTTGCGAGCCGATTCTCTGACCTCTCTGCGGGCGGCCGGTTCCCAACCGGCCGCCCGCACCGATCCAGTCGGCCGAGCAACACACAGGGGACAGCACATCGTGGACAACAAGGACGACGACAGGCCTGACGGCTCCACCGCAGGCCTGGCCGGGCGCGTCGATGCGGCGCCCGGCCGACGGGGGTTCACCACGCGGGGGCTGCGGGTACGGCTGGCGGTCGTACTCCTGGCGTTCTCCCTCGTTCCGGTAGGGGCGGTGGGGTTCGGGCTGTACCGGCTGACGAACCTCGGCGGGCCGGACAACGTGTGCAATGGCGCGGCCACGGCGGAGCAAGTGCACGACATGCTGGGGCCTGGACGCATCTCCGAGAGGAAGAGCAAGGACTTCAACGCAACGGACGCCTCTCCCGACAACAGCTGCTCCGCCAGGGTCCGATCCGGTCTGTTCACAACCACCGAGAAGGTCGTACAGTTCCGCATCGAGCGCGACACCAAGGGCCCGGCCGAGCTCGCCGCACCGGACGCCCGGTTGTTTTCCGGCGACTCGGTCGGCTCGGTGAGCAAGTACGTGGCGTGGGCCTTGCTTCCCCAGGGATGCCCCAAGGGGCTGCGCGCCGAAGTGCACAGCAGCGAGTTGGGCCTGGACGAAGAGAGAGTCCGGCTGGCCGTCTCCTTCGCCAACGCGGCAGCTCGGGAGAACGGGTGCGCGGAGCGGAAGTTGCCGACTCCTACGAGCCTGTCCGCAAGGGGGGCCGAGACGGACCCCGACTGGAACGACGTATGCGGCCTGCCCGGGTTCGCCCCCGCGAAGGACCCCGGTGCCGAGCGGCGCTACTCGCAGCAGGTCACCACCGCAGCCGACCCGATCTGGTCCTGCGTGATCACCAGGAATGCGGTCGGCAGCGTGCCCCAGGCCTTCACGATCACCACGGAGCCACGGACCACCGCCGTCACCCAGGACGCCTCACATCCGTCCCAGTACGGGAGAGCGCGCCGAATCAGCGGGAAGTACGTCGAGTACGTCACCACCTGCCAGGGCAAAGACACCTTCTTCTCCCTCAGTGGCGGATTCGAATCAGACCCCTACGACTACCTGTTCCCCGACAGGGACGACCTGGTGCGCCAGTTCCTCACCGCCGGTGGCAAGGCGATCGGCTGTGAGCCGATCCTGTGACGCCTCCCCTCCTGCGGGCGGCCGGTTGATGACCGGCCGCCCGCAGGAGCACGCCTGAATCCGACCGACCGAGCAGCAACCGGGGAACGACACACCATGGAAGACAAGAACGGCTCCGCCAACGGCCCCGTCGGGCGGATGGACGCGGCGCTCGACCGGCGCGGATTCACTACCCGGGGGCTGCGGGTGCGGGCCGGGGTCATGGCAGTGGCGGCGGTCGGGCTGGTGGCCGGGCTGGGGGTCGCCGGGTGGGCGCTGCTGGCGGACGACATGACCAACAGGTTCGGGCCGGACAGCGTGTGCGACGAGGTGGTGAGCTCACGGGCGGTGAACGAAGCGCTCGGGTCGGGCAAGGTCAGCGCGGAGCCGTACGAGGGGAACGTCAGCCGCGGCACGGCGGTCTGCACCGTGCAGGTGGCCGGCGGGATGTTCGGCGACGACCGGAACATCCGGGTGTCCCTCGGCGAGAGCAAGGATGTGTTCCACCTCCCGATCCCTCCCGGCGCCCGGACGTTCGCCGCCTCGGCGAACGGTGGCGCGGTCGGCGCCGTCCGTGGCGACGAGGCGTGGGCACTGCTCCCCGAGGGCTGCCCCAACGGGCTCTGGGCCAGGGTCACCGCGTACTCCGGGAAGGATCCCGACCCCCTGAAGCTCGCCCGGCTCGCCGTGTCGGCGGCCGACCGCATCGCGGACCAGCGCGGCTGCGGCAAGGCGCCGCTGCCCGTCCTGCACGAGCTGGCCCCGGCCGCCACCGAGCGGGAGCTCGACGGCGACGCGGTCTGCGGCCTGCCGGGGGTCTCCGTCCAGCGCTCGCCCGACAAGCGCTACAGGGAGGCCGTGACCGTGGGATCCGATCCCCTGTGGACCTGCGAGATCACGCCTGAGGATGCGCACGGGAGCACCTCTTCCCTCGTCATCGCCACCGAGTCCCGGCTCCGGCCGGAGGCCACCGAGCGGGACACCAGGCCGGCGTTCGGCCGTGCCCGCTGGGTGGGGTCCCTCCCCCGGGACGAGATCGTGGTGACCTGCCACGGTCGCCCCGTCTACTTCCGGATCGGCACGATCAGGCACCTGGGGCACCTGTTCTCCACCTCCGACGAGGCCTGGAAGCAGTTCCTCACGGCCGGCGGCCAGGCGATCGGGTGTGAGCCGATCCTGTAGCGGGCGGAAAATGGGCGGGCGGGTGTCGGGGTAATGGTCTATCTTGCGATGGACCTATTACGTGAGACACGGGGGAGCACCATGAGCACCACCACCACCGACCGTACCGACCACACCGCCCGCACCGTCGTCGCCGTCTCCGAGCGGCTGGTGCTGACGCGGCCGCGGGAGGGGGACGTGGGGGCGGTGTTCGCGATCCACGGGGATCCGGAGACCAACCGGTACAACCCGCACGGGCCACAGCGGGAGCTCGTCCAGGCGCGGGAGATGCTGGACGGGTTCGTCGCCGACTGGGTGCGGGACGGGGTGGGGTACTGCGCCGTCGCCACCCGGGAGGACCCGGGGACGGTGATCGGGTTCGCCGGGCTCTACCTGCACACCCTGGACGGGGAGCGGGTGTTCAACCTCTACTACCGGTTCCGGCCGTCCGCCTGGGGCCTCGGGTACGCGGCGGAGGCGGCCCGGGCGGCGATGGCGGAGGCGCTGCCGCGCCACCCCGGGGTCCCGGTGGTCGCCCTGATCCACGCGGACAACCTGCCCTCGCGCCGGCTCGCCGAGCGGCTCGGGCTGGTCGCCGACCCGGACGGCCGCACCGACGAGGAGGACCGGGTGATCCACCGGATGCCCTGAGGCCCGGAGGAGCCCCTGTCGGCCCGAGATCCCCCGCCAGGGGGAGCGGGATCGCGCCCCGGGCGGAGGCCCCGGCGCCCGGCCCGGCGGGACCGTGGGGGCATGAGGATCAACGAGCACGTGGTGCGGGCCGGGGCGGCGTGGACGGCGGTGGCGGCGACCGGGCCGTACCTGACGCTGAAGCTGCTGTGGCTGACCGGGCATCCGGTGGGGGCGGGCGATCCCGGCGAGATGGACCGGCTGTGGCTGGTGAACCTGCTGACCTTCGGCATGGACGCGATCGCCGTGGCCCTGGCGCTGGCGTTCGTCCGGCCGTGGGGGCGGCGGGCGTCGGCCGGGCTGGTGGCGTTCCCGATGTGGGTGGCGACCGGTCTGCTCGGCACGATCCTGGTCGCGCTGCCGCTGTACCTGCTGAGCCTCCTGGTCCTCGGGCCGGAGAGCGCCGACCCGGACGACAAGGGCCTCGGCGGCTGGGTCTTCCCCGTCGTGTACGGCGGCTTCGCCGTCCAGGGCCTCGCGCTGATCACCGCCTTCGTGCTGTACGCCCGCCGGCGCTGGGCCGGGCTGCTGCGGGAGCGGATCGGCGACCTGCCGGACTCCCCCACCCTGACCGTGCAGCGCGTCCTCGCCTGCGTCACCGCGCTGCTCGCCGCGGGTGTCGCGGCGGCCCGGGTCTACTGGGCGTTCGGCGGCACCGCCGGAGTGCCGCAGGACCTGGTGGACGGCCGGTCCCGGGGCGTGGCGGTGATGAACGGGGTGACGGCGGTGATGGCGGTGGCCGCGGCGGCGGCGCTGCTGGTCCTGGTCTTCCGGGTCCGTCCGGGGCGCCGGCTGCTCGGGCCGCTGCTGGTGGTCTGGACGGCGGCCGGCTCGCTGTTCGGCTGGGGCGCCTGGCAGTTGGTGGCCTTCGGGGCGACGACGACCCGGGTGACCGAGCTGCGGACGGCCGTCCCCGGGCTGACCCCCCTGGTCCAGGGCGCCCAGGTGGTGGCCGCGGTGCTGGTCCTGGCGGTCGGGGCGGTCGCGCTCACCGAACGCGGCACCCTCCGGCGCACCGCTGCCGTAGAGTCGCGCGGGTGATCACGGGGGTGGGCATGCGACTGCGGCGTACGGGAGAGGTGGGCGTCCGCCTACGGCGTGCGGCGGGCGCGGCGGTCGGCCGGCGGGCCCGGCTGCGCTGGGTGCACCTGGTGCTGGGCGGCGCGCTGCTGATGCCGTACTGGATGCTGTCGGTGGTGCTGTACGGGGCGCTCAACCCGAACCAGCCGCCCGGACGCCAACTGCTGCTCTACGTCCTGTCGTTGCTCACCTCGCTGCCGATGGCCGCCGTCACCGCGCTGGTGCCGATGGTGCGGGGGCTGGAGGGCGCGGCGGCGCGGGCCCTGTGCTCGGCGGCCCGGCCGGAGGAGCTGGCCACCGGGCCGGCCCGCTCCTGGGGCGCCCGGTGGCGTACCGCGCTCTGGTACGTGCTGCACGTCCTGTTCGGCGGGGTGGTCGCCGGGATGACGCTGGCGGGCACCCCGTTCGCGGTGGTACTGGTCTGCGGCTTCGCGGGGACCAGGGAGTTCGTCCGGATGTGGGAGCGGCACTTCCCCGGCTGGCTGGTCACCGGCCCGGTCCTCGGCCTCGGCGTTCTGCTGCTGATCGTCGGCACCAACGCCGTCTGCGGCGCGCTGCTCGCCCGCTGGGCGCCCGCCCTGCTCGGCCCGACCCCGGAGGAGCGGGTGGCCGTCGCCGAGCGCCGGGCCACCGTGCTCGCCCAGCGCAACCGGCTGGCCCGCGAGCTGCACGACTCGGTCGGCCACGCGCTCAGCGCCGTCGGCATCCAGGCCTCGGCCGCCGCCCGGGTGCTGCGCAGCAACCCGGACTTCGCCGCCGAGGCGCTCGCGGCGATCGAGGAGACCGCCCGGGCGGCCGTCGCCGAACTCGACGCCGTACTGGGGCTGTTGCGCGAGGAGGACCCGGAGGCCGCCGGACCCGCCGGGCCGACCCTCGCCGGGCTGGACGACCTGCTGCGCCAGCTCGGCCGCGCCGGGGTGGCGGTGGACGCCGAGCTGGCGCCCGGGCTGGCCGGCCTGCCCGAGCCGGTCTCCCGCGAGGCGTACCGGATTGTGCAGGAGGGTCTGACCAACGTGCTGCGCCACGCCGGGCCCGCCCCGGCCGGGCTGCGGGTCCGGCTCGCCGACGGCCGGCTGGAGATCGACCTGACCAATCCGCTCGGCCCCGCCCGGCCGAGCCGCCCCGGCGGCGGGCGCGGGCTGCGCGGGATCGGCGAGCGGGCGGCGGCCCTGCACGGCGGCAGCGCGGCGGGGCCGGACGGGGACGGAACGACGTGGCGGCTGGCCGTCTGGCTGCCGGTGGGAGGGGCGACGTGAACGAGGACATGAACGAGATGGGGTACGACGCCGTGGACGAGGGTGCACGGCAGGGCGCCGACGGCATCCGGGTGGTGATCGCGGACGACGAGCGGCTGGTCCGCCTGGGCCTGCGGGTGGTGATCGACAGCGAACCGGACCTCACCGTGGTCGGCGAGGCCGCCGACGGGGCCGAGGTCGTCCCGCTGGTGCGCGAACTGCGCCCGGACGTGGTGCTGATGGACGTCCGGATGCCCGGCATCGACGGCATCCGGGCCACCGAACAGCTGGTCAACGGGATGGCCCCGCCGCCGCGCATCCTGGTGGTCACCACCTTCGAGCACGACGACCACGTGTACGACGCGCTGCGCGCGGGCGCCGCCGGGTTCCTGCTGAAGCGGGCCCGGGCGGAGGAGATGGTGCAGGCGGTGCGGCTGGTCGCGCGCGGCGACTCGCTGCTGTTCCCGGCGGCCGTCCGCGACCTCGCGCTGCGCCACGGCGCGGACCGGCGCCGGGAGGCCGGGTCGGGCGACCGGGGGCCGATCGGGCGGCTGACCGAGCGGGAGGGGCAGGTGCTGCGGCTGATGGCCACCGGGCTCAACAACGGCGAGATCGCGCGGCAGCTGGTGGTGAGCCAGGAGACGGTGAAGACGCACGTCGGCAGCGTGCTGGCCAAGCTGGGCGCGCGGGACCGCACCCAGGCGGTCATCGCGGCGTACGAGTCGGGCTTCGTGCTGCCGGGCTGACGCCCACTCAGGATCCACCGCGACCATCACCCGTGCCCCCGGTACGCCCGAACGGCTCGAACGTGGATTCCATCCGATCGGTACCAGCGAGTAGAGTGCGGGTTTCCCCCTCGACGTCCGATACCTCCCGTATCGCCTGGAACGAACTGGTGGCCGCATGACAGTCCGGACCCGACCCGCGCTCTGGTGGCGCATGGGCATCGTGCTCTCGGCGGGCCTCGGCCTGACCCTCGGGACCGCGCCGCTGGTCTACTTCACCGTGCAGAGCAACGTGATCGTGTTCGGCTACTTCATCGGCGCGGTGTACTGGATGCTCAAGCGCGGCACCGTGGACGCGCCCGCGCCCCGGCTGCGCGGCGCTGCCACGCTGTACATCCTGATCACCGGGCTGGTCTCGCACATCCTGCTCGAACACGGCGCCAACCCGCTGCCCGGGCTGGTCAGCGGGCCGGACAAGCTGGCGCACTGGTCGTCGTTCTTCCTGCACTACGTGACGCCGGTGATGGTGATCGCCGACTGGCTGGTGCTCAAGCCGCGCAACGCCTCGGCCTGGAAGGACATCCCGCTCTGGCTGGGCTTCCCGCTCGGCTACGCGGCGATCGTGCTCGCCCGCAACGCGCTGTTCGACGACTACCCGATGCCCTACCCGTACTTCTTCTTCGACCCGACCACCAAGGGCTACGGCTACGTCTGGGGCCAGATAGCCCTGCTGACCGTCGAGTTCGTGGCGCTCGCCGCACTCGTCGTCGGGCTGGACCGGCTCGGGACGCGGATCGCGGGAAGGCTGCGGTCGACGCCGCAGGCATAGCCCCCGGAGTTCACGCTCCCCCGTCGCTCACGCGGCGGGCGCGTCCTCGGGGAACGCGGCGTCGAACTCGGCCCGGTGCGCCTTCCAGAACGCCACCGCGTGGTCCACGAAGACCCGGCGCTGCTGCTCGCGCACGCTCAGGTCGTGGACGTAGGCCTTCACGGTCTTGCCGTCCGCGGCGGCGGCCTCGCGGATCGCGGCGAGCTCGTGCTCCGTGTACTCGATGGTGAGCGCAGGCATGCCGCCGATGGTACTGGAGCGACGGGTAGTTGGGGCCGCGGACGGCGGTTTTTCACCCGCAGTCAAAACGGTCGCTGTCGAGACCGCCGAGGACCATTGCACCCGGCTCCGGGTCGGCCCGGAGAAGGAAGCCGGTGCGCCCGGAGGAGGAAGCGGGTGCGGCTCGTCGGATGACGCCCGGGCGGTGGGGCCGGCCGTAGCGTCGACGGGGAGCGGTGGCGGAGGGGTTCCGCGGGGGAGACCGGGGTTTCGGCGGAGGCCGGAGATGACACGCAGGTCAGGAATGGCACGCAGGTCAGGGATGACGCGCACGGCGGGAACGGCACGCAGGACAGGAACAGGACGCACGACGGGAACAGGGCGCACGACGGGAACGGCACGCAGCAGGACCGGAAACGGCGTCGGCAGGACCGCGGCCGCGGCGGTGGCCCTCGCGACGGCGGTGGGGCTGGCGGCACCGGGGGCGGCCGCGGCGCAGGAAGGGCGGGGGAACCCGCTGGAGGGGGTCTGGCGGACGGAGGGCTACGGCCTGCTGATCGCGGTCTCCGGGGGCCGGGTCACCACCTACGACGTGACCGCGCACAGCTGCCTGCCCGGGTGGGTCACCGGGACGCAGGCCTCGGAGCCCGGCCCGGACGGCACCACCCGCTACACCGTGGGCAACCTCGCCATGACGCTCACCCCCAAGGGCCGGAACCGGGCCGTGGAACGCGAGGAGAGCGGGGTCGGCACCAAGTCGCTCACCCGCCTGGACGCCCTGCCGCCGCTGTGCGCGCGGCCGGCTCCGAACGACCCGCTCGCGGTCTTCGACCGGTTCTGGGAGGACTTCGAGGAGAACTACCCGTTCTTCGCCGCCAAGGGCATCGACTGGCACGCCGTCCGGGACGAGAAGCGGCCCACGATCACCCCGGCGACGACCGCCGACCGGCTGCAGGACGTCTTCACGGACATGCTCGGCCCGCTCGGCGACGCGCACACCGGGCTGGCCCGGGTGGTCGACGGGCGCGCCAAGGAGGTCTTCGGCGGGCAGCGGCCGGATTCGACGGTGCAGACCCCGGAGCTGACCGCGCGGGCCCTGCAGGCCTCGGCGGCCCAGCTCACCGGCCCGGAGCAGCAGTTCGCCGGCGGCCGGCTCGGCGTGGGCCGGCTCCCGGACGGCCTCGGCTACCTCCGGGTGAGCAGCTTCGACGGCTACACCGACGGCGACTTCCGGAGCCAGGTCGACGAGCTGGACCGGGCGCTGGACGCCGTGCTGGCCGGCCCGGACCGGCCCACCGGCCTGGTCGTCGACGTGCGGCTGAACGGCGGCGGCTCGGACGCGCTCGGGCTGCACATCGCCGCCCGGCTCACCGACCGCCCGTACGTCGCCTACCGGAAGGTGGCGCGCAACGACCCGGCCGACCCGACGAAGTTCACCCGGCCCGAGCCGATCACCGTACGGCCGTCGGCGGGCGGGCACTTCACCGGGCCGGTGGCGGTGCTCACCTCCTCGATCTCCACCAGCGCCGCGGAGACCTTCACCCAGGCCATGACGGGCCGCTCCCCGCGGGTGCTCCGGGTCGGCGAGAACACCCAGGGCGTCTTCTCCGACATCATGATCAAGTCGCTCTCGCCGGAGTTCATGGCCGTCCTGCCGAACGAGAAGTACCTGACCAGGAACGGCAGTACCTTCGACGGCCCGGGCATCCCGCCGAACGTCCGCACGCCGGTGTTCACCCCGGACGAGCTGGCCGCGCTCAGGGACTCGGCCCTGAGCACGGCCCGCCGGATGCTCACCGAGGACGCCCAAGGCAACCAAAGCAGCCAGGGCGACCACGGCGACCAGGGGAACGCCGAGAACGACCAGGAGCAGCAACGGTAGGAGCAGCGGTAGGCGCTACATCGGCTCCACCGTCCGCAGTTCGCCGTCCAGCTCCAGCCACCGGGTGAGGCCCAGGCCGCGCAGGAACGGCAGGTCGTGGCTGGCCACGATCAGCGCGCCCCGGTACGCGGACAGCGCCTGGGTGAGCTGGCGGACGCTGGCGAGGTCCAGGTTGTTGGTCGGCTCGTCGAGCAGCAGCAGCTGCGGCGGCGGGTCGGCCAGCAGCAGGGCGGCCAGCGTCGCCCGGAACCGCTCGCCGCCGGAGAGGGTGGCGGCGGGCTGGTCGGCCCGGGCGCCGCGGAACAGGAAGCGGGCGAGTCGGGCGCGGACCGCGTTGTCCCCGGCGGTGGGGGCGAGCAGCTTGACGTTCTCCACGACGGAGCGCTCCTCGTCCAGCAGGTCGAGCCGCTGCGGGAGGTGCCGCAGCGGCACCGGGGTGATGACCTCCCCCGCCGGCGGGGCGAGTTCGCCCGCGATGGTGCGCAGCAGCGTCGTCTTGCCGGCGCCGTTGCGGCCGACCAGGGCGATCCGCTCGGGCCCGCGCAGGTCGAGGTCGGCGGTGGTGCCGTGGGGCAGCCGGACCCTGTCCAGGGTGAGCACGGTGCGCCCGGCCGGGACGGCGGTGCGCGGCAGGTCGATCCGGATCTCGGCGTCGTCCCGGACGGCCTCCTCGGCCGCGTCGAGCCGGGCCTTGGCCTCCTCCAGGCGCTCGGTGTGCATGCCCTGGAGCCGGCCGGCCGTCTCCTGGCCCTTGCGCTTGAGCATCCCGGCGAAGATGTGCGGGTCGTTGCGGGTGACCGAGCGCTTCTTGCCGTACGCGGCGCTGCGGTCCAGCCGGATGCGGGCCTCGGCCAAGTCCCGCTTCTGGCGCCGGACGTCGGCCTCGGCGTTGCGCAGCAGCCGCTCGGCCGTCTCCTGCTGGGCCGCGAGGGTGCGTTCGTACTCCTCGAAGTTGCCGCCGTACCAGGTGACTTCGCCGTCCCGGAGGTCGGCGATCTGGTCGACGTGCCGGAGCAGCTCGCGGTCGTGGCTGACGATCAGCAGCACGCCGTTCCAGCCGGCCACCGTCTCGTAGAGCCGCTCGCGGGCGGCCCGGTCGAGGTTGTTGGTGGGCTCGTCGAGCAGCAGGACGTCGGGGCGGGCCAGCAGCAGGGCGGCCAGCCGCAGCAGCACGGCCTCGCCGCCGGAGAGTTCGCCGGTGGTCCGGTCGAGGCCGAGGCGGTGCAGGCCGAGCCGGTCGAGGGTGGCGCGGGCGCGCTCCTCGACGTCCCAGTCGTCGCCGAGCGCGTCGAAGTGGCGCTGGTCGGTGTCGCCGGACTCGATGGCGTGCAGGGCCTCGCGGGCTGCCCGGATGCCGAGCGCCTCGTCCACCCGCAGGGTGGTATCGAGCGTCAACCCCTGTGGCAGGTAGCCGAGTTCGCCGTCGATCCGGACGGTGCCGCCGGTCGGGGTGAGCTCGCCCGCGATCAGCCGCAGCAGGGTGGACTTGCCCGCGCCGTTGAGCCCGATCAGGCCGGTGCGGCCGGGGCCGACGGCGAGCTGGAAGCCGTCCAGGACGGGCTTGCCGTCGGGCCACTCGAACGAGAGCTCGGTGCAGAGGACGGCGGTGGTGGTGGGGTGGTGTGCCATACAGGCCTCCCGGGGTGGTTGCCGAAGGGGTGGTGAGCAACACGGGGAGACACCGCGGGTGCGGAAACCGGGCACGGCCGGGGGAACGAAGGGGTGGCGTCACGCAGAGGAGTGCCACGGGCCGTGACTGAGGTCGCACACTCGCGCACCGCGCGACGGCAGCAGGGCCTGCGCGGCGGGGGCGGTGTCCCGGGACCTCAGTAGAGCAACGGCCTTCTCCTTGTCTGGCTGATGACCCGGACCACGCTAGGCAGCCCGCCCGGGGCGTGCAACCGATTTACCGGCCGCCGGGCCCGCCGCGACCACCGCGCGACCCGCCGGGCGCACCCCCGGGACCGCCCCGCGACGGGCCCCCGGTGCCGATCCCGTGCCCATCCGGTGACGGCCCCGTCCCGGTCCGGTGCGGAATTCGGGAGTCCCCCGGACGCATGGCAGACTCCTCACCTGCCATGCCTGCGGCCGAGTGGGGCCGCACCCGGGGAACGGGCCGCATGGCGGTAGTCAACAGGGGGATTTGAACTCATGTCACCGATATCCCGGCCGGGCCGTGCCGTCCTGGGCGCCTCCGTCGTCGCGCTGACCATGGTGGTCGCCACCGCGTGCGGCCCCGACAACGCCGACCCGGCCGTGACCGCGGCTCCCGGCGTCACGGCCGGCGCCTCCGGCACGCCGGGCGCGGCTCCGATCAAGCTTCCGACGCTCGAAGAGCTGAAGACCTGGAAGCTGGAGGACTGGGACAAGTGGGCCCAGGCCAACGTGATCACCCCGGCGGTCAAGGGTTACTGGACCCTGCAGAAGCTGCTGGACGCCAAGCCGAAGCCGCTGCCGCAGCCCGCCCCGGAGGGGACCCAGCCGCCCGCGCAGCCCACCGGCGCCGCGCCGGCCACCAGCGCGCCCGCCTCGGCCGCGCCCACGGCCCAGCCCACCGCGGCCCAGCCCGGCGGTGGCGGCGGCGCGGACCAGCTGCCCGCGATGGTCCCGGCCAAGCCCGTGGCGCACCCGTTCCCGAAGAACATGCACGTCAACGGCAAGATCTTCTTCAAGGACGGCAACGAGGACTACGTGTGCTCCGGCACCGTCGTCTCCGACCCGGCCAACCCCGGCAAGAGCAACCTGGTGTGGACCGCCAGCCACTGCCTGCACGGCGGCAAGGGCAACAAGTACTACACCGACATCACCTTCGCCCCGGCCTTCAACAGCAACGGCGTGCTGAGCAACGGCAACAAGCAGGCCAAGCTGGAGGACGCCGAGCCGTACGGCGAGTGGACCGCCACCTCCGGCATGGTCTCGCCGCAGTGGGCCGCGGAGGCCGACCCGGAGAAGGGCGGCCCGTGGAGCCAGTACGACTTCGGCATCGTGAAGGTCGCCAACCCCAGCCCGGGCGGCAAGTCGCTGGAGGAGACCGTCGGCGGCTCCGTCCCGCTCTGGTTCAACGCCCCGCGTGACCAGGTCGGCGCCGTCAGCAACTACGGCTTCCCGGAGGGCAAGCCCTTCGACGGCGTGGAGCTGGAGCACTGCGACGGCGGCAAGCCGTCCAAGAAGACCGGCGACCCGAGCCGCCCGGCGATGCTGCTGATCGGCTGCAACATGACCGGCGGCAGCAGCGGCGGCGGCTGGTACGCGACCAAGGACGGCAAGCCCGCCCTGGTCAGCGACACCTCCATCGGCAACGGCGCGAACACCTACGAGGCCGGTCCGTACCTGGAGGACGTGGCCCAGCACATGTTCGAGTACTTCTCGAAGAAGGCCAAGTGAAGAAGGCCGAGTGACCCGCTCCGACGAAGGCCGAGTGGTCTTCCGAGCGGCGCGGTGACCCGCTGAGCGGTGATCCGGGGGCCGCGGCCGCGACGGCCGCGGCCCCCGTCTTTTCGGCCGGACGCCCGGCTCCTCCTACAATCGGGCTCATCATGAGCGCCACACTCGTAGTCAAGGACCTCAGCGCCGGCCACGGCGAACGCACCCTCTTCTCCGGCCTGGACCTGGTCGTCGCCCCCGGCGACGTGATCGGCCTGGTCGGCGTGAACGGCGCCGGCAAGTCGACCCTGCTGCGGCTGCTGGCCGGCCTGGACACCCCCGAGGGCGGCTCGCTGCGGCTGAGCCCGGCGAGCGCCAACGTCGGCCACCTGCCGCAGGAGCCGGAGCGGCGCGAGGGCGAGTCGGTGCGCGACTTCCTGGCCCGCCGCACCGGTGTGGCGGCCGCGCAGGCCGCGCTGGACGAGGCCACCGAGGGCCTGGTCGAGGGCCGGCCGGGCGCCGACGACGCGTACGCCGTCGGCCTGGAGCGCTGGCTGGACCTCGGCGGCGCCGACCTGGAGGAGCGCGCCGAGGAGGTCGCCGACTCGCTCGGGCTGAAGGTCTCGCTGGACCTGCCGATGACCGCCCTGTCCGGCGGCCAGGCCGCCCGGGCCGGCCTCGCCTCGCTGCTGCTCTCCCGCTACGACGTCTTCCTGCTCGACGAGCCCACCAACGACCTCGACCTGGACGGCCTGGAGCGGCTGGAGTCCTTCGTCAAGGGCCTGCGCACGGGCACCGTGCTGATCAGCCACGACCGCGAGTTCCTGGCCCGCACCGTGACCAAGGTGCTGGAGCTGGACCTCCACCAGCAGCAGGTCAACCTGTACGGCGGCGGCTACGAGGCGTACCTGGAGGAGCGGGCGGTGGCCCGCCGGCACGCCCGCGAGGAGTACGACGAGTACGCCGACACCAAGGCCTCGCTGGAGGCCCGGGGCCAGATGCAGCGCAACTGGATGGAGCACGGCGTCCGCAACGCCCGCCGCAAGAGCAGCGACAACGACAAGAACGCCAAGGCGAAGCGCACCGAGTCCACCGAGAAGCAGGCCTCCAAGGCCCGGCAGACCCAGCGGATGATCGAGCGGCTGGACGTGGTCGAGGAGCCGCGCAAGGAGTGGGAGCTGCGGATGGAGATCGCCACCGCGCCGCGCTCCGGCTCGGTGGTGGCCACCCTGCGCGCGGCCGTCGCCAAGCGCGGCGACTTCTCCTTCGGCCCGGTGGACCTGCAGATCGACTGGGCCGACCGGGTCGCCATCACCGGCGCCAACGGCGCGGGCAAGTCCACGCTGCTGGCCGCCCTGCTCGGCCGGCTCGAACTCGACGGCGGCAGCGCCTCGCTGGGCTCCGGCGTGGTGGTCGGCGAGGTGGACCAGGCGCGCGGGCTGTTCCTCGGCGGGGAGCCGCTGCTGGAGGCCTTCGCGGCCGCCGTGCCGGAGCTCGCGCCGGAGGACGTGCGCACCCTGCTGGCCAAGTTCGGCCTCAAGGCGGTGCACGTGCTGCGCCCGGCCGGCACCCTCTCCCCCGGTGAGCGCACCCGGGCCGCGCTGGCGCTGCTGCAGGCCCGCGGGGTCAACCTGCTGGTGCTGGACGAGCCCACCAACCACCTGGACCTGCCCGCGATCGAGCAGCTGGAGTCCGCGCTCGGCTCGTACACCGGCACCCTGCTGCTGGTCACCCACGACCGGCGGATGCTGGACACGGTGGCGGTGAACCGGCGGATCGAGGTCCGGGACGGGCGGGCGCACGAGCTGTAGGGGCCGCCGGGCCCGGGGAACGGGACCGGCCGCCGGCCGGATCGGCCTCCGGGGATTGACCTCCGGGGATTGGCCTCCGGGATCGGTCTCCGGGGATTGGTCTCTACCTCTTCCCGGAAACCCCCTCCCGGAGGGGCCGTCATGTGCTGTGCTGTGCGCCATGGTTGACAGCACTGACAGCGCCGTGGCGGGGACGTCCCACCCGACCGTCCCGCTCACCCCCATGACGGTGCCCGCCCACGAGGCCGAGGCCCGCAGCAGGTCCTTCCACGACGTGATGGCGCAGCGCCGGACCGTCCGCGACTACTCCACCCGCCCGATCCCGGACGGGGTGGTCGAATGGGCGGTCCGGACCGCCTCCACCGCGCCCAGCGGCGCGCACGTCCAGCCCTGGCGGTTCGTGGTGATCACCGACCCGGAGCGCAAGCGGCGGCTGCGCGAGGCGGCCGAGACCGAGGAGCGCGAGTTCTACGGCCACCGGGCGTCCGAGGAGTGGCTGGCCGCGCTCGCCCCGATCGGCACCGACTGGCGCAAGCCGTTCCTGGAGGACGCGCCGGCCGTGATCGTGGTGTTCGAGGTGCACAAGGGCCCCGAGTCGCCGCGCCCGTACTACACCAAGGAGTCGGTGGGGATCGCGGTCGGGCTGCTGCTGGCCACGCTGCACCAGGCCGGCCTGGCCACGCTGACCCACACCCCGAGCCCGATGAAGTTCCTCAACGAGGTGTGCGACCGCCCGGCGGAGGAGCGCGCCGCGTACGTCATCCCGGTCGGCTACCCGGCCGAGGGGGCGCGCGTGCCGGACCTGCGGCGCAAGGAGCTCGACGAGGTGATGGTCCGGCTCTGACGCGCCGGGGTGCGGCCGGGCGCGCCCGCCACCGGGGGGACGCGCCCGCCACCAGAGGGATATCCGATGGTGACAGGTCCCGGCCAAGGACATAATCGCCGCCATGAGCCAAGCACAGCCACGGCCCTGCGGCCTCGCCCCGCCGCTGGTGGAGGCGACCGCCGGGCGGCCGCCGGAACGGCTGCGGCTGCCCGGCGGCCTCTGGCTGCGGCGCCGCCGCAGCAGCCACACGGCGGCGCTGAACCAGGCCGTCCGCGCCAACCTGGACCACCTGCGGCCCTGGATGGAGTGGGCGGCCGAGGCCCCCTCCCGGGCCCGGACCGCCGAGCTGACCCGGGCCGGCGCGGCCGCCTGGGAGGCCGGCACCGACTTCATGTACCTGGCCGGCCTGGACGCCGAGCCCGGCGGCGTGATCGGCGCCTTCGGCCTGCACGGGCGGATCGGCCCGGGCGCGCTGGAGATCGGCTACTGGGTCGCCGCCGGGCACGTCGGCCGGGGCATCGCCACCACCGCGGCCGGGGCACTGACCGAGGCCGCGCTGGCCCTGCCCGGGATCACCCGGGTGGAGATCCGCTGCGACCGGGCGAACGGCGCCAGCGCGGCCGTCCCGCGCAAGCTCGGCTACCGGCTGGACCGGGTCGCGGAGGCCGCCGTCCGGGCTCCGGGCGAGACCGGACGGCAGCTGGTGTGGGTGCGGGAGCGCTGACGGCGCGGGTACGGGGGCAGCGCCGCCGTCAGTAGCGCTCGCCGGTCGCGGCCGGCAGCGCGTCCAGCTCGGCCAGGTCCGCCGCCGAGAGCTCGATCCCGGCCGCCCCCACGTTGTCCACCAGGTAGCGCGGCGTCCTGGTGCCCGGGATCGGGAAGACGTACCGGCCCTGCGCCAGCACCCAGGCCAGCGCGACCTGCGCCGGGGTGGCGCCGATCCGCTCGGCGACCGCCCGGACCTTCCCGACCAGCGCCAGGTTGGCCCGCAGCGCGTCGTGCTGGAAGCGCGGCAGCCGGCGGCGGAAGTCGTCGGCGGGCAGCTCCTCGATGGAGGTGATGCCGCCGGTCAGGAAGCCCCGGCCGAGCGGCGAGAACGGCAGGAAGGCGATGCCCTGCTCCTCGGTGTACGGCAGCACCTCGGCCAGCGCGTCCCGGGTCCACAGCGACAGCTCGGACTGCACCGAGGCCACCGGGTGCACGCTCTGCGCCCGCTTGATCTCCTCGACGCCCGCCTCGGAGAGGCCGATGCTCCGGGCCTTGCCCGCCGCGACGACCTCGGCGAACGCGCCCCAGGTCTCCTCGATCGGGACCTGGGGGTCGACCCGGTGCAGCTGGTAGAGGTCGACGTGGTCGGTGCCCAGCCGGCGCAGGCTCTCGTCGATCGAGCGGCGCACGTGCTCGGGCCGGCCGTTGCGCTCCTGCTGACCCGCGCCGCCCGGCACGATGCCGACCTTGGTGGCCAGGAAGGCGCGCTCCCGGTACGGGCCGGCCAGCGCGGCGCCGACCACCTCCTCGTTGGTGTACGGGCCGTACATGTCGGCGGTGTCGATCAGGCCGACGCCGAGGTCCAGCGCCTGCCGGATCACCCGGACCGACTTCTCGTCGTCCCGGTCCCGCTCGGTGTAGGCCCAGGTCATGCCCATGCAGCCGAGACCGATGACGCCGATCTCCGGGCCGCTCGTGCCGAACGAGGCGTTGCGCATGGTGGTGCTCCCGTCGTGGTTTCCGCGGCTCCCGTGGGGTGGCCGCGGTGGTTCGCGTGGTGGTGCGTGATCAACGCCCTCAGCTTTCACCTTGGAGTGCACTCAAGGTCAAGCCCCTTCATCCCCGGGCCCGCCGCGGCCGCCGCCCAGCATCGTCTTAACCGTTCCTAAAACCTGTCCCTGACGGGGCGTCCGGGACCGGGAAATGCTTGACGTGCACAGCTGGTCTAGTCCAGTTTGATGCTCAGCACCGCGCTCCCCCACCCCGGACCACCCCAGGCCGCCGCCCGCCCCGCGCCTCCCCCTCGCGGCGCGGGCGGCCCCCACGTCCCGAGAGGCACCCCCATGCCCAGCGCGCCCCAGCACGCCCCCACACACCGCCGCCCCGCCCGCCGGACCACCCTGCTGAGCCTCGCCGCCGCCACCGCGCTCGCCGCCGGCGGCCTGGCCGTCCTCGCCGGGAACGCCGGCGCCGCCGACGGCAACCTGCTCGCCAACGGCGGGCTGGAGAGCGGCGCGCTCGGCCCGTGGAGCTGTTCGGCCGGCACCGGGAGCGTGGTCGACTCCGGTGCGCACAGCGGGACGTACGCGCTCAAGGGGGCGGTGGGCGCGAGCGACACCGCGCAGTGCGGCCAGACCGTCAGCGTCCAGCCCAACACCACGTACACGCTCAGCGCCTGGGTGCAGGGCCGGTACGTCTACCTCGGCGCCACCGGCAGCGGCGTCACCGACCCGGCCACCTGGACCGCCGGCGGCGCCGACTGGCAGCAGCTGTCCACCAGCTTCACCACCGGGGCGGCCACCACCAGCGTCACCGTGTACCTGCACGGCTGGTACGGGCAGGGCGGCTACCTCGCCGACGACATCGCCCTGACCGGCCCGGGCGGCGGCAACCCGACCACCCCGCCGCCGAGTTCGACCCCGCCGAGCCCGACCGGCACCCCGACCGGCACGCCCACCGGCGGCCCGGGCACCCCGGCGCCGAACGTCGCGCTCCCGGTCGCCCCGTTCATCGACATGGGCGCCTGGCCGACCCCCTCGATGCCCGACCTGGCCAAGGCCGCCGGCCTCAAGGGCTACACGATGGGCTTCGTCACCGGCGTCGGCTGCAAGGCCAGCTGGTTCAACGCCTACGACCCGCGCACCGCCTGGGCCAAGGACCAGGTGGACGCGCTGCGCGCGGCCGGCGGCGACGTCAAGGTCTCCTTCGGCGGCGCCGCCGGCACCGAACTCGCCGCCGCCTGCACCACGGTGGACTCGCTGTTCGCCGAGTACGACGCGGTGGTGAGCGCCTACAACCTGCGCTACGTCGACTTCGACATCGAGGGCGCGGCCATCGCCGACACCGCCGCCAACGACCGCCGCTCGGCCGCCCTCGCCAGGCTCCAGCAGGCCCACCCGGGCCTCAGGGTCTCCTTCACCCTGCCCGTCCTGCCCGAGGGCCTGACCTCCGAGGGCGTCGCCATCGTCAAGTCCGCCCGGGACGCCGGGGTGGCCGTCGACCTGGTCAACATCATGGCGATGGACTACTACCGGAGCGGGACGGACTACGGCAACGCCGCCGTCCAGGCCGCCCAGTCGCTGTTCGGCCAGCTCAAGGCGCTCTACCCGGCGAAGACCGACGCCCAGCTGTGGGCCATGGTCGGCGTCACCCCGATGATCGGCGAGAACGACGACCACCAGGTCTACAACCAGGCCGACGCCCAGCAGTTGGTGGCCTTCGCCCGGCAGAACCACCTCGGGATGCTCTCCTTCTGGGACGCCACCCGGGACGCCAACGCCTGCACCGGCGGCTCGCTGTCCAAGTGCACCAACATCCCGCAGCAGCCGTACGAGTTCGCGAAGATCCTCGGCCAGTACGCGGGCTGATCCCACCGGCCGCCGGCCGCCGGGCAGTCGACCACACGCCCGGTGGCCGGCCGGCCACCGGCCTCGCCTACCGGGAGGCGGAGTAGTGACGCGCCCCGGGGCGGCTCAGGTGTCGTAGCAGCCGCACCAGGGGGCGTCGAAGCCCAGGCCGTCGGGGTAGAGCTCGAAGTGGACCCGCTCCTCCTCGTCGTCCACCTCGTCCGGTTCGTAGTCCTCGCGCACCAGGCCGAACAGTTCGCCGTCGACATGCACGGCGAACGGGGCGATCGCGATGTCCCCGTACTCGCGGCCGGGCAGGGCGTCGAGCCACTCCGCCAGCAGCAGCCGGGCCTGCGGCGCCTCGCCGGCGGGGTGTATCCGCGAGTCGAGGTGGCGGCCGGCGGCGTCGAAGCGGTGCAGGACGGCGTAGTACCGGCCGGCGCCGAGGCCGAGCGCCGAGGCGAGGAACTGGCCGCCCTGCCAGCGGCCGATGGTGTCGGTGCGGTAGTCGGGCCGGTGGCTGATGGGGATGACCTCGGGAACGTTCACGGTCGAACCGTACGGGTGAGCTGTGACAGCACCGCCGGCTCCGCGCAGCCCGCCGCCCGGCTCAGCGGCCGGTCGGGAGGTTCGCCCCGCCGGTGCAGTCGAGCACCACACCTGTGACGAAGCCGTTGGCGGCCAGCAGGTGGATCGCCCGGGCGACGTCCTCCGCCCGGCCGACCCGGCCGACCGGGGTGGTGGCGGCGAGGCCCTCGAACAGCGCGGCCCGCTGCTCGGCCGGTACGCGGTCCCACCACGGGGTGTCGATCACGCCGGGCGAGACGGCGTTGACCCGCAGCGGGGCCAGCTCGACGGCCAGCGGCGGCACCATCGCCTCCAGCGCGCCGTTGATGGCGGCCAGTCCGGCGGTGCCGGGGAAGGCGGCGCGGGCCGATGCTGCGGTGATCAGGGTGACCGAGCCGTCCTCGCGCAGGTGCGGCAGCGCCGCCTGGAGTACGCGCACCTGCGGCCAGAACTTGGCGTCGAAGCCGGCCGCGAGTTCGGCCAGGTCGAGCTGGGCGAACGGGCCGGCGCCGGCCGCGCCGCTGACCGCGACGACCAGGTGGTCGACCACGCCGGTCGTGGCGAAGAAGGCGGCGAGGGCGGCCGGGTCGGTCGCGTCCAGCGGGTGCCCGGTGGTCTTGCCGCCGATCCGGGCGACGGCGGCGTCCAGCCGGTCGCGGTCGCGGCCGGTCACCACGACCTCGGCGCCGTCGGCGGCGAAGGCGGTGGCCGTGGCCTCGCCGATGCCCGAGCTGCCGCCCATCACGACGACGCGCTGTCCGGCGAAGGGGGTTGACGCAGTGCTCATGGTGGTGGGGCCTTTCGACTTGTCGAGACTGTCGGTTCCGGAAATGATGGTTGTCGAGACTGATAGTCTTGTCAAGGGGGATCGGGGAGAGGCACACCGGAGGAGAGGGAGCACGATGAGCGAGACCGAGGGCACCGAGGCCACCGAGGCCGCCCCGGCGGTACGCCCGCACACCGGGCGCCGCCGCAACGAGGCCGCCCACCGCGCGATCCTCGACGCCGCGCTGCGCCTGCTCGCCGAGTCCGACGGCACCCCCGTCACCATCGACGCCATCGCCCGCGCGGCCGGCGTCGGCAAGCAGACCGTCTACCGCTGGTGGCCCTCCAAGGGCGCCGTCCTGCTCGACGCCCTCACCGACCGCGCCGACCAGGACGTGTCCGGCCCCGACACCGGCGACCTGCGCGCCGACCTGCGCGCCTTCGTCAGCACCACCTTCGAGGCGGCCCAGCGCGACACCACCGCCCCCGCACTGCGCACCGTCGCCCGCGAGGCCGCGCGCGACCCGCACCTCGCCGACCTGATGCGGAGCTTCACCGCCACCCGCCGCACCGCGCTGCGCGAACTCCTCACCCGGGGACGCGAGCGCGGCGAACTGTCCGCGGACGCCGATCCGGACCTCATCGCCGACCAGGTCTACGGGGTGTTCTGGTACCGCTTCCTGCTCGGGCACGGGCCACTGGACGCGGGCACCGCTGAGCGGCTCGCCGACTCACTGCTCACGGGGAACGCCAGCGGGAACGCCGAGGCGAACACCGAAGGGAACACCGAAGGGAACCGCGGCCGTTAGCCCCGCTGCCACCCCTGGCCGCGCCCGCGCACCAGGGGCAGGTACACCTCGTCGACGATCTCCACCAGGACGTCGTCCGGCGCCGTCGGCACCCCGCGCGCCATGAACTCGTTGCGCAGCAGCACCATCGCCACCGTCGCCACCCGGGGGTGCAGCGCCTCGGGGGCGGCCTCGCCGCGGGCGACGGCGCGGCCCAGGACGGTGAGCCAGGGCGCGGCCACGGCGTCGCCGGACTGGTCCTGCAGCTGGGCCAGGAACTCCGTGGCGCCGCCGGCCGCGGCCAGCAGCTCGCGCAGTACGGCGCCCAGCGGGGAGCTCCAGTGGCGGTTCGCCTGGCGGAGCAACTCCAGGGCGTCGCCGCGCAGTTCACCGGTGTCGGGGAGCGGGGCGGTCTTCGCGAGCTGCTTGTACGCGGCGATGCCGAGTGCCAGCCGGTTGGGCCAGCGGCGGTAGATGGCGTTCTTGTTGGTGCCCGCGCGGGCGGCGACCTTGTCCATGGTCAGCCCGGCGTACCCGGCCCCGGCGAGCTCCTCGACCGCGGCGTGCAGGATCGCCTCCTCCAGCGCCGCCCCGCGCCGTCGCGTCTGCCCGGCCATGCCCTCGCTCCGCCCAGTCCGCCCGCCGATACCGCCCGTACCCTCCCCATCCTTCTTGCCGTGCCAGGCCGTCGGCAACTAAGGTACTGGCCGTACCGTAAATTCTCTCTCGCCGGAAAGGCGGAAGAACGTGCGCGCCAAGGGAATCAGCTACGACACCGGCTTCATCAGGGACGGGGCGTACTCCCGCGCCTGGTTCGACTCCGAGGCGGTCGAGCGCGAGCTGCGGATCATCCGGGACGACCTGCACTGCACCGCGGTCCGCATCATGGGCGGCGACCCGGAGCGGATCGAACTCGCCGCCGGCCACGCCGCCGACCTGGGCCTGGAGGTCTGGTTCTCGCCCTACCCGCTGGAACTGACCACCGACGCGATGCTCGCGCTCCTCACCGACTGCGCCGAGCGCGCCGAGCGGCTGCGGCGGCGCGGCGCCGAGGTGGTGTTCGTCGCCGGCGCCGAACTCAGCCTGATGAACCCGGGGTTCCTGCCCGGCTCCGGCATCGGCGAGCGCCTCGCCCTGCTCGCCCGGCCCGAGCAGGTGCGCGCACACCTCGGTGCGGTGAGCGGCCGGGTCAACGCGTTCCTCGCCGAGGCGGTGGCCGCCGTCCGGGCCCGGTTCGGCGGGCGCGTCACGTACGCCGCCGTACCGCTGGAGCGCGTCGACTGGGAGCCCTTCGACCTGGTCTCCCTGGACCTGTACCGCTCCGCCGAGACCGCCGACCGCTTCGCCGGCGGCGTCTGCGACCTGACCGCCCAGGGCAAGCCGGTCGCCGTCACCGAGTTCGGCTCCGCCACCTTCCGCGGCGCCGGCGACCGGGGCGCGAACGGCCTGGACATCGTCGAGTACGCCGACGGGGGCCCGGTCCGGCTGGACGGCGTCTACGAGCGGGACGAGGCCGGGCAGGCCGCGTACGTCCGGGAACTGCTGGAGGCCTTCGACGCCGGCGGCGTCGACGCCGCCTTCGTCTTCACCTTCGCCCTCTACGACCACGTCCACCGCCCGGACGGGGACCCTCGCGACGACCTCGACCTCGCCAGCTACGGCGTCGTCAGGACCTACGAGGACCGCGCGGGAACCACCTACCCCGGCCTGCCCTGGGACCCGAAGGAGGCGTTCTCCGCCGTCGCCGAGTACTACCGCACCCACTGAGCCGCCCGCCGCGGAAGCGGGGGGGGGGGGGCGGGGCCCCCCCCACCCCCCCCCCCGCCCGCACCCGCCCCCCCGCAGCCGCGCCGCGCGCGCGGCCGCCGACCCCCCGCCGGGGGATGGCCCCCACGGCCGCGACG
>NZ_JBHVRS010000020.1:148161-150245 GCF_042885595.1 Kitasatospora sp. NPDC058046
TTTTTATACGACACCGGAAATCCCGCCCCCACTGAGCCGCCCGCCGCGGACGCGGGGGACGGCGGCGGGGCCGACTTCCCGCGCACGGCGGCCCGCCCGCGGCCGGGCGTCAACGGGCCGGAGCGGCGGCGGGGCGACGGCGGCGGTGGTAGGCCCAGGCCAGGGCGAGGGTGATCGGGCCCCAGAACATCGCCGTCGAGGTGCAGACCCGCCCCAGGAGCAGCCACCAGCCGTTGCTGTAGCCCACCTCCTCGAACACCCCCAGCCAGCCGAGCGGCATCCCGTCGAACAGGGCCGCCAGGACCAGCCCGCCGAGCACGGCCGGGACGACCGCCGCGAGCGGCGGCACCCGGCGGCCCCGCAGCACGGGCACCCAGCGCGGGAACACCTCGCCCCAACCGCTGACCAGCCCCAGGGTCAGGAGCGTCAGCGCCTCGGTGAGCACGCTCAGACCGATCACGTACGGGGCGGCCCACCAGACGTAGGCCGGGGCCTGCGGGTCGACGGTGCCCATCCGGAAGTCGAACGCGAACGGCAGCCGCCACAGGCAGTGCGGCAGCACGATGAACGGGAGGGCCTTGGCGAGCCGCAGGGCCCACCGGGGAACGGGGCGCTCGGTGTCGCCCACCGGGATGGTCTTCAGCATGCGTCCACGCTCCCGGACACCGCCCCCGCCGCACGTCCACCGCTCGGCCCGTCCCCCTCCCCCGCGCGAGCCAGCCGCCCGTCCGACCACCGGCGGAGACGGGCCCTACTTCCCCAACCCGAAGGCGGACTTCAGCAGCCCGAGGGCGTACGGGGTCTCGGTGCCCTTCAGCGTGGTCGGGTCGACCGAGTACACGACCGTGCGGGAGAGGTCGCGGGTGGCGAAGACGCCGCTGGTGGAACCGGGCCGGGAGCCGGTCTTGCCCCAGGCCACGACGCCTCCGGAGGCGAGGCGCACGAGGCCCATGCTCAGGCACGCCGTGTCGTCCGGGCAGTAGCGGTTGCCCGGGGCGACGGGCACCTCCGGGACGGTGAACAGCTCCTCCTGCTGGGCCGGCGGGAGGAGGCGGCCCCGGAACAGGGCGGTCATGAAGCGGTCCAGGTCGGGGGCGCTGGAGATCATGCCGCCCTCGGCCCAGGGCCACGGGCTCTGCTCGGTGACGTCCACGCGGTGCGAGCCGCCGTCTGCGTCGGGGACGGTCAGGTACGGGCGGGTCGCGGGGCGCCGCAGCGCCGGGTCGTCGGCGTCCGGGAGGGAGGTGTCGCGCAGGCCGAGCGGGCCGATGATCCGACGGCGCAGCTCCTCGGCGTAGCGGTGGCCGGTGACCTTCTCGACGACCAACCCGGCGACGAAGGTGTTCATGCCGTTGTACTGCTGGGCGGTGCCGGGGTCGAAGGCCAACGACTGCCCGGCCGTCGAGGCGACGATCTCCTCGGGGGTGGGCGCGTCGAGCCGGTGCTCGGCGAACCAGCCGGTGGTGCCGTCGCCCCAGTACGTGTTGTCGCCGGTGGGCAGTCCGCTGGTGTGGTTGAGCAGCTGCCCCACCGTGACCGCCCCGAACTGGGCGGGGAGGTCCGGGAGGTACCGCCGGACGCTGCCGTCGAGGTCGATCCGGCCCTCGGCGGCGAGTTGGAGGACGACGGTGGCGGTGAAGACCTTCGAGATCGACCCGATCCGGAACCGGCCCTGCGGGTCCACGGCCGCCCCGCCCTCCGCCGAGCTGCCCTCGAACCTCCCGGCGGAGCCGGTGACCCGCACGAACCCGGCGGAGACGTCGGCGGCGGGCCGCTGGGCGAGGGCGGCCCGGAGCGCCGCCGGGTCGAGCGGCGACAGTGCGGACGGGCTCGCCGCCGTCGCCGACACGGTGGCGGTGGAGGTGGTGGCGAGGGCGGGCGTGCCCGCCCCGACCGTCAGCGCGGCCGCCAGGGCGGCGGAGGCGGCCACGACGGCCCAACGGTTGCGGTTCGTGTGCGCGTTCACGTGCGGTCCGGCTCCAGACTGGTCGTCGTCCGGGCCGGTGGGTGGCCCCCCGGCGCACAGGTGTTGGGCTACCCCGCGCCTGGGGGGGACGGGGGGGGGGGGCGCCGAGCGCAGTGGG
>NZ_JBHVRS010000020.1:150255-201697 GCF_042885595.1 Kitasatospora sp. NPDC058046
GCCCCTCGGGTGGCGTTTGGGGGGGGGTTCCCCGTGGGGGCGGCCCACTTTCGGTGGGTCTGCGGGCCGGGGGGTCCCGGCCCGGCACGACGAGTCTTCCGATCCCGCTCGCCTGGGGCATCAGGGGCGGGGAGCCGCCGTCCCCTGATCTTCCGTCAGGGTTCACCCGGAGGCGCGACACAGGAGGCTGTGGGCGGAGTCCGACTCGAACATCTGAGGACCCGACTGATCACTCCACAGGACGGGAGCACCGATCACCCGCTCATCGGCGTGACTTCACGGCGATCGGATCGGTTGCCTCTCCAGCGGCGCGTCGGGGCCACCCTCGTCGCATTCGTACGCTCCGTCCGCACCGTGCGGCCGGGGCTCCGAAGCCGTGCCGTCGCTCCCCGGAGGTCGGGAATGCCATCGCCGGACACGTGCTTCCCGATCCGCCAAGCCGTGATCCTGGCAGGCGGACGCGGCAGACGGCTCGCCCCGCACACGGACCTGCGCCCCAAGGCCATGGTCGAGGTCGACGGCACACCGCTGCTGCGCCACCAGCTCGACCGGTTCGCCGACGCGGGCGTGGAGACGGTGGTCGTCTCGGCGGGCTACCGCTCCCAGGCGATCACCGACTACGTCCGCACGGCGCCCCTGCCCGTCCGCACCACCGTGGTCGTGGAGTCCACCCCGCTGGGCCGGGGCGGCGGGCTGAAGCTCGCCGCCCGCGCGCTACCGGCGCCGCGGGACCCGTGGTTCGCCGTCTACGGCGACATCTGGGCCGACTTCCCGCTCACCCCGCTGGCCGCCCACCACCTGCGGTGCGGGGCGCTGGCCACGGTCGCCCTGGTCCCGCCCCGGCTGCCCCGGGGCACGGTCCGCTGCGACGCCCTGGGCCGGGTCGCCGAACTCGCCGCACCGCCGCCGCCCGCCTGCACGGTCAACGGCGGCGTGTACGCCTTCGCGCCCGGGGTCGTCCCCCTGCTGCCGGACCGGGGAGACCACGCGACCACGACCCTGCCGCACCTGGTGCGGCTGCGGCAGCTGGCGGGGTACCGCGCCGAGGGCTACTGGTGCGCGGTCAACACCCCGGCGGACCTGCGAGAGCTACGGGAGCGCGTGGCACCGACCGCGCCACCCGGGAACGGACCCGGCCTCAGCGGTACGACCGGGGACCGACACCCGCCGACCTGAGACCTCCCCGGTCCACGATCGTCCTCAGCACGAGCGACGCAGCGCTCCACGGCCGGGGAGTGGCGCCGGGATTGTGAATCAGGAGAGCCGTCTCCCGGGGTACGGAGGCAGGGCGGGGCCCGGCAGCCGGACCTGGCGCGAGTACACCGGCGGGGTGCCCTCCGTGGGAGCGGGCTCCGTGAAGCACTCCAGGAGCAGCTCGCCGCGCAGGTCGTCGAGCTCGTCGGGCGCCTCCTCCAGCAGGGCGTCCGCCCATACCTCCAGGGGCACGTTCCTCAGCGCGTCGTTCGGAACCCGGTTGACCGGCTCGGGCCCCAGCACCGCGAACTCCGGCTCGCCGTCCGCACGGAACCGCAGCCGCCACCAGTACGGCTGCCAGTAAGGGCGCTTCACCGGGAACCGCCTCCCGTCCGCGGTGCGCGTGCGTGCGGCGCCCTCACGTCCTGACCCAGGGCATCTCCGTCGACCCGGGCGCCGTGAGGAATCCGTCGATCCCCCACTCGGCGCCCCAGTTCCTGCCCGCCCAGTCCCCCTTCGGCGACCAGAGGGGCCGGGCCGGCTGCGGCCCCCACACGGCAGGGTCCGCGCGCACCAGCAACTCGTCCTCCGCCGCGTAGCCGCCGGTCAGCACGGTGACCAGGAACTCCGCGAAACCACCGTCGAAGTGGTCGAGCCGGTCCTCGTAGAACACCGCCACCGGCCACTGCTCGGGGTCCGGACCGGTGGTCAGCCAGCAGCACTGGTTGTGGTTGCTGTTCCAGCCCCAGGGCAGCAGGCCGCCCGGGTCCGGGAACACCGGGGTGGGGCCCGGCAGCTCCCACCACACCTCTTCGCCTTCGAGCTGATCGCGGAGATCGGTGTCGGTCCTGAAGCGCCATCCCGCCAGACCGGTCGGCTCGCCGGCGTAGACCGGCGTCTCCGTCGGCGTGTACACACCCCACTCGCCGTTCAGGTTCACCCCGCCGTAAAGGTCGATGAACGCCCGGTAGTCCGAGGGCAGTTGGACCCCCAGCTCGGCAGGCGCCGACTCCCACGGAACCCGCGCCGGGGCGTACACCGGCTCCCCCATGATCGCCCGCAGTCGGTCCCACGCCTCGGCCATCGCCCGCCCTCTCGCCGATTGCCAGCCCACCGGATGCCGCCTCTACGCGGTCGGGTCCCACTCCGCGAGCTGCTCCATCGGCTCGGTGGTGCCGGAGTTGTCCAGGCTGTCGAGCGGGATGCGGTCGTAGAAGTAGAGGACCAGGTCGCTCGCCGCCCCGCGCATCACCATGTCGCCCGGCTCCGCGTCGGCGGCGAGGCCGTCGCAGCGGACGCCGGAGGCGTCGAGGGTCAGGCGCCAGGAGCGGCCCTCGGCCGCGTGCAGGTCGATGGTCGCCGGCTTGAACGGCCAGGGGACGGTCGTCGCCGAGACGGTCGTCAGGAACTCGTCGACGCCCTCGACCGCGACGTCCGCCGGCAGCGGCTGTGCGGCGCCCAGGATGAGCTGGACGTCGTAGGTGTGGACGGCGATCTCCTGGATCTGGTGCCGGGCCAGGGCTCCGCTGGTCTCCGGGGCCTGCGAACGGCCCCACCAGGTCCAGCAGCCGCGGTCCGGACCGGCCTCGCGCAGAGCGTCGAGCATGAGCCCGGTCGACTCGGCGAGCCAGGCGTCCAGGGCTTCGCGGTCGCGGGGCGCGGTCGGGGCGCCCTTCGGGGACGTCTTCGCCGGGGGCTCGGCACCCGGGCCCGCCGCGACGATGGCGGCCTGGCGACGGCGGCCGTCGCCGAGGTGCTGCGCCAGTTCGCGCAGCGTCCAGTCCGGGCAGGTCGGGACCTGGACGTCGAGGTCGGGGGCGGCCGCGATCGCGGCGCGGAAAGCGGCCGACCGGTCCTCGATCAGCCTCAGGACCTCGGGAAACTCCACTATGTTCTGCACGCCGGATTGTGTATCACGGCACTCCGGCCACCGGACAGCGAATTTGTCGGCATGGTCCCCGCGGTGGACCGGAGCACGGGGGCGCCGACGTCACCGATACACCGGACGACAGCGGCCGGTGGGTCGCGGCCCCCGGCCGGGGCCGGGGGCCGCGGGAGGCGGTCAGCCCGCCATACAGGCGGCCCACTGGCCGCGAGCGAAGGACGCGCCGCCGGACCAGTAGTTGACGTTCCACGCCGCGGTGCACTGCTCCCTCTTCGACAGCTGCCGCGGGTAGGCGTTCGCCTGGGTCCCGGTGGCCAGGACGAGCACCGGGGCCAGCACGGCGGCAACGGCCGAGGCGGCGACAAGTCGGCGGATCTTCATGGGTGTGGATCCCTCTTTCGAGACGGCCGGACGCTCCGACGGAGCCCGGCCGGAGTGGTCGGCTCCGTGCGCCACATCCTGGCAATGCCCCTCGACCTGGGGGTATCCCACAAACCTGGGATGTCCCCGGACCGGCGGTGGGCGTCGGCGAGGAAGCGAGAGGAGTGGGAAGTCGGAGGGGTCGACTTCCCACTCCTGCTGGTTCAGTGGGGTGTTGGGCTATCGCGGGGTTCAGGGGGCATCGGGGACATCGGGCGCGGCGGGCGCGACGAGGTCGAGTTCGGCCCACACGGTCTTGGAGTTGGGGTGGCGGGGGATGGTGCCCCAGCGGTGGCTGAGGGCGTCGATGAGGGTGAGGCCGCGTCCGGTCTGGGCACTGGGGGTGTGGACGGTGGGGAGGACGGGGAGCCTGTCACCCCGGGGGTCGCTGATCTCGATGCGAAGGGTGGTGCCCCGGCGCACGGAGGTGGTGAGGGAGAGGTGAAGCTCGAACCCGCGCCCCGGAACGCGTCCGTGCGTGATCGCGTTGGCGGCCAGCTCCGTGACGATCAGCAGCGCGCAGTGGAACGGCTCGGTGTGCGTGGAGTCCAGCCCCCAGTGGGTGAGTTGACGCCTCGCCAAGCGTCGGCAGATGGCGGCGCCCTTGGGGGTGGCGGCGAAGAGGGCGGTACGGGACCGGGGGTCTTCGAGGGGGGTTTCGGTCGTCATGGGAGTTAAGCGTGGTCGGGCGGACGTACGCTGGCCAGCAGCCCGGCGGACACAGAGAGTATCTGTACGGGTGCACATAGTTGGCCTGCCGGTCGACCCAAGATCGAAAGAGATGGACTGCGATGAGCCTTGAGGGAACCGTCTTCGAGGACGGCGAGACGGCGGAGGGCTTCGACGGCGTCGCGGAGTTCTACAGCGCGGTCGGGAAGATGATCAAACTCCTCCGCGAGCGGGCGGGAATCACGCAGAAGCAGCTGGCCAAGACCACCGGCTACAGCGAAGACCACGTCGGGGCCGTGGAGCGGGGCGTGCGGACCCCGAGGATCGAGTACCTGACGGTGGTGGACGACGCCCTTGACGCAGGCGGGCTGCTCAAGGTCGTCGCGGACGACGTAATGAAGGCGAAGGTGCGCGTGTCCGAGAGGCACCCCGCCTACAACAAGGCCTTCACCCAGGAAGAGTGGAAGGCGATCGAGATCCACGAGTACAGCAGCCTCCACATTCCTGGACTTCTCCAAACGGAGGCCCATGCACGAGCACTGTTCGACATGCGCAGGCCGTGGCTCTCCGTGGAGCAGGTCGACCAGTGGGTTGCCGCGAGGTTGGAGCGGCAGCAGATCCTCACCCGCTGGCCTTTGCCGGTCATGAGTTGGGTGATCGACGAAAGCGCCCTGCGTCGTCCGCTGGGCGGCTGGGACGTTCACCGGGAGCAGTTGCGCCACCTGCTCAAAGTCGCCGAGATCCGGGGCCTGGAGTTGCAGGTCATGCCGCTCGACAGGACCGAGAACGCCGGCATGGGGGGTTCGTTCGTCCTCCTCACGCCGAGCGGACGACCGCAGATCGCGTACGTCGAGGTCCAGCACGTCAACAGGCTGATCACAGCCCCTGAAGAAGTCCGTAGGATGGCCGCACGGTACGGCACCCTCAGGGGGCAGGCGCTCACCATGAGGGAGTCCTTGGCCTTGATCGAAATGATCCTTGGAGAGCGATGAGCATGTCCGAGCTGGCATGGTTCAAGAGCAGTTACAGCAGCAACGAAGGTGCCGCATGCGTCGAGGTTGCCGGGACGACCACCGCCGTCCACGTGCGTGACTCCAAGGACAAGACCGGCCCCCAGCTGGCCTTCGAGCCGACCGCCTGGGCGGCCTTCGTGAAGTTCGCCGCCACCACCGAGGTCTGACCGACCAGAGCTCCCCTCAAACGGCCCACCGCCTTCCCGGCGGCGGGCCGTTGGCGTACCTGCGGCCTCCTGCCCCCACCCGACAGATCCATTCTGTACGGGTCCGGGTCGGCGTGTGTCAGCCGCCGACGCTCTCCCTGGTCCGGCGGGCCGCGCCGATGTCGGGGCTCAGCGCCGGCCGGGCGCCTGGGCCAGCAGACAGGCGTGGGACCGGTTTTCCCGCTGCGGGTGCGGCTGTTCGAGGCGGGTCGTGACGGTGAAGCCGGCCTGTTCGAGGAGTTCGGCGAGGTGCCCGGCCGGGACGAGGTGCGAGGCGTACGACACCGGGTGGCCGTACGCCTGGGTCGGGCGCAGCAGTTGGGCCTCGCCGACGTGGCCGCCGAGGAGGAGGTGGCCGCCGGGTGCGAGGACGCGGGCGAACTCGGCGAAGAGGCCGGGCAGTTGCGAGGCCGGGGTGTGGTGGACGGAGTACCAGGCGAGGATGCCGCCGAGGGCGCCGTCGGGGAGGTCGAGGGCGCCCATCGAGCCGTGCAGGAAGCGCAGTCGGGGGTAGGCCCGGCGGGCGAGCGCGACCATCTCGCCCGACACGTCCACCCCGAAGGCCCTCAGCCCCAGGCCGGACAGGTACGCCGTCACCCGCCCGGGGCCGCAGCCGAGGTCCGCGACCTCGCCGCCACCCGACTCCCGTACCAGCTCCGCGAAGGCGGCGAGCATGGCGCGGGACACCGGGTCCATGCCCTCCGGCGGGACGACGAGGCGGAGGTAGTCGGCGGCGACGGCGTCGTACGAGGCGCGGACGGCGGCGAGGTGCGCGGGTTCGGTCACCGCGCCATCTTGGCAGCCCTGGTGGCGCGTTCGGCGAAGACCTTCTCCCGGCGGTCGGCGGTCTGCTTCAGCATGCGCTTGCGGTCGCGGGCGGAGAGGCGGTCGATGTAGAGGCCGCCGTTCAGGTGGTCGGTCTCGTGCTGGAGGCAGCGGGCGAAGTAGCCGGTGCCCTCGATCACGACGGGGTCGCCGTGCTGGTCGACGCCGCGCACCACGGTGCGGGCGGGGCGGGCGAGTTTGGTGTTCGCGCCGGGGACGGAGAGGCAGCCCTCGGTCTCCTCGATCAGTGCGCGGCCGGGCTCCTGCTCGTCGACCACCGGGTTGAGCACGTGGCCGGTGTGCCGGACGCCGTCGTCGTCGGGGCAGTCGTAGACGAACAGGCGCAGGTCGACGTCCACCTGGTTGGCGGCGAGGCCGCAGCCGTCGGCGACGTGCATGGTGGCGAACATGTCGTCGATGAGCCGGGCCAGGCGCTCGCTGCCGAAGTCCTCCTCGGTGGCGGTCCGGCAGGTGCGGCTCAGGATCTCCTCCCCCACCTCGGTGATCCGCAGGACGGTCGGCCGTTCGCGCAGCTCGGACACGGGAGGGCACTCCTTCGAGAGACGGTACTTGCGGTCTGACTTTGCAAAGTAGCAGACTTTGCAAAGTGACCGAAGACCTCGTCAGAACCGGCCCCCTCCCCGAGCACGCCGTCCGCACCGCGCTGCTGGACCTGCTCGCCGAGCGCGAGCACGGCACCGTCACCTCCACCGAGGCCGCCGCCCGGCTCGGCCTCAGCTCCGGCCTCTGCTCGTTCCACCTGCGGCAGTTGGCCCGGTACGGGCTGATCGAGGAGGCCCCGGCCACCGACGGGCGGGCCCGGCCCTGGCGGCTGCCGACGACCCAACCGGACGCCGTGGAAGGCGGGTTCGGAGAGCTGGCGCGCGGCCTGGAGGACGAGAGCTACCAGCACTGGCTCGCCCGGCGCGCCGAGGCCCCGGCCGAGTGGCGGCAGGACGAGGCCTTCAGCGCCGTCGTCTACCTGACGCCCGAGGAACTGGCCGCCGTCGGCGAGGAGGTCCGCCGGACGCTGGCCCGCTACCGGGGCCGCGAGACCGACCCGGCCGCCCGCCCCGCCGGGGCCCGCCCGGTCGCCGCCGTCACCCGGCTCTTCCCGCTCCTCGACCAGTAGACAGCCGGATGGACAGGCCGTCAGACGGCCCGCGAACGCGCCCGCAGCGCCCGTACCAGCGGCCCGGCCGCCAACCCCGCCGCCGCTCCGAAGGCGACCCCCTGCACCCCGTCCCAGACGTCCTGCACGTCGCAGGCCCGCCCGATCGCCGGCAGCGCGTAGTGCACCGCCGACACCGCGAACGGCAGCACCGCCGCACCCAGCAGCGCCGCCGCCCGCCGCCGGGGGCCCGCCAGCGCCGCCGCGAAACCGACCGGGGCGTAGGTCGCCAGCTTGAGCTCGATGTGCCGGACGTGCAGCAGCTCGTACGGCGACCGCGGCCGGCCGCCCGCCACGGCGCAGTGCCGGACGGCGCCCTCCGAGAGCCGGAACGCCTCCGGCAGCAGGGTCGCCACGACCACCCCGCCGAGCCCGAGCAGCAGGACGAAGCCCACCACCCAGTGGGCCCGCAGCAACCGCCCCACCGGCCGGTTCAACAGGGCCGCGGGCACCAGCGAGAGCAGCAACCCGGGCCAGAACATCGGCATCCCGCCGAGCACCGCACTGATCACGCCTCAAACGGACGCCCCGCGCACCCGGCCGGTTCTCACCCGGAAGAGAAAAACCTCCGGAGCGTCACCATCCGCTCACCGCACGGACCGTCAGGCGACCGCGCGGAAGCCGACGCGGCCCCGACCCGACGGCCGCGCGAAGGCCGACGCGTCCTGGTCTACTGGGTCGGTCCCCGACGAGGACCCCCTTGACCAGCACCCGAGGAACAGGAGCCGGCCGTGCCCGAGCAGGAGATCCCGCGCGTCCCCATGACCACCGAGGAGATCGAGGCGGCCAACCTGGGTGCGCCCACCAGGCCCGACGGCCGGATCGTCCTGCGCGACCACGACCCGCGGTGGCCCGCGGCCTACCAGCGGGAGGCCGCGGGCATGGCGGAGCGCCTGGCCCACCTCGACCACCGGATCGAGCACGTCGGCTCCACCTCCGTGCCCGACCTCCCCGCCAAACCGGTCGTCGACATGCTGCTGATCGTGCCCGACTCCGCCGACGAGGCGGCCTACGTGCCCGCCCTCGAAGCCCTGGGCTACCGGCTCGCCGTCCGCGAACCCGACTGGTACGAGCACCGCGTCCTGCGCCGGTACGCCATCGACCCCAGCGCCGACTACGCCAACCTGCACGTGCTGTCCGCCGGATGCCCCGAGATCGGGCGGATGCTGCGCTTCCGCGACCGGCTGCGCCGCCACCGCGGCGACCGCGAGCTGTACGCCGACGCCAAGCGGGCCCTGGCCGAGCAGTCCTGGGAGTACCTGCAGAACTACGCCGACGCCAAGACCGAGGTGATCGCCGGCATCATCGAACGGGCCGCGGCCGAAGCGGAATAGCCGCTCAGTGCGGGATCGAGGAGATCAGCTCCTGCGCGCCCTGCCGCTTGAGCGCCAGCGCCACCGACGTCCCGAGGTCCTCCGGGCTGAGCGCGCCCGCCCACTCGTGGGCGTCCAGCACCTGCTTGCCGTCCGGGGTGAAGACCCGGCCGCGCAGCGAGAGGCGGCCGTCCCGCTCGGCCCTGGCGTACCCGGCGATCGGGCTGTTGCAGTGGCCCTGGAGCGCGTGCAGGAACATCCGCTCGGCCGCCGCCTCGCGCCAGGTGTCGTGGTGGCCGAGGCCGGTGACCGCCTCGATGGTCGCGGTGTCGCCCTCGCGGCACTGCAGGACGAGGATGCCGGCGCCGATCGGCGGGCACATCGCCTCGATGCCGAGCACCTCGGTGATCCGCGCCTGCTCGCCGATCCGCTCCAGGCCGGAGAGGGCGAGCAGCAGCGCGTCGACGTCCCCGGCGTCCAGCTTGGCGAGCCGGCTGTTGGCGTTGCCGCGGATCGGGAGGCACTCCAGGTGCGGGTGGGAGGCGGCGAGTTGGGCGACCCGGCGGACGGAGGAGGTGCCGATCCGGGTGCCGGGCGGGAGCGCGGCCAGCGGCAGGCCGCCGGGGTGGACGAGGGCGTCGCGGATGTCGTCGCGGCGCAGGTAGGCGGCGAAGACGGTGCCCGCCGGCAGCGGTCGGTCGGCGGGCACGTCCTTGAGGCAGTGGACGGCGACGTCGGCCTCCCCGGCGAGCAGCGCGGCGTCGACCTCCTTGGTGAAGGCGCCCTTGCCGCCGAGGGCGGCGAGATCACCCGTCCAGCGGTCGCCCGAGGTGGTGACGGGCACCACCTCGGTGCGCAGCCCCGGGTGCAGGGCGGCGAGTTCGGTGCGGACCCGCTCGACCTGGGCCAGTGCCATGGGCGAGGAGCGGGAGACGATGCGGATCAGCTCAGCGGTGGCCATGGCGCAGATGATAGGCGTCCTCACGGCACGGACTGAGCATGCGTCAGTTCCGTGACGGGAACGCGGCGGACCCGCGCACGGCGGAGGGCCGGTCGGATGATCCGACCAGCCCTCCCCACGGCGGGCTTACTCGTTGTGCAGCACCTCGGCGATCGGCAGCCGGGCGGCCGAACGGGCCGGGACGAGCGCGCCGAGGACGGCGATGGCGACGCCCGCGACGCCGACGCCGGTGAGCAGCGGGGCGCTCCAGACGTCCATCGTCCACTCCGGGAAGAGGATGCTCCCGACGTTCTCGATGAGCAGCCGGTGCGCCAGGATGCCGGCCGGGACGCCGATGAGCGCGCTGACCACGCCCTGCCAGGCCACCGAGGTGATCGTCATCGTCACCACCTGGCGGGGTGTCATGCCGATCGACTTGAGCATGCCGAGGTCCCGGCGGCGCTCGCGGATGGTGAGCAGCAGGGTGTTGAAGACGCCCAGCGCGGCGACCACCGACAGCAGGACGGTGAAGATCGTGGCGAAGCTGATCACCGCGACGATCGGGCCGGACGGGTCGGGCGCGAACACCTGGGCCGAGAGGCTCGGGTCGGCGGCCGTCACGGCCCGCTGGTACGCCTGGGCGTCGGCGCCCTCGGCGAGGCTGATGTCGTACTCGACCGCGTGCGGGTCGTCGGTGAGCGCGGTCCGGGTGAGGTCGTTGGACGTGAAGGCCCGGGCGTTGCCCTGGACCACCTCGCCGACCACGGTGACGGTCAGCCGCCGGCCGTCGAGGTCGAGGGTGAGCCGGTCGCCGAGCCTGAGTCCGTGCTCCCGGAGGAAGGAGGGCCCGGCCTCGATCTCGTTCGGCCCGGTCGCCGCGCGGCCCCTGACCACCTCGCGCTGCAGCTGCTCAGCGATCCCGTCGCCGCTGAGGAAGTCGGCGAAGACCGGCTGGGTGAAGCCGACCAGCCCGACCTTGACCAGCCCGCGGACGTGGACCTGGTCGGCGCCGGGGGTGGTCCGCAGCATCGTCTCGGTCTGGGCGGGGGTGAGCCGGGGCTCGGTCTTGTTGCCCGCGAAGTGGGCGGTCTGCACCCTGACGTGGGTGTGGCCGTCGTTGTGGCCCACCAGCCTGGTCAGGGTGGTGCCCAGTCCCGACGTCACGGTCACGGTGAGCACGCCGAGCACGATCGCCGACATGGTGAGCGCGGTGCGGCCGGGGCGGGCGAAGGGCTGGCCGAGGCCGAGGCTGACGGCGCGCGGCAGGCGGGTGCCGCTCAGCAGGCGCTGGACCTTCAGTCCGCGCCCGGCGCGCGGTGCGCTGCCGGCCGAGATGGCCTGGGCGGCGGACAGCCGGTGGGCGCGCGAGGCGGGGAGGAGGGCGGCGAGGACCACCAGCAGCGGGACGCTGACCAGGGTGGCGGCGGGCAGCCAGCCGGCCGGTTCGATCACGGCGGTGCCGGTGGTGATCCCGGAGAAGGCGGACTGGAGGATCGGGTGGGCCGCCACCCAGCCGGCCGCGGTGCCGAGGACGGTGCCGGCGACGGCGGGTACCGAGACCATGGTCAGGTAGACGGTGACCACCTGGCGCGGGGTGAAGCCGATCGCCTTCAGCACGCCGATGTGCCGGTAGCCGGAGACGACCGCGCCGCTCACCACGTTGCCGACGATCAGCGCGGCGACGACCAGGCCGAGCACGCCGAAGACCGTCATCAGCGGCAGGTAGGCGTCGGCGCCCGCGGAGAAGGCGTCCTTGAGCACCAGGTAGGACTGGACGTTGGTGAGCGCGTCCTTCGGCAGGCCCTCGGTGGCGGTGGCCAGGGCGGAGGTGAGCCGCTGTTCGTCGGAGGCGTCGGAGAACCGGTAGAGCATCTGCCGGGCGCTGGGGTGCAGGTCGGCGGCCTGTTCGGGGGTGACCCAGCCGCCCGCGCTCTGGCTCATGCTGGTGGCGTAGCCGACGATGGTCAGCGTCCGGCCGCCGCTGAGGGGCAGCGGGTAGTCCAGGTTGGCGGGCGAGTAGCCGCCGAACGGCTCGTTGATGACGACCTCGCCGGGCTTGCTCGCCCAGCGGCCGCCCAGCAGTTGCACCCGGTCCACCGGGCCGGCCGGGTCGGAGCGGCCGACCAGGGTGAGCGCTCCGGGCGGGCTGCCGACCCAGTCGGTGGGGATCTCCACCACGGCCTGGTCGAACGGCCCGGCGGCGGCCTCGACGCCGGGCCGGTGGGCGGTGGCGGCCAGTTGTTCCGGCGTGGCCCCGGCCGGGTCGAAGGTCGCGACGACGTGGGCGCCGCGCTGCTGGGAGAAGGCGTCGTCGAAGGGGGCCCGGGCGGCGCTGATCACCGCGAGGGCGAGCAGCACGGTCGTGGTGGAGCAGAAGACGACCAGGCCGATCACGATGGTCTGCACCCGGCGGCGCTTCACGGCCGCCCGGGAGGCACGCCAGACGGCGCCGGTCATGCGGACGCCTCCAGCATCCGGTCGCCGGCCACCCGGCCGTCCGCGACCTCGACCAGTCGGCTGGCGCAGCGGGTGGCCAGGGCGGGGTCGTGGGTGACGATCAGCAGGGTCTGGCCGATCTGGTTGAGGTCGATCAGGAGGTCCATCACCTGCTCTCCGGAGCGGCTGTCCAGGGCGCCGGTGGGCTCGTCGGCGAGCAGCAGGGCCGGGCGGTTCATCAGGGCGCGGGCCACCGCGACGCGCTGGCGCTCGCCGCCGCTGAGCGTGGCCGGGTAGACGTCCTTGCGGTGCGCGACGCCGAGTTCGTCCAGCAGCTCCAGCGCCCGGCGGCGGGCCTGGCGGGCGCCGGTGCCGGTCAGCTGGGCGGCCAGGGCGACGTTGTCGAGGGCCGGGAGGTCGTCGATCAGGTTGAAGAACTGGAAGATCATGCCGACGTGCCGGCGGCGGAACAGGGCCAGCCCGTTCTCGTTCAGCCGTCCGAGGTCCTGGCCCTGCACCCGGACGGTGCCGGCGGTGGGCCGGTCCAGTCCGGCCACCATGTTCAGCAGGGTGGACTTGCCGCACCCCGAGGGGCCCATCACGGCGACCGCCTCGCCGGCGCGGATCCGCAGGTCGACGCCGTCGAGCGCCTTGGCGTCGCCGAACTCCTTGTGCACCCCGGACAGCTCGACGACGACCTGCGCGTCGTCCGGCCGGGAGGTCCCGTCGTGGTCGTTGCTCATGGTGGACGACCGTAGGCGCGGGGCCGCCGCCGGCACGTCCCACCCCGGGTGTAACCGCGGCGGCCGTAGTACCCGGGATGTACGGGGGCGGCACCCCCGGATGATGTGGATCATGCGGTGACCTGGGAGGCTGTCGCCGTGTGGGGAACGGGGTGGGAGTGGGCGGCCGTCGCGACGGCCGCTGCGGCGGGCACGGCGGCCGGCTGGCTGGCGGTGGCGCTCGCCCGGGCGCGGCGGCTGCACCGGGCGGCCATCGGCGAGCGCGGCTGGCTGCTGGAACGGGAGCGGGAGAGCGCCGCCCGGACCGCCGTGGAGGCCGAACGGTCCCGGATCGCCGCCGAGTTGCACGACATCGTGAGCCACAACGTGAGCCTGATGGTGGTGCAGGCCGGGGCCGCGCGCGAGGTGCTGGCCACCATGCCCGCGGAGGCGGCGGCCGCGATGGCCGCGGTCGAGGCGGCCGGGCGGGACACGATGACCGAGCTGCGGCACCTGCTCGGCCTGCTGGCCCCCGCCGCGGACGGCAGCGAGGAGCCCGCGCCGGACGGCTTCGCGCCGCAGCCCAGCCTGAGCCGGCTGAGCCCGCTGATCGACCGGTTCGCCTTCGCCGGGCTGCCGGTCGAGGTGCGGGTCTCGGGCGAGCCGAGGCCGCTGCCGGGCGGGATCGACGTGACGGCGTACCGGATCATCCAGGAGGCGCTGACCAATGCGCTCAAGCACGGGGACGGGGTGACGGCGGAGGTGACGGTGCGCTACGCGGACCACTACCTGCGGGTGGAGGTGCTCAACAGCGGTCCGAGCGTGCTCTCCGGGGCGGCCGCCGCGTCAGGGGGGCGGGCCGCACCGGACGGGCCGAGGCCGGACGGCGCCGGGCGCGGGCTGATCGGCCTGCGCGAGCGCGTCGCGGTGTACGGCGGGGACCTGGACGCCCGGCGCCGGCTCGGCGGCGGCTTCCGGGTCCGCGCCCGCATCCCGCTGGACCGGCCGTGACGGAGGAGAACGTGCCCCAGGACCAGGAGCGCCGCCCCCGGGTGGTGATCGCCGACGACCAGGAGCTGGTCCGCACCGGCTTCCGGATGATCCTCACCGCGCGCGGCATCGACGTGGTCGCCGAGGCCTCGGACGGCGCCGAGGCGGTGGCCGCCGCCGTCCTGCACCGCCCGGACGTGGCGCTGCTGGACATCCGGATGCCCGGCACGGACGGGCTGGAGGCCGCCCGGCGCATCCTGGCCCAGGTGCCCGGCTGCCGGGTGATCATGCTGACCACCTTCGACCTGGACCACTACGTCTACGCCGCGCTGTCCGCCGGGGCCAGCGGCTTCCTGCTCAAGGACGTCACCTCCGCCCACCTCGCCGCCGCCGTACGGCTGGTGGACACCGGGGACGCGCTGCTCGCCCCCTCGATCACCCGGCGCCTGGTCGAGCGGTTCGCGGCCGGCGCCCCGCGCCCGGCCCCGGGCGCCGACGGCCCGGCGCTGCACCGCGACCTCGCGCCGCTCACCCCGCGCGAGGCGGAGGTGCTGGCGCTGCTCGGGCGCGGGCTGTCCAACACCGAGCTGGCGCGCGAGCTGACGCTCAGCGAGTCGACGGTGAAGACCCACGTGGCCCGGATCTTCGCCAAGCTGAACCTGCGGGACCGGGCGCAGGCGGTGGTGCTCGCCTACGAGACCGGGCTGGTCGCGCCGGGCGGCGCCGACTGAACGTCAACTTCCCTTGACCTCATGCTGATTGGCATGACTATCAGCCCAATCTCACTCCTTGGAGTTAACTCTCTTCACCACGTTCTCCTTTTTGCCAGTTCATGGGGCACCATCTGCATGTCCACGCCCGAACGTGACCACCACCTCGGGCGCCACCCCCCGGCATGACGAGAACACTTGGACCGGCCCGTGACCACCACCGCCCCCGTGTGGGACTGCCCCTTCCACCACACCGACGGCCTGGAGTTCGACCCCCTCCTGAAGCGACTGCTCACCGAGGCCCCGGTCGCCAGGATCCGGCTGCCGCACGGCGAGGGCGAGGCCTGGCTGGCCACCCGCTACGAGGACGTCAAGGTGGTCACCAGCGACCGCCGGTTCAGCCGCGCCGCCGGCATCGGCCGCGACCTGCCCCGGATGACGCCCGCCCCGATCGCCCAGGCCGAGGCGATCAACCTGATGGACCCGCCCGCCCACAACCGGCTGCGCCGACTCGTCGCCCAGGGCTTCACCAACCGCCAGGTCGAACGGATGCGCCCGGCCACCCAGCGGACCGTCGACGGCTACTTCGACGAGATGACCGAGCACGGCGCCCCCGCCGACCTGATGCACTTCCTGGCCGGCCGCCTCCCGCTCACCACCATCTGCGAACTGCTCGGCATCCCCGCCGCCGACCGCGCCGAACTGCGCGGCCACGCCGTGGCGATGATGCGGATGGGCCCCGGCAGCCGGGACGGCCAGGAGGCCGCCAAGAGCGCGCTGCGCGACTACTTCACCGGGCTGACGGCCGAGCGCCGCGCCCGCCCCGGCGAGGACCTGATCAGCGCCCTGGCCACCGCCCGCGACGGCGACGAACTGCTGGCCCCGGACGAGCTGACCGTCATGGCGATGGTCCTGCTGGTCACCGGCCACGACACCAGCACCTACCAGCTCGGCAACCTCACCTACACCCTGCTCACCCACCCCGAGCAGCTCGCCAAACTGCGCGCCCGGCCCGAGACGCTGCCCCGCGCCCTGGAGGAGCTGCTGCGCTTCATCCCGTTCCGCCAGGGCGTCGGCATCGCCCGGGTCGCCACCGAGGACGTCGAACTGGGCGGCGTGCTGATCCGGGCCGGCGAGGCCGTGCACGTCTCCTACCTGACCGCCAACCGGGACCCGGCGGCCTACGAGCGCCCCGACGAACTCGACCTCGACCGCGACGCCGGGCCCGTCAACATGACCTTCGGGCACGGCCAGCACCGCTGCCTCGGCTCGCACCTGGCCCTGATGGAGCTGCAGGTCGCCATCGGCACCCTGCTGCGCCGCTTCCCCGGCCTGCGGCTGGCCGTCGAGCCGTCCGAACTCGACTGGAACTCCGGCTCGATCTGGCGCTTCCCGCACACCCTGCCGGTGGCCTGGTAGCCGACTCCCCGCCTGCCGCCGCCACCCGTCACCACCACCCGCCGCCGCCCGCCGCCCACGGCCGCCGCGGCGTCCGCACCGCTCCACGCATCCACCATGCCTGCCACCAGGCCCCCAGGGGAGACCCGTACCCATGGCAACACTCTGCCGCCCCGCCATCGCCGTACCCGAGCACGTCATCACCCTCGACGAGACCCTCGCCCTGGCCCGCACCCTGCACGCCGACCACCCCCGACTCGGCCTGGCGCTGCGGCTGATCGAGAACACCGGGGTGCGCACCCGGCACCTGGTCCAGCCGATCGAGCGGACCCTCGCCCACCCGGGCTTCACCGTCCGCAACGAGGTGTACGAGCGCGAGGCCAAGCGGCGCGTCCCCGAGGTGGTCGAACGCGCCCTCGCCCACGGCGAGTTGACCGCCCGGGACATCGACCTGATCGTCTACGTGTCCTGCACCGGCTTCATGATGCCGTCGATGACCGCCTGGCTGATCAACACCATGGGCTTCCGCTCCGACACCCGCCAGGTGCCGATCGCCCAGCTCGGCTGCGCGGCCGGCGGCGCCGCCGTCAACCGGGCGCACGACTTCTGCCGCGCCTACCCGGGCGCCAACGTGCTGATCGTCGCCTGCGAGTTCTGCTCGCTCTGCTACCAGCCGACCGACCTCGACGTCGGCTCGCTGCTCTCCAACGGACTGTTCGGCGACGCGGTCGCCGCCGTGGTGATGCGCGGGAACGGCGGGCACGGCGTGCAGGTCGAGCGCAACGGCTCGCACCTCGTCCCGCACACCGAGGACTGGATCTCGTACGGGGTGAAGGACACCGGCTTCCACTTCCAGCTGGACCGGCGGGTGCCCGGCACCATGGAGCTGCTCGCGCCCGCGCTGCGCGGCCTGGCCGGGGAGCACGGCTGGGACGTCTCCGGGCTCGGCTTCTACATCGTGCACGCGGGCGGCCCGCGCATCCTGGACGACCTGTGCCGCTTCCTCAACCTGGAGCCGGCCACCTTCCGCTACAGCCGGGCGACGCTCACCGAGCGCGGCAACATCGCCAGCGCCGTCGTCTTCGACGCCCTGGCCCGGCTGTTCGCCGACGGCGGCGTGCCCGAGGGCACCACCGGGCTGATCGCGGGCTTCGGACCGGGCATCACCGCCGAGATCTCGCTGGGCAGTTGGGTCGGCGCACCGGCCGAAGGGGCGCGTCCGCGCCGGCCGCGCGCCATCTCCACCTCCGACATCGCGCTCGTCCATCCGACCGTCCCCCGCCGTTTCCCGACCGGCACTACGATCTCCTGATGACCGATACCACGGAGCGCACCGACACCTCTGCCAGATCAGCCGAACTCGCCGCCCTGTTCCCGGCGTTGCACGCGCCGCAGTACTGGAGCTGGGGCCGCTTCGACGCGCAGTTCTCCACCGAGCCGCCGCCGGACGCCCTGGTCACCAACATCCACCTGGTCGGCTTCGCGGACGGTCAGGTCGTGCTCTGCCGGGACGACCGGGACCACTGGTTCCTGCCCGGCGGCACCCGGGAGCAGGACGAGGGCATCGTCGCCTGCCTGGCCCGGGAGCTGCGCGAGGAGGCGGGCGCCCGGCTGCTCGGCGAGCCGCACTGGCTGGGCGCGCACCGCTGCCGCACCGAGGACCCGGTGCCGTACCGGCCGTGGCAGCCGCACCCGGAGAAGGCCTGGCTGTGGGGCTGGGGCGAGGTCGCGCTGGACTCCGCGCCGACCAACCCGGCGGACGGCGAGCAGGTGGTCGAGGTCCGTCCGGTGCCGCCCGCGGAGGCCCAGCGGCTGCTGCTGGCCGGGCACGACGCCTGGTGGGGCGAGCTGGTCGCGCTGGCGGTGGAGCTGCGCCGACGGGCCGGGCTGGGCTGAAACCGCTCCCCGCCGGGATATTCCCACTGGGACGGAAGACCACCGGAACAGCCGAACAGCAGCAGGCCATGTCCGTTTTACGGTGATATGACTCGGCCATGGACACCAAACTGCTGGCCGTGGACTACCCGGCACTCCACATCTTCTGGACGATGCTGGAGCTGTTCCTCTGGATCCTCTGGTTCTTCCTGCTGTTCAAGATCATCACGGACATCTTCCGCAGCCACGACCTCGGCGGCTGGGCCAAGGCCGGCTGGCTGGTCCTGGTGATCATCCTGCCGCTGATCGGCGTCCTCGCCTACCTGATCGCCCGCGGGCAGTCGATGGGCAAGCGGGACGTCGAACAGGCGGAGCGGTCCGAGGCCGCGTTCAAGTCCTACATCCGGGACGCCGCCGGAACGGCACCGGCGGGCGGCGGAGGCGGTGGCGGCAGCCACGTCGACGACCTGGCGAAACTGGCGGCCCTGAAGGAGAAGGGCGCCATCTCCGACGAGGAGTACCAGAAGGCCAAGGACAAGCTCCTGGCCTGACCCGCACGGACGGCCGGGGCCGGTGGACGCACCGTGACGTCCACCGGCCCCGGCCGCTGCCGCTGTCGGGTTCCGGGTGCCGGTTCGGCTCCGCTCAGCCGTTCAGCGCCGCCCGGAGCGCCGGTCGCCGCGGCCGCCGTCGCCGCCGGTCAGGCCCGCGCGGCGCAGCGCGTCCGCCATGGCGCTGTTGGCCGGCGCACCGCCGCCGGAGCCGCCGCGGTCACCACCGCCGCCCTGACCGCCACCGCGCCGGTCCTGGCCGCCGCGACCGCCCTGGCCCTGACCGCCCTGGCCGCCCTGGCCGCCCTGGCCGCCCTGGCCACCGCCCCGGCGCTCCTGGCGCGGCGGGCGGGCCTGGCGGTCACCGCGGTCGCCGCGGTCCCCGCCGCGCTCGCGCCCGACCTCGTCGTCCAGCCGAAGGGTCAGCCCGATCCGCTTGCGCGGCACGTCCACCGTGAGCACCCGGACCTTGACGATGTCGCCGGGCTTGACCACCTCGCGCGGGTCCTTGACGAAGTTCCTCGACAGCGCCGAGACGTGCACCAGCCCGTCCTGGTGGACGCCCACGTCCACGAAGGCGCCGAAGGCAGCGACATTGGTGACCACGCCCTCCAGCACCATGCCGACCTCCAGGTCGCCGATCTTGTCGACGCCCTCCTTGAAGGTCGCGGTGCGGAAGGCCGGACGCGGGTCGCGGCCCGGCTTGTCCAGCTCGCCGAGGATGTCGGTGACGGTCGGGACGCCGAAGGTGTCGTCGGCGAAGTCCGCCGGGCGCAGCGCCCGCAGCCGCTCGCCGTTGCCGATCAGCTCGCGCAGCTCCCCGCCGGTCGCGGCCAGGATGCGGCGCACCACCGGGTAGGCCTCCGGGTGCACGCTGGAGGCGTCCAGTGGGTCCTCGCCGCCGGGGATGCGCAGGAAGCCCGCGCACTGCTCGAAGGCCTTGGGGCCGAGCCGGGAGACGTCCTTGAGCTGTCGGCGGGTGCGGAACGGGCCGTTGGCGTCGCGGTGCGCGACGATGTTGTCGGCCAGCGTGCCGGTGACCCCGGAGACCCGGGTGAGCAGCGGCGCCGAGGCGGTGTTGACGTCCACCCCGACGGCGTTGACGCAGTCCTCGACCACGGCGTCCAGCGAGCGGGAGAGCTTCACCTCGCTCAGGTCGTGCTGGTACTGGCCGACGCCGATCGACTTGGGGTCGATCTTGACCAGCTCGGCCAGCGGGTCCTGGAGCCGACGGGCGATCGAGACCGCGCCGCGGATCGACACGTCCAGGTCCGGCAGCTCCTGCGAGGCGAACGCGGAGGCCGAGTAGACCGAGGCGCCGGCCTCGCTGACCATCGCCTTGGTGAGCTTCAGCTCGGGGTGGCGCCCCAGCAGGTCCTCGGCGAGCTTGTCGGTCTCCCGGGAGGCGGTGCCGTTGCCGATCGCCACCAGGTCGACGTCGTGCTTCTTCGCCAGGGCCGCCAGCGTCGCCAGGGCCGCGTCCCACTTGTTGGCGGGCTGGTGCGGGTAGATCGTGTCGTACGCGACGACCTTGCCGGTGGCGTCCACCACGGCGACCTTCACGCCGGTGCGGAAGCCCGGGTCCAGGCCCATGGTGGCGCGGGTGCCGGCCGGGGCGGCGAGCAGCAGGTCGCGCAGGTTGGCGGCGAAGACCCGCACCGCCTCCTCCTCGGCCTCGGCGCGCAGCCGGGCGCGCAGGTCGATGCCGAGCCGGACCAGCACGCGGGTGCGCCAGGCCCAGCGGACGGTGTCGCCCAGCCACTTGTCGGCCGGGCGGCCGCGGTCGGCGATGCCGAAGCGGGCGGCGATCCGCTGCTCGTAGTCGTTCTCGCCCGGAAGGTCGCCCTCGGACTCGCCGTCGTACGGGGAGAGGTCGAGGTCGAGCACCTCCTCCTTCTCGCCGCGCAGCATCGCCAGGATGCGGTGCGAGGGGAGCCGGGTGTACGGCTCGGCGAAGTCGAAGTAGTCGGCGAACTTGGCGCCGTCGCCCTCCTTGCCGTCGCGGACCTTCGCGACCAGCCGGCCGCGGGTCCACATCCGCTCGCGCAGCGAGCCGACCAGGTCGGCGTCCTCGCCGAAGCGCTCGACCAGGATCGCCCGGGCGCCCTCCAGGGCCGCGGCGCCGTCCGCCACCGACTCGTTGAGGTACTGGGCGGCCAGCGCGGCCGGGTCCTGCCCCGGGTCGGCCAGCAGGGTGTCCGCCAGCGGCTCCAGGCCCGCCTCGCGGGCGATCTGCGCCTTGGTGCGCCGCTTCGGCTTGAACGGGAGGTAGATGTCCTCCAGGCGGGCCTTGGAGTCCGCGGCGAGCACCCGGGCGCGCAGCGCGTCGTCCAGCTTGCCCTGGGCCTCGATCGACTCCAGCACGGCCGCCCGGCGGTCCTCCAGCTCGCGCAGGTAGCGCAGCCGTTCCTCCAGGGCACGCAGCTGGGCGTCGTCGAGGGAGCCGGTGACCTCCTTGCGGTAGCGGGCCACGAAGGGCACGGTCGAGCCGCCGTCGAGCAGATCGACGGCCGCCTTCACCTGCCCCTCGCGGACACCCAGCTCCTCGGCGATCTGCCGCTCGATCGCCTGCTGGGCCTGCCGGGCCACCTGTTCGACTGGCGTGGTCACGAAGCCGGTCACCTTCTCCATCAGTGCTTGCGCCGTACGCCCTGCATTCTGGCAGGTGCCGACGACACCGACCGGCCGCCCCCGGGACGGCCGGGCGTGGCGCGCGCCTCCGGCTGACGACCCCCGGGCTCCACCGAGGCTTGAGCGGGGCCCAGTTGCGGCTTCCTAGGCTGGCGGGCATGGACACTCTGGATGCCGCCGCCGAGTTGGAGCGGCTCGCCGCCGCCAAGTACCTGCTGTTCACCACCTACCGGAGGAACGGCACTCCGGTCGCCACCCCGGTGTGGGTCGCGCGCGACGGGGACGCGCTGGTCTTCACCACCGTCACCAAGACCGGCAAGGTCAAGCGCCTGCGCAACCGTTCGGACGTGCTGGTCGGGCCCAGCGACATCCGCGGGAACCTGCTCGGCGCCCAGGTGCCGGCCACCGCGGTGCTGGACCCCGACCGGGCGCCCGCCTACCGGAAGCTGCTGCGGCGCAAGTACGGCCTGCTGTGCGCGGTGGCGCTGACCGCCAACGTGCTGCGCTTCGGCAAGGGCGGCACCATCGGGGTGCGGGTCACCTTCGGGTGACCGTCGGGGCCGTCAGGGCCGTCGCCGGGTGGCCGAAATCGCGCGTTCCGGTTCGAACGACCGTCGGAATGTGAGCAGTTCGGCAATCCGGCTGAACGGCGACGACCGGAGCTGTACGCTGCCGGGCATGTGCGCTGCCACCCGGATCCACCCCGACGGGCCGGTGGTCGACGCGGCCCTGGTGCGGCGGCTGATCGCCGCCCAGTTCCCGCAGTGGGAGCGCCTCCCGGTCACCCCCGCCGCCACCTCCGGGGCGGACAACGCGATGTTCCGCCTCGGGCCCGAACTCGCCGTCCGGCTGCCCCGGGTGGAGTGGGCCGCCGGGGGCCTGCGGCGGGAGCAGCAGTGGCTCTCCCGGCTGGCCCCGCGGCTGCCGCTGCCCGTCCCGGCACCGCTCGCGGTCGGCCGGCCCGCCGCCGGCTACCCGTGGGAGTGGTCCGTCCTGCACTGGCTGGACGGCGCCAACCCGGTCGTCCACGCCCTGGCCGCACCCCAGGCGCTGGCCCGCGACCTGGCCGGCTTCGTCAACGCCCTGCGCGCCGTCGACCCGGCCGACGCCCCCGTCTCCCAGCGCAGCGTCCCGCTCGCCTCCCGCGACGGCGCCACCCGCGCGGCCATCGCCCAGCTCTCCGGCTCGATCGACACCGAGGCCGCGACCGCCCTGTGGGACAAGGCACTTCGACTGCCCGACTACGCCGGCCCGCCGGTCTGGCTGCACGGCGACCTCACCCCCGGCAACCTGCTGCTCACCGGCGCCGGCCGGCTCGCCGCCGTCATCGACTTCGCCCTGATGGGCGTCGGCGACCCGACCGCCGACCTGATCGCCGCCTGGAACCTGCTGCCCGCCACCGCCCGCCCCGCCTTCCGCGCCGCCCTCCACGCGGACGAGGCCATGTGGGCCCGCGGCCGCGCCTGGGCGTTCTCCCTCGCCCTGGTGACGATCCCGTACTACCGCCACACCGACCAGGCGCTGACCGCCAACGCCCGCCACGTCGTCCGCGAGGTCCTCGCCGACCGCGGCGTGTAGGGCCGGGCGGTGCCCGTCACCACTCCCGGGGCTCGACCATCTCCTCCACGTCCGCGTCCTCGAAGCCGTAGGCCGAGGCGATGATCCAGAAGGCCTCGGCGATGTCCTCCCGCGCCGCCGTCTCGATCTCGCTCCCCGCCGCCTTCAACTCCGTGTCCAGACGGTTGAACTCCTCCGCGGCGGCGTGGGAGAGCACGTACAGCGCCGGCAGGTCCGCCGGTCGCTCGGCCTCGATCCGCTCGCACAGCCGCACCAGGATGGCCCTGCCCTTGGCCACGAGGTGGTCGGGGAAGTACGGGTCCTCGGACATCTCCCGCAGGAACTCCTGCTCCGTCACCTGCTCGTTCGTGATCGCCATGACGCCCTTTCCGTCCCTCCGAAGAACCGACGTGCCGATCCTGCCCGACACCACTGACAGACGGCGGCGCCCGGGCCGGCCGCCGCCGCTCCCCCGGCCCGGCGGCGCTTGACGCGCTGGTTAGAGTGCCGCGCATGACCACACGTCACATCGAGTTCGAGGCCCTGCACAACTTCCGCGACCTGGGCGGCTACCCGGGTGCCGGCGGGCGGTCCGTCCGGTGGGGGCTGGTGTACCGCTCCGACTCGCTCGGCAAGCTCGGCTCCCCCGCCGACCTGGACCGGCTCCGGGCGCTCGGCGTGCGGACCGTGATCGACCTCCGCTACCCCTGGGAGATCGACGCCAAGGGCCGGGTGCCCGGGTTCGAGGGCCTGGAGTACCACAACCTCTCGATCGAGCACCGCCCGTACGACCAGGCCGAGATCGACCCGGAGGTCGACCCCTGGCGCCACCTCGCCGACCGCTTCGCCGAGGTCGCCGAGGACGGGGTGAAGGAGATCCGCCAGGCGCTGGACGTGATCACGGCCGCCGAGGCCCCGGTGGTCTTCCACTGCGCCTCCGGCAAGGACCGCACCGGGCTGATCGCCGCCCTGCTGCTCACCCTGCTCGGCGTCGGCGAGGACGACATCGCCGCCGACTTCGCCCTCACCGAGCTCGCCACCGCGCACTTCGTCGCCGAGTGGCACGCCGCCCACCCCGGCCGCACCCTGCGCTGGCCCGGCTACGGGCGCGCCCCGGAGGCCGTCATCCGGCTCACCCTCGCCGACCTCGCCGACCGCCACGGCTCGGTCGAGGCCTACCTCACCGGCGCCCTCGGCATCGACCGCGCGCAGATCGACACCCTGCGCGCCCGCCTGCTGACCGACTGAGCCCCGCCGCCCCGCACGGGAGGTCGGCCGGTCCGACGTCCCGTGCGCGGACGCCCCCGAAACGCCCTCGCCCGGCGGAGCGGCGCCTGGCAGCATGCCGCCATGCCCACGCCGAGCCCCGACCCGGACTACAGCGTCACCACCGGGTACGACCTGTCCGACGACGCCTACTTCCTCGAACTGCGGCTCAGGGCGGACCCGCGGGCTCTGGTCGCCGCGGTCGTCCCCGACGAGGACCCGGCGCGGGAGCCGACGATCAGCCTCGACCCGCGGGGGCGGGCCGTCGACATCCCGTACGAGGTGATGCGCTGGTTCCTGCGGCTGGTCGAGGAGGAGGTCGACGCCGTCCGCGCCTGGATGCGGCTGCGCCCCGAACTCGTCGCGCTGGTCCACCGGTTGCGCCGGGAGCACCAGGGCGTGATCGACGACGAGGGGTTCCCGGGCGTCCTGGCGGAGGTCCGCGCCGCCGTGCCGGAGGCCGACGTCGCCGCCGTGCTCCGGGCCGCCTTCGGGGCGGAGGGCGAGCGGTTGCTCCGGGGGCCGGGGGTGCGATAACCCGGTGGCGGCCGGGGGTGGTTGCGAAGGAGGATGCCGGGCATGACCGAGCAACCCGTGCGATGGACCGAGGCGACCGTCTACCCCGACATGTGGGCCGACCCGGACGACGACCCCCGCAACAGTGAGGGCCCGAGCCCGGACGGCGAACTCGCCACCCTCCAGGACTACCTGACGAACTACCGGCTGACCCTGCGGATGAAGTGCGACGGCCTGGCCCCGGAGCAGCTGGCCCGCCGCTCGGTGCCGCCGTCCACGATGTCGCTGCTCGGCCTGGTCCGGCACCTGGCCCGGGTGGAACGGGACTGGCGGAACTGGATCACCGACGGCGAGCCGCTGCCCAAGCTGTACGGCGGGCGGGACGCGGACTTCGACGGGGCCGTCGGCGAGCAGGCCGTGGTGGACGCCGCGTTCCACGACCTGGAGCGCGAACAGGCCGCACTGGACGCCGCGTTGGCCGGGTACCAGGACCTGGGCGAGCGGGTCGGGAAGGACCGGCTCTCGATCCGGGAGCTGCAGGTGCACCGGATCGAGGAGTACGCCCGCCACTGCGGCCACGCCGACCTGCTGCGCGAGTGCGTGGACGGCCGGGTGGGCCAGTAGCGCCTCAGCGCCGGCGGCCGCTCCGACCGGGGCGGCCGCCGCCCTTGCCCGCACGGGGCCCGGCCCCGGCGCCCGCGGCGGGAGCCGGGGCGGTCTCGGGCCAGTGGGCGGGCCGGGTGAGGCCGGCCGGGAGGCGGGTGGTGGCGTCGCCGCGGGCGGCGTCGAGCTGGGCCTGGGTGAGGAAGAGGGCCGTGCTGAGGTCCGCGCCGGCCAGGGCGGCGTCCCGCAGGTCGGCGCCGACCAGGTCGGCGAGGCGCAGGTCCGCGCCGGAGAGGTCGGCCGCGACGAGCAGGGCGCCGCGCAGGTTGGCGCCCCGCAGGTCGGCGCCGCGCAGGCGGGCGCCGAAGAGGTCGGCGCCGCGGAGCTCGCGGCGGCGTGGGACGGCCGCGCGGACCAGTTCGCCGGCCCGCAGCAGCAGCTCGCTGACCCGCTGCCGGTGGGCCGGGACGTCGATGGCGAGGATCTCCTCGGGGGTGCCGCCGGCCAGCCGGTCGGTCTCCGCCAGCGCCTGCCGCAGTTCGTCGTGGACGGGCTGGGCGGGGGCGAAGGTGAGCGCCTCGGTGAGGTACCGGAGCAGCTCGTGCAGCTGCCGCACGACCGGGAAGACGTCGAACATCGCCTTGGCGCTGTCCGGCTCCTCGCGCCAGCTGCGGCCGCCGAAGGTGACCTGGGAGACCCGCTGCCCGGCGCCGAAGCAGTCGTAGACGGTGCAGCCCTGGAAGCCCTTGTCGCGCAGCCGCACGTGGATGCCGCAGCTGAAGTCGGTCTGGAGGTTGTGGCAGGGGCTGCCGGCCTGCTTGTTCATGGCGAAGTCGGACCCGGCGGCGAACGGCAGGGCGACGCAGCAGAGCCCGAAGCAGCTGCCGCAGTCGGCCCGGAGCGCGGTCGGCTGCGGGGTCGGTGGCGGGGTCGGCGCGGCCGCCGTCTGGTCCTGCGGCGACTCGGTCTCGCGCACGTTCCGGGGTCCTTCCAGCAGCGGGGCGCCGGTCGGCGCGGTGAACCCCGGAATCCTACTGGGCAGACGACCTTCGGCGCCGGTAAGCTGTCCAGCGCAGTAGAGACCATTACACGCGGGGGTGGGTGCCATGCGGGAACCGGACATCAGAGAACTGGTCCGGATGTGGATCTCGGGCTGGGCCGTCTCGCGCGGCTCCGCCGAGCCGGTGGACCAGCCCTGGGGCTGGAGCATCGACGTCGGCGCGCCGGTCGGCGAGGTCGGCCGGCACGTGCTGCCGGAGCCGACCGAGGCCGAGGTCCGCAAGCTCGGCGAGACCGTCACCGCGCCGACCACCTGGCTGAAGCTGTTCGCCGAGGACGCCACCGTGCGCCCCTGGCTGGACGAACGGTGGCGGCTGGACGCGCCGGGCTTCCTGATGAGCGTCCCGCTCGTCCCCGAGCGGCCCGAGGCCCCGGCCGGGTACACCGTGACCACCTGGGAGCGGGGCGGGATCCTCCGGGTGCTGGTGCGCACCGGGGACGGGCACCTCGCCGCCCGCGGCCAGGCGGGCCTGGCCGGCCCCGTGGCCGTACCGGACCAGATCACCACCGCACCGGAGCACCGCCGCCGGGGCCTGGGCGCCCTGGTGATGCGGACGCTCCAGTCCGCCGCGCACGAGCGGGGCGCGCGCACCGGCGTGCTGGTCGGCACCCCGGAGGGGCAGGCGCTCTACACGGCGCTCGGCTGGGCCACCCACGCCCCGATGGCGAGCCTGGTCCTCGACGCGCCGGGCGTCTACGACACCGAGTAGGCCGGGGCCCGTGGCACCCGGGCGGCGGGCCTCAGCGGTACGGCAGCAGCTCCGGCCGCTTCGCCGGGCGGCCGTCGCCCGAGGAGCGGCCGGTGAGGCGGCGGCCGATCCACGGGCCGACGTGGGTGCCCAGCCAGCGGGCGTCCTCGCGCAGCCGCTCGGCGCGGCCGGCCGGGGCGGCGGCGGGCAGCGGGGCGCGCCAGTCGAAGGCGGCGGGGCGGCCGAGCGTCTCCAGCACGCCCTCGGCGACCCGGCGGTGCCCCTCGGGCGACAGGTGCAGGCGGTCCTCGGCCCACAGGCGGCGGTCGTCGAAGCAGGGCGCGGAGAACAGGTCGACCACGACGAAGCCGTCCTGCCGGCCCAGTTCCTGGACGAAGGCCTTCATCCGCAGGATCGCGGGCAGCAGCCGGGCGCCGCCCGCCATCCGGCGGGTCGGGTCGGTGCTGGTGAACAGCACGACGGTCGCGCCGGTGGCGCGCAGCCCGTCGGCGCAGCGGCCGAGCAGCCGCTCGACGGCGTCGATGTCGCAGCCGGGACGCAGCACGTCGTTGAGGCCGCCGGCCAGGGTGACCAGCTCGGCGCCCATCGCGGCGGCGGGGGCGAGCTGCTCGTCGTGGATCTGGCCGATGAGCTTGCCGCGGACGGCGAGGTTGGCGTACCGGAAGCCGGTGCCCGCGGACTCCGGCTCGGCGTGCTCGGCGGCCAGTGCCGAGGCGACCCGGTCGGCCCAGCCCCGGTAGTGGCCGTCCGGCAGCAGGTCGTCGCACATGCCCTCGGTGAAGGAGTCGCCGACGGCGACGTAGCTGCGGTAGGGGGTGGGCACGGGCTGGCCTCCGCTCTCCCGGGATGACTCCGGCGGTTCGACGATCCGACGATCGTACGTGCGTGCCCGTCCGGAACCACAGCGGGCCCCGGTGGCTCCGACGGACCCCCGGTGAACCCCGACGGACCTCGGCGAACCTCGGCGCTCATCGCACGCCGATCGTTCGTTTATCGGCCCGGGCCATCCTGGGCCCACGGGGCGGCGGTCGGCGACGGGGGCCTTGCCGCCGCCCCATCCGGGCCACCATGCCCGCCGCAGGCGCCAGGCCCGCCGCACGCGCCGCAGGCACCGCGCCCACCGCGACGGTCAGCCCGTCACGGCCACCGCCTCCTCGCCGGCCTCCTCGCCCGCCTTCCGGGGCGTGAACCAGTGCTCGCGCACGGCGTCGGTGGGCCGCTGCTCGCCGAGGGCGGCCAAGCCCCACTCCCCCAGCGCCTCGACGACCGGCCGCAGTTCGCGGCCGCGTCCGGTCAGCTCGTAGACGGTCGCGTTGGCGGGCCGCTCCAGTCGGCGGCGGGCGATCAGTCCGTCGCCCTCCAGCTGCTTGAGCCGGGCGGCCAGGATGTCGGTGGAGACGCCGGGCAGGTCGGCGTGCAGGTCGGTGTAGCGGCGCGGGCCGCCGAGGAGCTCACGGACGATCAGGAGGCTCCAGCGCTCCCCCACCGCGTCCAGGGCGCGGGCGACGGCGCAGTACTGGTCGTAGCTTCGGCGTGACATGCGGATCAGCATAGCCAAGAGGTTGGACTTTCCAAGTACTCACTTGGTAGAACAAAGCTGAAGCAACGGAGCGGTGGTGACGGTCGGGAGGCCGCAGATGGAGTTTCGACAGTCCAGCAAGCTGAATGACGTGTGCTACGAGATCCGGGGCCCGGTGGTCGACCAGGCCAACGCCCTGGAGGAGGCCGGGCACAGCGTGCTGCGGCTGAACACCGGCAACCCCGCCCCCTTCGGCTTCGAGGCGCCCGAGGAGATCCTCCAGGACATCATCCGCAACCTGCCCAAGGCGCACGGCTACAGCGACTCGCGCGGCATCCTGCCGGCCCGTCGCGCGGTGGTGCAGTACTACCAGCAGCGCGGGGTCGAGGGCGTCACCGTCAACGACGTCTACCTCGGCAACGGCGTCTCCGAGCTGATCCAGATGGCCGTCACCGCGCTCGTGGACGACGGCGACGAGGTGCTCGTGCCGATGCCCGACTACCCGCTCTGGACGGCCGTGGTCCGGCTGGCCGGCGGCAAGGCCGTGCACTACCTGTGCGACGAGCAGGCCGAGTGGTACCCGGACCTGGACGACATCGCCGCCAAGATCACCGCCCGCACCAAGGCGATCGTCGTCATCAACCCCAACAACCCCACCGGCGCGGTCTACCCGAAGGAACTGCTGGAGGGCATCCTCGACCTGGCCCGCCGCCACCACCTGATGGTGCTGGCCGACGAGATCTACGACAAGATCCTCTACGACGACACCGAGCACCACTGCCTGGCCGCCCTGGCCGACGACGTCCTCACCCTCACCTTCAACGGCCTCTCCAAGGCCTACCGGGTGGCCGGCTTCCGCAGCGGCTGGCTGGTCGTCTCCGGGCCCCGGCAGCACGCCACCGACTACCTGGAGGGCCTGACCATGCTCTCCGGCATGCGGCTGTGCCCCAACGTGCCCGCCCAGTACGCCGTGCAGGCCGCGCTCGGCGGCCACCAGTCCATCAACGACCTGGTGCTGCCCGGCGGCCGGCTCACCGAGCAGCGCGACATCGCGGTCAAGGCGCTCAACGAGATCCCCGGCGTCAGCTGCGTCAAGCCCAAGGGCGCGCTGTACGCCTTCGCCAGGCTGGACCCGGCGGTGCACCGGATCGTCGACGACGAGCGGTTCGTGCTGGACCTGCTGCTGCGCGAGAAGATCCACGTCGTCCAGGGCACCGGCTTCAACTGGCCCCGCCCGGACCACTTCCGCTTCGTCACCCTGCCCCGGGCCGACGACCTGGAGACGGCCATCAACCGGATCGGGCGCTTCCTCGCGACGTACCGGCAGAGCTGACCGCCTAGGCTCTGGGTCGTGACCGTCCTGCGCTCCATCGCCCTGTTCGTCCTCGCCGCCCTCGCCGAGATCGGCGGCTGCTGGCTGGTCTGGCAGAGCGTGCGCGAGCAACGGCCGTGGTGGCTGGCCGGGGTGGGCGTGGTGGTGCTCGGCGCGTACGGCTTCGTCGCGGCCCTGCAGCCGGACAGCCACTTCGGCCGGGTGCTGGCCGCGTACGGCGGGGTGTTCGTGGCCGGCTCGCTGCTGTGGGGCATGGCCGTGGACGGCTTCCGGCCGACCCGCTACGACGTGCTGGGCGCGCTGATCTGCCTGGCCGGGGTCGCCGTCATCATGTACGGCCCCCGGCGCTGAACGCACCGGTGCCCCGGTGTCGGACCCATCTCCGACACCGGGGCACCGTCACGACCGCCGGGCCCCGTCACCCTCGCCGGGGCACCGTCGCGACCGGCGGGGACTACCAGCCCCAGCCGCCGCCCTGGCCGTCGTCGTCCCGGTCCGAGTCCCAGCCCTCGCCGACCGTGCGCAGGATCGTGTAGTTGTCGATCTGCGTGCCGTCCTCGGCCAGCGCGGTGACCTTCATGACCGACTTCTGGCCCAGGTGCTTCGGGGTGACGTCGACCTTGATGAAGGAGTATCCGGTGTAGCGCACCCGCGACCACTGGATGGTCTCGGGGGTCTTCACCTTGCCCTTGCTCCAGTAGTAGGTCTTGACCTCGTCCTGGTGGTTCTCGTGCCCCTCGTAGGTGTCCGGCACGTCGAACTTGTACAGGCTGCGGCCGGCCGCGCCCGCGGTGACGTAGACCACGCCGTCCTTGGCCGGCTCGATGGTGGCGCCGCTCGGCACCTGCTTCGAGACCTTGTTGCCGAGGATCGCGTCGGTGCGCTCGTAGATGTGGTTGTGGCCGTTGATGACCAGGTCCACCCGGTACTTCTCGAACAGCGGCACCCAGGCCTCGCGGACACCGCCCTCGGAGGCGTGCGCGACGGTGGTGGAGAAGGCGCAGTGGTGGAAGAAGACCACGACGAAGTCGATGGTCTCGTCGTTGCGCAGGTCCTTGAGGGTGCGCTCCAGCCACTTGGTCTGCTTGTTCGCCGAGATGCCCAGGTTGGCCGGGATCTCGTAGGAGACGTCGTTGGCGTCCAGCGAGATGACGCCGACGTTCTTGTAGCGGAAGGTGTAGACGCCGGGGACCTGGCGCGGGTCCGGGCCGTTGTTCGGCAGGAAGAAGCGGGCGTTCTCGCCGCCGTAGCCGTTCGGCGAGTACCAGGCCTCGATGTCGTGGTTGCCGTACGCGACCATCCACGGGATCTCGGCGGCGACCGTCTCGGTCTGCACCAGGAAGTCGTCCCAGGTCTTCGCGTTGAAGACGGACTTGTCCGGGTCGGTGCCGGAACCGGCCGGGTCGGCGTAGCAGATGTCGCCGGCGTGCAGGTGGAAGGCCGGGTTCTGCGCCTTGATGATGTGGTCGTTGCCCGCCGCGTGCGCGCTGACGCCCTGGTCGCCGAAGGCGGTGAAGGTGAACGGCTCGTACACCTTGCCCCAGCGGTGGTCGCGGGACGGCGCGGTGCGGAAGGTGTGCAGGGTGGAGATCTGCTGCTGCGCGGCCGGGTCGAAGCCCTCGTGGCCGACACCGTAGTAGTAGGTGGTGTCGGGGCGCAGGTCCTCCAGCGCCACGTGCAGGTAGTACTGGTCCACCGGCTGGCTGTTCGGGGTCAGCGCCGGGGTGTGCAGGGCACGGACCTCGGCCTGGACCTTGTGGCTCAGCTCCCACGGGGTCTTGCCGAAGCGCAGGAACGGCTTCTTGACCGGGGCCGGGACCTGCCAGGAGATACGGAACTGGGTGTCCGGCTCCGGGCCGAACTGGAGGTGACGGCCGATCGGCGCGACCAGCGAGCCGTCGATGCCGCTGGTCGTGCCACCGGTCAGCAGCTGCGGGCCGGCCGGGGCGGCGAAGGCCGTGCCGCTGCCCAGCGCGCCACCGACGGCGACGGCGCCCACGGTCACGGCACCGGCGCGCAGCATCCGGCGGCGGGAGAAGCGGGCCCGCAGGTACTCGTGCTGCTCGGCCATGCTCATGCGGTCGGCAAGCTTGGCCGGCACGCCCATGTTGGGGATATCCATGCGCGGGACTCTTCCAGCGGCGCGTTGATCGCGCACGGACGCCGGGTGAACGGGTCGCAGCGTACCGCCCATTCGAACGCCAATGTTCGACCATGGTTTGGCAAAGGCCGTGTCCGCACCGTTCCGACGCCGCATCATGGCCCCCATCCGCCCCGTGGCCTGAGCGGGCGTCGGCGGAAGCGCGGACAGCGTTCGGACCTGGTCAGCCGGAGCGCTCGTCCCACTGGGTGGCGGTCCGGTTGCCGGTGCCGTCGCAGGTGCGGCAGATCTCGTCCCGGTAGGCGTGCTTGGCGCCGGTCGCGTCCACCCGGTAGCGCACGTACACCCCGGTGCCGTCGCAGAGGAAGCAGTTGCCGCCCCCGCCGCCCACCTCGGTGGTGCCGGTGCCCTGGCAGGTCCGGCAGCTGAGGCCGGCGGTCCGGCCGGTGCCCGCGCAGATGCGGCAGACCGTCGTCATCGGCTTCCTCCCTCGCGCGGAAACGGCTCGGCGCCGTCCGGAAGGGCCCGACACCACCGGTCATGGTAGTGGTGAAGGCACCCGGACCGACCCGGGTTCGGCCCGGGTAGACATGATCCGACGATCATCCTGTAGGACCAACGGCCGACCTCAGCCGGGCCCGACCTCACTCCGGCAGGCTCGTCCTCACTCCGGCAGACCCGTCCTCACTCCGGCAGGCCCTCGCGGACCCGCCGGGACACCGAGATCAGCTGGAGGTCCAGCAGCCCCGGCGGATCGGCCAGGCCCGGGCCGCCCGCGCGCACCCAGGCGCCGATCTCGTCGATCATGTCGTCCATCAGCACGAAGCCCAGCCAGACCGGCCGGCCGCCCGCCGCCCGGCCCTCCGCCGAGGGGCCGACCACCACCACGTTCGACTGGGTGCACACGTCCAGGCACTTGACCGCCCGGACCCGGCCCGCCGAGCCCACCGCCGTCCGCAGCCGCTCGTACTGGCCCGCGTGGTCCACCCCCGGGTGCTTGGCCTCGGTGCCGCAGCAGCAGCCCCGGCAGACCGTCACGGTCACGGGGGCACCGGCGCCCCGCTTGCGGTCCCGGGCACCGTCGCGCTCTCGGCGGCTCATCGGCTCTGCTCCCCCTCGTGGTCGGCGGCGCGCTCCGCACCGGCCCCCGCACTGTACCCGCAGGCCAGCGGGCATCCCAGACCCTTAGGATGCGCACGGCCCACGGGCCACCACACGACTCACGAACACCAAGGGGAGGACGGCCTGATGCCGAAGCGAAGGGGCCGCCGCGGTACATGGATATCGGTGGCCGTGGGGGTGGTCGGGATCCTGTGCGCCGTGCTCGGGTTCGCCGTGATCGGCTCCGGCTACGGCTACCACCGCCTGACGGGCGACACGATGTCGCCGGAGCTGGCGCCGGGCACCGGGCTCTGGACCGACCGGGTCCAGCCCGCGGACGTGCGCCACGGCGAGGTCTACGCCGTCGACTCCCCCTGGACGTTGCAGGGTACGGTCATCCAGCGGGTCATGGCCCTGGGCGGCGACCGCATCGCCTGCGCGAACGGGCAGTTCAGCCTCAACGGGAAGCCGGTCGACGAGCCGCCGGCCCGGCAGGCCCACACCTGCTACCTCGACTTCGACGTCACCGTCCCGCCGGGCCGAGCCTTCCTCATGGGGGACGTCCGCGGCGACGCCTTCGACTCCCGGATCAACCTGGCCGACCAGCAGGGCACCGTCGACCTCGCCAAGGTCGGCGAGCGGGTGGTGTGGCACAGCGGCGCCGACTCCGAGGCCCTGCCCGGCAAGCTCGCCGGCGCGCTCGTCGTGGCCGCGCTCGGGCTGCTGCTGGCCCTCGTAGGCCTGATCGCGGCGATCGTCTTCGCCGTCCGCGGCCGGGCCGCCCGGCCCCTGGGGTTGGAGCCGCCGGCCACCTTCTGACGCCGTCGCCACCCGTCGGCGCCCGGTCGACCAGCACTACGCAGCCAGGCCCTGACCGTCGGTTCCCGACCGGCCGGCCCTCGGTCTCACCGAAGGCGAGCCGGTCAGTCCACTCGCAGGACACGGGAGACGTAGACCCGGGGCGGGTCCGCGTCCTCGTTCACCGCGTACTCCACCAGCCCGAGGTCCCGGCGCAGCGGGGCCGAGTGCATCCCGGGCCGGCCGGGCACCGGCATGCTCAGGCGCGGGAACGGATCCTCCCGCAGGTCGACCAGGAAGGCCACGACCGCCGAGAACACGTCGGCCGGCGTGCCAGGGTCGCCGAGGAACTCCTCCACGGCCGGGGAGACGGTGATCGGGTCGTCGTCGTCCGGGAACTCGTCGTAGCCGCTCACAGGGCCCCGAGCCGGCGCAGGACCGCGGAAGCGGAGGCGCCGGGAGCGGTGCCGGCCTGGACGGCGGCGTGGATCCGGTCGCCCTCCGGGTCGCGGTACAGCTCCGCCCGCAGCCACCACCGCTTCAGTACGCCGCCGATCGTCTCGATGTCGGCTTCGCCCATCTCCCGGTAGAACTCCATGCGCTGCGCGGGCGGCAGGGCCGCGGCCACGCCGTCCTGGGTGCGGGGGACGGGCTGGCGGCTGTCGTGGTGACCGTGCAGGGGTGCTGCGCTCACCGTTCCTCCGAACGTCTCGTGCGGGCGGGACCGCTACCAGTGTCCTCCCCCAGGGGCCGGTCCGGTACCGCCTTCCGACCGCCGGGACCCTCCCCTGTCCGGCCGAGGGACATGCCGCAGGCCCGGTAGCAGGGGCCGGGGGGCGCCGCTACCCGACCGCCCGCGCCGCCGCCCGGCCCGCCGTGCGGCCCGAGAACAGGCAGCCCCCCAGGAAGGTGCCCTCCAGCGAGCGGTACCCGTGCACGCCCCCGCCGCCGAACCCGGCGGCCTCGCCGGCCGCGTACACCCCGGGCAGCACCTCGCCGTCGGGGCGCAGCACCCGGGAGGAGAGGTCGGTCTCCAGGCCGCCCAGCGACTTGCGGGTCAGGATGTTCAGCCGGACGGCGATCAGCGGGGCGGCGCCCGGGTCGAGGATGCGGTGCGGGGCGGCGGTGCGGATGAGCCGGTCGCCGAGGTGGCGGCGGGCGCCGTGGATCGCGGTGACCTGGAGGTCCTTGGCGAAGGGGTTGGCCAACTGCCGGTCGCGGTCCTCGACGGTGCGGCGCAGTTCGTCCGGGTCGATCAGCGGCTCGGCGGTCCTGGCGTTCATGCCCCGGGCGAGGTCGGCGAGGTTCCCGGCGACCACGAAGTCCCGTCCGTGCCGCAGGTGTCCCTGGACCGGGCCGGGGGCGCCGGGCAGCGCGCGTCCGAGCACGCCGCGCACCGACTTCCCGGTCAGGTCGGGGTTCTGCTCGGAGCCGGAGAGGGTGAACTCCTTCTCGACGATGCGCTGGTTGAGCACGAACCAGGTGTACTCGTACCCGGTGGTCATGATGTGTTCGAGCGTTCCGAGGGTGTCGAAGCCGGGGAACAGCGGGACGGGCAGCCGCCGGCCGCGGGCGTCCAGCCAGAGCGAGGACGGGCCGGGCAGGATGCGGATGCCGTGCCGGGCCCAGATCGGGTCCCAGTTCTCTATGCCCTCGGTGTAGTGCCACATCCGGTCGCCGTTGATCAGGCTGCCGCCGGCCCGGCCGACGACGTCCAGCATCAGTCCGTCCACGTGCGCGGGCACCCCGGAGAGCAGCCTGGCGGGCGGGGTGCCGAGCCGGGCCGGCCAGGCCTTGCGGACCAGGTCGTGGTTGCCGCCGATGCCGCCGGAGGTGACGATCACGGCCTGGGCGCGCAGTTCGAAGCTTCCGGCCACCTCGCGCGAGCTGGCCTCGCCCCGGCCCGCCGGGCTGGGCACCAGCACCTCGCCGGTGACGGTGTCGACGGCGCCCGCGGTGGCGGACAGCCCGGTGACCCGGTGCCGGAAGCGCAGGTCCACCAGGCCGCGGGCGGCGGCCGCGCGGACCCGCCGGACGAAGGGCGCCAGCAGTCCCGGTCCGGTGCCCCAGGTGATGTGGAAGCGCGGCACCGAGTTGCCCGGCCCGTCGGCGAGTTGACCGCCGCGCTCGGCCCAGCCGACCACCGGGAAGAACCGCACTCCCATGCCGTGCAGCCAGGAGCGCTTCTCGCCCGCCGCGAAGTCCACGTACGCCTCGGCCCAGCGGCGCGGCCAGGCGTCCTCGGGGCGGTCGAAGCCGGCCGTGCCGAACCAGTCCTGCCGGGCGAGGGCGTGCGAGTCGTGGATCCGCATCCGGCGCTGCTCGGGCGAGTCGACCAGGAAGAGTCCGCCGAAGGACCAGTGCGCCTGGCCGCCGAGGGAGGCCGCGGGCTCCTGGTCGAGCAGGATCACCTTCCGTCCGGCGTCGGCGAGTTCGGCGGTGGCGGCGAGGCCCGCGAGGCCCGCCCCGATGACGATGACGTCGGCGTCCAGGGCCATGCGCAGTCCTCCGTGGCGGCTCGCGGTGGCGGCGCGCCCGGGACGCGCCGTCGCTGTGCGCCCGATACTGCGGCCTGCGGTGACGTCCGGTCAACCGGCGGGTAACAACCGCCGGCGTGAATTCCGCTCCACGCCGTTTCGGAATTGCCGTCGACGGCCGGGCGATACCCGCGCGATTGCCGAGCGATACCCGGTGGAGCGAAATGCGAAATGCCGTTCGACACCGTTCGACCACATCTGACGGAATGTCGGCGATTTCCGCGCGAACCATGGACGTCCAGGAAACACGGCAGTAACTTACCTGCGAGTAGCCGTAGTCCGGCTCCGCACGAACCCCCACCCGTCGTTTCTCTCCCCCAGGAGGAACCGTGCTCCGTCCTGCCCGGAAATCCCGGCACCTCCGGAATTCCACCGCCCTCGCCGCCGTCGCCCTCGGCGCCGCGCTCGCGCTCACCTCCACCACCGCCCAGGCCGCCACCCAGGCGCCCCGGCACTACGTGGCGCTCGGCGACTCCTACGCCGCCGGCGCCGGAGTGCCGGGCCAGTCGGCCGGCCTGTGCCTGCGCTCCGACCGCAACTACGGCCACCTGGTCGCCGGCGCCCTCAAGGCCGGCCGGTACACCGACGTCACCTGCGCCGCGGCCAAGATCAAGGCGATGACGCAGCCCCAGTACGACGCCTTCATCCGGGTCAACGACCCGCAGCTGGACGCGGTCACCGCCGACACCGACCTGGTCACCCTCGGGATCGGCGGCAACGACCTCGCCGCCAGCGACCTCGGGCTCGGCGAACTGGTCGCCACCTGCATCGCCGGCGCCGTCGTCAACCCGTTCGGCACGCCCTGCAAGGACGTCTACCACCACGGCCACTGGGACTGGAGCACCATGTCCTGGCAGTACGGCACCGACGACCTCGCCGAGCGGATCCGCACCACCATCACCCCGCAGCTGACCGACACCCTCAAGCGCATCCACACCAAGGCGCCCGGGGCCCGGGTGCTGCTGGTCGGCTACCCGTCCGTCCTGCCCGCCGACGGCTCGACCTGCGTGCTGCGCCAGCCGGTCACCCCGGGCGACGTCGAGTACATGCACGGGGTGCTCGACAAGCTGAACGCCGCCCTGAAGGCCACCGCGGCCGCGAACGGCGCGACCTACGTGGACACCGCGACGCCGACCCTCGGGCACGACGTCTGCTCGGACGACCGCTGGATCGAGGGCGCGCTGCCCGGCTCGCCCGCCGTGCCGTTCCACCCGAACGCGACCGGCGAGCAGGTGATGGCGCAGGCGGTGCTCGCCGCGCTGAAGTAGCGGCGGGGCGGTGCCACCGCGGCGCCGGAGCGGTACCGGGGCGGCACGGAAGCGGTGCCGCCGGGAAAGCCCCGAGGGGCCGGTGACCAGACCCCGGTCACCGGCCCCTCGGTTCTCGTGCGCGCGCTACTCGGACTTCGCGGAGGCGGAGCCGGAGGCCGAGCCGGAGCCGGTGGCCGACGCGGCGGCCAGCCCGGCCGACCACTTCTCCTCGACGTTGCCGAGCTTCCAGTAGGCGATCGCCGCGGCCCAGGTGAGCACGAACAGTCCGACGATCGCGTAGCCGACGAAGTTGAGGTCCAGCCCGCCGATCCAGGCGATCGGGCCGCTGGTGATGTCCAGCTTCTCGCCGAGCAGGCCGATCAGCTCGATCGAGCCGATCACCAGCGCGACGAGCACCGACAGCCCGGTGACGGTCAGGTTGTAGTAGATCTTGCGGACCGGCTTGGAGAAGGCCCACTCGTACGCGAAGTTCATGAACGAGCCGTCGATGGTGTCCAGCAGGCTCATCCCGGCCGCGAACAGGATCGGCAGGGTGAGCAGCGCGTACCAGGGCAGCGAGAAGGCCGCCGCGCCGCCCGCCAGCACCAGCAGGGACACCTCGGTGGCGGTGTCGAAGCCCAGGCCGAACAGCAGGCCCACCGGGTACATGTGCCAGGGCTTGGTGACAGCCCTGGTGACCCTGCCGAGGATGCGGTTCATCAGCCCGCGCCGCTCCAGCTGGCGCTCCAGCTCCGCCTCGTCGTAGTCGCCCAGGCGCATCCGGCGGAAGACCTTGAGGATGCCGTTGAAGGCGCCCAGGTTGATCAGGCCGAGCAGCAGCAGGAAGGTGCCGGAGACGGTGACGCCGATCAGGCCGGTCATCTCGTGCAGCGTCGAGTCGTCGGACTCCACCTGGCCGGCCAGCGAGCGGATGCCGAAGGCCAGCAGGGCGCAGAGGCCGAAGACGATCGAGGAGTGCCCGAGCGAGAACCAGAAGCCGACCGACAGCGGCCGCTTGCCCTGGCCCATCAGCTTGCGGGTGGTGTTGTCGATGGCGGCGATGTGGTCGGCGTCGAAGGCGTGCCGCATGCCGAGGGTGTAGGCGGTCAGGCCCATGCCCGCGCCGAACACCTGGCCGCCGACGGTGTAGTGCTCGGGCTCGACCAGCGCGAGCAGGGTGAACCAGCCGACGACGTGCAGCGCGAGGATGAATCCGCCCATTCCGGCCAGGCGGATCCACTCCTCACGGGTGAGCCGGTCGCGCCAGCGGGGGGCGGTCATCGTCGTGTCCTTTCGGTCGGGCGGTCGAAGCTGGGCCATCTTTCCGCCTTGACGCGCGCAGTTGCAAGTCATGCGCAATTACGGATTCGTCTCCCCCCGCTTCCGCACCGTTTCCGCCCCGCTTTCACACCGCTTCCCCCCGGCTTCCCCCGACTTCCGACCGACCCCCGGAGATCGTCACCACCCGTACAAGGCTTCGTAACCTCCCGGGGCTTTCACCGTGCGCTCTACGCGCGGATACTCCCGTTCTACGCGCGAAAACCTGAGCGCCGACCCCTCAACTCCCCACGGAGGAACGGCTCATGACGATCCGTATTCGAACCGCCGCGGCCCTGGCCGGTGCGGCGCTGCTCGCGGCCGGTCTCACCACCCCCGTCGCCACCGCCGCGCCGGGCCCCACCGCCCCCACCACCCGGGCCGCCGCGGCCGGCGCCACCCCGCACCGGGTGCTGTTCGACAACAGCAAGGCCGAGACCGCGGGCAACGCCGACTGGATCATCAGCACCAGCCAGCCCGACCCGCTGGCCCAGAACGCCAACCCCACCACCGAGAAGAGCTGGACCGGCGCCCTCTCCGCCTGGGGCGTCGCCCTCCAGAAGACCGGCCAGTACAGCCTGAAGACCCTCCCGGCCGGCTCCACCATCAGCTACGGCACCGGCGCCGCGCTCGACCTCGCCAACTTCGACACCTTCGTGATCCCGGAGCCCAACATCCGGTTCAGCGCGAGCGAGAAGACCGCGATCATGAAGTTCGTCCAGAACGGCGGCGGGCTCTTCCTGGTCTCCGACCACGTCAACAGCGACCGCAACAACGACGGCTGGGACTCCCCGAAGATCATCAACGACCTGCTGACCAGCAACGGGGTGAACAACAACGACCCCTTCGGCTTCTCGGTCGACCTGCTCAACATCACCACCGACAACCCGCGCGCGGTCAACGACGCGACCGACCCGGTGCTGCACGGCCCCTTCGGCACCGTCACCGGCTCGATCCTGCGCAACGGCACCACCTTCACCCTCAAGCCCGCCGACAACCCGAACGTCAAGGGCCTGGTCTACCGGACCGGCTACAGCGGCAACACCGGCGCCTTCTTCGTCACCAGCACCTTCGGCTCCGGCCGGGTCGCGGTCTGGGGCGACAGCTCCCCGATCGACGACGGCACCGGCCAGTCCGGCAACACCCTGTACAACGGCTGGGACGACCCGGCGGGCACCGACGCCGCCCTCGCCCTCAACGCCACCGCCTGGCTCAGCAAGGCCTGACCGGCCGCGCCCCGGATCGGGGCGGCTCAGCCCCGGGGTGCCCCCGCCAGGGCTGCTCGCCAGGAAAAGGGCCGCTGCCTCCCCTACTGTCGGAGTACCGACGCCCGCGGCGCGCTCGTACGGAGCGGCACCCCGTCCGTACGCGCCGCGGGCCCGCCGGTGCTCCACCGGCCCGGGACCGACGGGAGCGGCCGATGCCGTCCTACCCCTTCCACACCACCCGCGAGGACCTGCGCGTCCCGCTGCCCGACGGCACGCGGCTGGCCGCCCGGCTGTGGCGGCCGGTCGGCGACGAGCCCGGCCCCGCCCTGCTGGAGTACTCCGGCGGCCGCCTCACCGACCGGACCGCCGCCGAGGACGCCCGCCGCCACCCCTGGTACGCGGGCCACGGCTACACCGCCGTCCGGGTCGACACCCGCGGGCACGGCAACTCCGAGGGCGTCCCCGGCGAACCCGGCGGCGACCAGGAGCTGGCCGACGGCGCCGCCGTGGTCCACTGGCTCGCCCGCCGCCCCTGGTGCAACGGCCGGCTCGGCCTGCTCGGCGTCGGCGCGGCCGGCACCACCGCGCTGCGGCTCGCCGCCCGGACCCCCGAGACCGTCGGCGCCGTGGTCACCGCCTGCCCCGAGGGCGGGCACCGGACCGGCGGCGCCGTACTCGCCGCCGACCTGCAGACCCGGCTCACCGCCCTGGTCGCCGACGCCGCCCTGCCGCCCGACCCGCGGTACGTCGGCGACGCCTGGCGGGCCGCCTGGCTGGCCCGGCTGGAGTCCCTGAACCCGCCCGTCGACGACTGGCTCGCGGCCGGCGAGAGCACCGTCCCGGTGTCCGTGCCCACCCTCGCGGTGGCCGGCTGGGGCGACCCGTCCTGCTCCTTCGTGCTGCGGCTGCTCGCCGAGTCCCCCACCGCGCGCGCCCTGATCGGCCCCTGGCCGCACGGCCTGCCCGAGGCCGCCCTGCCCGACACCCTGCGCTGGTGGGACCACTGGCTGCGCGGCGTCGACACCGACGCCCTCCAGGAACCCGCCCTGCGCAGCTGGCTCACCACCCGCTGGACCGGCGACGAGGCCTGGCCCTCCCCCGACGTCCGCGAGATCCACTACGGCCTGGACGGGCCGCTGCGCACCGCCGGCACCGCCTCCGACGAGCGGTACGTCCGGGTCCGCTCCCCGCAGCACACCGGCCTCAACGCCGGCGCCTACGTCCCGCACGGCCGCCCCGCGGACCAGCCGCCCGACCAGCGGGAGGAGGACGGCCGCTCGGTCTGCTTCGACTCCCAGCCGCTGCCCGAACCGGTCGAACTGCTCGGCACCCCGACCGTACGGCTGCGGCTGCGCGAGGACGACGCGCCCGCCCAGGTGGCCGTCCGGCTGTGCGCGGTCGGCCCGGACGGCACCTCGGACCTGGTCACCCGGGGCGTCCTCGCCGCCGGGGGCCCGGACGCCGAGGTCGAACTCGCGGCCTGCGCCTCGACCATCCCGGCCGGGCACCGGCTGCGGCTCGCCCTCTCCTCCGTCTACTGGCCCTGGGTGTGGCCCCCGGCCGAGGACACCGGGTACGGCGTCGACCCGTCCCGCTCCACCCTCAGCCTGCCGGTGCGCCACCTCGCCGCCGACGTCGGCACCCGGCCCGTCACCTTCGAACCCCCGATACTGCCCGAACCGCTCGCCGTCCACCTCACCGAACCGCTCACCGCCCGGCCCGAGCACCTCACCGTGCACGACATCGGCCGCCACGAGTGGCGCGCCGAGTTCTCCCCCGCCACCGACGGCACCCGCACCCACCCCGACGGCCTGGTCCGCGACGAACACACCGTCACCGCCTACCGGGTGCTCACCGGCGCCCCGCTCAGCGCCCAGGCCCGCACCGACCACACCGTCCGCCTGGAGCGCCCCGACATCGGCTGGGACGTCACCGTCCAGACCCGCACCCAACTGCGCTGCGACGCCGGGCACTTCCTCAGCATCGTCCAACTGCGGGCACTGGAGGGCGGATCGGAGGTGTTCGCCCGGGAGTGGCAGCACCGGGTGCCCCGGGAGAGCTGATCAAAGATTTACTTATGCACTTGCCTCGCATTTCGATTCCGGCTTATAAATGGCCCCATGAAGACCATCGGCCTGATCGGCGGCATGAGCTGGGAATCCACCGCCGAGTACTACCGCCTGCTGAACCGACTCACCCGCGAGCGCCTCGGCGGACTGCACTCCGCCCGACTCGTGCTCTACTCCGTCGACTTCGCGCAGATCGAGCGACTGCAGACGGCCGGCCGCTGGGAGGAGGCCGGCCAGGTCCTCGCCGACTCGGCCCGGTCACTGGAGGCGGCCGGCGCCGACCTGCTGCTGATCTGCACCAACACCATGCACAAGGTCGCCGACCAGGTCGCGGCGGCGGTCTCCATCCCCCTGCTGCACCTGGCCGACACCGCGGCGGCCGCCGTCCGGGCGGCGGACCTGCGGCGGGTCGGACTGCTCGGGACGGCCTTCACGATGGAACAGGACTTCTACCGCGGCCGGTTGGCGGCGGGCGGCCTGGACGTCCAGGTGCCGCAAGCCGACTCGCGCGCCCTGGTCCACCGGGTGATCTACGAGGAACTGTGCGTCGGACTGGTCCTCGAGGAGTCCCGGGCGGCCTACCGGCGGGTGATCGCGGAACTGGTGGCCGGGGGCGCGGAAGGCATCGTCCTCGGCTGCACCGAGATCGAACTGCTGGTCCGGCCGGAGGACAGCCCGGTGCCCGTCTTCCCCACCACCCGGCTGCACGCCGAAGCGGCGGTCGACGCCGCCCTGGCCGGCCCCTGAACCCCGACCGCCGCCCTGAGGTGCGCGGTCGGCGGGCACCGGGACAATGGTGAGCGGACCGGTTTCTCCAGCACTCCGCCCCGCGCCGCCCCCCGAAACCGGGGGCCACGGAGCGCGAACGAGAGGGACGACCATGGCCGTTTCCAGCACCCCGATCAACCTCACCCTCGCCGCCCACGTCGGCATCTCGGTCTCCGACCTGGACGCGTCGATCGCCTTCTACACGGCCCTCACCGGGCGGGAGCCCGTCGCACAGGGCACCATGCACAGCGTGCCGTTCGGGAAGTCGCAGGGCCTGCCCGTGGCGAAGCTGCGCTACGCCACGATCAACCTGGACAACAGCCTCGGCATCGACCTCATCCAGTTCCAGGAGCCGGTCGGCGAGCGGACCGGCGGCGTGGCCAACCGGCCCGGCTCGATGCACCTGTGCCTGCGGGTCGACGACTTCGACGCCGTGTACTCGCGGATGAAGGACGCCGGCTACGACTTCCTCGGCGACGACTACACCTTCATCGAAGGCGAGGTCACCCCGGACGCCGCGCTCGGCACCCGGGTCGCCTACTTCAACGACCCGGACGGCACCAACCTGGAGATCATCCGCCCCGAAGGCGGCTTCGCCAGCTAGGAGTTCGCGGCGACCGGCCGCCCGGGCCACCCGCGCAGGGCGGCGCGGGCGCGGGCGACGCCTCCGGGGGTGGCGGGCGCGCCGGTGCCGACGGCGACGGTTCTCGTGCCGAGGCCCGCGCAGGCGCGGCAGATGCCGGGGCGGGGCACCGGGTCGTGGCAGCGGCCGCACTCGGCGTACGAGGCCGGTTGGGTTTCGGGGCGCTCCGGTGGCAGCTTGCGGTGCAGGCGGTCCCGGAGGATCGCCACCGGGGAGTGCATCGGCTGCGGCAGTCCGGGGAGCAGGGCGTGGGCCAACTCGGCTTCGTCGCAGCCCCGTTCCAGCCACTGTGTGACGAGCGGTGCCAGTGCCTGCGCCTTGGCCTCGCCGAGGCGCAGGCGGGGTTCGGGCCGGATCACCCGGAACAGGGTGGCCACGGCGGCCCGCGTCCGTTCATCCGGGAGGGTGGGTTCTTGTCCCGGGTCCTTTACGGGAGGGGTGACAGTGCGGCCGGTCCCTCGCCCACCGGAAGCCGGGCGGGGGACAGCCGGTGCGGGCTGCGGGGTGTCGAAGACATGGGCCTCGGACCGGATGGTCCCGTCGGCCATCCGGACGGTGTCGACCCGGTAGTACCCGGCGCTGGTCAGCTCCTTGAGCGCCCGCCGGACGGCGCCCCGCCCCTGCGGACTGCTGTCCGCCATCTGCCGCCCGTCCTCCCGCCACCCGTCGGGGCGGGAGAGCAGGTCGGCGAGGAGGCCACGAGCGGTGTAACTCAGCCGCCGGTCCTGCAACAGGCCGTTCGGAAGAACGGTGAACGCGCGCGTGCGCGCGCTACGATGAATCCGCATCTGGAGCTCTATCTCCTGGTGCCAGACCCCGGGGTGTTACGAGCACCGCCGGGGTCTCCTATGTTCTGTTGATGATGCGGAAAGTAGTACAGCGACTACGAAGAGTGCGAACCGTTCGAGCGTGAAGCCCAAGCCCCCACATCACGCACGCCCCTACCTTCTGCGTGGGAAGTCGGCGGGGCCGACTTCCCACGCCGAGCACGGTGTTCAGGAATGGGCGCGTTCGATCGCTTCGAAGATGTCCGCATCGGTCTCCTGCTGCCACGACGGCAGGTCGACCCAGTCGGCGACATAGCCCGGCTTCGGGTTCTCGATGTGCTTGTGGATCTGAGCGATCCAGCAGGTAGCGACGAAGCGGCCCTTCTGCTCCCGGGTGAGCTTGGAAGTGTTGCCGCCGCTCACACCGATGAAGTCACGGACCTGCCCGAACACGGCGGCGGCGCACTCCCGCTCCCACTCGGGGGTCTCCTCCCACGGGGCGACATAGCCCGCCTTCGGCTCACCCGGGTAGTGCTTCGACACGCCCGCGATCCACGCCTCGCGGAAGATCCGCCCATCAGTCGACATGCGTAACTCCTTTGTCAGATGGCACTGTCAAGCGCCGAGAAGCGGTCGAAGACGAGTGTTGGTGGCGTCACGCGAGGTAGACCTTCTGCCATTCCAGGGACGTCATGGTCAGCGCGGCTTCGGCGAGGGCGTGGGCCGACTCGGTCTTGAGGCTGCCGAGGCTGCTGTCGATCCACGGCTGGACGTTCTGGTAGCCCTGCTCGCGGTACTCCACGGCCTGGATCAGGCACTCCAGCTTGTCCGCGTCGTGGGCGACCGTGACCTCCAGGCTCTCGGCGTTCTCGTACTCCTCCACGAGGGCCTGGAGTCCGGCAACGACGGCCGGGTGAGCGGCGCTGACCTGGTCGGCGGTCACCCGCTCGTTCGACGCGGCGGTGAGGTAGCGCCGACTGATGTGCGGGATATCGCTGACCCGGGTCTCCTGGGTGTCGTGGAAGAGGCACAGCAGGGCGACCTTGGCCGGGTCGGCACCCTCCATCATCGCGAGCACCGCGCCGATGACACCCGTCCGGAACGAGTGCTCGGCGATCGACTCGGGATCCTTGACGCCGGCGATCCACCAGCCCTGGCGCTTCGCCCGCTTGAGCATGCCCGCCTCGAACAGGTAGCTCGCGGTGCCCCTCGCCTGCTTGTCGTCCGTCATGGCTGTCCTTCGCTGCCAGAGCGATTGTCGCTGTAACCGCCTACCCACAGACCGTAGTGCACAGACTCCGACTCTCGACGCGCCACCGTGAAAGGCCGTCACCATCAAATCGACACGGGGGCTCGCCCGTACCAGTGTGGTGAGGCGCGCTACGCCTCCGGCGGCACGCTGTAGCGACTCAAGACCTCATCCGCCGTGGACTTCTCCAGCAGGCGCAGCTCCCAAGGCCCGGTGTTGACGTCGAACTCCTTGCCGAAGCCGACCCACTTGCCGGCCATGCGGCGCCCGGTCGGATCGACCAGCAGCTGAATGGCGCCGTGGTACCTGGCCCCCTGGTAGTAGCCGTCCTGTGCGGTCTGCTCCACCCACGAGCCCGTCACAACGTTCCGGTCGATGGTGAGGTCGAACGACAGCGGCGAGTCGGGATTGGACGACGCACCGGGGAGCGACCGGCCGGTGATCCGGTTCCCGCTCTGGGACAGGACGACGTGGTGCAGGCCGGTGAACGTGTTCTCCCGGCTGCTGCTGAAGAACTCGTAATGGCTGACCCAGACCCCCGAGTAGTCCTCACCCGTGGGAGCGGGTGCGGCCTGCACGGGCACGCCCGGTTCGTCGCTGCTCATGTCATGGCCTCCCGTACCGTTCGCGGTACCTGCGGGCGGACGCCGGTGAGGACGTCCGCAACTGGTCGTCCAGGACCCTGATCCGTTCGGTCATCGCCGCGACGGACTGGGCCGCCGAGGCTCCCCACGTCGATCGGTCCTGACACCGTATCCGTCGACTGGCCGGCGGAAGTAGCTATCTCATGGAACCCGGCCGCGCACCAGCCGACCAACGTCAACGTTGTTTGACCGAATGATCTGTGACCAGGCGAGTTCGAGGGTACGGTCCCCTATGCAGGGTTCAAGGAATTCACGAGATGGGGCCAGCGTGGCACCTCCGGACGGAATCAGCACCGGCCAGCGCATCGCCGCCTACGCAGATGTGAGAGGCCTGAGCCATCGGCAACTCGCTGATCGTGCTCACGTCTCGTACAGCCTGCTCACGAAGGTGGTGGCCGGGCACAAGCCGGCGACGCCGGAGTTCGTTGCAGCGGTGGCCAGGGCTTTGGGAGTTGAGCCCGGCGACCTCCAACCGCCCCCGTACGGCGACGGGACGGCAGATGACCCGTTGGTCCCGCTGATGGGCCCGATCCGTACGGTGCTCGATCTGTACGACCTGCCGCCGCAGGAGGCCGTTCGGCCTCGCGCCCTGCCCGCGCTTCGGGCAGCGGTACGACAGGTGAACACGCTGGCCCAGGCCGCGAAGTACAAGCCGATGGTGGCGATGCTGCCGGGCCTGCTGGTCGAACTGCACACGGCCGCACACGAGTTCACCGGTGAGCAGCAGCGGCAGGTGTGGGGCCTGCTGGCGGAGGCCTACCGGTGCGGGCACTCGGTCGGGATCGCGATCGGGCTGAGCGACCTGTCCGCGACCGCACTGGCCCGGATGGACTGGGCCGCGGAGCGGGCCGGCGACCAGGCACCCGCGCTACGGGCCGCCCGCGAGTACCTGCGGGTCACCGCCTACCTGCGCGTCGGCGACCTCGCGGCCTGCCGGCGCCTCCAGGAGTCCGGCCGCGGCCACCTGGAGGGGACCGACGCCAAGACTCCGAGCGCACTGGTCACCACCGGGCAACTGCACCTCGGCTCGGCCGTGGTCGCCGCCCGCGCCGGACAGAAGGACCTGATGCAGCACCATCTGGACGAGGCTGAACACGTAGCCGCCCGGACCGGCGAGCAGCCGGACCTGTCGCTGCACTTCGGGCCCACCAACGTGCGGGTGCACCGGGTGATGACCCTGGTGGAGGCCGGCGAGCACGACCGGGCGGTGGCCGCCGCGAAGGGGCTGCGCTTCCCCACCGGATGGGCCCCGACCAGGATCGGGCACCACCACATCGACCTGGCCCGTGCCTACCGATGGATGGCCCGACCGGAGGCCGCACTCGACCAGCTCGACGCCGCGTACGCGGTCGCACCCGACCAGGTATCCCGGCACCCGCTCGCCCGCGAGACCGTGACCGCACTGTCACGCTCCGCTAGCCGCCGGAGTCTGCGGCTGTCAACCTGGATCACCCGAACGGGTATCTGACGATCTTTCACTTCTGGTGAAATTCAAGGCCTTCCAGCAGCGGCATCGTGGTGCTCAGCACCCCGAGAAGCGACGCCTCGGGGTGCGAGCCCGGTCGGGTCCGGGCTCGCACACACCACTGCCGCATCCCTTGGAGCCCGCGATGGCCGCCGCCCCCCGCCCTTCGTGTCCTGCCCAGACACCGACACCCGGGCCGCGCAGATCCGCCGAGGACCGCCTCCGACGGAACGCCCTGGCCACCGCAGCGGCCGGCTGGGCAGAGTTCGCCCCGACCGCCGACCCCCGGGCCCGCCGGGCCTCGTGAGTTCGGAGACGGCTCTCCCCCCGGTTGCAGCACGCCCCGCCCCGGTCGGGTGTCCAAACCCCCGATCGGCGGCAGGCCTGGCGTACGTCGCACTTCCTTCACATGCTCCCGCCCCGCCCCTCCGAGGTACCCCCATGTTCACGTCCCGTCGTCCTCGCATGTTCGTCGCCCGGCTCTCCTCCCGGGCCGAATCCGCGCCCCTGGCCCGGTACTTGATCCGGGCCTACCTCTCCGGACTGCCCTCCGGGGACCGCTACCGCGACACCGCCGAACTGCTCCTCGGCGAGCTGTTCGCCAACGCCGTCCAGCACTCCGACGGACCCGACGATCGCCACATCGAAGTCCGCTTCGCCCTCACCGGCTCCCGGCTACGGCTGGAGGTACACGACGCCGGTAGCAGCCGCCCGTCGGTCCGCACCGCCGCGCCTGACGACGAGCACGGGCTCGGCCTCTACCTCGTCAACGAGCTGGCCGAGCGCTGGGGCTGCGCCTCCCGCCCGTACGGCATCGGCAAGTTCGTCTGGGCCCACATCGCCCCCACCACCGTCTGAAAGCCCGACTCCCCATGCACCTCACAACCCTCGCCCGGCACACCCTCTCCCGTGGCACCACACCCGCCGCCACCTACGCCCATGGCAGCCTCCGCTCCGGCCACCACCACGGCCCCACCCGCTGGTTCACCACCGGAACCCTCACCATCACCACCCACCACATCACCTGCACCATCACCCACTACCGCACCCGCGCAACCCACCGGCAAGCGCAGGAAGTCGGCCTGGCCGACTTCCCGCGCAGCAGACATCGAGAGGCCAAGATGACCACGATCCAGCGCGCCACTGCACACGCCACCACCGGCTGGCTCCAGGGCCGCTCGGTCTCCTCGCATGCGAGAACGTCGTGCTGCGCGGGCACTGCGAAGGCGCCGACCACCGAGACTTGATGGCCTGGCCGCACTGGGCGCTGAAGCACCTGTACGCCCCGGTCGGAGTCATGTTCGGCAAGTTCCCCCAGGACGCTGCCGAGACCGGCCGGCGCGGGCAGCGGATCCCGCCGCCGCCCTTCTCGTTCCTCCCGGTACGGGCGGGCGTACGGCCGCTGGACCCGCGATTCCTGGAGACCACCCCCGACCTCGCGGCGGCGTTGGCGGTCTCGGCCAACGAAGGCCGCGACGTGTTCGAGCACATCCCTTGTGAATGGAAGGCAGTTCGAGAATGGGCGAGTTCCTTGCCGAGGCCCGCGAAGCGCTGAGGGCGGCGGAGGCCGTCTGCGGGCCGGTGGAGCTGAAGGAGATCAGCAACCGTCGGGGTTCGGCGGTGTGGAAGGCCAGCGGTCCGCGCGGTGTGGTGAGTATCAAGCTCGGCACCGGCGGGGCCGCCGAGGTCACCGCCCGTGAAGCCTCCGTACTGGACCAGCTCCCCGGCTACACCGTGACCGCCGGCCGCTTCGCCGACGGCATCTGGTACGTCACCCCGTGGCTGGCCGGCCCCTCCACCTGGCAGGTCTTCCGCCCCGTGCGCAAGGGAGACGGTGGGAAGGACGAAGCCCTCGCTGCCGCCGTCGGACTGTGCCGCGCCGTGGCGGACTTCCACACCGACGGCTGGGTGCACGGCGACCTCCAGCCCGCGCACGGCATCCACGGCGAGGACGGGACGGTCCGCCTCCTCGACTTCGCCTGGTCCCGCAGGATCGACAGCACCCCGTGGCCGACGTTCGACGGCACGATGATCCACCTCACCGCCCCCGAACTCGCCGCCCGGATCATCAACGGCCCCCAGCCCGTCGCCACGACACAGACCGCCGACGTCTACGCCCTCGCCGGAACCCTGTGGACCTGCACCACCGGCACGTGGCCGCTGGACTACGACACCGCAGGCCTCCCAAAGGGCACGCCCGTGGAGGAGATCCGCAAGGCCATCGCCCACCGAGCCGTCCCCATGTCCACCGCGATGCCCTGGCCCGCCTTCCAAGCCCGGCTGCGCTGCGTCCTGCTGGCCGCCCCCGACGAGCGGCCCACCGCCGCCGAACTGGCCGAGATCATCGAAGCGGTGGACGGATGATCGAGCTGCGGGAGCTGCGCCCCGGCGACGAGGAAGCCCTGCTCCGGATCTACAGCGCGGAGTCGACGAAGTACCTGGGCCGGGCACCCATGGATGCCGGCGAAGCCCGCTACCGCCTGCGCGACATCATCGCGGCAGCGGCACAGTCACCGCGCACGCTGTACGTGCTCGGCCTCGCCGTGAACGGTGACCTCCTCGGCGTCGTCAAGCTCCACTGTGACCGGCCGGTCGCCGCCATCAGCTACATCCTGCGCGCGGACACCTGGGGCCGCGGCTACGCCACCGAAGGGGTCCGCAGGCTCCTCGCCCTCGCCTTTGGTCACCTCGGCCTACCGGAGGTCCGCGCCAAACACCGCACCGACAATCCCACCTCCGGTCACGTCCTCCGCAAAACGGGATTCATCCCGACCGGCGAGCGCGCCGGCTTCAAGACCTACGCCCTCGGATCGACCGAACCGGGACACGAGCAGATCAGACAACCGCCCGGTGGTGAACCTACTACTGCCATGGGCAATTGACTGTCTATCGCTGGCAGATCACCAACGATGACGTGGATGACCCCCTCTCCTTTGCTTCCAAGGTGCTCCCTCATGCCCACTTCCCGTCGCCCCCGGGCTTTCGTCGCCCGTCTCTCCTCCCGGGCCGAATCCGCGCCCCTGGCCCGGTACTTGATCCGGGCCTACCTCTCCGGGCTGCCCTCCGGGGACCGCTACCGCGACACCGCCGAACTGCTCCTCGGCGAGCTGTTCGCCAACGCCGTCCAGCATTCCGACGGGCCCGACGACTGCCACATCGAAGTCCGCTTCGCCCTCACCGGCTCCCGGCTGCGGCTGGAGGTGCACGACGCCGGTAGCGGCCGCCCCTCGGTCCGTACCGCCGCGCCTGACGACGAGCACGGGCGCGGCCTCTACCTCGTCAACGAGCTGGCCGAGCGCTGGGGCTGCGCCTCCCGCCCGTACGGCATCGGCAAGTTCGTCTGGGCCCACATCGCCCCCACCACCGTCTGAAAGCCCGACTCCCCATGCACCTCACGACCCTCGCCCGGCACACCCTCTCCCGTGGCACCACACCCGCCGCCACCTACGCCCTGATCGCCCGCCTCGGCCACCCGCCCCTGCCCGTCGCGCGCGCCGTCTGCCTCGCCCTCGACATCCCCCTCGCCGAAACCACCCGCCGCCTGGCCGAGTGCTACGACGCCCTCCTCGCCGACCACCACCCCGCCAGCGAGACCGACACCGGCGAACTCCTCGAAGCCCTCGGCGTCTTCGACATCCCCAAGTCCCTCACCGACACCGAACTCGCCGTCGTCGAACACCTCCTGGCCGCCGTCGACGCCCACGGCAGCCTCCGCCCCGGCCACCGTCACGGCCTCCAGCGCTGGTTCACCACCGGCAACCTCACCACCGCCTACCTCTCCCTCACCGCCACCCACCCCCTCCCCCGCACCGGCGACCCCACCCTCTACTGGACCACCCTCGTCACCGCCGGCGAACTCCTCGCCACCACCCTCCCCTCCGACCGCCGCATCACCTACGCCCTCACCCACTGCCGCACCCGGGCAACCCACCCGTAAGCGTAGGAAGTCGGCCTCGCCGACTTCCTACGCAAGAGCGGCCCGTCGCCGCCGGGGGGCCGGCCCAACCGCGGCG
>NZ_JBHVRS010000021.1:0-50332 GCF_042885595.1 Kitasatospora sp. NPDC058046
TTGTGTGTTAGGGGAAGATGTTTTGGCCGGGGGTGAGGGTGTGGGTGGGGTCGTAGGTGTTTTTGGCGTTGGTGAGGGTGGTCCAGTGGGGGCCGTAGTGGTTTTGCCAGTCGGTTTGGGTCATGTTGGGGATGGCGCCGACGAGGTAGCGTTTGGCGCCGAGTTGGGTGGCGGTGTTGTAGAGGGTGCGGTTGCGGGTGAGGGCGGGTTGGGGGTTGGTGTTGGGGTGGGGGAAGGCGAGGAAGTCGAAGAGGTAGGTGGTGGGTTCGTTGGGGGTGATGGCGAGGGGGTGGGTGAGTTTGTTGGTGTGGAAGGGGTAGCAGAGGAGGAGGCCGGCGCCGATGTCGTCGGGGGTGATGTGGGGGAGGGCTTGGTTGAGGAAGGTGGGGGTGGTGGTGGCGGGGAGGAAGAGGGAGAGCCAGGGTTTGGGGGCGTTCCAGTAGCCGAGGTTTTTGATGGTGTCGGCGAAGGTGTCGGCGCGGTAGGTGTAGTCGCGGTAGGTGGTGTCGTTGGTTTCGGTGGTGGTGGGGTTGAGTCCGGTGAGGAGGGTTTGGGGGTTGGGGGGTGTGGTGTTGTAGTGGGCGACGGCTTCGATTTTGTAGCGGGGGGGTTGTCCGTTGGGTTGGATGAGGATTTCGCCGACTTGGGAGGGGAAGCGGCCGTCGTTGAGGATGGTTTGTTGGTCGGTGAGGAAGGTGTGTTGGTCGTTGTAGGTGAGGGTGAGGACGAGGGCGCGTGTGGGGGCGGGGATGAGTTTGACGGTGGCGCGGGTGATGATGCCGACTTGGCCGGCGCCGGCGAGGGCGGTGTGGAAGAGGTCGGGGTTGCGGGTGGGGGTGGCGGTGAGGATGCGGCCGGTGCCGGTGACGATTTCGATGGATTCGACGGTGTCGGCTTGGAGGCCGTGTTTGTGGACGGTGGAGCCGATGCCGCCGATGCTGATGGTGCCGCCGATGGAGAGGTGGAGGTAGTCGGTGAGGCAGGGGGGTGTGAGGTTTTGGGCGAGGGCGGCGTCGGTGAGTTGGGCCCAGGTGACGCCGGCGTCGACGGTGGCGTTGGTGGGGGTGATGGTGTGGATGCGGTTGAGGGCGCGGGCGTTGATGCTGATGCCGCCGGCGGCGCCGGCTTGGCCGTAGTTGGAGTGTGATTCGAGGTCGTTGCCGGTGCCGCTTTGGCCGTTCATGGCGACTTTGAGGCCGTTGTGGCGGGCGTAGTTGATGATGTTGGCGATGTCGTGGGGGCCGGCGGGGTTGAGGACGGCGTAGGGGGTGGTGGTGGTGAGGCGGCCGAAGTCGTGGGCGTGGGCGGTGGTGGTGGTGGGGTTGGTGGTGAGGGTGCCTTGGAGGGGGGGTAGGGGGGCGATGTGGCCGGGGGGTGTGGGGGTGTTGGTGGTGGCCCAGGTGCGGGTGGTGGTGTTGAAGCCGATGATGGTGGCGGCGGCTGCGGTGAGGAGGGTGCGTCGGGTGAGGTCGGGGTGGGTCATGCGGGGTGGTCTCCTTGGTGGTGTGGGTGGTTGGTGGTGGGGGGTGGTGGGCGGGCCTGGTTGGTGCGGTGTTCGCGGGGCCGGCGCCCTGGAGGGTGTTAAGTCTCTTTAGCGCCGGGGTGGTTGTGGGCGGTGTCCGGGCCGGTGGTGGTGGCGTCCTGGCCGGGCGGCCGGGTGGCGGTGTCCGGGTGCGCTGGGTGGTGTCCTTGGGCGGGCGGGTCGCGGCGGCCCTGTTGGTCCGGGGTGGTGCGGGAGAGGGGTGACCGACCGGGCCATGGGGCCGGTCGGCGAAGTGAAGTCCCGTTCGTTTCGGGCTTGTTGATGCTGGTATGGGACCTCGGTCTTGCCTGCCTGCCGGTCCTGTCCGGCCCCCTGTCGGTTTCTCCGGTGTTGCTGTACTGCGACGGCGTCCGTCCGTACTGGTTCCTGCTGGGGCTGCCGGCCCCGCTGGCTCTGCCGTTTCGCTCTTGCTGTCCTGCTCCAGCCGGTCGTACTGGCCGCTTCTGCCGGTTTCACCGCAGTGGTCGTACCGGTTGTTCCTGTCGACTGCTTCTACTGGCGTCGTTGTTGCCAGTGCACGGGCTTCGTCGGTTCGGGCCGTGCTGGTCTTCGGGTTCTGCCGGCCGGTGCCCTGTTGATCTGATCGTCGTGGCCTTGCGGGCCGTTCCTGCTGGCCCGTGCCGACCGCTTCCAGCGCTCTGGTCCTTGCCGACTGTTCCTGCTGTCGGTACTGGTCCTGGTGCTCTGGTTTTGCGGGTATCGCCGGTGGTTCCTGCCGGTCCCGTCGCCCAGGTGGACCGGCCCTTCTCGGTCGTGCCGTGGTGCGAGTACGTCCGTCCGTGCTGGCTCCTGCTGGTGCTGCCGGCCCTGCCGGCCCTGTCGGCCTCACCGGCCCGGTCCTGGCGGCTGCCCGGGTGGCTCTGCTGGCCCGGTCGTTCCGGCGCTGCCTGTTCGCTGGTGGTACTGGTTGTGGTGGTGCGGGGCTGGTTCTCTTGCTGTTCTGCTTCAGCTGGTCGCGCCGGCCGGTCTTGTTGGTCCGGCCGTAGTGGCTGTACCGGCTCTCCTGCTGGGCCGTTCCTGCTGGCCCGTGCCGACCGCTTCCAGCGTTCTGGTCCTTGCCGGCTGTTCCTGCTGTCGGTACTGGTTCTGGTGTCCTGGTTTTGCGGGTGTCGCCGGTGGTTCCTGCCGGTCCCGTCGTTCCGAGCGCATCGGCCTTCTCGGTCTTGCCGTGCCGGCGGTGTTGGGTGTTCCTGCCGGTCTTCGGGTCTCACCGCATTTGGCTTCGTTGGTCCTGGCCGTGCTGGCTTTTGCCGCTGCCTGGTGCCCGGTGCCCGGTGCCCGCGCCGTGGGCTGTGTGTTGTTGCTGTGGGGTGGGTGGCCGGTCCGTGGTGTGGGCCGGCCTGTCCGTTGTCCCCTTGCTCGTTGTCCCTTGCCCGTTGTTCTTGTTCCCGGTGCCGGTTGTCCCTGTCCGCGTGTCCTTGCCCCGTTGTCCGTTGGCCTTGTCCGTGTCCCGGTGCCTGTTGGCCTTGTTGGTGTGTCCTCGTCCTTGTTGAGGCCGTGGGCGCGTGCGTGCGGGTGTGGGCGCGGGTGGCCGTTGGCGTGCGTGCGGCCGTGGCGGCGGTGGGTGCCGTGCGTGGGTGTGGGGGTGGGTTAGGGGTTGGGGGTGTGGTTGGTGTGGGTGGTGGTTTGGTAGTTGGTGAGGTCGAAGGTGCGGGTTTGGTGGCGGAAGCGCCAGGTGTAGGTGGGCCAGATGGAGGGGTTGTTGCCTTTGGTGTCGGTGTACCAGCTGGTGCAGCCGCCGGTGTTCCAGACGGTGTTTTTGAGGCGGTTTTGGAGGGTGTTGTTGTAGGTGGTCTGGGCGTGGGGGTGGACGTCGAGGGTGGTGAGGTGGTGGGTGTGGAGGGTTTTGAGGGCGGCGAGGATGTAGGTGATCTGGGCTTCGATCATGACGGTTTGGGAGGAGTGGCCGAGGGTGGTGTTGGGGCCGAGGAGCATGAAGAGGTTGGGGAAGCCGTGGATGGTGGTGCCGCGGTGGGCGGTCATGCCGTCGCGGTTCCAGGTGTCGGCGAGGGTGTGTCCGTTTCGGCCGTGGATGAGGTGGGCGACGGGGCGGTCGGTGGCGGTGAAGCCGGTGGCGAGGATGATGGTGTCGATGTGGCGGGTGGTGCCGTCGGTGGTGGTGATGTGGGTGGGGCCGATGCGGGTGATGGTGTCGGAGACGATGTCGACGTTGGGTTGTTGGATGGCGGGGTACCAGGTGTTGGAGAAGAGGAGGCGTTTGCAGCCGACGGTGTAGTCGGGGGTGAGGCGCTTGCGCAGGGCGGGGTCGGTGACGGATTTTTTGAGGTGGCCGGCGGCCATGTTCTTCATGCCGGTGGTGCGGGAGGGGCGGGACATGAAGAACGCGACGATTTCGCGGCCGTGTTTGTTGAAGGTGCGGCGGAAGCGCTGGTAGCCGGGGAGGTGGCGGAGCATCCAGGTGTGGCGGGGGGTGTTGGGCTTGTCGGGTTTGGCGGCGACCCAGGGGGGTGTGCGCTGGTAGAGGTCGAGGCGGTTGACGTCGGGTTGGATGGCGGGGACGAACTGGATGGCGGAGGCGCCGGTGCCGATGACGGCGACGTCGCGGCCGGTCAGGTCGTGGTCGTGGTTCCAGCGTGAGGAGTGGAAGACGGTTCCGGTGAAGGTGTCGAGGCCGGGGATGTTGGGGATGGCGGGGTCGGAGAGGTAGCCGGTGCCGGTGATGAGGGCCTGGGCGGTGTAGCGGCCGTGTTTGGTGCGGATGTCCCAGTGGTGGTGGGTGTCGTTCCAGGTGGCGTCGAGGAGTTCGTGGTCGTAGCGCAGGTGGGGGTCGACGCCGTGTCGGGTGGCGCAGTCCTTGAGGTAGGCGTGGACTTCGGCCTGGGTGGCGAAGGTGGATTTCCAGTCGGGGTTGCGGGCGAAGGAGTAGGAGTAGAGGTGGGCCTGGACGTCGCAGGCGCAGCCGGGGTAGGTGTTGTCGCGCCAGGTGCCGCCGAGGTCGGTGGCGCGTTCGAAGACGAGGAAGTCGTCGATGCCGGCTTTGAGGAGGCCGATGGCGGTGCCGAGGCCGGAGATGCCGGCGCCGATGACGGCGACTTTGAGGTGGCGGACGGCGAGGTCGCCGGTGGGGTGGGGGGCGGTGGCGTGTTCGGTGCCGGCGGTGGTGCCGGCGGCGGCGACGGTGATGGCCGTGGCGGTGGCCGTACGGGTGCCGGTGCCGGTGGTGCGGGGCGGGGTGCGGGGGGCGGTCGTGGTGGCGGCCGTGCCGGAGGCGGCCGTGCCCGTGCCGGAGGCGGAGGCACTGCCGGTCGTGCCCGTGCTGGTTCCCGTACCGGTGGCCGTGCTGCTGCCGCTGCCGGGGGCCGTGGCCGTACCGCTGCCGGCCTTGCCGGTGCTCGCGGTGCCGGTGCCGGTGCTGGCGGTGTTGGTGCCCGCGTTGGTGTTGGTGGTGGGGGTGGGGGCCACCCCCGCCGCCGGGGCTGTGCCGGTGCTGGCGTCGGTGGGTGTGCCGGTGCCGGTGGTGGTGGTGTTGGTGGTGCGGTTGGGGGCGGGGGTGGTGGTCATGGCGTCGGTGTCCTTGTCTCGGGTGTCCTGGGTGGGCCCGGGGGTCAGGCGCGGCGGGTGAGGGTGACGCGGAAGTTGTTGAAGATGTGGTCTTCGAGGGTGTAGGCGAAGATGTCGAGGTAGCGCTCGAAGCGGGCGACGGTGGTCTCGTCGGTCATGGTGACGGCTTCGTCGCGGCGGGCGGCGAGGAGTTGGAGCCAGGCGCGGCAGGCGCGGGCGAAGGACTCGGGTTCGTTGCGGATCTCGGTGACCTCGAAGAGGCCGTCGAGGCCGGCGGCGAGTTCGGGCAGGCGGGGGATGTGGCAGCCTTCGAACTCCTCGCGCTGGAGGAATTTGAGGTCGTCGAGGAGCTGGCGGCGCAGTGGGGGGTTCTCGACGGTCATGGTGTGCAGGACGAAGCGGGCGCCGGGCTTGAGCAGGGAGTGGACCTGCTTGAAGAAGACGCGGTAGCGCTGGGTGCGCTCTTTGGGGGTGAGGGAGGACAGGACGAAGTGTTCGAGGGCGTTGATGCAGAACGCGGCGTCGTAGGGGGCCTGGCCGTCGGCGAGGCGGTGGTCTTCCCAGCTTTCGACGCGGGCTTCGATGGCGGGGTTGTTCAGGGCGTCGACGAAGTCGGCCTGGGTGCGGGAGAGGGTGACGCCGACGGCCTTCTTGACGCCGTGGACGGTGGTGAGGCGGTTGAGCATGGTGCCCCAGCCGCAGCCGATGTCCAGGACGGTGTCGGTGTGGGCGGCGCGGGCGAGGTCGGTGAAGGCGTCGAGTTTGCGTTCCTGGGCCTCGTCGAGGACGGCGACGAGGTCCTCGCCGTCCTCCCAGTAGCCGCCGGAGTACATCATGGTGGGGCCGAGGATGAGCCGGTAGAGCTCGTTGGGGACCTCGTAGTGGTGGCGGATGGCCTCGACGTCGGGGTTGATGGTGCGGGCTTCGACGGTGGTCATGGGATGGGGCCCCTCGGTTGACGGTTGTGGGTGTGTGGGGTTGTCGGACGGCGGTGGGTCGGCCGGTGCGGGGTGGGCGGGTGGGCGGCCCGGTCGGGCCGTTTCCGTGGTGGCCGGCCCGGTGCGGGCCGGGGTGACAGGTCCGGCCGCTGTCCTGGTGCCTGCCGTGGGCGGCTGGGTGCCGTCCGGTGTCCGGCGGTGGTCTTGCTGAACTCGGCCGCGACCCCGGGTGGTTGGTGCCGTCCGGGAGAACGGTCGGGCCGTTCGGTGCCGCGTGGTGTGGTGCTGGGCCGGCCGTCGTTCAGGGCGGCTGGGTGCCGTCCGGTGTGCGGCGGTGGTTCCGGCTGAACTCGGCCGCTGTCCCGGGTGGTTGGTGTCGTCCGGGGCGGGCGGTGCGGCCGTTCGTGGTTCTTCGGTGTCTGCCGTGTCGGGCGGCTGGGTGACGCCCGGGTGGTCTTGCTGAACTCGGCCGTGTCCCCGGGTGGTTGGTGTCGTCCGGGGTGGCGGGTGCGGTGTCCGGCCGGGTGGTCGGTGGCGCCTGGTGCGGTGCCGGGCCGGTGTTGCGCGGTGGTCGCCGTGCGGGCCGGTACGGCGGGGTGGTGCGGGGGCGGGGCTCGGGGTGGTGTGCGTGCGGGTGCGGTGTGTTGTGGGTCAGGTAAGCGTGTGTCTCGCAAGCGGTGCGCAAGGGGGCGGGGGGTGGGTGGGTTGCGGGCCGGTTGCGTGGGGGCGGGTTTCATGCGGTTTCGGCAAGACACGCGGCCCCCACGGCCTGTCGCGGGGGGTGCTTCGGTTCCCGGGTGGTGTCGACCGCTGTTCCCGGGGGGTCGTGCCGTGTTGTTCCGGAGGGTTCTCCCGCCGGCTGTCCCACCAGTTCCGCTCGTCGTTCCGCCTGTTCCGCCTGCTTGTTGTCCGTCCGTCCGTTCCTTGTGGCCGTGTGTCCGCTCGTTCGTCCGTCCCCTCGGTGCCGTGTGTGGTGTGTTCCCGGGGGCGGGGTGCGGGGGCGCGTGTCCGGGGGCCGGCCGGGGGTGGCGGGGGCGGGGGTGGCGGTGCGGTGGTGCGGGTGGCCGGGAGGGTTCTCCGGAGCGGTGCGGTGCGGGTCCGCGGGTACGGGTTCGCCCGAGCCCTGTACGGGTTCACCCGGGCCCTGTACGGGTTCGCCCGGGCCCTGTGCGGGGTGTCGCCGAGGCGCCCGGTTCCGTCTGCCCGTCTGCCGGCCCGCTCGTGTCCGTTCGTCCGCCAGTCCGTCTGCCCGCCCGTCCGCGTTTGTCGGCCGGCCGGTGGGCGGGGTGGTCGGGGTACGGGTGCGGGGCGGGGTGGCGGCGGTTGTTCCTGGCATGTTCATTCGACGCGTTGACGTGCCCATCACCCGGGAAACGGGGGTGGGCGAGGAGAGGAACGATCACTGATGTCTCAGATTCCCACGATCGAGGACCTGGCCCAGCAGCTCCAGGCGGTCTCCGGCGCTCAGGAGATCGACGCGGACGCCGCGCTGCAGCACATCGCGGACGTCGACTCGCTGGACCTGATGGAGTGGCTGTACGGCTTCCAGAACCAGTACCCGCACATCCCGGCGGACGAGTCGCTGTTCGCGGACATCGACGACACGACGACGCTGCGGGTGGTCCACGAGCGGATCCTGGCGCTCGTGCCGGCCGAGGCCAACTGAGAACCCGGCGCGGGCGGGCGGACGAGGAGAGGGGTCGGGTGGTGAGCGGTTTCGACGTCACCGGCTGGGGCATGTCGGTGCCCGAACGGGTGGTGACCAGTGCCGAGCTCGCGGAGCGTTTCGGCGTGGACGAGCACTGGATCGTCTCGCGGTGCGGGATCCGTGAGCGCAGGGCGGTGGGCCCGGGGCAGACCACGGCGTCGATGGCCGTGGAGGCCGGGCGCCGGGCCCTGGAACGCGCGGGCCTGACGGGCGCGGACATCGCGCACCTGATCGTGGCGACGGCGACCCCGGAGCAGCCCTCGCCGGCGACGTCGGCGTTCGTCCACGACGAGCTGGGCATCGCGGGCAGCGCCCACGACGTGAACTCCGAGTGCGCCGGCTTCGTGTACGGGCTGGTGACCGCGGCGGGCCTGCTGCGCATGGACCCGCGCCCGATCCTGCTGATCGGCTCGGACACCCACACGCTGACCGCGAACCCGCGGGACCGGGACCTGTCGATCCTGGTCGGCGACGGCGCGGGAGCGGTGGTCCTGCGGCCGGGCGCGGTGGACCGCATCCGGGCGTGGAACCTGGGCGCGGACGGCTCGTGCAAGAACAGCCTGAAGGTGCTGGCCGGGGGCTCGCGGATGCCCACCACCGAGCGGACCGTCGCCGAGGGCCTGCACTACGCGCAGATCAACGGCAACGAGATCTACCTGAACGCCGTGCGCTACACGGTGCGCACGATCCGCGAGACGCTGGAGCAGGCGAAGATCACACCGCAGGACGTCGACCACGTCATCCCGCACCAGGCGAACATCCGGATCATCAACTCGGTGCTCTCCCACACGGGGATCCCCGCGGACCGGCTGGTGACGAACCTGGAGCGCTACGGGAACACCGCGTCGGCGTCGATCCCGATCGCGCTGGCGGAGGCCCTGGACTCGGGTCGGGTCAAGGACGGCGACACGGTGCTGCTGGCCGGGTTCGGCGCGGGCATGACGTGGGGCTCGGTCCTGCTGACGTGGGGAGGGGTGGCGCGGTGAGCGGCAAGGACGCCTTCGGCGCCAGGCCCGACTCCCCGGTGGCGCTGGTCACCGGCGCCTCCGGGGGGCTGGGCAGCGAGCTGGCGCTGGCGCTGGACGCGGCGGGCTGCCGGGTCGCGGTGCACTACAACAGCTCCCGGGCCGGGGCGGAGAAGGTCGCCGCCCAGCTGGTCAACGACCACGTGCTGGTGAGCGGCTCGGTCGCCGACTGGGACGCGGTCACCGCGATGTACGAGCAGGTCAAGGCCGCGCTGGGGCCGGTGGACGTGCTCGTCAACAACGGGGCGGTCCGCAAGGACGCGCTGATGGCGATGCAGAACCCCGCCGAGTGGCGGCAGGTGATCGACACGAACCTCGTCGGCTCCTTCCACACCGCCAGGGCGTGCGTGCCGGCGATGCTGCGCGCCCGCTGGGGGCGGGTGGTGAACATCGTCTCCCCGTCGGCGCTGATCGCCACCGCCGGGCAGACCGCCTACTCGGCGTCCAAGGCCGGCCTGATCGGGCTGACCCGCACGCTCGCGGCGGAGTGCGGCCGCCGGGGGGTGACCGTCAACGCCCTGTCACCCGGCTTCATGATCACCGGCATGACGGACACCCTGCCCGAGCACGTGGTGGCGGGCATGCGGGAGAAGGTCCCGGTGCCGCGGTTCGTCACCCCGCGCGAGGTCGCCCGCTCGATCACGCTGTTCCTCGACCAGGACTGCATGACCGGCCAGGTCATCAGCATCGACTCGGGGGCCTCCATCACCTGACCCGGCGCCCCGGGCACCCGTCCGCCCCGGGTGTGTCCGCCCGGGGCCGGGCCGCCGGACCCGTCCGTCCGGGGTGGCCGGGTCCGTCCGCCCGGGTCCGCTCCGGGCCGGACCGGTTCCCGGTCTGCGGGTCGCCTCGTGCCGCGCCCTCTCGGCCCCCTGTCCGGCCCCGTGCCGGACAGGGGGCCGAGGGGGCGCACCCGCGTTCCCGCTCGGGGGTGTCGCGGCAGGCCCCGGCCGGGCGCGCGGCAGCCCCGCCCCGCCCCGCCCGCTACCGCCCGCCGGCCGCTCCGGAAGCCGCCCGCCCGCCACCGCCCGCCGGCCGTCCCGGAAGCCGCCCGCCCGCCTGGCCGGCCTGTGGCCGGCCGGCGTTGTCGTTCCCCTCGCGGGCGGGTCCGGCCGGCGTCGCGTCCTACCCCTGGAACGGGTCCTCCAGGACGGGGACGCAGGGTGACAGCAGCGGATCCGCGTGCTCGCTCACCCGTCCGCGGGCCATCCTGTGGACGAGGACCTCGTTCTCACGGCCGGGGTCCTCGTCGTCGCGTACGTGCAGCAGGCCGTAGGAGCCCGGCGCCCGTTCACCGACCTCGCGGAAGAACGCCGGGATCCGCGCGTCACGGTGGTTCGTGAAGCCGCCGAGGTGGACGAACACCTCCCCGTTCATCCACCGCAGATCGAGCAGGTACGGGCTGCCGATCTCCCGGATGCGCTCCTCGATACCCCCGGCGATCAGGTGGAGACGGTCGTCGTCGTACTCCTCGTCGTCGGCGCCGGCGCTCTCCAGAACCTTGATCCAGCCGTGGTACTCGAACATGGGCCGCAGCCTACCGAGCGGCCGACCGGCGCCCGTGCCGTCGGTGCTGTGGGTGGTGCCGGTGGTGACGGTGGTGTGTCAGTGGCGGGACAGCGTCCTGCCGGTGTGCCGACAGCGGTCGACGCAAGACTCGGTGACGCCCGATCAGGAACACACGACGACGAGGGAGCCGCCCGTGCCCCGACCCCGGCCCGCCACCGCCTTCCGCACCGCCTTCCGTACCGCTTCGCGTACCGCGTTCCGTGCCGCCACCGCCGTGCTCGTGCTGGCGGCCCTGGCCCCGGCCCACACCGCGACCGCCGCGCCCGCCGCGACCGCCGACAACCCCGCCGCGCCCGCCGCGCCCGTGCCGCGCCTGCACTGGGACGGGCCCTGCGCCCAGGGCTTCGAGTGCGCCACCGCCGCCGTGCCGACGGACTACCGCGACCCGCGGGGAACACCCCTGGACCTGGCCCTGATCCGCCACCGCGCCACCGACCCGGCCCACCGCATCGGCTCGCTGTTCTTCAACCCCGGCGGCCCGGGCATCCCCGGCACCGCGGCCCTGCCCGCCGTCTACGGCCTCTTCCCCGAACAGGTCCGCCGGCGCTTCGACATCGTCAGCTTCGACCCGCGCGGCACCGGCGCCTCCACCACCCTCCACTGCTTCCCCGACCCCGCCGCCGAACAGGCCCTCCTCGACGGCCTGCCCGCCGGCTTCCCGACCGCCGCCGACCAGCAGAGCGCCTGGACCCGCGCCTACACCGGCCTCGCCCGCCACTGCGCCGACAACGACACCACCGGCCTGCTCGCCCACCTGTCCACCGCCGACACCGCCCGCGACCTCGACGTGCTGCGCCAGGCCGTCGGCGACCGGCGCCTCACCTACTGGGGCACCTCGTACGGGACCCTGCTCGGCGCCGTCTACGCCAACCTCTTCCCCGACCGGGTACGCGCGATGGTCCTGGACAGCGCCCTGGACCCGCGCGCCTGGTCCACCGGCCGCACCCCCCAGCAGCGCGCCCTGCCCCCGTTCCTGCGCACCGGCAGCGACCTCGCCTCCGCCCGCACCCTGGACGCCTTCCTCGAACGCTGCGCCGCCGCCGGCCCCGCGGCGTGCGCGTTCGCGGCGGGCGACGCGGACGCGACCCGCGCCAGGTTCGCCGCCCTCCTGGAGCGGCTGCGGCGCGGGCCGCTCGCGCCCGGCACGCCGGCGCGGGAGGTGACCTACGCCTTTGCGGTGTCCACCGTGGCGTCGATGCTGTACACGGCCGCGCCGCTGCCGGGCGTCCCCGACAGCGGCTGGGCGGCCCTGGGCGTGTGGCTGCAGGAGCTGTGGACCGCCCCCGACGCACCGCCCGCCCCCGCCCCCGCTCCGGCACCGGCGCCGGGCGCGCTGTCGGGGCAGGCGCAGACCCTGGGCACCCTGTGCGCGGACACCGTCAACCCGCCCGCCGGCGCCGACTACCCGGCCCTGGCCGCCCTCGCCGAGACGCGCTCCGGCGCCGTCGGCCCGTACTGGGTGTGGCAGACCCAGCGCTGCGCGTCCTGGCCCTCCCCGGCCGCCCGGGACCGCTACGACGGGCCGTGGGACCGCCGCACCGCCGCGCCCGTGCTGGTCGTCGCGAACACCGGTGACCCGGCCTGGCCCTACGAGGGCTCGCGCGCGATGGCCGACACCCTCGCCGGGGCCCGTCTGCTGAGCGTCGACGGTTACGGGCACACCGTCCTGGGCAACCCGAGCGCCTGCGCGGCCGGGGCGCAGGAGCGCTACCTGGTGGAGGGGCGGCTGCCGGAGCCCGGGACGGTCTGCGCGCCGGACCGCCGGCCGTTCGCCCCGCCGGGCGCGTAACGCTCCGGGGACGGCGGTGGCGGTGGCGGCTGCATGGGCCGCCGCCGTCGCCGTCGCGGTCGGGGCGGTGCCCGTGCCCCCCTTTGCGCGGCGCGGGCCCGCCCCCTGCCGAGGGCGGGTCGGTTCCGGGGCCCGGGCGGGTCGTTGCGGGTCGCGGTCCGCGTCGTGCGGGGCGCCCGCCGGCGGTGGTGGCCGTGGTGTCGGCGGTGGTGTCGGCGGCGGGCGGTACGGTCGCGGCATCCGAGCGAGGAGGGCCGCATGGCGACCGGGTGGAGCCTGACGATCGACTGCGCGCACCCGGCGAGGCTGGCCGGGTTCTGGGCGCTGGCGCTGGGCTACGTGCACAGGCCCGCGCCGGCGGGGTTCGGGAGCTGGGAGGAGTGGCTCTCCTATCACGGGGTCCCGCGGGAGGAGTGGGACGACGGCGCGTACCTCTGCGATCCCGAGGGGACGGGTCCCGCCCTGTCCTTCCTGAAGGTGCCGGAGCCGAAGGCGGTGAAGAACCGGGTGCACGTGGACGTGCAGGCCGGCGGCGGCCGTGGGACGCCGTGGGAGGTGCGGTGGCCGCGCGTGGTCGAGGCGGTGGAGCGGCTGACCGCCGCGGGGGCGACGGTGGTCCGTGAGGAGGAGCTGCGGGGCAGGCCCGACCATGTGGTGATGGCCGATCCGGAGGGCAACGAGTTCTGCGTGGTCTGACAACGGACATTCCCCTCCCGGAGGCCGCGGCCCCCGGCATCCGGGATCCCGGGTGCCGTCCCGGCCGATCCGGTCCACCCGGCCGGGCGGCCCGGCCGGCGCCGTCGGTCCCGTGTCGTTCGAGGGCTGCCGGTCAGGTCTTCGCGGTTCACGACGCGCGGTATGGCGCGCTCTGCGGGTGCCCGGAAGTCCGCCGCTCCGCTGCCCTGGGCGGTCGGGGCCCGGCGGGACGGGCGCTGGTCCGACAGCCCGCTCGACCTTCACCGGGCGGGACGCCGGGCAGTACGGTGACCGACCGGAACCCGCCACCCACGAAAGGGGACACCGCCATGGTCCACCCGGCCGTCACCCGCCTCTCGGCCCTGATCGGGGAGCCGGGAACCCCGGGCGACAGCGTCGACTGGGACGAACTGGCCCGCACCACGGGCCTGCGCCTGCCCGCCGACTACCGCGACTTCGTCGCGCTCTACGGCGGCGGCGAGCTGGACGAGTACCTCGGCGTCAGCACGCCGCCGGTGGACGGCTCCCCGTACGGCGACCTCCTCGACGCACTGGACTTCGACCCCCGGCAGGAGCCGGCCGCACCCACCGGCGCCGCCCCGGAGGACCTGGAGCAGGGCAGGCTCCTGCCCTTCGCGGGCAGCGCCAATGGCGACGTGGTCTTCTGGCTCTGCGACACCCGCGACCCGGACAGCTGGGACGTCGTCGTCTTCAAGCGCCAGCCCGCATACCGGGAGGAACGCTGGGTCCGCTTCGCGGCGGGCTTCGGCGACTTCCTGGCCGGAACCCTCGACGGCACGCTGGCGAACCCCTTCGGCGACAGCGGCTTCACCAGGACCCCGCACACCTACCGCCACTGGCGCCGGCCGCTGTGACCCGCACGGCGTCCGCACGCGGCCACCGGCTGCCGGTGGCCTGAGCGGGGCTGCCGGTGGTCAACGGCCCTCTCGCCCGGCCCCGTTGGCTTTCCCGGGTCCGCTCGGCGGCGGGCGGCCACGATCGGGGCCGGCCGCCGCATCCCGCTCACCGCGCTCACCGCGCCCGCCGCCTCCCGGCGTCCGGTCCCACCCCCGGCGACGGTCGCCTCCGGTGGCGACGGGAACGGCAACTCCCTGAACAGGGAGCGTGGTTGCGTCGCGGCCGCCGGCTGTTGGCCGCCCGGAACCCGCTACGGGCCCGGTGGGAACACGTGACCCGTTGCGTACCGTCACCGGTCGCAGGACGTGGGCCAGGACCTTGTTCCGGGGCCGCTCGTCCGGTTCCGGGGGAGTGGTCGTCCTGCCCGGCGTGCGCGGGCATGCCGTCGGGCCGACGGCGCCCCCTTCGCCGGGCCGGGGCCGGGGCCGGGGGAGGGGCGGCCGGTGTCAGGGGCGGTGCCGGGGGGCGGTGGCCCGGTTCCCGCCCGTCAGGCCGTCGAGGACCAGGTCCGTCAGGCGTTCGGGCAGGTCCGGTTCGTCGGGGCGGTGGCCGAGCAGGCAGCGGGTCTGGAGGGGGGCGCAGAGCAGTTCCAGTGCCAGGGCGGTGTCGGTGTCCGGGGGGAGTTCCCCGCGGTCCACGGCCCGGGCGATGATGGCGCCGGCCTGGTCGAGGCGGGAGTGCCAGAAGGTCTGCCAGGCCTCGGCGAGGTCGGGGTCGTCGGCGCTGAGGGCGGCGGCCCGGGCGACGGAGCGGCCGGTGGGGGTGGCGAGGTAGCGGGCCAGGGCGCGGGCGAAGGCGGCCAGGTCGGTGCGGACGGCCCCGGTGTCGGGGACGGGGACGCCCTCGTTGCTGCCGGTGAGCATGGCGTCCAGGACGAGTTTCTCCCGGGTGCCCCAACGCCGGTACACGGTGGTCTCGTTGACGCCGGCGCGGGCCGCGACCCCGGCGACGGTGAGCCGGTCGACGCCCTCCTCGGCCAGTACCTGCGCGGCGGCGTCCAGGACGGCCTGGCGCACGCGCGCGGCGCGCCCGCCCGGGCGGCGGCGCACCGGCTGCGGCTCCGACTCCGGGTGCGGCTGCGGGTGTGGCTCGTGTTCGGTCATGTCGATCACCTCGGCCACCACACTAACGCAGGGCCGCTTGCGTTAGGCGCCGGTGCGGGCGCATAGTCGTTAACGCAAGTGTTCCGGCTTTAAGAAGCTTGAGTGCGACAGGAGGCACCACCATGTCCTTCACCTGGCCCCTGGACCCGCGGGACCTGTTCGTCGAGCGCTACCCGCAGATGACCCTCGGCCTGCCCGCCGGCGAGGTGGACGCGGTCCGCGCCGCCGTCACCGTGATGTGGCCCGACCGGCCCGGCGGCTGGGTGTACGAGTGGTCCGCCCTCGCCGCCCGCCACGCCGCCGCCGGGCGCCACCGCGAGGCCGCGCAGGCGTACGGCTGGGCCAAGTTCCCCTCCCTCGCCGACGGGCCCAAGCGCACCGCGCTCGCCCGCCAGGTCGAGCAGTACGTCCTCGCCGCCCCCGGCTTCCCGGTGGAGTTCGAGCGCCGCGTCCTCACCGTCCCCCACCGCGGCGGCGAGGCCGCCGTGCCGGTCCACCTGATGGCCGCCCCCGGCCTGCCCGCCGACGCGCCCCTCGTCCTGGCCAGCGGCGGCGTGGACTCCTGGAAGACCGACCTGCACGGCATGTGGGAGCAGCTCGCGTTCGCCCTGCCGGCGCGGCTGCTGCTGTTCGACCTCCCCGGCACCGGCGAGAGCGCCCACCTGCCGATGACCCCGCACGGCGGGGACGAGGTGATCGCCGCACTGGTCGCCTTCGCCCGCGCGGTCGGCAACGGGAGGGTCGGCCACTTCGGCATCTCGATGGGCGGCTACTACTCCGCCCGCACCGGGCTGACCGGGGCGGTGGACGCCTCCGTGGTGCTCGGCGGCCCGGTCGAGCGCGCCTTCGCCCCCGGCCGCGGCTTCGCCTTCGGCATGGACGGCATCGTCGGCAACGCCCTGGGCTTCGACACCGCGCCCACCAGGGCCGAACTCGACGCGGCCTTCGCCGGATTCGACCTGCGCCCGCTGCTGGACCGGGACGCCAACGGGCCGATGCTGGTCGTCAACGGCACCGAGGACGTCCACGTCCCCCAGGCCGACACCCTGGTGTTCGAGGGCCGCCGCGACACCCGCGTCGAACTGATCCCGGACACCGGCCACTGCGCCGTCTCCCGCTTCGGCGAGGCGATGGCCCTGATCGCCCCCTGGCTGAAGGACACCCTGGCCGCCTGAACCGGCTGCCCCGGCGCCCCGCCACGAGACGCCCGCCACGAGACGCCCGCCGCGGGACGCCCGCCACGGGACGCCCGCCACGGCGGTCGTCCTCCGCCCGGCGCGTCCGGGACGGGCAAAAGCGACGGCGGCCCGCCCCCCGTCCTGCCCGTCCCGCCGGAGCGGGGACGGGCGGGACGCGGGGGGCGGGCCGCCGCACCACAAAAGGGGTCGGCACCGCGGGCGCGGTGCCGGCCGGTCAGACGAGGGCGGCGAGCGCGGCCTCGTAGTTCGGCTCGTCGGCGATCTCCGCGACCAGCTCGGTGTGCAGGACGGTGTCGTTCTCGTCCAGGACGACGACCGCGCGCGCCGTCAGCCCGGCCAGCGGACCGTCGGCGATCGCCACACCGTAGACGTCGTGGAAGTCCCGCCCGCGCAGGGTGGACAGCGTCTTGACGTTCTCCAGGCCCTCCGCGCCGCAGAACCGGGCCTGCGCGAACGGCAGGTCCGCCGACACGCACAGCACCACGGTGTTCTCCAGCGAACCCGCCTTGGCGTTGAACGTGCGCACCGAGGTCGCGCAGGTCGGGGTGTCGATGCTGGGGAAGATGTTCAGGACCTTGCGCCGACCCGCGAAGTCCTTCAGCGACACGTCCGCGAGCCCCTCGCCGACCAGCGTGAACGACGGCGCCTGGCTGCCGGCGGCCGGCAGCGCGCCACCGACCTGCACCGGGTTCCCCTTCAGCGTGACCTGAGCCATGAAAAGCCTCCTACCAGCAGTGTGTACGGGATGCAACGCCGCCGATCCTACTGCCCGCCCCCACCCCCGCCCGGGGCGACCGCCAATACCGGACACCCCGACCGGCCGGAACAGGAAACGGCAGCGGGAAGCGGGAACAGGGACCCGGACAGGGAAGCGGCGAACCGGCCCGCACGGGGCCCACCCCGCGGGCCCCGCCGCACAGACCGTCAACCCGCCCACCACACGCCCCCGCCCGCCGTACGGCCGCGCCCTGCGCCGGTGGTGTCCGGCCGCCCCCTGGCCGGGACCGGTCCGGCGTTCCCGGCGGACGGGGGCGGGCGACGGGTGGGCCGGGACCTGCCGCCCGGTCACGGGGGAGGCGGCACCCGCGGGCGCGCCTGCCGCCGCGGCCCCGGCCGCCGTCGCCGTCGGGCCGTGTCCGCTGCCGTAGCGCGGTCCCCCCGTGCCCCGCTGCGCCCCACCGCGCCGCGCCGGTCGTGACCTCCCCTCACCCCCTCCCGCCCCGGGGTCAGGCGCCGTCCGCCGCGGGCACGGTGAACCGCAGCCCGGTCAGTTCCTGCGACACCTCCCACAGCCGCCGGCCCGCCCGCGGGTCCTGGGCGCGAGGGGCGGGCGAGGTCAGCGCCGGGGCCCCGCGCAGTTCGCCCGGTCCGCCCGGCCCGTACAGCTCCCCGCCGCGCACCCCGGGGGCGGTCGCCGCGTGCAGCTGCGCCAGCGCCCCGCGGGCGGGCGTCTGCGCGAGCGGGCGCAGCAGGCGCCCGAACAGCAGCCGCACCGGTGCGACGGCGCCGGCGCGGGGCAGGGCGGTGGCGGCGTAGCCGGGGTGGGCGAGCACGCTGCGCACGGGGCTGCGGGCGGCGCTCAGGCGGCGGTGGAGTTCGAGGGCGAAGAGGGCGCCCGCGAGTTTGGACTGGTTGTAGTGGCCCATGGGGGAGTAGGCGCGCTCGCCGGTGAGGTCGTCGAAGTCGACGCGGGCGCGGCGGTGGTTGGCGGAGGTGACGGTGACCACGCGGGGGTCGCGGCCCTGGGCGAGCAGGTCGATCAGGTGGGCGGTGAGGGCGAAGTGGCCGAGGTGGTTGACGGCGAACTGGAGCTCGTGGCCGTGCGGGGTGAGGGTGCGCGGGGGTGCCATGACGCCGGCGTTGTTGACCAGGACGTCGGGGTGGACGCCGTCGGCGCGCAGGCGGGTCGCGAAGGCGTGCACGGAGCGGGGGTCGCCGAGGTCCAGGCGGCGTACCTCCAGGCGGGCGGCGGGGTGGGCGGCGCTCACGCGGGCCGCGGCGCGCCGGCCCTTGTCCTCGTCGCGTACGGCGAGTACGACGCGGGCGCCGCGGCGGGCGAGGGCGTCGGTGGTGGCCAGGCCCAGGCCGCTCGCGGCGCCGGTGACGACGAACACCCGCCCGTCCAGGTCCGGTTGCGGCTCCGGGCCGGGGTCCGGCGCGGGGGCGGGGCTGTGGTCGGGGGCGTGGTTGCTTCGGGGCGTACGACTCATACGGCTCAAGGTGCCCTTCCTGTCACCAAGTGTCAAGATGGGCATTGGGCGTCGTGTGTGGCGTGGGAGCTAGGATGGGGCGGTGACCTCCCGACCCGCCGCCACCCTGGCCCAGCGCAAACGCCAGCTCGTGGCCGACGAGCTGACGCGGGCGGCGCTGGAGCTGCTGGCGGGCGGCGGGTTCGACGCCGTCACGGTGGACGAGATCGCCACCGCCGCGGGGGTGTCCAAGCGGACGTTCTTCCGCTACTTCGCGTCCAAGGAGGACGTGGTCGTCCGGTTCCTGGGCGCGCTCGGCGCGGCGATGCGCGAGGAGCTGGCCCGCCGCCCGGCGGGGGAGGCGCCCTCGGTGGCGCTGCGGCACGCGGTGTGGCGCAGCGTCGAGGACTGCGCCGGCCACGAGGAGCGCGCCCGCCAGGTGGTGCGGCTGGTCCTGTCCACCCCCGCCCTGCTCGCGCGCTTCCTGGAGCGCCAGGCGCAGTGGCGCGACGACCTCGCCGAGGAGCTCGCCGCCCGCCTCGGCCTGGACGCCGGGCGCGAGCTGTACCCGCGGCTGGCCGCGGACATGGCGCTGGCGGCCTTCCACACGGTGCTCCAGCGCTGGAGTGCCGACGACGACGCTGCCGGTGGCGCCTCCGGTGGCGGTGGCGGCGCGGCGGTGGACCCCGCCGCGCTGACCGGGAGCTGCTTCGCCGTCATCGCCCCGGCCCTGGACGCCGTCGTGCGCGCCCCCGCTCCCGGCGGCGCCCCCGCCACGGCTTGACCCCTGCGGCGCCGTCGGGCCGCGCCGCCCTCCCGGTCGCCCCGCGGTATCCGGGAAGGCGCCCGCCCCGCGGTGCCCGCGGAGGGGTCCGCGGGCGCCTTGCCGGGCGGGCCGTCACCGTACGGGTGCGGGCGCCGGTCCGGGCGGCCGGGTCAGTTGAAGACCACGACGTCGGTGCGCATCGGCAGCGGGCTGTTCCACCCGATGCTGATCTTGAAGGTCACCACGCCGTTGCCCGGGGCGATGCTCGAGACCTGGAAGGCCGCGGCGCCGACGAACCGGTTGCCGTTGGAGTCGATCTCGGAGGCCGTGATGACGACCGTCGAGTCGATCCCGATGACGTTCCAGGACAGCTGGAGGTTGAAGGTCCCGTTGCCCGGGCTCCACGTCCACCAGGCCCGGTTCACGGAGCCGACGTTGCCGCCGATGGCCGCGAGGCCCTCGTCCCGGCCGGCGGGCAGCGAGCTGTGCGTGATCTGCGGGACCTCGGAGGCGGAAGGTTCGACTGCGGCCATGGCGGCACTCCCTGCGCCGGGAGGGCCCCCCACGAGCCCTCCGGATACCCAGAGTGTCCGCCGTTGCGCACAGCGTCACAATCACTCGTGCGAGTGAACCACCGGCGCGCCGCCGTGCCACCCGCGCCACCGCGGCCCCGGGCCGCGCGCCGCCCGGCGCGCACCGCCCGCCACCCGCCCGCCGGCTGCCGACCCGTCAGTCCGCGGCCCGTCCCACCCCGCCCCGCGTCCCGCGCGGCTTGCCCGCGGCCGGGCGGTGGCCGACGGTGGAGTGCGAAACGCGCCGCGCGGCCCCGCCCGCCCGCGCGCACCGCCGCCCACCCGCCCGCCCGGGCCCGAACCACCCGGGCCCGAGCCACCCGAGGGAGCCCCCCGTGAGGATCAACCTGGCCAGCGTCTTCGTCGACGACCAGGACAAGGCCCTGCGCTTCTACACCGACGTGCTGGGGTTCGTGAAGAAGGCCGACGTCCCGCTCGGCGACCACAGCTGGCTCACCGTCGTGTCGCCCGAACAGCCCGACGGCACCGAGCTGCTCCTGGAGCCCGACCGGCACCCCGCCGCCAGGGCCTACGTCGCGGCCCTGGCCGCCGACGGCATCCCCGCCACCTCCTTCGCCGTGGACGACGTGCACGCCGAGTACGAGCGCCTGCGCGCCCTGGGCGTGCGCTTCACCCAGGCGCCGCTGGCCATGGGGCCGGTGACCACCGCCGTCCTGGACGACACCTGCGGCAACCTCCTCCAGATCGCCCAGTACCACTGACCCCCGCCCCGGGCGGGCCCCCGAGGGCGCCCCGCCTTGACACCCCGGATCGTATCCAGAATATTAGATACGTCCCGAGGGGCCGGACGGCGGAAGGAGCGTGTGCGGTGGACCTGGACCCGCTGGCCGTGCACAAGGCGCTCGCCAACCCGGCGCGCGCGGACTTCCTGCGCTGGCTCAAGACGCCCGAGCGCTACTTCGACGAGCCGTACTACCGCGAGCGCGGCGTCGGCTTCCACATCGGCGTGTGCGTCACCGACATCCAGGAGCGCTCGGGGCTGTCCCAGTCGGTGGTCTCCGGCTACCTCCAGATCCTGCGCGAGGCCGGGCTGCTGGTGTCCGAGCGCGTCGGCAAGTGGACGTTCTACCGGCGCGACGAGGAGACCATCGCCGCCTTCGCCGCGTACGTGCGCGACGAACTCTGACCCCGTCCCACCCCGCTTCGGGGGGCGCCCGCCCGGCGCCCCCTTTTCTTCGACCCAAACGCATCCAACTATCTAGATTTGTGTATCCAATGGAGGCTGTCGTGCCACGCACCGCTCCCGCCCGAAACGCCCTGGCCGTCCCGGTCCTGGCACTGGGCGTGTTCGGCATCATCACCACCGAGATGGGCGTCGTCGGCGTCCTGCCCTCCCTGGCCGAACGCCTGCACGTCACCCCCGCCGCCGCCGGATGGCTGGTCGGCGCCTTCGCCCTCACCGTCGCCGCCACCGGCCCCGTCGGCGTCCTGCTCGCCTCCCGGCTGCGCCGCAAGACCGTCCTGGCCGCGGCGCTCGCCCTCTTCGCCGTCTCCAACGCCGTCTACGCGCTCGGCCACTCCTTCCCGCTCGTCCTGGCGTTCCGGATCCTGCCCGCGCTGCTCCACCCCGTCTTCTTCGCCCTCGCCCTGACCGCCGCCACCCGCCTGGCCGCGCCCGGCAAGGCCGCCCGCGCCGCCACCACCGTCTTCGCCGGCGTCAGCGCCGGCTTCGCGTTCGGCGTGCCCGTCACCTCCTACCTCGCCGAGCACATCTCCCTGCCCGCCGCGTTCTGGGCCGCCGGCGCCGTCAACCTCCTCGCCTGCGCCGGCGTCCTCGCCTTCTTCCCCGACCTGCCCGACACCGCGCCGCCCACCTACGCCGGACAGCTGGGCATCCTGCGCCGGCCCCGGCTGTGGCTGGCCGTCGCCGCCGTCACCCTGGTGTTCGCCGCGATGTTCAGCGGCTACGGCTACATCGCCGAGTACCTGGGGAGCGTCACCGGCCTCGCCCCCTCCCTCACCGGCCCCGTCCTGATGGCCTTCGGCGTCGTCATGACCGCCGGCAACATCCTCTTCGGCCGCCTGCTGGAACGCGGCCTCGTACGCACCGTCACCGCCTACCCGCTCCTCTACCTCGCCCTCTACCTCCTGGTCGACGCCGCCGGCCCCCACCCCCTGCCCATGCTCGCCGCCGTCCTGCTCTGGGGCGCCGTCCACTCCGGCGGCCTCGCCGTCGCCCAGGCCTGGCTCGCCCGCGACGCCACCGACGCCCCCGAGTTCGGCAACAGCCTCTTCATCTCCTTCTCCAACCTCGGCATCACCCTGGGCACCACCCTCGGCGGAGCCGTCGTCACCACCGCCGGCCCCCGCCACCTGCCCCTGGCCGGCGCCGCCCTCGCCGCCGCCGCCCTGGCCGCCGTCCTCCTGCGCCGCCGCCTGGACCCGCCCCGGCAGCCCCGGCCCGACCAGCAGGACGAGCCGCGGCAGGACGAGCCGCGGCACGAGGAGCCCCGGCCCGCCCCGGCCCCCTGACCGGCCCCGCCGGCCCGCGCCCCCTGCCCCGCCCCGGGCAGGGGGCGCACCCGCCCGCCGGCCCCCGACCCCCGCCCGTACCCGCGCCGCCCGCGCGGCCCGCACGCGGGAACCCCGGCGGCCCGCCGCGGACCACCGCTACCGTGTCACCGGCCCCCGCCACCGGCCGTCGCGGCGCTCCCGCGCGCCGCACCCGGCCACGACACGAGACGAGTTGATGCCGCACCATGTCCGACGACGACATACCGCCGGGCGTCGGCGCCGCACTGCTGCGCCCCGGGGCCGAGGCGGTGACGGCGACCAGCACGCACACCGCCACGACGGACGCGCACCCGGCCGTGCGGAGCCTGCCGGACCGGACCGCGCCCGCGATGCGCTCGCTGTTCCACGGGCGCTGCCCGGAGGTCGTCCTGCTGTCGCGGGTCGCCGCCGAGGCGCGGGCGGCGCTCGTCGCCGAAGGCGTCCACGACCCCGGGCACGACCGGGTCATCGAGCGCATGGGCCTGCTGCTGTCCGGGGCGGTGATCGCGGGCATCCTGCTGCGCGAGCCCGGCGATCCGGCGCACGAGCGCCCGATCCCGCCCTGCTCGTCGTGCGCACCCGCGCTCGACGCGCTCGGCGTGCGGGTCGTGGAGGTGCCCGCGCTGTGACGTCCCGTTTCCCCGCCCCCGTCCTCCACGCCCTGACCGCGGCCGGCTGGTACGAGGGCGTCCGCCTGCCCGAGCACGAACTGCGGGCCTGGCTGCGCTCGTGGGGAGACCCGGCCGCGTACTTCCCGGCCCCCGTGATGGCCGTGCCGCGGGAGTTCGGCGGCATGACCGTCCACCAGTACGGGCCGGGTGCGGACATGTCCCGGATGCCGTTTCGGATCGATCCCGGGGTCGGGCTCCACGCGGACCGGAGCCTGCGCGCCTACGGCGCGAGGTACGGCCCGGACCTGGTGCCCGTCGGGGAGTACGACCTGGGACGCGGGCGGCTCGCGATGGACGCCGAGGGCGCCGTCCACCTGTTCTGGGGCGACCTGTGGAAGGTCGCCGACTCCTTCGACGGCGCCCTGGTCGCCCTGGTCGAGGGCCGGCGCCCGAGGCGCCTCGACCCGGCCGCGCCGGCCCCGCTTCCCCCCGGCGAACCGGCGGACGAGGCCAGGGCCCGCGACCTGGCCCGCCACCGCGCCGTCCGGGGCGGCCCCCTCGGCGCGGTGGACGTCGTGCTCCGGGAGTTCGAGCTCGGCTGGCCGGCCTTCCCGGTCTTCGCCGACCCGGACCCGCTCGCGAACGTGGGCGCGGGCTGCCTGATCGTGGACCGCCGCAACGGCCTCGTCACGCAGATGCCCGCCCTGCCCGCCGACCGCGTCCTGGACATGTACCGCGCGTGGTACCCGGCCCGCTGACGCGCCGGCGGCACGTCCCGCCGCCCGCGTCGCGGCGGCACCGCGGCACCCGCCCGGGCACCCCGCGCCCCGGACCCCCGGGGGTCCGGGGCGCGGCCGGGTTCAGGCGTAGCGGTCGAACAGGGCCTGCAGGTAGTCCTCCAGGCGTCCCGTCAGCACGGCGGGCGTCAGGTCGGCGCGTCCCAGCTCGCGCCAGGGCTCGGCGACCTTCCGGGCGTCCGGGGCGAAGGCGAGGGCGTCCAGCAGCCGCCAGTACAGGTGGTCGCGGCCGGCGGCGAGGGTGCGGCCGCCGGCGGCGGTGTAGCGGTCGGCGAAGGCCAGGCCCGCCTCGGGGCCGTGCAGCAGGGCCAGGGCGGTGGAGCAGTGGGCGACGTCCAGGTCGGCCGGCCCCCAGGACGTCTCCACCCAGTCGACGACCCCGCTGACGGCCAGGTCGGCGCCCGCGCCGGTGAACAGCACGTTGCCGGGGTGGAAGTCGCGGTGCAGGAAGCAGGAGCGGTGCGCGGGCACCGCGCCGCCGATCACCTCCACCGCCCGCCGCCACAGCCCGGCGCGGGCGGTGCCCCCGGGCACCTCCACGCGCTCGGGGGCCGTCCACGCCTGCCAGGCGCGCGGCCGGTCCTCCTCGGCGACGTCGAGGGCGTGCACGGCGGCCAGCTGCGCGGCCAGCAGGCCCGCGCGCCGCCCCGCCTCCCCGTCCTCGGCCACCCGCACGGTGCCGGGCAGGTGCGTCATCAGCAGCGACGGGTGCTCGCACACCGCCCCCGACCCGTCCACCGCGCGCAGGCGCGCCGCCGGGACGCCGCCGCCCTCCAGCAGGCGCAGCACCGCCGCCTCGCGGGCCAGCAGCCCCGGGGCGTGGCGGCGGTAGAACAGCTTGACGAAGGAGCGCAGCACCAGCGCGTACGGGCCCGCGCCACCCGGGCGCTCCACGTCCACGCGGCGCATCCGCGAGGTCCACCCGCCCGTGAGCGCGCTCACCGCCGTGACGCGCTCACCGGGCGCGAGGAGCCCCTCCACCCACCGGCGCGTGCCGTCCCACCCCTGGCCCCAGTCCCCACCGTCGATCATGGACGGCAAGCCTACGCCCCCGCCCCCGCCCGACCCGCCCAGGGCAGGCCTGACGAAGAGTCAACTCCCGTACAACCACGGACAGAAGACCTCTATTCCGACAGGTGTCGAAGTTTGACAGGCGGGGCGCGCCCGGGGTTGGCTGGACGCCGATCCGCACCGCACCCAGGGGGAGGGGCCCGCCATGCCCAGGACCGTCGTCTTCGAGACCACCGGAGGACCGGAGGTACTGGCCGTACGCGAGCGCGCCCTGCCCGAACCCGGGCCCGGCGAACTGCGCCTGCGCGTGGCCGCGATCGGCCTCAACCGCGCCGAGGCCCTCTTCCGCGCCGGCACCTACCTGGAGCGGCCGCGCCTGCCCGCCACCCTCGGCTACGAGGCCAGCGGCACCGTGGAGGCCGTCGGCGAGGGCGTCACCGCCTTCACGCCCGGCGACCGCGTCGACACCGTGCCCGCGTTCTCCCAGAACGACTACGGCGTCTACGGCACCCACGTCCTGGTCCCCGCCCGCGCCGCCGTCCCCCACCCCGCCGGCCTCACCCCCGCCCAGGGCGCCGCCGTGTGGATGCCCTACCTCACCGCCTACGGCGCCCTCGCCGAGGACGGCCACCTGCGCCCCGGCGACCACGTGCTGATCACCGCCGCCGCCTCCGGCGTGGGCCTGGCCGCCATCCGCACCGCCCGCCGCCTGGGCGCCCACCCGATCGCCACCACCCGCACCCGCGCCAAGGCCCGGCACCTGCTGGACGCCGGCGCCGCCGAGGTCGTCGTCACCGGCGAGGACGACCTCCTCGCCCGCGTCGACGCGGCCACCGGCGGATCCGGCGTGCGCACCGTCCTCGACCCCGTCGCCGGACCCGGCGTCCTGACCCTCGCCCGCACCCTGGCCCCCGGCGGACGCCTGACCGTCTACGGCCGCCTCGACCCCCGCGACACCCCGATGCCCGGCCAGGACACCTTCGCCCCCGTCACCAGCCGCTTCTTCTCCATGCACGAGGTCACCCGGGACGACGAACGCCTGCGCCGCGCCCACGCGTTCGTCACCGCCGGCCTGGCCGACGGCTCCTTCACCCCCGCCGTCGACCGCGTCTTCGAAGGCCTCGACACCGTCGCCGAGGCCCACCGCTACCTGGAGGCCGGCACCCAGATCGGCAAGATCGTCCTGACCGTCGGCGACTGAACCACCACCCGAGGCCGAACCGCCGCCGCCGGGGCCGGCGGGCCCTCAGGCCCCCGGGGCCCGGCGGGCCTCCGCGTCGGCGGCGGCCACCACCGCCGCCAGCAGCCCCGGGAACCGCCGCTCCAACTCCTCGCTGCGCAGCGCGTTCATCTTGGTGGTGCCCACGTAGTACTGGCGCAGCAGCCCCGCCTCGCGCAGCACGCTGAAGTGGTGGCTGGAGGTCGAACGCCCCACCGGCAGGTCGAAGGAACCGCAGCTGAGATCGGCCCCCGAGTGCGCGAGCGTGCGCACCACCGTCCTGCGGGCCGGATCAGCGAGCGCCTCCAGCACCTGCTGGACGCTCACGTCCTCCACACCAGGGTGCACGATCACCCGCGCCGCCACGCGTGCCCGCCCCACACCCACCACCCCTTCCCAACACTCGACCCCCGTCTGTCCGACAGTCAAAAACCGCGCCGTGTGCGCGACTTCACGAGCACGACGCTACCAGGGACGATCGCCCGGCCCCCGGCCTCCGCCCCCGGGAGGCGCGCCGGACCCCCGGACCGCCCCCGCGCCCCACCCGCCGCCCACACCCACCGCAACACCCGCGCAACACGCCCCGCCGCCCGGCACGGGGCCGGCCGCGGACCGCGCGGGAGCGCCGGGCACGACGGCGCGCGGCCGAGGACGGCCGGGAAAGAGGGGATGCGCGGCGCGGCACGGCGGGGGAGGGACGCGGCGCCGGGGAGGGCCCCGTGACGGACCGCCGAGGACCGCCCGGGCACCACCGGGCACGACGGTGCGCGGCCGAGGACGGCCGGAAAAGAGGAGGCGCGTCGTGGCGGGCGGCACGGGGGAGAGGCCCCGCAAAGGGCCGCCGAGGACGACCGGGGACCGCCGAAGACCGCCGGGCACGACGGCGCGCGGCCCGGGGCGGCGGCCGGAAGGAGAGGGCCCGCGGAGACAGGCGGCGCGCCCCGCCGGACCGGGGACCGGCAGGGCACGCCGCAGCGGCACAACGGCAGCGGCAGGCGCGGGCGCAGGCGCGGGGCCCCGGGCTCAGGCCGCGCGCACCGGCGCCGGCGCCGCCCGGGCCAGGCGGGTCAGCGCCAGCGGCTCGAAGATCCCCATCAGCACCGGGTCCACCGCCCGCACCGCCGCCGGCGCCGGCGCCGCCGGCACGGGGGAGCGCAGCATCGCCAGGTAGAGCTCCTGGGTCTCGGCGGCCGGGTCGATGCCCAGCTCCTCGGCCAGCACCTGGCGCAGCTGCTGGTAGCAGCGCAGCGCCTCCGCCCGGTTGCCGGAGGCGGCCAGCGCCTCCATCCGGCAGCGGTAGGCGCTCTCCCGGAACGGCGCCCGGCGCACCGCCTCGTCCGCCCAGCGCAGCGCGTGGTGCTCCTCGCCCAGCGCCGACGCCGCCAGGCTCGCGGTCTCCAACGCGCTGATGCGCAGCTCCTCCACGTGCTCGCGCACCCCCTGCGCCCACTCGCCCTCGTGGTCGGGCAGGAACGCCCCGCGCAGGTTCGCCAGCGCCCCCGCGGCCAGCTGCTGCGCCACCGCGTGGCCGCCCGCGGCCAGCGCCTCGCCGGCCTCGCCGACCGCCGAGGCCGCCGCCTCCAGGTCCACCGCCGCGTCCGCGGGCAGCCGCAGCACGTACCGCCCGCCCTGGGAGATCAGCGGGGTCGCACCGGGCCCCTGCCCCGGATCGGTGACGAACGCCCGCACCCGGCTCACCACGCTGCGCAGCGCGGAGGCCCAGGTGTCGGGCAGGCCGTCGGGCCAGATGGTGTCGGCCAGCTGGTCGCGGCTGGTGCCGCTGGAGCGCTCCAGCACCAGGCGGGCGAACGCCACCTGGGCCTGGGCGCTGGACAGGTGCTGCGGGGCGCCGTCCTCGTGCTCGACGGCCACCAGACCGGTCAGGCGGATCAGCATGCGCGGGCCCCCGATCTACCGGACGGACCGTCTTCCCTGAAGCCTTTCAACACGAGCTCCAACCCCCTCGAGCCAAAGCGGAAGTGACGGCCCGTTCCGGCCGTCGGCGTGGGAAATTGCGGATCGGAACAATAAACCGCCGACCAGCCGTTCGGTTTCGGCGGATTTCGACCATACATTCGCCGCATCGCGCGGTGTCAACACCGGTTGCGGAAACATACCCACCGGCCGGTCAATGCGTCGTGGACGCAAGGTTTCCGCACGTCAGAGCGTTCCCGCAGGCCAGGAAAGCGCCTATTGCGGACGCCTTGCGCATCCTGCCGTAGAAATGTAGCCATCCTTGAGCACCCCGCGTGAAGGCTTCGAGAAACACCCCGAGCCGCGAAAAGCCCCGAACAACCGCGAAACAGCCGCACGCAACCGCGAAACAGCCGCGAACAACCGTGAAAAGCCGTGAACACCGTGACGCCGTGAAGGAGAAACCCGTGAACGCCACCGGAGCATGGGACCGCCTGGAGCCGAAGCTCGCCGCAACGAACGCCCGCGTGGCCGCACTGGAGTCCGACCCCTCCCGGCGCAACAGCTTCGTCGCCTACACCATGGAACGCGACAGCGCCTACTGCGACCTCGACGGCGAGCGCCTGCTCATGATGTCCGGCTACAGCTACCTCGGCCTGGCCGGCGACGAACGCGTCGTGGCCGCCGCCAAGGCCGCCGTCGACGTCTACGGCACCGGCAACCACGGCGTGCGCGCCCTGGCCGGCACCATCCCCCTGCACGAGGAACTCGAAGCCGAGGTCGCCCGCTTCGCCGGCCGCGAACGCGCCCTGGTCTTCGGCTCCGGCTACGCCGCCAACGTCGGCACCGTCGGCGCCCTCGTCGGCCAGGGCGACACCGTCCTGATCGACAAGTACGACCACGCCTCCATCGTCGACGGCTGCCGCCTGTCCGGTGCCACCGTCACCCGCTTCCGCCACAACGACGTCGACCACCTCGAGCGCCGCCTCAAGGCCGCCGCCCCCACCGGCGTGCGCCTGGTCATCGTCGACAGCGTCTACTCCATGGACGGCGACATCGCCCCGCTGCCCGAACTGCGCGAGGTCTGCGACCGCTACGACGCCCTCCTCATGGTCGACGAGGCCCACGCCCTGGGCGTCATCGGCAAGACCGGCGGCGGCATCGAGGAGCACTTCGACCACAAGGTCCGCGTCGACGTCAAACTCGGCACCCTCTCCAAGGCCATCCCCTCCATGGGCGGCTGGATCGCCGGCAGCCACGACCTCATCGGCCACCTGCGCTACGCCGCCCGCCCGTTCCTGTTCTCCGCCGCCCTCGGCCCCGCCCAGACCGGCGCCGCCCTGGAGTCCCTGCGCATCCTGCGCCGCGAACCCGAGCGCGTCACCCACACCCAGACCCAGGCCCAGCGCCTGCGCACCCGCCTCAACGACGCCGGCATCTCCACCATGGACTCCACCACCGCCGTCCTGCCCGTCATCGCCGGCAGCGACGACGCCGCCTACGACTACGCCACCGCCTGCCGCAAGGCCGGCGTCATCGGCCTGCCCGTCGTCACCCCCGCCGTGCCCAACGACCTCGCCCGGCTGCGCATCGCCGTCACCGCCCGCCACACCGCCGCCGACATCGACTTCGCCGCCGAGGCGTTCCTGACCGCCGCCGCCCAGACCGGCCTGATCTGACCCGCCCGGCCCGCCCGATCCGGCCCGCCCCGCCCGCCTGATCCGGCCTGCCCGGCCGGACCGGCCCGCCTGATCCGACCGGCCGGCCCGGACCAGCCCGCCCCGCCCCCGCTGCCACCGCCGGGCCGCCCGCGCGACCGCGCTAAGGAGACGAAGCCATGGCCCCCCACCACCGGCCGCCGATCGCCGTCACCGGCCTCGGCGTGGTCAGCCCCGCCGGCCACACCGTCGAGGACCTCTGGCGCACCGTCGCCTCCGGGCGCTCCACCGCCACCGCCCTCACCGACCCCGCCCTGGCCCGCCACCGGGTGCGCCTGGGCTGCAGGGTCACCGACCTGCCCGACAACGACCTCGTCCCCGCCAAGGACGCCCGCCGCCTGGACCCGTTCGCCCACTACGGCACCCTCGCCGCGCTCGCCGCCCACGCCGACGCCGGACGCCCCGAACCCGAACCCGGGCGCAGCGCCATCGTGGTGGGCACCGCCGTGGGCGGACGCACCACCAGTGACCGCGAGTCCGCGCTGTACACCGAGCACGGGCCGCTGCGGGTCTCCCCGCTGATGCCGCTGGTCACCATGCCCAACGCGGCCGCCGCCCAGATCGCGATGCGCCTGCACTGGAACGGGCCCGCCCTGACGATCGCCACCACCTGCGCCTCCAGTGCGGACGCGATCGGCCACGGCGCCCTGCTGCTGGAGACCGGGCGCGCCGACGTGGTGATCGCCGGCGGCTGCGAGGCCACCCTCACCCCCGTCACCCTGGCCGCGTTCGGCAACCTCGGCGCGCACTCCCTGCGCAACGACGAACCCCGGCGCGCCTCACGGCCCTTCGACACCGACCGCGACGGCTTCGTGATGGGCGAGGGCGCCGGCTTCCTCGTCCTGGAACGCCTGGACGACGCCCGGGCCCGCGGCCGCACCCCGTACGCGCTGCTCGCCGGGTACGGCGCGAGCGCGGACGCCTACCACCTGTCCAACCCGCGCCCCGACGGCGCCGGCGCGGTGGCCGCGATGCGCGCCGCCCTCGCCGACGCGGCCCTCGCGCCCGGCGACATCGCCCACGTCAACGCCCACGGCACCTCCACCGTGCACAACGACCGGGCCGAGGCCGCCGCCCTGCGCGCCGTGTTCGGCCCCCACGGCGTGCCGGTCACCTCCACCAAGGGCGCCATCGGCCACCTGATCGGCGCCGCCGGCGCCGTCGAGCTGATCGCCGCCATCGAGGCCATGAACGCCCGCACCGTCCCTCCCACCGCCAACCACGAGAAGACCGAAGAGGGCCTGGACCTCGACGTCGTGCACACCGCGCCGCGCCCGGTGCGCGCCGGCGCGGCCCTGTCCAACTCGTTCGGCTTCGGCGGCCACAACACGACCCTGGTGGTGACCCCGCTATGACCGCACCCACGACCACACCCGCCGCACAAGCCGCACCCGCCGCACAAGCCGCACCCGCTGCTCCCGCCGGACAGGCCGGACAGGCCGTACCCGCCGTGACCGCGCCCGCCGGTCCGGTGTCGCGCACCCGCCTGCACGTCACCGACCGGGACCTGGCCGCCTACCGGGCCGCGGCCCGCGCCCGCCTGGGCGCCCCCGCCCGCGCCGGGGCCGGCCCCGCGCACCCCTTCGTCGCCGCCCACGCCCTCGCCCAGCACACCGTCAGCGCGCTGACCGCCGGCGACCACGGGTTCACCGGCGTGGTCCACCTCGCCCAGGAGATCCGCACCCACGCCCCGCTCACGGCGGGGGACGTCGACGTCGCCGTCGAGGTCGCCGCCGTGCGCCGCGAGGCCCGCGGCACCCGCCTGGCCCTGACCACCCGCCTCACCGACGCGGCCACCGGCGCCCCGCTCGCCGACCTCGCCACCGCCGCGCTCCTGCTGGGCGCCACCGGCACCGAGCCGTACGGCGCCCTGCCGCCGGCCGCCCACCCCGGCTCCGTGCCCGACGGCCCGCCCCTGGTCCTCACCCACGTGCTGGACGCCGGCGACACCCGCGCCTACGCCCACGCCTCCGGCGACCTCAACCCCATCCACCTCGACGACGACGCCGCCCGCGCGGCCGGCTTCCCCGGCGTCATCGCCCACGGCATGCACCTCGTCGCCCTGGCCGCCGAGGAGATCACCGACCGCCACGCCGGCGGCGACCCCGCCCGCGTCACCGCGCTCGGCGCCCGCTTCGCCGCCCCCACCCGCCCCGGCACCGAACTGCGCCTGACCCTCCAGCCCCACGACCGGGGCACCGTGGTGCGCTTCACCATCGCCACCGAGGCCGGCACCGCCGTCAAGGCCGGCTGGGCGCGCATCGCACCGGCGGGGGAGTGAACGCCATGACCACCACCCCCACCACGGCCCCGTTCGGCCGCCCCGTCCAGGACACCGCGCTGCCGCCGCTCGCCCTGCCCGACGCGTTCACCGCCCACGCCCGCACCCGCCCCGACGCCCCCGCCCTGCTCTGGCACGACCAGAGCGTCAGCTACCGGGAGCTCGCGCAGGCCGCCGACGCCGAACGCGCCCGCCTGAACGCCCTCGACCTGGCACCGGGCGAACCGGTGGGCCTGTACGCCGTCAAGTCACCCGCCGCGGTCGCCCTGGTGCTGGCCTGCCTGATGGAGCGCCGCCCCTTCCTGCTGCCCTCCCCGCAGCTCGCCCCCGCCCTGCTGGCCGCCCTCTTCGCCCAGGCCGGCGCGCGGCGCCTGCTCGCCCCCCTGGGCCAGGACGCCCCCCGGCTGCCCGCCCTGCCCCACCCCGCCCCGGTGCCCACCCTCGCGGCCGGCACCTCCTTCATGCTCACCACCTCCGGCTCCACCGACCTGCCCAAGATCGTCCCCCTCGCGCAGGGCGCCGTCGACCGCTTCACCGCCTGGGCCCACGACACCTTCGACCTCGGCCCCGGCCGCACCGTCGCCAACTACGCGCCCCTCAACTTCGACCTCGCCCTGCTCGACGTGTGGGCCACCCTCGCCGCCGGCGGCACCTGCCTGCTCATCGACCCCGCCCACGCCCTCAACGCCCGCCACCTGCTCGCCCAGCTCATCCGCCACCGCCCCCACGTCCTGCAGGCCGTCCCCCTCGCCTACGCCCTGCTCGTCCAGGCCGCCGCCGGCGCCCACGTCCTGGACAGCGTCGAGCACGCCGCGTTCACCGGCGACGCCATCGACGCCCGCACCCTCGCCGCCCTGCCCGCCCTGCTGCCCGGCGCCGAGCTGTACAACATCTACGGCTGCACCGAGACCAACGACAGCTTCCTGCACCGCCTGGACCGCCTGGACGCCGCCGCCGCCCTGCCCGTGCCCATCGGCACCCCGCTGCCCGGCGTGCGCACCCTGGTCGCCACCGCCGACGGCACCCCCCTGGACGGCCCCGGCAGCGGCGAACTCTACGTCTCCACCCCCTTCCAGGCCGCCGGCTACCTCGACCGCTCCCGTGACACCGGACGCTTCACCACCCAGCCCGAAGGCGCCGGCGAAGGCCGCCGCTGGTTCCGCACCGGCGACCTCGTCACCCGCGACGAGGCCGGGCGCGTCCACCTCACCGGCCGCGCCGACTTCCAGGTCAAGGTCCGCGGCGTCGCCGTCAACACCGCCGAGATCGAACGCGTCCTGCTCGCCCACCCCGACGTGCGCGAAGCCGCCGTCGCCGCCGCCAGCGACCCGCTCACCGGCAAACGCCTGCACGCCGCCGTCCAGCGCACCCCCGGCTCCACCCTCAACAGCCTCGTCCTGCGCGAGCACCTGGCCCGCAACCTGCCGCGCGCCGCCGTCCCCGAGAAGCTCGCCATCCACGACGCCCCCCTGCCCAAGACCGCCACCGGCAAGGTCGACCGCAAGGCCGTCCTGCCCGCCCCGTAACACCCCGCACCACCACCCAATCCCATCCAATCAGCGGCCACCAGGCCACCGACGCAAGGGAGTTGCCGACATGAGCAACATCGCCCAGATCAAGCGGTTCCTCATCGACGAGTTCCTGCCCGACATCACCCCCGACCAGCTCGCCGACGACCACGACCTGCTCTCCGACGGCGTCATCGACAGCCTCGGCGTCCTCAAACTCATCGCCTGGGTCGAGGACCACTTCACCCTCCCCGTCGACGACACCGACCTCGACCCCAACAACTTCCGCTCCGTCGCCGCCATCGACGCCTTCATCACCGAACGCCGCACCACCGCCGCCACCGCCGCCGGCGTCACCGTGGGCGGCTGACAGCCATGCACCAGGCCCTCACCGCGCTCCTCGCCGCCCGCCCCGTCGACCTGGCGGCCTGGCGCTCGTGGTGGGACCAGCTCGAACACCGCACCCTGGGCCCGGCCGACAGCGACCGGGCCCAGGCAGCGGCCCTGCTGGCCGCCCTCACCACCCGCCTGCCCGACCCCGACACCCTCACCGCCCTGCACACCTCGCTCACCGAACGCACCCCCGACCCCGGCCCCGCCCACCCCGGCAGCGTCAACATCGTCGGCACCGGCGGAGGACCCGCCACCTTCAACCTCTCCACCGCCGCCGCCCTCACCGCCGCCGCCATCGGCATCCCCGTCGTCAAGACCGGCTCCCGCGCCTACACCAGCGCCGCCGGCTCCGTCGACCTCCTCGAACGCCTCGGCATCACCCTCACCTCCAGCCACACCGCCACCGCCGACCACCTCGCCCGCCACAACATCGCCTTCGCCGGCCCCCACGTCTACCCGCCCGCCCTCACCCGCCTCGCCCGCACCCTCTACCCGCTCACCCTCAAACCCTTCGGCGCGTTCCTCAACACCCTCGGCCCCCTGCTCGCCACCGTCCCCGTCACCGCCCAGCTCACCGGCACCGCCACCCCCACCGCCCTCGCCGCCCTGCGCCCCCTGGCCGCCAACACCACCACCCGCACCGTGTGGCTCGCCCACAACAGCGCCGGCGCCGACGAACTCCTGCCCTTCGCCGACAACACCCTCCACACCCCCGACGGCGACATCCACCTGCCCGCCGGCGCCGTCGCCCCCGCCGAAGGCACCCTCGCCGACCTCGCCCCCCACCCCCACGACCTCACCGGCCACTTCCTACGCGCCCTCGCCGGCCGCGCCGGAACCACCGCCACCCACACCATCGCCCTCAACGCCGCCGCCCTCGCCCTCGCCTCCGGCCGCCACACCCGCTGGCACACCGCCTACACCACCGCCCTGGACGCCCTCGCCGACGGCGCCCCCCACGCCCTGGCCACGCGCCTGGCCACCCGCCCCAGGGAGACCGCCGGTGTCTGAACCCCTCTTCCCCCGCGACGACCTGGGCCTGGCGCTCTTCCTCAACGCCGGCGACCCCGCCGGCCGCCTCACCGACCTCGCGCTCATGCTCGACGACCAGCGCGTCGACGTCCTCGAACTCGCCGTCCCCTTCCCCGACTCACCCACCGACGGCCCCGTCATCCGCCGCTCCGCCACCCGCGCCCTGGCGGCCGGCACCACCCTGGACACCGTCCTCGCCGAACTCGCCGACCTCACCCCCCGCCTGACCCACCTCAAGGTCGCCCTGCTCGCCGACTGGAGCCACAGCCTGCGCCACCGCGACCCCACCGCCACCGCCACCGCCATCCGCGACGCCGGAGCCCGCGCCCTGCTCGTCCACGCCCTGCCCCCGCGCCTGCGCCCCGCCTGGCAGCACGCCCTGCACCACACCGGCCTGCCCCAGGTCACCACCTGCTACCCCGCCTCCACCCCCGAGGTCCTCACCGCCGCCGCCCACGGCGCCACCGACGCCTACGTCTACCTCGTCGCCCACTACGGCCGCTCCGGCACCACCCCCGCACACGGCCACCGCGCCCTCGCCGACACCGTCACCGCGCTGCGCACCGCCGCCCCCGCGACCCCCGTCGCCGTCGGCTTCGGCGTCAAGGCCGCCGCCGACCTGGCCGCCGTCGCCGCCGCCGGCGCCGACGCCGCGATCGTCGGCTCCGCCGCCGTCGCCCGCGTCGAGCACGCGCTGACCGAACGCCTCGACCCCGTCGACGAGTTGCGCGCCTACCTCACCGACCTCCGCCCCCGCCCCGCCCTCCCGGAGCGGCCCGGCGGACCCCGCACCACCACCGGCACCACCGGCACCACCGGCACCACCGGCACCCGCACCACCCCCGCCGGCACCACGACCCGAGAGGAACAACCCGCATGCTGATCCGCGACCTGGCCGACGTGAAGACCGTCGAGTGGGGCAACGGCCTGTCCCGCCGCTTCCTGGTGGAGAGCGACGGCCTCGGCTACAGCCTCACCGACACCGTCGTCAACGCCGGCACCAAGTCCCGCCTGGAGTACCGCAACCACCTCGAGGCCTGCTACTGCATCGCCGGCTCCGGCGAGGTCATCGACATGGACGGCACCTCCCACCCCATCACCCCCGGACGCCTCTACGCCCTCGACGAGCACGACGCCCACTACCTCGTCGCCAGCCCCGAGGAGGACCTGCGCCTGGTGTGCGTCTTCTCCCCGGCCCTGCGCGGCGACGAGGTCCACCAGCTCGACGCCCACTCCTCCTCCGCCTACTAGAGGCACCAGAGGCACCCCGCGCCCCCACCGGGGCCCGCCGCCCCCGCACCCCCGGGGGCCCGGGCCCCCGGGACGGGCCCCAGGAACCGACGTGAGCCGGCGCCACCGGGCGCCGGCCTGCCACCCCGCGCCCCGCACCGGCGGCCCGGGAGGAAGGCGGCACATCCCATGATCCGCTGGAACGCCGACCAGACGGCCCTGCGCGAGGGCCTGGCCCGCTTCGGCGACGACCTCAGCGCCGGCCACATCGAAGGCGACGAACAGGCCGCCTTCTCCCACGACAAGTGGCGCATGATCCAGAAGACCGGCATCCTCTCCCTGCCCTTCGAGGAACGCTACGGCGGCCTGGGCCAGTCCCTGCTCACCACCATGTACGTCCTCGAAGGCCTCGGCCACACCTGCCGCGACGGCGGCCTCAACTTCTCCGTCACCACCTCCATGGCCTCCACCGGCGTCCCCCTGCAGGCCTTCGGCTCACCCGCCCTCAAGGACGCCTACCTGCCCCGCATCGCCTCCGGCGAGGCCATCGGCGCCCACGCCATCACCGAGTCCGAGTCCGGCTCCGACGCCATGCAGATGCGCACCCGCGCCGTACGCGACGGCGACCACTTCGTCCTCAACGGCGCCAAGACCTTCGTCTCCAACGGCCCCGTCGCCGACGTCGTCGTCGTCTACGCCCGCACCCACCCCCAGGGCGGCGCCCTCGGCGTCACCGCCTTCCTCGTCGACGCCGACACCCCCGGCCTGACCACCGGAAACCCCATCAAGAAGATGGGCCTGCGCACCTCCCCGCTCTCCGAGCTCTACTTCGACGACGTCCGCGTCCCCGCCGACCGCGTCCTGGGCCGCGTCGGCGGCGGCTTCCTCGTCCTCGACCACGTCATGAAACGCGAGATCCTCTACACCTTCATCGTCAACACCGGCGAGATGCAGCACCGCCTCACCCGCTGCCTGGACTACGCCAAGACCCGCATGTCCTTCGGCAAGCCCATCGGCTCCTACCAGTCGGTCGCCAACAAGATCGTCGACACCAAGATCCGCCTCGAGACCGCCCGCAAGTGGCTGTACGACACCGCCCAGCGCCTGGAGGCCGGCGACAACGTCACCGTCGACATGGCCATCGCCAAACTCCTCACCAGCGAGTCCAACCTCGCCACCTCGCTGGCCGCCGTCCAGGTCTTCGGCGGCAACGGCTACATGTCCGAGTACGGACTGGAGAAGGACGTGCGCAACGCGGTCGCCGGCACCATCTACTCCGGCAGCAACGAGATCCAGTACAACCGCATCGCCGCCATGCTCGGACTCGGCAAATGACCGCCCCCGCCCTGCTGGCCCCCCGGCGCGCCGGCCACCTCAAGGTCTGCGGCGCCCGCACCCGCGCCGACCTCGCCCTCCTCGCCGACACCGGCCCCACCCTGGTGGGCCTGTGGCACGGCGTCCCCGGCGGCCCCGCCGACCTCGAAGCCGACCGCCTCGCCGACCTCGCCGCCACCGCCATCCGCCTGGGCCTGGAACCCGTCCTCGTCACCTTCCTCGACGACGCCCGAAAGATCGCCGCCCTCGCCCGCGCCACCGGCATCCGCTGGATCCAGCTCCACGCCTACCAGAGCCCCGCCCTCGTCGCCGACCTGCGCGAACAGCTCCCGTACGCCGTCCTCGTCAAAGTCCTCCACCTCTCCCGCGGCCGCTGCCTGGAACGCGCCTTCACCGGCGCCTTCGAACGCGCCGGCTGCGACCTGTTCCTCCTGGACACCGTCACCGACGACGGCCGCGTCGGCTCCACCGGCCAGGCCCTGGACCCCGCCCACGTCCACGCCCTGCTGCCCCGCCTCACCATCCCCTTCCTCCTCGCCGGCGGCCTCAACACCACCAACCGCGACACCTACCGCACCGTCACCGACCACCCCCTGTACGCCGGCGCCGACATCGACACCGCCGCCCGCGACCGCACCGGCCGCTTCACCCACGAAGCCGTCACCGCCCTCACCCGCGCCTGGCACCCGCGCCTCCAGGAGACCCCCGCATGAGCCCGAGCTTCATCGACGCCCTGCTGGCCGCCCCCCGCCCCCTGGTCATGGAGGTCAAACTCCGCGACCCCCACGGCGCCGACCTCCTGGGCCCCCGCACCGTCACCGACCTCGTCACCCGCTACGAACAGGCCGGCGCCCCCTGCCTGTCCGTCGTCACCGGCCGCTGGTTCGGCGGCACCCCCCGCCTCCTGCGCGAGGTCACCGCCGCCACCCAACTCCCCGTCCTCCAGAAGGACTTCCTCACCCGCCCCGCCCAACTCGAAGCCGCCCGAGCCCTCGGCGCCTCCGCCGTCCTGCTCACCGCCGCCCTGCTGCCCGCCACCTCCCTCACCCGCCTCGTCACCACCGCCCTCGACCTCGGCCTGACCCCCTTCGTCGAGATCACCGAGGAACGCGAACTCGACACCCTGCCCCGCATCGCCGAATGCGTCGTCGCCGTCAACAACAAGGACATCCGCACCCGCGAACGCGACCGCGGCGACCTCGGCCGCAGCCTGCGCCTGCTACCCGCCCTACGCGCCGCCGGCTGCCGCGCCCCCGTCTCCGCCTCCGCCATCACCGACCCCCACGACGCCGCCCGCCTCCTCGACGCCGGCTACGCCGCCCTGCTCATCGGCACCTCCCTGATGCGCACCGGCGACCTCACCGGCTGGCTCGCCGACCTCGACGCCGCCAGAGCGGGGGTCGCCGCGTGAAGAACGACCTGCGCACCCGCTCCCTGGTCCTGGACGCCGCCGGCATCCCCGTCTCCGCCCTGGTCGCCGAACCCGAACACCACGCCCCCAAGGCCGTCGTCCTCGCCATCCACGGCCGCGGCATGCGCGCCGCCTACTTCGCCGGCCCCGCCCACCCCGACACCAGCCTGCTCACCCTCGCCGCCGACCTCGGCTACACCGTCCTCGCCGTCGACCGCCCCGGCCACGGCGCCTCCGCCCACCGCCTGCCGCACGGCCAGCTCATCGCCGACCAGGCCGCCACCCTCCACGCCGCCCTCACCGACTACGCCCGCGCCCACCCCACCGGCGCCGGCGTCCAACTCCTCGCCCACTCCTTCGGCGGCAAAATAGCCCTCCAACTCGCCGCCCACTGGCCCGACGACCCCCGCCTGCCCCTGCTCGGCTGCGACATCTCCGGCCTCGCCCAGCACTACGCCCCCGGCGCCTGGGACCGCCCCGACGACCTCGCCGGCGGCGGCCGCCTCAACTGGGGCCCCCTCCACCTCTACCCGCCCGGCACCTTCCACGCCGCCCGCACCCTGCTCACCCCCGTCCCCGCCCTCGAATCCCGCGAACTGGCCACCTGGCCCGCCCGCTACAACGCCCTCGCCGCCCGCGTACGCGTCCCCGTACGCCTCACCCTCGCCGACCACGAGCACTGGTGGCGCCTGGAGGCGGCCCACCGCGCCGCCCTGACCGCCGCCTTCCCCGACGGCCTCGCCCACCTGGCCACCGCCCGCCGCGCCGGCCACAACCTCTCCCTGGGCCACGCCGCCCGCCCCTACCACCTGCGGGCCCTCGCCTTCACCGACGACTGCCTCACCCGCCCCGCCCCCGCCCCCGGCGCGGCCGCACCCGCCGCCGCACCGGCCGACGCGGCCCCCGGGCCCCTCCTCGCGGCCGTCTGACGGCCCCACAGACCATCTGGCGCGGGTGGAAGGGCCCCGCCGCCCCCTCGGGCAAGGGGCGGCGGGGCCCGGCCCCCCACCGGCGGGAATCCCCGCCCGCCCGGCACGGTTGCCACCGATGGCCCACGAACGGACCCCCGTTCCACCCGGGCCCACGACGCACCGTCACGAGAGGGGCAGCACATGAGGATCGGCGACATCGAGGTCCTGGCGGTCATGGACGGAGAAGGCACCGAGACCGCCGCCGAGATCCTCACCCGCCCCGGCACCGACCACCCCTGGGCCTGCCACGCCCACCACCTCGACCCGCACGGCACCCTCACCCTGCCCCTCGGCGGCTTCCTGGTCCGCAGCGGGGAGCGGACCGTCCTGGTCGACGCCGGAGTCGGGCCCCGGGACGTCGGCCGCTACCACGGCGGCGCCCTGCTCGGCTCGCTCGCCGCCCACGGTGTCACCCCCGCCGACGTCACCGACGTGCTCTTCACCCACCTGCACTTCGACCACGTCGGCTGGGCCGCCGTCGACGGCCGGCCGGTCTTCCCGCGCGCCACCTACCGCGCCCACCGCGCCGACTGGCAGCACTTCGTCACCGGCCCCGCCGCCACCCCCGAAGCCGTCGCCACACTCACCCCCGTCGAAGACCGACTCGAGCTCTTCGACACCGACTTCACCATCGCCCCCGGCATCGACGCCCTCCACGTGCCCGGCCACACCCCCGGCACCACCGCCTACGTCCTGTCCTCCGGCGGCCGCCGCGCACTGCTGCTCGGCGACATCGCCCACTCCGTCGTCCAGTTCGGCGAACGCGACTGGCAGGTGATCTGGGACATCGACCCGCAGGCCGCCTCCGCGGCGCGCAACCGCATCGCCGACGAAGCCGCCGACACCGACGACCTCCTCGTCGCCGCCCACTTCCCCGGCATGCGCTTCGGCCGCATCCTCGCCGCCGACGGCCACCGCCGCTTCGTCGCCGTCTGACACACCACCCGCCCCGCCCGCCGCCGCCGCGCCTCGCCCGCCCCGCCCCGAAACGCGCGCCGGTCGCGGCCGGGCGGGCACCGGCCCCGTAAGGTACCGGCATGTCGGTTGTGATCGCGGGCGGCCACGGCAGGGTCGCACTCCTGACGACCCGTCTCCTCACCACCCGGGGCCTACCGGTGACCGGGATCATCCGGCGCCCGGAACAAGCCGCCACCGTACGCGCCGCCGGCGCCCAACCCGCCGTCACCGACCTGGCCCACACCACCCCCCACCACCTCGCACACCTGCTCACCGACGCCCAGGCGGTGCTCTTCGCCGCCGGCGCCGGCCGCGGCAACGCCCCCGGACAGGCCGACCCCGTCGACCACGACGCCGCCCTCACCCTCGCCGACGCCACCCAACTCGCCGGAGTACGACGCTTCGTCATGCTCTCCGCCATGGGCGCCGACCCCGCCATCCACTACCCGCCCGACCCCCTCGTCGAGACCTTCCTCCAGGCCAAGGGCAGAGCCGACCAGGACCTGCTCTCCCGCCCCGCCCTCGACTGCACCGTGCTGCGCCCCGCCTGGTTCCGCGACGGGCCCGGCACCGGCCGGGTCCACCTCGCCGAACACACCGGCCCCGGCGAGATCGACCGGGCCGACGTCGCGGCCGTCCTCGCCGACCTGCTCACCACACCCGCCACGCACCCGCGCGTCCTGGAACTCGTCTCCGGCACCGTCCCCGTCCACGAGGCCGTCGCACGCACCGCCCTGCGCCTCGTCGCCGACCACTGAACCCCCCCGACCACTGAACCCCCCGACCGCCGAGCCCGCCGGCCCGCTAGTGACGGCGCCGGTGTCGGGCACGCGCGGCGGCGTGATGCGACCGCTCGGGCCCACCGGTCGCATCACACCCCGCAGACGGGCCGGTCCGCCCGCCGGCCCGGGCGCTACCCGCGCCGGTCGCTGCGCTGCGCCGCCCAGGCCAGCGCCAGTCCCACCGCGCCGAGTGCGGCGGCGATCCCCAGCGGTGCGGTGTACCCGGCCCCGGCGGACAGGGCCGCGCCCGCCAGCAGGGGGCCGCCCGCGTTGCCGATGTTGAAGGCGGAGATGTTCGCGGCCGAGGCGAGGTTGTCCGCGCCGCTCGCCCGCGCCAGCACCCGGGCCTGCAACGGCGGGATGACCGCCCCGCCGGCCAGGCCGAACAGCAGGAAGACGGCGGCCACGGCGGCCCGGCTGTGCACGGCGGCGAGCAGCAGCAGCGGAACGGCCGTCACCCCGGCCAGCGCCGCGTACAGCGCGGCCGCCGGCGCCCGGTCGGCCAGCCGGCCCGCCAGCGGGGTGCCGACCACCATGCCCACGCCGACCAGCATCAGCACCACCGGCACCGCGCCGGACCCGAAGCCCGTGACCTCGGTCAGCAGCGGCGAGACGTAGGTGAGGACGGTCAGGAAGGGCGCCCAGCCGAAGGCCGTCGCGGCCAGGGCCAGCCACACCCCCGCACGCCGGAACACCCGCAGCTCGGCCCGCAGTCCGGCCCGCGGGGCCGCCGGCCCGTGCGGCAGCAGGACGGCCAGCGCGACCAGCAGCACCACGCCCAGCGCGGTCACCGCCCAGAACGTGGCCCGCCAGCCCAGCGCCTGCCCGAGCGCGGTACCGCCGGGCACCCCGAGCACGTTGGCGAGGCCGAGCCCCGTGAACACGGCGGCGATCGCGCCGGCCCTGCGCCGCGCGGGCACCAGCGAGGTCGCCACCGCGGAGGCGATCCCCACGTACGCCCCGCCGGCCAGCGCGGACAGCACCCGCCCCGCCAGCAGCGCGCCGAAGCCCGGCGCGAGCGCGGTGACCAGGCCGGCCGCGATGAACAGGCCGACCAGGTAGAGCAGCATCCGCCGGCGGGCGACGCGGACCCCGAGCGCGGTCAGCAGGGGAGCCCCCACGACCATGCCCACCGCGTACCCGGACACCAGCACCCCCGCCGTGGGCAGGGACACCCCCGTGTCCTCGGCGATCCGCGGCAGCAGCCCGGCGACCACCACCTCGGCGGAGCCCACCGCGAACGCGCCGAGGGCGAGCGCGAACAGGGTGGCGCCGGCCGGAAGTTCAGGCGCACGGGCGTTGGTGGGGGAGGGGCAGGGGGCGCGGCGCGCCGAGAGATCGCTGGTCATGGCACCAGCCTGGCCGCCGCCGCCCCGCGGATCAGCCCCCGAACGCGCAACGACCGGTAAGCCCGGCTTACCGGTCCCGGCCCACCGCCCCCACCGCCACCGCCGCTGTCGGGGGCTCCGCCCACTCCCGGTTCCACCCCCGGGCCCGCTCCACCGCGACCGCCGCGAACGCCCGCACCCGCGCACTGTCCCCGCCCGCCCGCCACACCAGCCCGTACTCGAGCGGCTCGGCGTCCACGAACGGCACGAACACCACCCCCGGCGGCGCCGAGTGCGCCGCCACGTCCGCCCCCACCGGCGAGATGCCCTGCCCCGCCCCGACCATCGCCAGGGTCTCCGCCAGCGTCGCCGCCGACCGCCCGCGCTCCACCACCCGCCCCCCGGGCGTCACGGACGGCGCCAACCACTCCTGCCAGTACCCGGGGACGTGCCCCGTGCAGGCGAACACCCGGTCCCGCGCCAGGTCCTCCACCCCGACCGACTCCCGCCTGGCCAGCACGTGGTTGGCCGGCACCGCCAGCATCCGCGGCACCCGCAGCACCATCGGGCCCCGTACGAGGTCCTCCTCCTCCACCGGGAACTGGGTGACCAGCACCTGCGCCCCGCCGCCGCGCAGCGGCTCGAACATGGACGCCACCTGCGTCTCGTGGATGCGCACGTCGATGCCCGGGTGCCGGCGGGCGAAGGCGCCGATCACCTCCATCACGAACTCCCCGGCCGCACCGCCGAGGTAGCCGACCGTGAGCACCCCCTCGACGCCCCGGGCCGCGGCCCGCGCCCGCTCCAGCCCGTCCCCGATCCGCCGGTACGCCGGGCCGACGTCCTCCAGCAGCCGCCGCCCCAGCTCCGTCAGCCGCACCCGCCGACTGGTCCGCTCGAACAGCGGCGCGCCCACCCGGCGCTCCAGCCGCTGGATCGTCTGGCTCACCCGCGCCCTGGAGACCCCCAGCCGCTCGGCCGTCCGCCCGAAGTGCAACTCCTCGGCCAGGACCACGAAACCCTCGATCTCCAGTCGCTCCCACACCCGCCCGATGCTACGCCCGGCCCCCGGCCGGATCCCTGGGTCGTACCGACCGGGGCCCGGTGCGGGTCAGGGCCGGGGGCAGAACTCGGCCTCCAGCTCGGAGGTGAACACCGCGATCGGCCAACTGCCGTTGGTCCAGTCGCCGTTGATGTTGGTGGTGAGCAGGTGGCCGCCGTCGCGGGTGCCGAAGGTGTAGGTCCAGGAGCCGTTGATGGCGCCGCCCATGCCCCAGAGGGTCGGTCCGCAGTCCAGGGTGACGGAGCCGACGCCGAGGCCGTACGCGGCGTTCGGGATCCACGCGCCGGGCGGTGTGGGGACCATCGTGAGCAACTCCCGCTGCTGGGCGGGCGGCAGCAGCCGTCCGCCCAGCAGCGCGGCGAAGAAGGTGTCGAGGTCGCGGGCGGTGGAGACCATGTCGCCGGCGGCGTAGCCCCAGGAGGGGCTGAGCTCGGTCACGTCGTGGACGGGGGCGGTGGGGGAGGGGTCGCCCAGGCGGGAGTAGGCGCGTGCGTGCGGGCCGCGCAGGGCGGTGTCGTCGGGGTCGGGGGTGTAGGTGCCGCTCAGGCCGAGCGGGGTGATGACGCGCTGGTCGACCTGTTCGGCCAGGCTGGTCCCGGTGGCCCGTTCGACGATCAGCCCGGCGAGGACGTAGCCGGTGTCGGAGTACGTCCAGCCGGCGCCGGGGGCGAAGTCCGGGCGGTTGGCGGTGCCGGTGCGGACGAGCTGTTCGGGCGTGTAGGTGTCGAAGCGGTGGAGCAGGAAGCCGGTGCCCTCGTTCTCGGCGCGGACCTTCGCGTCCATCGCGTAGTTGTAGACCCCGCTCGTCATGCCGAGCAGCTGCCGGACGGTGATCCGGTCCGGCTCGTAGCCGGGCCCGTCGACGAGGCCGGGCAGCCACCGCTCCACGCTGTCGTCCAGGTCCAGCCGGCCCTCGGCGGCGAGTTGGAGGACGACGGTGGCGACGAAGGTCTTGGTGGTGCTGCCGATGCGGAACCGCTCCTGGGCGTGGCGGGGGCGCCCGGTGGTCAGGTCGGCGACGCCCGCGGTGCCGAACCAGGCGCGGTGCCCGTCGCGGACCTCGGCGACGATGCCGGGCACGCCGCCCTCGGTCACGGCGCGGTCCAGGACCCGCTGGACGCCGGGGTGCCCGTTCCGGGCGTCCGGGGTCGCGGGCGCCGGCGCGGCGGTGGCGGTGCCGCCCGCGATCAGGGCGGCGGTCAGGGCGGTGGTCAGGGCGGTGGCGGTCAGCGCGGTGGCGCGCCTGGTGATTCCCATGCTGGTGTTCCCCCTCGGTGTGGTGTTCGTGGCCTGGGAAGAAACTAGGAGCCGCTTCACGGTCGGGTCAACGTCAACTCCATTGCCGTGGACGGTTTGTGCAGGTGGGAGCGGGGACATCCTTGCAATGGTCGTGCCGACGAATGCAACAGCTGCCTGCGTTCCATTGCAACAGTCGCCGGGGTCGGCCGATACTGGGCCGACCGAGTCCGACCGAGGAGGGGCGGGGACGGATGCCCGGAGCCAGACTGACCCAGCAGGAGCGCCACCGGATCGCCACCGGGCTGGCCGAGGGGTGGGGGTACGGCGAGATCGCCCGGCAGCTCGGGCGGCCGACGTCGACCGTCACCCGGGAGATCGCCCGCAACGGCGGCCCGTCCGGCTACCGCGCCGACCGGGCGCAGCGGGCCACCGTCCAGCGCTCCCGGCGCGGGCGCGCGGCGGCCGGCCGGGAGGCGGTGCCGGAGCCGGCGGTGCCCGGGCGCGACACGGAGGAGGTCCGCCAATTCGGTGACCGGCTGGCCGAGTTCCTGGCGCTCGGCGGCATGCCCCGGATGACGGCGCGGGTGCTGGTCTGCCTCCAGCTCACCGAGGACGGCGCCCTGACGGCGGGTGAGCTGGTGCGGCGCCTGCGGGTCAGCCCGGCGTCCGTCTCGAAGGCGGTCGGCTACCTGGAGGTCCAGGCCCTGGTCCGCCGGGAGCGCGACGGGCGCAACCGCCGCGAGCGGTACGTCATCGACGACGACGTCTGGCACCGCGCGCTGCTGGCCAGTGCCGAGCGCAACGCGGTGCTCGCCGGGATCACCCGCCACGGCGCCGAACTGCTCGGCCCGGCCACCGCGGCCGGGGCCCGGATGGACGGCGCGGCCGCGCTGCTGGACCGGATCGGCCAGGACATCGTCCGCGGCATCCGGCAGTGGCACGAGGAGAGCCGGCGCGGCCGGGAGGACGCCGGGGCGGGCGCGGCCTCCCCGCCGTGAGCGGTCTCCCGGCCCCGGCCGGGGTCTTCGGCGGCCGGCCGCCCGCCCGCGGGGGTGCCCCGTCCCCTTGTCCCGGGCCGTACCCGGGGCTGGGCGGGGGCGGCCGGGTGTCACGGGCGCCAGACGGCGGCCTGGCGGTAGGGGTAGAGGCTGCCCGGCGGCCGGAGCATTCGCACGCCGACCACCAGGCCCGTGTTGTTCACGAACCGGGCGCTGTTGGTGGTGTCGGCCGGGTCGAGGTCGGTGACGGTGTTGTCGGGGGCCCAGACCTTGCCCGACTGGTACTGCCGGGAGGGTATGCCGTCCCACGCGTAGCCGGCCACGGTGCCGGAGTCGTTGATGTCCGCAGCGGTGGTCCTGCCCACCGTGGGCCGGTCCAGTTCGAGCCGGGTGAGGGTGCCGTCCGGGCTCCACCGCGCGGCGTACGTCCGCGGGAGGTCCGGGTCGGGCTGGTGGTCGCCGACGGTGGCGCCCGAGCTGTTGATCGCCCCGGGGTAGGTGCGCGGGCCCAGGTCGTGCAGGGTGCCGTCGGCCGAGCGGAGCAGGCCGTGCCAGACGCTCCCGATGCCCGGTTCCGGCAGGGAGACCCGGCCGGCCACGGCGCCGGCGTCGTTGATCCGGTCTGCCGAGCTGGCGGCGGCGGCCGGGTCGGTCACGAACGCGGTGGCGGTGCCGTCGGGGTTCCAGACGGTTCCGTGCCGCAGCCCGGTCCAGGTGTAGGACTGGCCGACCGCGACGCCCGTGCTGTTGACGTCGTAGGGCACGGCGTTGTCGTCGCCGGGCAGGGGGGCGAGGGCGACGGTGGTGCCGTCCGGGTGCCAGGCGACGGCGTGGCTCTTTCCGGTGGCGTCGGTGGAGGCGCCGACCACGATGCCGCTGCCGCCGATCGCGGTGGGGTTGCTGTGGGTGTCGCCGGGCAGCGGGGGCAGGGCGGTGGGTGTGCCGTCGGCGGCCCAGCGCACGGCGGTGGCCGTCGAGTAGGCCCGGGGGGCGGGCCAGGAGGTGCCGATGGCGGTGCCGGCGTCGTTCACCCCCAGGGCCCGCGCGTAGTCCTCGCCGGGCAGTGGCGGCAGGGTGGTGGGCTGGTGGTCGGGGTTCCAGCGGATCGCGCTGGTCTGGTTGCTCTGTCCGTCGGCCCAGGCGTAGCCGACGACGACATCGGCGTTGTTGACGGCGGTGGGATCGCTGAAGGGCTTGTCGGGCATGCCGGTGGCCAGCACGGTGATGGGCGGGGTGACGGCGGCGGGGGCGGGCGTGGGGGCGGGTGCGGCGGCGGCCGGGGCTGCCAGCAGTGCCCCGGTGGCGAGCGCGGCCGCTGCTGCCGCGGCGGCTGTGCGGCGGAGGGCGGTGCGGATGGTCATGACACGGGTTCCCTCGTCTGCTCGGCGACATGGCGGCCGGCCTGCCGCGATGCGGATCACGCCGGATCGGGCCGGGCGGGCCGGTGGTGCGGTGGAACGGGATGGACCGCGTGCTGCCGCCGGTGTGCGGCCGAAGACCCGGGCCGCGCGAACCGGCGGCGGTCTGTCATGGACGCGACTCTAGTGGCCGGGTTCCTCTCCCGCAGGTGAACAAGGCGTTCCGGTCGTGGTTCCGAAGGCGCGGCCGGGGCCGCGGGTGCGGCCGTGGCCGTACGGGCTGCCCGGGCCCTCGCGCCGGGTGGTGCGGGTCATCCGGCCGCGGTCGCGGGGGCCGCCGGGTGGGCGTGGTCGAGGAAGGCGTGGACCTGGTGGGCGAAGGCGTCGGGGGCGTCCGTGTGGAGCCAGTGCCCGCTGTCCGGGATCTCCGCCAGGCGGGTGTTCGGGCGTTCGCGGGCCATCCGGCGGGCGGTGGCGGGGGTGAGGAGGAAGCTGTCGGCGGCCCGCAGGAGCAGGGCGGGCTGGGCGGAGGCGTTCCAGACGGCCGTGAAGTCGCCGGTGAGGGCGGCCTGGGAGGCCGTCATGTCGGCGGTGTCGAAGAGGAAGCCCCAGCCGTCGGGGAACTCGGCGGCGCTGTCCATGAAGTAGCCGGCCGGGACGCCGCGTTCCGCCAGCGCCCGGGCCAGGGCGCGGCGGGTCGGGGCCCGGCGGGGCCAGCCGGACACGTCCAGGACGGGGCTGGTCTCGGGCTCCCGGTTGAGCGTCGTCATGTCGGCGACCACGAGCGCCGCCACGAGGTCGGGGCGCCGGCGGGCGAGGTGGAAGGCGACCGCGCCGCCCATCGAGTGCCCCAGCACGGCGGCCGGTACCGGGCCGAGCGCCTCCAGGAACGCCGCCGCGTCGGCCGCGTAGGCGTCCGGGGTGAACTCGCCCCCGTTGTCGGACAGTCCGTGCCCGCGCTGGTCGAGGGCGAGGACCCGGTAGCGGCCGGCGAGCGCGGCGGCCAGCGGCGCGAAGATCCGGCCCCGCCCGAAGTGCCCGTGCAGGGCGAGCACGGCCGGCCCGGGGCCGCCGAAGTCCAGGTAGGCGAACCGGCGTCCGCCGAGCCGGACGAACGACTCGGCGGGCCGGTCCGCGGGTCCGTCCGCCATCCCGTACGCCCCCTCTCGCGAACCGCCGTGTGCGGCAGGGGAAACCTATCCCGGGCGGCGCGGACGGCGGCGGGCCCGCTCCAGGGGGCCGGTCGGGGGGCGGGGCGGTCAGGTGTAGAGGGCGGCGGCGCGGCGGGTCGCCTCGGCCAGGCGGGCCCGCAGTTCGGGCGGGTGGAGGACCTCGGCCTCCGGGCCCAGGCGCAGCAGTTCGAGGTAGCCGATGTCCCAGCTCTCGACCGGCAGGGTCGCGGTGACCCAGCCGTCGGCGTCCGCCGGGCCCGCGGTGGCGAGGGCGTCGGCGGCGGCGGTCGGCTCCAGCAAGGCGGCGAGGTTCTCGACGGCGAACGGGCTCAGCCGCACCACCGCCCGCTCGCGCAGCATGGCGCGGGTGAACTCCCGGGCGGCCGCGGCCCAGTAGGCGGCGAGGTCGAACTCCGGGTCGCGTTCGAACCGTTCGTCGCCGGCCTCGGCGCTCTCGAAGCGGTCGACGCGGTACGAGCCGACCCGGCCGGAGGTGCCGCGCGCCGCGAGGTACCACTGCCCGGCCTTCAGGACCAGGCCGTACGGTTCCAGCCGCCGCTCCCGGGTGCCGGAGCGCGCCGCGTAGCGGGCGTGCAGGACGCGGTCCTCCCACACGGCGCGCGACACCTCGGCGAGCAGCGCGGGGGTCGGGGCGTCGCGGAACCAGGCCGGCGCGTCGAGGTGGAAGCGCCGGGCGGCGGCCGCGGGGGCGTCGCCCAGGGCGGCGGCGACCTTCAGCCGGGCGGCGAGGGCCTGCCCGGCCAGGCCCATGTCGCGCAGCGGGCCCGGCAGTCCGGCCAGGTGCAGGACCTCGGCCTCGGCGCGTTCGAGGCCGGTGAGGCGGGTGCGGTAGCCGTCGACGAGCCGGTAGCCGCCGCCGCGGCCGCGCTCCGCGTACACCGGCACCCCGGCCTCCACCAGCGCGGCGACGTCGCGCTGCACGGTGCGCTCGGAGACCTCCAGCTCGGCCGAGAGCTCCGTGGCGGTCATCGTCCGCCGGCTCTGCAGGAGCAGCAGCAGCGCGATGGCCCGGCTCGCCCGCACGTCGCCCCTTCCGTCGCCTGCCTGGTGTCGCCTGGTGGGCCTGGTGGGCCCGCCCGTGTGTGCCGACTGCGGTGCGGTGGCCCGGCTCCATTGTCGCCGGGCCCGGTGCGGGCGGGGTCAGGCCTCGTCGGCGGCTGCGTCGAGCTTGGCGGGGTCGGGGGCGAACGCGGTCATCCACTGCGGGTGCAGCCGGTAGTAGACGACGTCGTTGTCCCAGTCGAAGGCGTCGTGGCCGTAGAAGTCCCGGAAGTACGCGAGCAGTTCCGGCCAGTCGGCGGCCGGCTCGCCGCCGTGCGGGTTGAGGACCTCCGCGGTGCCGTGGGTGAACACGCCCAGGTCCTCCCCGCGCAGGTGCGCGGCGCTGACGGCGGGCCGGGCGGCGAGGTGCCGGGCCTTGGCGGCGCCGCGCGCGGTGCCGAAGTGCCACATGCCGTGCAGGAAGTGCCCGTCCACGCCGCTGATCCGCGGCTCGCCCTTCGCCGTCACCGTGGACAGCGCGAGCGTGCACATGCCGGTGAGCACACCGGTGAGCTGGTCGGCGGTGAGCGTGCGCTCGCTGTTGATGATCGACCGCAGGTGCGCGGTGGAGCGGGCGAGCGAGGCGTCGAGGAGGGCCTGGAGCCGGTGGAGCTCGTCGGGTGTTTCGCGCATGGGGGGTCCTTGTCTGTCCGTCGTCCCGGCCCGTGCCACCACGACACCGACCGGCGCCCCCTACTGTCCCCGCGAAACCCGACACCTTCTGTCGTGATTTCCCGCGGTGTCCTGCGGTTTTCCACGCGCCCGGCCGCTGGCGGGGGAGTGGGGGGTGGGGGGGGGGGGGGTACCCCGCACCCCGGGGGCGCGGGGGGCGCGCGGGGGCGGGGGCCGGCGCGCCGGGGGGGGGCGGCGGGGGGGCGGGGCGGGCCGCCG
>NZ_JBHVRS010000021.1:50342-142106 GCF_042885595.1 Kitasatospora sp. NPDC058046
CCCAAACTTTGTTGGTTTTTTGCCGGGGGGGTCGGGGGTTTTCCCCCGCGCCGGGCGGGGGGGGGGGGTGTGGTATGGGGGGGGGGCCGACTCCCCACTCCCCGGGGCTCCGCGGTGGCAGCCGTCAGCCGTCAGCCGTCAGCCGTCGGCTGTCCGCCGTGCGGCGGTCAGGGCCAGAGGCACTGCGACTGCGGGTCGAAGCAGGTGAGGCCCAGCGAGGACGCCACCTTCGCCACGTGGACGCCGGCCTCCTCCACCATGCTCCAGCGGATCGGGAAGTAGATCAGCGGGCCGCTCGCCTCCCCGATCAGCGGGCCGGTCGACCACGGCGAGGTGTCGTCCTCGTCCTCGGCGAGGTCGGGCCACCGCTCCAGCAGCGCGGCCACGAAGGCCGCGATCCGCTCGGTCGGCGGAAGGTTCTCCTCGTCCGTGCCGAGGTACCGCTCGTACAGGTCGTCGAAGCACCGGCCCGCCGCGGCGTCGTCCGCGGGGCGCTCGCCCTCCCAGACCGCAAGGTCGTAACTCATGGGCGCAGCCTGCCACCCGGCACCGACAACCGCCCCGGAGCCCGTACGCGCAGGCCCGGCCCGCCGGGGGCCGCCGCGACCGCCGTGGGGGAGTGGGAAGTCGGCGGGGCCGACTTTCCACTCCCGGCGGCTCCCCGGTTCCCCGGGGCGGCTGCTCCGTGTGGCCGTCAGCCGGCCGGCTGTGCCCGCTCCAGGGCTTCCCGCAGCCGCCTGACCTCGTCGACCAGTCGTGGCACGTCCTGGCGGGCGGCGGCGATGAAGTCGAGGTCCGCGTCCGTCGCGGGGTCCGGTCCCGTCCGGGTGCGGCCGTCGGTGGTCCGGGTCAGGTGGAACTCGTCGTCCCGCGGCGCGTCGGGGCGCAGTTGGACGAAGCTCGCGCCGCCGATCCCCTGGCGGGTCTCCAGCCGGGCGACCCACGGGCCCGGTGTCGCGGCGCCGGCGCGCAGCTCGATCGCGGACAGTTCTTCCTCGGACAACGGCTCGTCGGACGGCATGCCCGGATCCTGCCCCGGTCCTCCGGGCCTGTCCAGGGCCACCCGGGCTGCCTTGAGCGGGGTGGCCCCGTCCGTTCAGTCCCGCCGGTTCGCCGGTCCGGCCTCGACCCACTGCGGTATCCGCGCCGGTGCCAGGAACTTCTCGTTGAGCACCAGCATCCACGCCAGCGCGATCATGCAGACGATCGGGATCGCGAGCAGCAGCACGATGAAGAGGATCGGGTGCGCGTGGCTGAACGCGTCGCTGTTGATCCCGAAGAGCGTCACGGGACCGGCGATGACGAGGGGCGCCACCAGCCAGCAGAACAGGTAGGTGCGGATCACCTCGCTCATGCGCAGTTCGGCCCGGCCCAGGAACACGTACTGCGTGGTGCTCGTCGAGGAGCCGTGCCGTCCGGAGACGTCGACCGTCTCGCCCTCCTTGACGTAGTAGCGTCCCAGCGGCCGGATCGGCAGCATCAGCATGGTGAACCAGTGGGTGGCGAAGCAGGCCCCCTGGGCGTCCGGCCGCGTCTTGCCCAGCATCGTCCGCCCGAACCCGTTGACCGTGCCCAAGCGCGGTGCCGTGCGCATCGGCATGACCCTGTCCGACATCTGCCCCCCATCCCGGCGACAACCGTTGTGATCCGATCAGCATGCCAGCGCCGTACGACACCCTCCCGGCGGGGTCGCAACACCTCCATCGGATCTCCCCGGTGACGGACGGTCACCTCCCGCCGCCCGGTGGAGCGGGAAGTCGGCGGGGCCGACTTCCCGCGCGCGGGCGGCCCGCCGAAAGGGGCGGGCCAAGGGGGCGCGCAGCCAGTAGACGGGGCGCGCGGCCCGGGGAGGGGGCGCGGGCGGAGGGGGCTCCGCGCTCTCGACGGATAGCTCTTACTGAGAGCTAAAATGAGGGTATGACCGCGACAGGGCCCGAAACGCTCGACGTCGCGCTGGCGGACGAGTTCTCCACCCTCCTCGTCGGCATCCAGCGCCTGGTCCGCCGCCGCCTGCGGCAGGCGACGGACGAACCCCGCCTGCGCGGCGCCCAGGTCGAACTGCTGCGCCTGGTGATGGACAGCCCCGGACTGCGCGTCTCCGAGGCCGCCGAGGAGCTGTGCCTGGCCGGCAACTCCGTGTCCACCCTCGTCAACCAGCTCGTCGCCCGGAACCTGCTGCGCCGCGAGAGCGACCCCGCCGACCGGCGCGCCGCCCTCCTGCACGCCACCCCGGAGGCCGTCGAACGCATCGAGGCCTGGCGCCGGCGCCGCCGCGCGCTGATGGGCGACATCGTCGCCGGCCTGCCGCCGCGCGAGCGCGAGGCCCTGGCCGCCGCCCTGCCCGCCCTGCGGCAGGTCGCCGAGGGCCTGCGCACCCCGCCGGGGGAGGAGGAACGATGACCACCGAGGACACCCGGGGCACTGGGAACGCCGAGGACACCAGGGACACCGGGAACGCCGGGGAAACCAGGGAAGCCGCGGACGCGGTGGCCTGCCGGGGCCTGGAGTACACCTTCCGCCACGGCCGAGGGAAGGCCACCCGGGCCGTCGACCGGATCGACCTCACCGTCCGCACCGGCGAGGTGTTCGGCCTGCTCGGCCCCAACGGCGCGGGCAAGACCACCACCATCCGCGCGATCACCACCCTGCTGCCCGTCGGCGCCGGCATGGTCCGCGTCTTCGGCCACGACGCCACCCGCCACCCCATGCAGGTGCGCCGCCTGCTCGGCTACGTCCCCCAGCAGCTGTCCGCCGACGCCGGGCTGACCGGACGCGAGAACGTCGCCCTGTTCGCCCGCGTCTTCGACGTCCCGCGCCGCGAACGCGCCGCCCGCGTCGACCAGGCGCTGGCCGCCGTCGACCTCACCGAGGCCGCCGAACGCATGGCCGCCACCTACTCCGGCGGCATGGTGCGCCGCCTCGAACTCGCCCAGGCCCTGGTCAGCGCCCCGCGCCTGCTCGTCCTGGACGAACCCACCATCGGCCTGGACCCGATCGCCCGCACCGGCGTGTGGGAACGCGTCGACGCCGTACGCGCCGCCACCGGCATGACCGTCCTGGTCACCACCCACTACATGGACGAGGCCGACCGCCACTGCGACCGCATCGCCCTCATGGACCGCGGCCGCGTCCGCGCGCTCGGCACACCCGCCGAACTCAAGGACCAGGTACGGCGCACCGACCCGGCCCAGGCCGCGCCCAGCCTCGACGACGTCTTCCGCCACTTCGCCGGCCGGCAGCTGGCCGACGCCACCGAAGGAGACTTCAGCGATGTCCGCCGTACCCGCCGCACCGCAGGCCGCGTCGGCTGAACCCCCCGCCCCCCGCCCCGCCGTCGGCCCCGACCTCTCCCTGCTGCTGGTGCCCCCGCGCGCCCGCACCGGCTGGCGCCTGGTGCCCGCCCGCATCGGCGCGATGTGCGCCGTCGAACTGCAGAAGCTGCGCCACGACCGCACCGAGCTCTACACCCGGGCCGTCCAGCCCGCCCTGTGGCTGCTGATCTTCGGCGAGACCTTCACCCGCCTCAAGGCCATCCCCACCGGCGGCATCCCGTACCTGGACTACCTCGCGCCCGGCATCATCGCCCAGTCCGCGATGTTCATCGCGATCTTCTACGGCATCATGATCATCTGGGAGCGGGACTCCGGCGTCCTCACCAAACTGCTCGTCACCCCCACCCCGCGCGCCGCCCTCGTCACCGGCAAGGCCTTCGCCGCCGGGGTGAAGGCACTCCTGCAAGCCGTCGTGGTCGTACTGATCGCCGCCGCCCTCGGCGTCGCCATGACCTGGAACCCGCTGCGACTGCTCGGCGTCGTGGCCGTCGTCCTGCTCGGCTCGGCGTTCTTCTCCTGCCTGTCGATGGCCATCGCCGGCATCGTCCTCACCCGCGACCGCCTGATGGGCATCGGCCAGGCCATCACCATGCCGCTGTTCTTCGGCTCCAACGCCCTCTACCCCGTCGACCTGATGCCCGGCTGGCTCCAGGCCGTCAGCAAGGCCAACCCGCTCAGCTACCAGGTCGACGCCCTGCGCGGCCTGCTCATCGGCACCCCCTCCCACCTGCCCCTGGACTTCGCCGTCCTCGCCCTCGCCACCGTGGCCGGCATCGCCGCCGCCTCCGCCCTGCTCAGGCGCCTGGCACGCTAGCCGACGCCGTCACCACCCTGCGGAAAAACGCGGTGACAGGCGGGGCGCCGCCCCGGGAGACTGCCTTCCAGCAAGCCGACGGCCGGAGGGCGGGGTACCAGTGGCACTGGCGAGGAAGGGCGCGCGGCGCATCGTCGTCGACGGCGTGCAGTACCGCTGGCGCGTGACCCGCCAACACTGGTGCTGCGACTACGAGGGCACCACCCTCGGCTACGCCGCCGAGCACGCCACGCACCCCGGAACGACACTCGTCGTGGACACCGGCCGCCCCACCCTCCGCACCCCCGGGGCGGTGGCGACGGACCTCGTCCTGCCACGCGAAGTCGCCGCGGGCATCCGCACCGCCCGGGCGAACGGCTGGACACCCGCCACCCCCGGCCCGCCCCTCACCCTGCACCTGTCCGCCGCCTGACCGGGAAGGAACGACACGACCCCATGACCCACGCCTTCCCGCAGACGGTGCTCCACACCCCGCGCCTGACCCTGCGCCCCTTCACCGCCGACGACACCGACGACACCCGCGCCGCCTGCTCCGACGACCTCACCCAGCACTGGCTGCCGCTGCCCCGCCCCTACACCCGCGAGGACGCCCACACCTGGTGCACCCGCACCGCCCACGACCTGCGCACCACCGGCGACGGCATCCACTTCGCCGTCACCGAGCGCACGAACGGGCGCCTGGCCGCCACCGTCGGCCTGAAGAAGACCGACTGGCGCTCCCGCAGCTCCGAAGCCGGCTACTGGGTCGCCCCTCGGGGCCTGTCTTCGAACTCGCGTCTGCGGGCCGACGCCGGGGCACGCACCTCGCCGCGTTGTCGTCGGTCGCCAATGCTCCGCAGTGGCTCCCTCCTCCGCCTTGCGATGCACGCACCCCAACGCCGCCCCGCCCGCCCTCCGGGCGGACGACGGGAGTTCGAAGACAGGCCCCAGGCCCGAGGCCGGGGCATCGCCGCCGAAGCCACCCGCGCCCTGGCGCACTGGCTGCTCACCGAGCAGGCCTTCGAACGCCTGGAGCTCAAGGCCGCCACCGCCAACACCGCCTCCCGCCGCACCGCCCTGAACGCCGGCCTGCGCGAGGAGGGCGTGCTGCGCAACGCCGGCTTCACCCACCACGGCCGCACCGACCTCGTCCTGTACTCGCTGGTTCCCGGTGACCTGGGGTTGCCGCCGACGGCCTGACCGGGCCGGCGGCACCGGGTCGGGGCGTCAGGAGGCGGTGCGGCGCACCGGGTGACCGCCGGGGCCGGTGGTGAGCCAGGAGCCGTCGCCGAGCGGCCGCAGGTCGTACGGGTCCGCCGCGTGGGCGTCGAACTCGCCGTGGACGCGGCCGGTGCGGGCGTCGACGCGGTAGTGGCGGAACCAGTCCTCCTCGTCCTCGGTCTCGCCGACGAGGGTGGCCAGGAGGGTGTCCGGGGTGAGGTGGCCGCCGCCCCACTCCAGGAAGACCGTGTCCGGGTCGTGCCCGAAGTCGTCGACGGTGAGGGTGAACACCGTCTCGCCGCCGGGGAAGGCGTGGACGGCGAGGTCCCTCTGGGCGTGGTCGACGGTCAGGAAGCGGTGCCCGTCGGGGGACAGGTCGATGAGGCAGCGGTCGTCCCACGGGTAGCGGAGGAGTTCCAGCCGGCCGCCGGCCAGCGACGCGCGGTAGACGGCGGTGCCGTCCTGCCCCTCGCCCACGTTGAGGAGCATCCCGCCGCTCGCCGGGTGGGCCAGCTGCACGCCGCCGTGCCCGACCGTCTCCAGGTCGGCCCGGGCGAGGACCGCCCCGCTCGCGGCGTCCACGGCGACCCACTGGTCCGGCCGGTCGCGGCCCGCCATGGCGTCGGGCCGGTAGACCCACAACACCCGTCCGTCCGGGGATAGTTCGCAGTCGGGCAGGTGGCCGTGGGCGTTGTCCGCCGCCGGTTCGAAGGGCGTGCGCCAGACCTGCGTGCCGTCGGCCGTCACGCAGACGGCCGCGTGGAGCGTCGTGTAGTAGGCGTGCCGCAGGTCGGCGGCGACGGCGTGGGCGACCACCCCGTCCCCGGGAACCGGCCGGCAGGCCACCGCGGGCGACAGCACGCCCACGGCGCCGGCGGCCGGGGCGTAGGCGCAGACGAGTCCGTCGACGAGCCGGGTGGTGAGCCGGACGGGGTGCGGGGAGGCGGCCATCCCCGGAGGCTACCGAACCCGGGCGGGCGGCCGCCGTCGGCCCCGCCTCCGGCCGCTCCCGGCCGCCTCCGGCCGCTCCCGGCCGGTCAGGGGCGCCACTGCTCCCGGTAGCCGGGGTGGTCGTGGTAGGACTGCGCGAGGACGCGCAGCGCGTACGCGAGGCCGGCGGCGCGGGGGTCCGAAGGGTTCATCGCGATGCCCTCCTGGGCCAGCTGGTCGACCAGGTCGAGCATGGGCAGGTGGCTGTCGAGGAGGGCCTCGGGGCCGAAGACGTGGGCCACGTAGGCGTAGGCGTGGTTGTCTTCCTCGTTGCGTGCGCGCAGGAAGCGCAGGAGGTCGTCCATGGGCCCATCCTGGTGCGTCGCCCCGGCGGGCCGGGAGCCGGGGCCCTTCCGCCCGGAGGGCGCGGGGGCGGCTCGGTGCCGTGTGCCGCGGGCGGGCGGCGGGGCCTGGTCGGTGAACGGGGTTGGCGGCGCGCCGGGTTGCGCGCGTCCCCGGCCGGCCGGGGACGCGGCTGTTCGCGGTGGTCGGGTGGTCCGCGCCCGTCGTCCCGTCGCGGCCGAACTTCCGTTCGTCCTAGGGGAGTTCGTGCGGGAGGGCTGCCGCGCTCGGCGTCGTGGTGCCGTGTTCCACGGGGACGTTGCTTCCTCTCGTGGGGGCGCGCGCGGAGCCGGGCGCCGGCCGGGCTCCGCGCGCGCAGGGGGGAGGGGGTCAGGCGGCGGTGCCCTGCCGGCGGGCGCGGACGCTGGTGACCAGCTGGGCGCGGATGCGGGCGGGGACCTCGGGGGCGAAGCGGGCCAGATAGTGGTTCAGGTGGGTCTCGTCGCCGGTGAGGAACGGCAGGTCGAAGACCAGCAGTTTGCGCACCGCGAGCAGCGGGACGGGGGCGCGCAGCGGCCGGAAGGAGTGGTTCCACAGGCCGGGTTCCTCGCAGACCGGGTGGAACTGGCCGATCATCAGGCCCTGTTCGACGAACTCGTCCTTGGCCTTGCGCTGGAGCTCGTCCAGCACGGTGGAGTCCTCGCGGTCCAGCTGGGGCAGCACCAGCAGGACGGTCAGCAGTTCGCGGTCGGACTCCTCCGCCAGGTCGGCGAGCAACGCGTCGTAGTGGGCGCGCAGTTCGGCCACCAGCGCGGGCAGGTCCCCGCCGGGGGAGGCGCCGGGGGAGGTGTCGGCGACGGCGATGTGGAACAGGCCGCGGCGCAGCGAGGGCTGGGTGTAGGGGCAGACCGGGCCGCTGCGGCCGAGGTCGGGGTGGGCGGTGGTGAGGAAGGCGCGGGCCCAGGCGAGGGTCTCGGCGGCCTCGGGGCTCGCGGCGGCGCGGCCGGCGTCGATGTGCTCGGCGCTGTACACGCGCAGCGCCCCGGTGACGGCGGCGGGAGCGGTGGGGGCGACGGCGGCGGGGGCGGTCATCGGGGCCCCCGCCAGACCGGGGCCAGGCGGGGTCCGCCGCCGGGCAGGGCGAGGGCCTCGCCGAAGCGGGCGAAGCCGCCGCGGGCGAGCAGGCGGGCGCCGGACGGGGAGCTGGTCTCGGCGTAGGCGGCCTGGCCGGCGGTGTCGACCTCGGTGAGGAAGGCGTGCAGCAGGGCCCGCCCGGCGCGGGTGCCGCGGGCGCCGGGGCGTACCCCGACGAAGGCGAGGTAGTGGTGGGAGCGGTGGCGCGGGTGGCGCAGGGTCTGCAGGCGGGTGATGGCGGCCAGGCGGCGGGCCGGTTCGCCGTGGCCGGCGGCGTCGATCGCCTCGGCCAGGGCGGCGGTGGCGGCGCCGTCGCGCGGGCCCGGGGCCTCCCAGCGGCCGGGCGGCAGGAACAGCAGCGCCCCCAGCGGTTCGCCGTCCGCGGTGCCGCCGTCCGTGGCGCCGTCGCCGGCGGCCCGGTGGACGGCCAGCGCGCCCCCGTGGGCCAGGCACTGCTCGACGTGGACGCGGAAGAAGGCGGGCAGGACGCGGGCGCGGTGGTCGGGGTCGGGGAAGGCCCAGAGCATCAGCGCGTCGTCGGCGAAGGCGTCGGCGAGCGCGCGGGCCAGGGCGTCCTCCTCGCCCGGGCGGGCGGGGCGCACGACCGGCCGTACGGCCCTGTCGGCGGGGTCGGGCCCGGCGGGCGGTAAGGCGGTGCCCGCGGCGGCGGGCAGGGCGGTGGCGGTGGTCAACGGGCACTCTCCTCGAACGAGGGGGCGGACGAAGGGGAAGGAGCCGAAGGACTGGACGGAACAGAGGGAGCGGAAGGAGTCGAAGGAGCGGGAGGAGCGGTGGAACCGGTAGCCGAGGCGGCCAGCGCCGCCACCCGCGCGTGCAGCGGCGCCACCCACCCCTCCGCCTCCGGCTTGATCAGCACGCTGCGCAGCACCCGCGCCCCGTCCGCGTCCGCGCGCACGCCCGGGTGGCGGCGGGTGAAGTCGGCGGCGTCCACGCGCAGCACGCTCAGGTAGACGGGGTCGTGCTCGTCGGCCATGCCCTGGCGCAGGACCCGCTCGCTCGCGGCGTCGACCGCCGACAGCGCGGGCGGCCCGGCCGGGGTGGGGAAGTAGGTGACGATGTCCAGCTGCGGCCGCTGGTAGAGCGTCAGCTCCGCGCTGTCCTCGATCCGCCGCGCCCAGGCGAGGGCGGCGCGCCGGCTCGCGGCCAGCCCCGCGCCCAGCCCCCGCGCGGTGAGCGGCAGCAGCTGCAGGGTCAGCCACAGGGCGGCGGCCGAGGCCCCGGCGCGCGAGCACTCCAGGCTGATCTCGCCCAGGTGCAGCTCGGCGTCGGTGAAGTAGGTGTACGGGGAGTCGTGGGCGAAGTGCCGCCCGATGTCCGGGTCGGCGAACAGCACCGCCCCGCAGCCGTACGGCTGGAGGCCGTGCTTGTGCGGGTCGACGGTCACCGAGTCGCAGCCGGCGATCGCCCGCCACGGCGCCGTGTCCACGTCGAGGGCGGCGGCGAGCGCGTCGTCGGAGGCCAGCAGCGCGAAGAACCCGCCGTAGGCGGCGTCCACGTGCACCCGCGCCCCGTAGCGGCGGGCCAGCGGCAGGATCTCGTGCACCGGGTCGACGGCGCCCGCCCCGGTGGTGCCGCAGGTGACCACCACCGTGCCGACCCGCCCGGTGCGCAGCAGCTCCTCCAGCGCCCCGGTGTCCATCCGGCCCTCGGCGTCCGCCGCCACCGCGTGCCCCTGGACGCCCAGCACGTGGCACATCCGGCTGTGGGTGTAGTGGGCCTCGCGGCTGTACGCCACCCCCAGGCCCGGGTGGCTCTGGCGCGCCACGTACAGCGCCTCCAGGTTGGCGATGGTGCCGCTGCTGGTCAGGTGGCCCACGTGCGCGGGCAGCCCGAACATGGCGGCGAGCTGCGCGACGCACTCGCGTTCCATGTCGTTGGTGGCCGGTCCGCCCTCGTAGGCGTGGTTGTTGGGGTTGAAGCGCATCGCCGTCAGGTAGCCCACCACCGCCGCCGGGTGCGGCGGCTTGACCATCTGCCCGGCGTAGCGCGGATGGAAGAACGGGTAGTTGTGCTCCAGGCGCTCGGCGAAGCGCTCGAAGGCGGCCGCGAACGCCGCCTCGTCCACCAGGTGCGAGGGGTGCGGCTCCAGCGGCCCGAACCGCTCGCCCCACCGCTCGGCCACCTCGGCCGCCTTCGGCAGCCAGTACCGCAGGTCCACGCGCAGGCCCTTCCCCTCAAGTCCTTCGACAACGGGGGGCCGACGCGCGGGTGAGCAGCACGCCGGGCCCCTGGCGAGTACGAGCGTTCACCGCGTCCGAGTCCTTGAGCGTTCCTCGACCGCGTCCGCAGCCACCGTGGCCACCGCCCGCAAGGCGCCCGCAACACCCGCAGCTCACCCACCGCACCGCCCGACGGCCCCACCCGCACCGCCCCGGCCCCCGCCGCGGGCACCCCCGCACCGCCCCCCGCACCGCCCCGTACGGCCCCAGCCGGACCCCACCGGGACCCGAGCCGCCGCTGCTGCAATCACCCCCGGACAAGGCCGCCCCACCCCACCCGGGCGAGGCCGGGGGAGCTCACGCGGGAGGAACGACGCGATGGTGACCAGACGCAGGATGATCGGCGCCGCCCTGGCGACCGGGGGAGGAGTCCTGCTCGTGCGCACCACGCTGCGCCCGGCCCCCTCCGCCGCCACCACCGCGGCCGCCGCCGCCAAGGACGCCGGCCACGCCCATCCGGCCGGCGCCGCCGCCCCCGACCCCGGCCCCGACGCCGGCCCCGCGCTCGCGGAGAAGTTCACCACCGCCCTGCCGCTGCCCCCGGTGCTCAGCCCCGTCTCCACCGACGGCGGCGCCGACACCTACGCGGTGACCATGCTGCGCTCCTACGCCCGCGTCCTGCCCGGCCGCCGCACCGAGGTCCTCACCTACAACGGCGCCTTCCCCGGCCCCGTCATCCGCGCCCGCTCCGGGCGCCCGGTGGTCGTCCGCCAGACCAACCTGCTCGACGACCCGGTCTCCGTCCACCTGCACGGCTCCGCCGTCCCCGTCGACAGCGACGGCGGCCCGATGAACCTGCTGGGCGCCGGCGCCACCCGCACCTACACCTACCCCAACGACCAGCCCCACGCGAGCCTGTGGTTCCACGACCACGCCCACCACCTGGAGTCCGAGCACGTCTACCGCGGCCTGGCCGGCACCTACCTGCTCACCGACGCCACCGAGGCCGCCCTGCCGCTGCCCGCCGGCCGCTACGACCTGCCCATCGCCCTGCGCGACGCCCGCTTCGACACCGCCGGCAACCTCGTCTACCGGATGGACGACGCCGAGGGCCGCGCCACCGTCCTCGCCAACGGCCGCCCCTGGCCCAAGGTCGACGTCGCCGCCCGCCGCTACCGCATCCGCCTGCTCAACTCCTCCAACCTGCGCTTCTTCTCCCTGCGCCTGGCCGACGGCGGCCCCATCACCCAGATCGGCTCCGACGGCGGCCTGCTGGAACGCCCCCACACCACCGACACCGTCGACCTGTCACCCGGCGAGCGCGCCGACGTCGTCATCGACTTCTCCCGCTACCGCCCCGGCACCAGCGTCGTGCTCACCAACTCCATGCCGCCCGGCCCCGCCGAACACATCGGCCAGGTCCTGCGCTTCGACGTCGGCCGCCCCGCCCCCGACCCCTCCAGCGTCCCCGACCGGCTGCGCACCCTGCCCCCGCTGGGCCCGGTGGCCCGCGAGCGCACCATCGTGCTGAAGGTCGAGGAGGGCGGCGCGGGCGTGGCCCCGCTCGGCCTGATCGACGGCCGGCAGTACGACCCCGCCCGCGTCGACGCCGCCGTCGCCTTCGGCACCTCGGAGATCTGGACGGTCCACAACGCCAACACCGACATCCCGCACAACTTCCACCTGCACCTGGTGCAGTTCCGCGTCCTGCAGCGCAACGGCGCACCCCCCGGCCCCGAGGAGGGCGGCCTCAAGGACACCGTGCGCCTGATGCCCGGCGAGAGCGTGCGCCTGCAGGCCACCTTCGACTCCTACCGCGGCCGCTACCCCTACCACTGCCACCTGCTGGACCACTCCGCGATGGGCATGATGGCCCAGATGGAGATCGCCTGACACCCCGGTCCCGGGGCCGCCCGCCGACACCGCGCCGGGCACGGGCGGTCCCGGGACCGGGGGAGCGGTCAGGACGCGTGGATGCCCTGCCCCGGCGTCAGGATCCCCGCCGGGTCCCAGCGGCGCTTGGCCCGCGCCACCGTCTCCCACAGCCCCCCGTAGTGGCGCCGCCAGTCCGCCCCCGTCATCCCCGGCACCGCCCCGATCAGGTACCGCTTGCCGCCCAGCTCCACCGCCAGGTCGTACAGCCGCCGGTTGCGCTCCAGCATCGCCGCCGTGTCCGAGCCCGGCCCCGGGAACGCCAGCAGGTCGAAGTGCCAGCCCACCTCCTGCCCGGGCAGCACCGCCAGCGGCGCCCGCACCTTCGAGCGCTGGTACGGGTAGAACAGCAGCAGCCCCGCCCCCAGGTCGGCGGCGGTCAGCACCTCCGCCGCCCGCGCCATGAACGCCCGCGCCGCGGACGCCGGCAGGAACACGCTCAGCCACGGCTTGGGCAGCGCCCACAGCCCCGACGCGCGCAGGTACCCGGCGAAGCCGTCCACCCGGAACGCGTACTCCCGCCAGCTCTGCTCCACCACCTCGCTCGACACCGGGCGCAGCCCCGCCAGCAGCGCCGCCCGGTCCACCGCGCCCCCGGCGTCCGCGAACGCCACCAGCTCCGCCTTGTACCGCCAGCGCGCACCGTCCTCGCTGCGCACCACGTCGCCGACCTGGAGGTCGAAGCGGCGCTCGGCCATGACCTTCTGCTGGTCGGCGAGGTAGGCGTCCAGGTCGTCGTAGTACAGCGAGAAGACGTGGGCGCGTTCGCGGACCTTCACCAGGGCGAGGGTGGCGCGCACGATGACGGCGACCTGGCCGCCGCCGGCCAGCACGGCCTCGAACAGTTCCCGGTTGCGGGTGGGGGAGGCGGTGACCAGTTCGCCGGTGCCGGTGACGACGTCCAGTTCCAGCACGTTGTCGACCTGCATGCCGTGGCGCTGGACGCCGCCGCCGATGCCGCCGACGCTCAGCGTGCCGCCCACGGTCAGGTGCAGGTAGTCGGTGAGCACCGGCGGCACCCAGCCCGCGGCCAGGCCGGCCTCGGTGACCTGCGCCCAGGTGGCCCCGGCCTCGACGACGGCGCGCCCGGGGCGCACGGACAGGACCTTGGACAGGCCGCGGGCGTCGATGGCGACGCCGCCGCGGGGGTTGGCCTGGCCGTAGCTGGAGTGCGACTCCAGGCCGGCCTCGCCGAGCTGGGCGAGGTCGCCGCTCTGGCCGTTGACGGCCACCGGGATGCGGTGGCGGCGGGCGAAGGCGACCAGCTGCTGCACGTCGCGTACCGAGCCGGGGCGCAGGACGGCCCGGGGGGTGGCGGTGACGAGGTGGCCGAAGTCGGTGGCGAAGCGTTCCAGGCCGGCGCCCTGGAGGGTCACCGTGCCGTCCAGGGCGGGCAGTCGGGCGATGTCGGCGCCCGTGGCGGTCCCGGCGCCGGTGTCGGTTTCGGTGGCCCAGGCGGCGGTGGCGGTGTTCCAGCCGATGACGGCGCTGACGGCGCCGGCGCCGGCCGAGGCGAGGAGGGCGCGGCGTGACAGTCCTGACCTGCTCATATCAGAATTTCTCCGATCAGTCGTCAAATAGGGATTGTTGTACCGCAACCATCGGGTGATCACCTACTGCCCCGCACCGTCCAGCTGTTCGCGCAGGGCGGTGAGGCGGTGGAGCACGGCGTTGACGAGCATCGGCCGGTACGGGTCCCGGTCGTTGTCCATCCAGGCGGTGGCCGTCGCGGCCTCCTCCAGCAGGGCCAGCCGGGCCCGGGGCAGGTCGGCCACCAGCGGGGAGCGGACCGCGTCCAGCAGGGCGTGGACGAGCCGGTGGGCGTGGACGCGCGGGTTGACCGCGAACAGCGTGCGGTAGACCCACAGCGCGTCCTCGCCGGACAGGATCCAGTCGTCGTTCAGCAGCAGCCGCACCCGTGCCCTCAGCACCAGGTCCTCGTTCATGTCGCGTGTCCCCCTTCGCCGTTCGTGAGCTGCCTCCCGCCGCGTGCGGGCAGCACGCCGTGCGCGCCTCCCGCCCTGGGCAGGGCGGTGGGCGCGGGGTTCGCGGTGGGATGCGCACGAGTCTGCGGGCGCGGGGCGGGGTGCGGCAAGGCGGAAGAAGGGTGTGCTGCGTCCTACCGGAGCGTTGCCCTGAGCTGGCAGGATGGGGGTCGGCACCCTCCGGGCGCGGTGGCGGACGCTAGCCTGGGCGCCATGTTCGTACTGGAGTTGACGTACACCGCCGCCCTGGAGTCGATCGAGGAGGCGCTGCCGCGGCACATCGCGTGGCTCGAGGAGCACTACGCGGCGGGCACCTTCCTCGCCTCGGGGCGCAAGGTGCCGCGCGACGGCGGGGTGATCCTTGCGGTGGGCGGGGACCGGGCCGGGATCGAGGCGCTGGTGGCCACCGACCCGTTCGTGCGGGCCGGGTTGACGCAGTACCGGGTGACGGAGTTCCTCGCCACCACCACCGCCCCGGAGCTGGCGGCCCACCGCCAGCGGCTGCCCGGCTGAGGCCCTGCGCCCCCGTTGGTCCCCGTCCGTCCGTGGTGCCCCGGGCCGTTCGCGCGGTTCGGGGCACGGTCGCGTTCTGGCTACGATCGGTGAACACGGGGCGAGGACGTATCGCGAGTACCGACTTTCGGCGGGAGAAGACGGATGGCACACGCACGGGCCGGGCAGCCGGCGCAGCCCGGTGACCTGGTGGACGTGGCGCGGCTGGTGACGGCGTACTACGCGCTGAACCCGGATCCGCAGGAGCCCGGGCAGCGGGTGGCGTTCGGGACCTCGGGGCACCGGGGCTCGTCGCTGGACGGGGCCTTCAACGAGGACCACATCGCCGCGACCACGCAGGCGATCTGCGAGTACCGGGCCGAACAGGGCGTCGCGGGGCCGGTGTTCCTGGGCGCGGACACCCACGCCCTGTCCGAGCCGGCCAAGGCCACCGCCCTGGAGGTGCTGGCCGCCAACGGCGTGCACGTGCTGATCGACGCCGCCGACGGCTACACCCCCACCCCGGCGGTCTCGCACGCGATCCTCGCCCACAACCGGCGCAGCCCGCGCGCGCTCGCCGACGGCATCGTGGTCACCCCCTCGCACAACCCGCCGCGCGACGGCGGCTTCAAGTACAACCCGCCCAGCGGCGGGCCGGCCGGCTCGCAGGCCACCAACCGGATCCAGGACCGCGCCAACGAGCTGATCCGCGAGGGCATGCGCGGCGTCAGGAAGGTCCCCTACGCGCGGGCGCTGGCCGCCGCCACCACCGGGCGCCACGACTACCTCACCGCCTACGTCGAGGACCTGCCCTCCGTCCTGGACCTGGACGCGGTGCGGGAGGCGGGCCTGCGCATCGGCGCCGACCCGCTGGGCGGCGCGTCGGTGGCCTACTGGGCGCGCATCGCCGAGACCCACCGCCTGGACCTGACCGTCGTCAACCCGCGGACCGACCCGACCTGGCGGTTCATGACGCTGGACTGGGACGGGAAGATCCGCATGGACTGCTCCTCCCCGGCCGCGATGGCCTCCCTCATCGGCCGCAAGGACGAGTACGCCATCGCCACCGGCAACGACGCCGACGCCGACCGGCACGGCATCGTCACCCCCGACGGCGGCCTGATGAACCCCAACCACTACCTGGCGGTGGCCGTCGACTACCTCTACCGCCACCGCGCCGACTGGCCCGGCGACGCGGGCGTCGGCAAGACCCTGGTCTCCTCCTCGATGCTCGACCGCGTCGCCGCCGACCTCGGCCGCGCCCTGGTGGAGGTCCCGGTCGGCTTCAAGTGGTTCGTCGACGGCCTGCTGGAGGGCTCGATCGGCTTCGGCGGCGAGGAGAGCGCCGGCGCCTCCTTCCTGCGCCGCGACGGCGGGGTGTGGACCACCGACAAGGACGGCATCCTGCTCGCCCTGCTGGCCGCCGAGATCACCGCCGTCACCGGCGAGACCCCCAGCGCCCGCTACCGCGACCTGACCGAGCGCCACGGCGCCCCCTCCTACGCCCGGGTGGACGCCCCCGCCGACCGCGAGCAGAAGGCCCGCCTGGCCCGGCTCTCCCCGGAGCGGGTCGGCGCCGGCGAGATCGCCGGGGAGAAGATCACCGCCGTCCTCGCCAAGGCCCCCGGCAACGGCGCCCTGATCGGCGGCATCAAGGTCTGTACGGAGAACGCCTGGTTCGCGGCCCGGCCCTCGGGCACCGAGGACGTGTACAAGATCTACGCCGAGTCCTTCCACGGCGACGAGCACCTCGCCCGGGTGCAGGACGAGGCCCGCGCCCTGGTCGGCGAGGTCCTGCGGGGCTGAACCCGGTACGCCCGTGCCCCGGTCCGGCGGCCTGCCGGACCGGGGCACGGGCCTCTGCCCGGGCGCAGGTCGTCCCTCAGGCGCGGGACGGCTCCTGCCGCGGGGCCGGGGCCGACGCGCGGGCGGCCCGCTCGTCGCGGGTGGTCGCCGCCGCGACCGCGCACGCGGCCAGCGCCAGCGCCGCCGCCGCGAACGGGAACCAGCGCCCGCCCAGCACCGCGATCGCCGCCGAGCCGGCCACGCCGCCGACCGCCGTCCCCAGGTACAGGGCGCTGCTGTTCAGCGAGATCAGCAGCGGCGCGTTGGCCGGGTCGATCGACGCCAGCCGGTGCGGCAGCGCCACCGACACCGCCCACCCGGCCAGCGGCACCACCACCGCGTAGGCCAGCGCCCCCGGCATGGTGAGCCCCAGCCAGGGCAGCGCGGTGAACGCGGCCGCGGCCACCGCCGAGCCGGTCAGCAGCACCCGCCGCACCCCGAGGCGGTCCACCAGGCGCCCGCCCAGCCAGCTGCCGGCCACCGACATCACGCCGCTGGTCAGCAGGACCAGGCTCAGCCGGTCGGCGTCGCCGCCGGTGGCGCCGGACACCGCGGTGGACAGGTAGATGTAGACGCTCTGGAAGGCGAGGAAGAACACCAGCGTGGTGGCGGCGGCGCCCAGCACCCGGCGCCGGCCCAGCGGCGCCAGGCGCGCCGCGAGGGTGGGGGCGGCGGCGGGGGCGGGCAGGTCGCGCAGCAGCGCCGCCAGGCCGGTGAAGGCGGCCACGCCCAGGGCGGTGACCAGCCACATCGTCATCCGCCAGTCGGCGCGCCCGATCCAGGTGCCCAGCGGCACCCCGAGGGCGGTGGCCACCGTCATGCCGCCGAGCACGGTGGCCAGCGCCCGGCCGCGCCGCTCGGGGGCGACCAGCGTGGTGGCCACCGCGTTGGCGGTCGGCGTGTAGAGGGCGGCGCCGGCCGCCGCCAGCACCCGGGTGGCCAGCAGCAGTTCGTAGGTGGGGGCGAGCGCGCTGAGCGCGTTGGCCGCGCTGAACACGACGAGCGCGGTCAGCAGCAGGCGCCGGCGCGGCCAGCGGGCGGTGAGCGTGGCCAGCACCGGGGCCAGCAGCGCGTAGCCGAGGGCGAAGACGGTGACCAGCTGGCCGGCGGCCGGCACCGACACCCCCAGGTCGGCGGAGATCGGGCCGAGGATGCCGGCGAAGACCATCGAGTCGGTGCCCATGGCGAAGGTGCCGAGGGCGAGCAGGAGCAGACGAACGGGCACGGGAGGGCCCCCCGGGACACAGGAACGGATTGTTGGATAAGCATGCAACAGTTGGACGCTCGTCAAACACTCGGGGATTGGTGGATGATTGTCAAACCATCTGTGTCCCCCCGGCGGCCCGAGGAGCGTGCGCCATGACCGACGACGAGCGGCTTCCCCAGCCCGCCACCGCCGACATCGACCTCGTCACCGTCCTGCACGCCCTGGGCGACCCCGTGCGCATGACCCTGCTGCTCAGCTACGCCGACGACGCCGAGCACTCCTGCGGCCCGCGCGACCTGGGCCTGGACCACCTCCACAAGTCGACCGTCTCCCACCACATGCGGGTGCTGCGCGAGGCCGGCGTCACCACCACCCGCGTCGCCGGGCGCAACCGCTTCGTCAGCCTGCGCCGCGCCGACCTCGACAGCCGCTTCCCCGGGCTGCTCGACGCGCTCCTGGCGGCCCAGGCGGCCCCCGCGCGGTAGGGGCCCGGCTCTGGGGGAGTCGGCTGCCGCCGCGGGCCTATGCCCGCGGTCGTACGGCGCGGCGGGCGCTCCTGCCCCCGGCGGACGCGCCCGGGCGGGGCCCGGCGGCACGGTGGACGGGCACGCCGCCCGCCGACCCGATCGCCGCAGGAGCACGCCCGTGACCAGATCCCAGCCCGGCCTTCCGTCCGGCCGTCCGCTCAGCCGTCGGGGCGTGCTCGGGGCGCTCGCCCTGGGCGCCGCCGGCGCCGTCGCCGGCGGCGGGCCCGTGCGCGCCGACGCAGTACCGGCCGACGCCGCGGGGTGGCCCTGTCTGAGCCTGCCCGCGCCCACCGGCCCCCGCCCCGTGGGCACCGCCCTGCTGTACCTGGACGACCCGGCCCGCACCGACGCCTGGGCCCCCGCGCCGCGCCCGCGCGAACTGCGCGCCCGCCTCTGGTACCCCGCCGCGCCGGGCGCCCGGGGCCCGTACGCGCCGTGGATGAGCCCCGCCGAGACCGCCCACCTGCAGGCCGACTACTTCGCCGTCCCCGGCGCCCGCCTCGCCTGGCCCGCCACCCACGCCCGCCCGGACGCCCCCGCCGACCGCACCCGCCGCCACCCCGTGGTCCTCAACTCCCACGGCTCCGGCGCCGACAGCGCCTTCAACACCGCGCTGGCCGAGGAGCTCGCCTCCCACGGCCACGTCGTCGCCGCCGTCGACCACACCTACGACGCCGGGGAGGTCGAGTTCCCCGGCCACCGCCTGGAGGTGCGCGACAAGGCCCGCGTCCAGGCGATGACCGACGCCGCGATCGTCGCCTACCGCGCCGCCGACGTGCGCTGCCTGCTCGACCGCCTGGCGGCCGGCCCGCTGCCCGCCGGCCTGGACGGCGCCCTCGACCTCGGCGCCGTCGGCATGTTCGGCCACTCCATGGGCGGCGCCACCACCGCCCACGCCCTGCACGAGGACCCGCGCATCCGCGCCGGCGCGGTCCTGGACGGCCCCCTGTTCGGCCCCGCCGCCACCGCCGACCAGACCCGCCCCCTGCTGCTGATGGCCTCCGCCTGGGACAGCCCCGCCCGCGACGCCATGTGGGACACCCTGTGGCCGCACCTGACCGGCTGGCGCCGGCGCCTGACCCTCACCCGCTCCGGCCACCTGTCCTACTGCGACCTTCAACTGCTCGTCCCCCAGGGACAGTCCGTCTTCGCCTGGCCCGCCGACCGGCTGGAGCACTTCCTCGGCGCCGGCGACCCGCAGCGCGCCGTCGCCGCCCAACGCGCCTACCTCACCGCCTACTTCGGCCTCCACCTGCGCGGCATCCCCGCCCCGCTGCTGGACGCCCCCGCGCCGCAGTGGCCCGAGATCCGCTTCGACGCGTGAACCCCCGGTGCCCGCAAGCCCGTTCGGCCCGCTGTGCGCCGCCCCGAGGCCCGGGACCGTGGCGTCTCGCGCCGACACCGCCACCGTCGGGATCGACGGTGGCGGTGTCGGCGCGGGCGCGGGTGCGTCAGTACGGGAGCGGGCGGTTCTCCCGGGCCCACAGCTTCTCGGTCTCGCTCTGCTCCGGGGGCGGGGTGAGGCCGTCGATCATCCACAGGTTCCGCGGCGTCTCGTCGACGTGGAACTCGCAGTACAGGCCGCGGTCGGTGGTGTGGGGCGCGAGGAGGGCGGCGAGCGCCTCGCGGGTGCGCCTGCGCAGGTCCGGGTCCTCGGTGTGGCGGGCGATGTGCTCGACCACGACGCGTACGGCCGCGCCGTGCGGCTGGCCGCCGACGTGGAAGGAGTCGGCGGCGACCTCGTGGAAGATGACCACCACGTAGAACCTCGGCAGTCCGAAGCGGGTGTAGAAGCCCGTGATGTCGGTGGAGAGCTGCTTCTTCTGCCCGGGGTCGTAGGTGCCGGGCGGGTGGTAGACGTGCCACAGGGGCATGGCGGTTCCTCCTGGTCGTCGGTCGGGTCGGGGTTTTTCGTCGGTGGTCGGGCCGGTGGTCCTGCCGGGGTGTCAGCGGCGGCCGAGGACGGCCAGGTCGTCCACGGGGCCCGACAGGGCGGCCTTCAGGGCCCGGGTGGCGTCGTCGACCAGCACCTCGTGGTCGCCGCGCTCGACGCCGTCCAGGACGGCGCGGGCCACCTCGGCGGGCGGGATCTTGTCGACCGGGACGGCCGCGACCATCTCGGTGTCCGCGAAGCCCAGGTGCACGCCGACGACCTGCGTGCCCTGGGCGGCGAGCTCCAGGCGCAGCGAGTTGGTCAGGGACCACAGCGCGGCCTTGGAGGCCCCGTAGGCCCCGGCCCCGGCGCCCCAGGACAGCAGCGAGTGGATGTCGACCAGCGCGCCGCCGCCGCGGGCGGCCAGCACCGGGGCGAAGGCCTGGGCGATGCGCAGCGGGCCGAGCACGTTGGTCTCGAAGGTGTCCCGGATCAGCGCGAGGTCGGCGCTCAGCAGCGGCGCCGGGTACAGGACGCCGGCGTTGTTGAAGACGATGTCGACGTCGTCGGCGCGGGCCGCGAGGGCGGCCACCGAGGCGTCGTCGGTGACGTCCAGCGCGAGGACCTCCACGCGCGGGTCCTCGCTGGTGTCGGGGGTGCGGGCGGTGGCGTAGACCTTCTTCGCGCCGCGGGCCAGCAGCTCCGCGGTGAACGCCCGGCCCAGGCCCCGGCGGCCTCCGGTGACCAGGGCGGTGGAGCCTTCGATCACGGTCATGGTGCATCTCCTCGCTCTCGGGGCGGCACGGGCCGTCGCCGGCGGGTGCCGCAGCATTTAGATTATTACCATCATCTAAAGGGGATGGGAAAGTGGACGCACCAAGTGGAAGCACCGACCGGACGCACCACGCGTCGTACGAGAGGGAAGGAGCCGCGGCATGCCCCGCGTGTCCCGCGCCGAGGCCGAACGCACCCGCAGCCGGGTCGTCGACCACACCGCCCGCCTGATCCGCGAGAAGGGCGCCGACCAGGTCAGCGTCCCCGAGGCGATGGCCGCCGCCGGACTCACCCACGGCGGCTTCTACCGGCACTTCGCCTCCAAGGACGACCTCCTCGCCGAGGCCCTCACCGCCGCCTTCACCGAACGGCGCGACGCCATGGAACAACTCGCCGACCAGCCGCCCGCCCGGCGCACCCCCCGCGCCGAGTTCCTCCACCGCTACCTGTCCGAACTCCACCGCGACCACCCCGGCCACGGCTGCGCCGCCGCCGCCCTCGCCGCCGACGCCGCCCGCACCGAACCCGGCACCCCGCTGCGCACCGCCTACACCGCCGGACTGCGCGACCTCGTCGACGCCCTGGCGGCCCTGCCCGAACCCGCCGAACGGCAGGAGGCGCTCGCCGACCTGTCCACCATGGTCGGAGCACTGCTGCTCGCCCGGGCGAGCCAGGACCCCGACCTGTCCGGGGAGTTCCTGGCCGCCGCCCGCCACCGCCTGGCCGTCGACGACGGGGACGGGGACGGGGACGGAAACGGGGGCGGGGAGCCGGCGACCGCGTAGGGTCCGTACGTACGTGGACCTGGCGAAAGGACGGACCGTGCCGATCAGAGGTGTGCTCTTCGACGTCGACGACACCCTGTTCGACTACTCGGGCTCGGAACGGGCGGGCATCCTCGCCCACCTGCGCCACCTCGACCTGCTGCGCCGCGTCCCCGACCCGCAGACGGCGGTGGCGCTGTGGCGCGAGATCCTGGACGAGCAGTACGCCCGCTTCCTGGCCGGGGAACTCACCTTCACCGGCCAGCAGCGCGAACGCGTCCGCCGCTTCCTCGCCCGCCTCGGCGAGGACACCGCCGCCATGCCCGACGAGGCCGCCACCGCCTGGTTCGCCGGCTACACCGCCCACCGCGACGCCGCCTGGACCGCCTTCCCCGACGCCGCCCCCGTCCTCGCCGCCCTCGCCCCCACCCACCGGCTCGGCATCGTCTCCAACGCCCCGATGGACCAGCAGCGCCCCAAACTCCACGCCACCGGCCTGCTGCACCACTTCGCCGACACCGCCCTCGTCGGCTCCGACCGGCCCGGCGAGGCCAAACCCGCCCCCGCCATCTTCCTGACCGGCTGCGCCCGCCTGGGCCTGCCCCCGCACGAGGTCGCCTACGTCGGCGACAGGTACGACCTGGACGCCCTCGGCGCCCGGGGCGCCGGCCTGCGCCCCTTCTGGCTCGACCGCGCCGCCTCCCGCACCCCGGTCGACGACGGCATCCACGTCCTGCACACCCTGGCCGAACTGCCCGCCGCCCTGCGGACCTGAGCCGGGGCCGCCCGGTCGCGCGGGAAGTCGGCCCGGCCGACTTCCCGCGTCGCGGGGGAGCGGGCGCGCTGCGCCGCTCGCCCCGCGCGCGGGCGTCCCGGTCGGGTGCTCAGTCGCCGAGGCCGAACAGGGCGCGGCAGCCCTCGTCCAGCCCGGTGACGGTGACCGGGGTGCGGGCGTGCCCGGCCCAGGCCTCGGGGGTCAGGCGCAGGCGCTGGGAGACCACCACCCGCCCGTCCAGGACGTCGCGGTCGATGCCGTCGCCGCGGTAGCCGAGCCGGCGCGAGACGGCCAGGGAGGAGTGGTTGTCGGCGAAGGACAGCGACCTCGCCGACCGCGTCCCCAGCTCCGCGAAGGCCAGGTGGAGCATCGCGGCGCGCATCTCGGTGCCCAGGCCCTTGCCCTGGTGCTCCAGGCCGAGCCAGGAGCCCGAGACGATCTCGCGCCGCACGCCGAACTCCTTGGCGCGCATGTCCTGGATGCCCACCGGGCGCCCCTCGTGGAAGGCCACCAGGTTCAGCGCCCAGTCCTGCGCGCTCCAGCGCCCCAGCCGCCGCCAGTGCAACTGCACCACGTGCCGGGCCCGTTCGGCCGGCGGCAGCTCGCCCCACGGCGTCAGGAACGGGCGCTCCTCGGGCGGGTGGACGCCGCGGGCGGCGACGTCGGCCACCTCGGCGAGTTCGTCCTCGGTGGGCAGGCGCAGCTCCAGGCGGGGCGAGGACACGCGCAGCCCCCGCAGAGGCCAGTGGTCGATGATCATCGAGCCAGTGTGCCCAGCCCGCCCGCGCCGCGCACCGCCATTTCCACCTCGCCTTCACGTCCGCCTCCGCCCCGAATCCACCTCCCGGGGGACAGCGGCGGCGACCCGACTTGACGCACCGTCACCTACAGTCGTGCGATGAGCGCACGAAGTGATACTCGGCTGGTCGGAGGACCGCCACCCCCGCACCGCCTGCCCACCCTCACCTCCCTGCGCTTCGCCGCCGCCCTCGCCGTCTTCCTCTTCCACGCCTTCCTCGTCGCCGACCCGCTGCACCCCGGCGCCCCGCTCGGCTTCTTCGCCGACCCCCGCCTCGCCGCCACCCTCGCCCACGCCACCTCCAAGGCGGGCTACGCCGGGGTCTCGTTCTTCTTCGTCCTCAGCGGCTTCGTCCTGACCTGGTCCGCGCGCGAGCGCGAACGCCCCGCCGCGTTCTGGCGCCGGCGCCTGGCCCGGATCTACCCCAGCCACCTGGCGATGTGGGCGGCCGCCGCCCTCCTGTTCGCCTGGGCCGCCCCGGTGCGCACCTGGCTGCCCAACCTCCTGCTCGTCCACGCCTACTCGCCCGACCCGGACATCAACTCGGGGATGAACATGCCCAGTTGGTCGCTGTGCTGCGAGGCCCTGTTCTACCTGCTCTTCCCGCTCCTGCACCGCGCCGTACGGCGCCTGCCCGCACGCGCCCTGCTCCCGGCCCTGGCCGCCGCCCTGCTGGCCGTCGCGGCCGTCGCGGGAGCCGACGCGGTCCTGCTGTCCGACCGGCCCCGGATCCCCCAACTGCCCGTCTCCCTCGACCAGCTGTGGTTCGGCTACCTCTTCCCGCCGGCCCGGCTGCCGGAGTTCGTCCTCGGCATGCTGCTGGCCCGCGCCGTCGCCGCCGACCGCGCCCCGCGCGTCCCCCTGGCCGCCGCAGCCCTCCTGGTGGCGCCCGCCTACGCGCTCGCGCTCGCCGTCCCCTCGCCCTACGACTTCGTCCTGCCGATGGTCCTGCCGCTCGCGCTGGTCATCTGCGCCGCCGCCCAGCACGACCTGCGGCGCGGTGCCGGGGACCCGCCGCCGCGCCGCCCGGCCCAGTGGCTGGGCGCCGTCTCCTTCGGCTTCTACCTCTGCCAGGGCGTCGTCCTCTTCCACGGCCGCCCCCTGCTGTTCGGCGACCGCACCTACCCCGCGCCGCTCGCCGCCCTGCTGACCGTCGCCGCCTTCGGCGCGACCCTGGCCGCCGGCGCCCTCAGCCACGCCCTGGTCGAGCGCCCCGCGGTACGGCGCCTCGCCGGCCGGGCGGCGGGAGCCGGCTGACGGACGGGGGTGCGGGCGAGGGGCGCGCCGTTCAGTCCGTCGGCCAGGCCCGTAGGTCGGCCAGGGTGAGTGTCCGGAAGCGGCCTTCGCCGTCCCCCATGACGAGCAGTTGGAACTGCTCGGGGTCCGACCAGGGGAGCTGCGCGGCGATCCGGGCGAACTCGGCGAACGGCAGGTGGTTCAGGGCGCCGCCGTAGAGGTGGGGAGGCCGCTTCGTGCCGCCCCAGGCGTGCTCCTCGGTGGAGATGTTCCGCAGGCTCCAGCGGCCGGGCAGGTCGGGGCTCAGCGGGGCGAGGCGCGCGTTGAGCTCGGCGACGACGTCGTCGTCGTCCGCCCAGCCGCCGGGGCTGAGCAGGATGGTCGTGATCGCTGACATGCCCCCATGATCGCCGCGACCACGGCAGGCTCCGGCGGACGGGCCGTCAGCGGCCGGTGGCGGGGCGGTCGGGGGCGTCGAGGGCGGCGACCTCGCGCACCGCGTCGGCGATGGCGCGGAAGTCCTTCTTCAGGATCGCGCCGTGGTTGCTGGGCACCTTCGCGCTGATCAGGATGTGCGGGTTGCGCGCGGTGACCGCCGGCAGGGCCGCGCGGATCAGCTCCTGCTCGTCGCCCTTGCTGCCCAGCGAGGTCCCCGAGGCGATCACGTACCGGGTCGGGACGGTGATGGCGTCCAGCACCGGGCCCAGTGCGGCGGCGCTGCCGATCCTGCCGAGTTCGATGTTGGACTCCGACATCTGCCGGTGGGTCATCCGCGGGGTCAGGCCGGTGGGGCGGGCCAGTGCCATGAGCGGCGCCCACCGCCGGAACTGCGTGCGGATGCGCCGCTCCAGCTCCTCGGTCAGCCAGTCGTAGGGCAGCGCGCCGTCCACCAGGACCGCGCCGACGGCGCGGCCCGGGTTGCGCGAGGCCCAGTGCGCGGCGACGAACGCCCCGTAGGACCAGCCCACCAGCAGCGCCCGCCGCACGCCGCGGGCCGCGAGGACGGCGTCGACGTCCCGGACGGCGGCCTCGAAGGAGTAGTCCGCGGAGCGCTTCGACGTCCGGCCGCGGGCCCGCTCGTCGTAGGTGATGTGCCGTAGGCCGGGACCGAGGTCGGCGAGGACGCGCCGCCAGTAGCCCTGGGTGGCGAACTGGCCGTTGAGGTAGAGCACGGGCAGGCCGGGGCCGCCGGTGTCGGTGGCGGCCAGGGCGGTGTCGTCGACCGGCACCAGGCCGGTCCACGGGGTCGGGCCGGTCGCGGGCGCGGTGCTGTTCGTCATGGTGTCCCCCTTGGACGGGTGTCGGGCCCCGGGACGGGGTCAGAGGCTGCGGGCGGTGATGTCGCCGTGGGAGGTGGTGGCGCGGATGTCGAGCACGGTGGCGCCGTCGTTGCGCAGGGAGTTGGCGACGCGGCCGTGGCCGGTGCCGGCGTCCAGGGCGGCGCAGACCCCGGCGGCGGCGCCGACGGTGATGCTCCCGGACTGGGTGCTCAGCTCGACGGTGCCCCGGTGGGCCTCGGTGACGCGGATGTCGCCCCGGGTGGTGCTGATCCGGGCGGACCCGCCGAGGCGGCCGACCTCGACGTCGCCGTCGACGGCGCTCAGGTGCAGGCTCGCCGCCTCGTCGACCTTGGTGTGGCGGTACGCGCCGTCGAAGGCGACGTCGCCCAGGCGGCCGACGACGCGCAGTTCGGCGGCCGCGGCCTTGCCCCGTACGGCGGAGCCGGCCGGCAGCTGGACGGTGACCTCCAGGGAGCCGGTGGGGCCGAGCAGCTGGCCGCCGGACGCGGAGGTGACGATCCGCAGGACGCCGTCCTCGTAGGTGACGGCGGTCTGCTCGGCGGCCCGGACGTCGCGGCCCTTGCCGGGCTCGGCGGCCCGGACCTCGACGGTGGTGTCGACGCGCTCGGCGGCGATGAACCGCACGCGCCCGCCGGGGATGTCCAGGACGACGGTGACCGGGGCGGGGGTGGCGAACTTCTGCATGCTGCGCTCCTGTGCGGTTTCGTTCCATCGGTGTTTCCGATATTGGAAACGCTACGTTGCTTTCAAGATCTCGGCAACTAGTTCGTTGCGTCAAAGTAGCGTCATGGCAGGTGGATGGCGGGAAACTGTTGCAACGGACGCACGGGTAACGCAACGGACGCCACCCCGATCATTGCAATGGTCTGAAGGTGAACGCTAAGGTGGGGGCTGACCGGGAACCACACGGCCGACCGGGAACCACACGGCCACCACCACCGAGGAGAACGCGATGCCGGGAGGCAGGCTCACCCAGCAGGAACGCCGGCAGATCGCCCTGGGGCTGGCCGACAGCCTCCCCTACGCCGAGATCGCCCGACGCCTGGAACGCCCCACCTCGACCGTCACCCGCGAGGTCATGCGCAACGGCGGCCCCGTCGCCTACCGCGCCGACCTCGCCCACCGCGCCACCGAACACCGCGCCCAGCGCCGCCGCCCCGCCCCCACGGCCGGCCCACGGCCCGGCACCCACCCCCACGGCCGCGACGACGAGGCCGTGGCCGCCTACGAGGAACAGCTCACCACCGTCCTCATGGGCTCCGGCCTCAACCGGATGGGCGCCCGCGTGGTCACCTGCCTGTCCACCACCGACGCCGGCAGCCTCACCGCCGCCGAACTCGCCCAACGCCTCCAGGTCAGCCCCGCCTCCATCTCCAAGGCGATCGCCTTCCTGGAGAGCCAGAGCCTGGTACGCCGCGAACGCGACGAACGCCGCCGCGACCGCTACATCGTCGACGACGAGCTCTACTACCAGGCCGTCATCGCCAGCGCCCGCGCCAACGACAGGGTCATCGAGACCGCCCGCCAGGGCGTCGCCGTCCTCGGCCCCGGCACCCCCGCCGCCGTCCGCCTGGAGAACATCGCCCGCTTCCTCGACTTCATCAGCGAAAGCATCGTCCGCGCCGCCGAACAGGCCCGCGAAGTCCTCCACACCAAACCCGCGACGACCACCACCGGGGACGAGGCCCCGGAGTAGGACGTCGACCGCACTCCGGGGCCGTGAAGGGTCAGGCCGCCCGGCGCAGCGCGGCCTTCTCGATCGTCCGGACCCGCCGCCACGTGTACACCCACGCGTCGATGTCCCGCACCCCGCAGATCTGCAGGAAGTGCCGCACCTTCTCCATCTGGGGAAGGGACGTCGCGTTGAGCATGTCGGAGATCGTGCTGCGCCGCAGGACCTTGCCGTAGGTCGTATGCCGCTGCTGGTGCAGCCGCGCGCTGCGCTCCTCCAGCCGGCGCAGTGACGGCTCGCCGGCCCAGACCCTGACGTCCTCCAGGCCCGCGACGAACTCCTTCACGGTGGAGAACAGCACGGGATCGGGCTCGCCGGCGGCCGGGACCGGCACGCGCCAGTCAGGGGCGGGCGGCGTCCTGGTCGACGTCCGTGCACGGGCGTGGAGTTCCGCCATCGCCTCCCCGTGCAGGAGCAGCGCGCGCTGCTGGGCGCGAGCACCCGCGTCCATCGCGCTCAGCAGCGCCAACAGCTCCGCCTCCGAGCACAGAACACGCCCGCGGATGATCCCGTGCACGAGGGAGGCGTCCATGCCGGTCCTGTGTGCGAGCGCTTCCATGGACCGCACGGAAGCGGAGTGATGGTGTTTCTGCAGCTCGTGCGCGAGCTCCTCGCGCGCGCTCATCGCCGCCCCCGCACGGCCGTTCCGGAGGCCTCGACGGCGGCGGTGACGATGACGGTCACCAGCGCCTCGACGGCGTACCCGAGAACGATCAGGGCGATGACGCCGGCCAGCGCGACCGCGAGGAACGCGGCGGACAGCGCGGCCCGCCGCAGGCCGGAGCCCTCGGCGGGCGGGGCGGCGGACGGCGGCGTGCGCCGTACCGCGCATCGGAGTTCGAGCAGCACAGTGGTCCCTTCTGAACCCTCAACCCGGACGTGGGGATTGCCGTCCCCTGGGCCACCCGGCGGGTGGTTGGGCCAGATCATGCGCGGGCCGCGAGGCGCCGCGCAAGTTCCCGCCGTCAGCCGCAACCGGGCTTCGAAGACGGTGACTTGACCCGCTGTCGGGACGAGTTCGGACACGCGGGCGCCGGCAGTGCGGCGCGGTGTCCGAAGCCGTCCGAGACCGTCCGGGCGCCCTCGGGCGGGCTGCCGGGAGCACGCCTGCTCAGGGCGGTCCGGCGTCCGGGAGTGTCCGAAGTCGTCCGGACGGCTTGGTCGCGGCGCCGCCGGCTGCCACAGTGCAACCCGAGAGCCCTTCCCCTCAATCCGGACGGTCTCCCCGGGCGGAGCGCTGTTGCCGCAGCCCCGCCGTGACGCGGATCACATCGGAGAAGGCCTGCCCCCGTCCCGGGAGCAGGCCTTCTCCTCGTCCCCGCCCACCGGTCAGGGCGTCAGGGTGTCAGGAGCAGCCGCCCGCGCAGGCCTCCGGCCTCCAGGCGGCGGTGGGCGTCGGCGGCGCGGTCCAGGGGGAGGGTGTCGGCGACGCGCAGGGTGAGGCGGCCGTCGGCGGCGAGGTCGGACAGGCGGGCGAGGGCGGGGCCGTCGGCGGTGATCCACACGTTGGCGACCCGGATGCCGCGCAGGGGCACCGGGGCGCTGCCGGCCGCGACCGCGACGAAGGCGCCGCGGCCGCGTACCGCGCCCAGGGCCCGTACGCCCAGCAGGGCGGCGTCGACGGCGCCGTCGACCCCGCCGGGCACCGACTCCCGTACGGCGGCGGCCACATCGGGTGCCGTACGCGGCACGAACCACTCGGCGCCCAGGTCGCGCACCAGCGGCTCGTCGTCCTGCCCGGCGAGCGCGACCACCCGCAGGCCGCGCAGGGCGGCCAGTTCGACGGCGAAGCCGCCGACGCCGCCCGCCGCCCCGGTGACCAGGACGGTGGAGCCGGCCGGCAGGTCGAGCAGGTCCAGGGCCTGCAGCGCGGTGAGGCCGTTGAGCGGCAGGGTCGCGGCCTGGGCGAGGGTGGCGCCGGCCGGGGCGGGGGCGAGGGCGTCCGCGTCCAGGACGACGTGCTCGGCGTAGGTGCCGAGGTCGGTGTCCAGGCGGTCGCGCAGGCCCACCACCCGCTGGCCGAGCGAGAATCGGGTCACCTCAGGTCCCACCGCGTCCACCGTCCCGGCCACGTCCCAGCCGATGCCGGTCACCGCGCGCGGGGCCATCAGCCCGGCCCCGGCGAGCACCCCGGAGCGGGTGACCGCGTCCACCGGGTTGACCCCGGCCGCCGCCACCCGCACCCGCACCTGCCCGCGGCCCGGCCGCGGCAGCGCCACCTCCACCAGCTCCAGCACCTCGGGACCGCCGAACTCCCGCACCACCACGGCACGCATCACGACACCCACCCCTCACGAATCGGCAACTCCACCCAACCTAAGGAGAGTTACTCTCCATGGGGAAGGACGCACCCGAAGGTGCGTACCGCACGGAAAGGAGAGTGGGCCGATGCCCACCACGACCGCCGCCCGGCGCCGCGCCGCCGAGGCCGCCGCCTACGACGCCTACCTCGCCTGGTGCCCGGCCCGCCAACTCCTGGACCGGATCGGCGACAAGTGGGTCAGCCTGCTCGTCTCCGCCCTCGCCGACGGGCCGCTGCGCTACAGCGACCTGCGCCGGCGCCTGGCCGGGGTGAGCGAGAAGATGCTCACCCAGACCCTGCGCGCCCTGGAACGCGACGGCCTGGTCAGCCGCACCGTCACCGCCGGGGTGCCCGCCCGCGTCGACTACGAGCTCACCGGGCTCGGGCGCGACCTGCTGCCGCTCGTCCGGCAGATCAAGGACTGGGCGGAGAGCCACATGCCCCAGGTGCTGGCGGCCCGCGCCGCGTACGACGAGGACCACCGGACACCGGACTGACCCGGGGAGACCGGGGACGGTCCGGGCGCAACCTCCGGCGGGGCGGCTCGTTGGGCGTACGGGTCGAACCGACCGGCCGGGGGCGGCAGTACGCCCCGGCCCTGACGGATGGGGACGTTCATGACCGACACCGACACCGCCGCGGACTCCGCGGTCCGCAGCGGCAGCCCGGACTCCGCGGTGGACCGGGTCGCCGACTTCTTCGGCGCCTACGTCGATGCCGTCTCCGACGGCACCGACGACCTGGGCACCGAACTGCGCGCCCACTACCTCACCGAGGACTTCCGACAGCGGCTGGCGGCCTGGGAGGAGGCCAACCACGCCGACGGCGTGCTGCGCGCCCAGGACGTGCCCACCCGCTGGGAGGTGCGCTACCACGACTCCGGCGCCGGGCACCTGTTCACCACCGTCACGCTGACCTGGGGCACCGGCCCCGACGCCGGGCACACCCGGCTGGCGGTGCAGAGCGACCTGGGCACCAAGCTGATCTCGGACATCGAGGAGGGCTGACCCGCCGTCACGCCGCCCCCGGGGGTCACGCCAGGGCTGCGGCCAGGCGCTCGGGCAGGGTGGCGTACGGGCGGCACTCGACCACGGGCAGCGCGTGGGCGCGGGCCTGGTCGGCGAGCCAGGTGCTGTAGCGGGCGCTGACGGCGGCGCGCTCGGGCTGCGGGCCGCTGTCGGGCTCGCGGTCGGCGTAGTTGGCGCCGATGCTCCGCGGGTCGTCCTCGTGCAGGAAGACCGCGCGCACCCGCCGGCCCTGCTCGGCGGCCTCGGCGGCGGCGCGGGCGGCGGCGGCCGGGGTGAGGTAGTCGCCCTCCACGATCGCGGGCACGTCCACGGTGAGCCGGTTGCGCACGACGCCGAGCAGCGCGTCGTCCAGGGCGCGGGCGGTGGCGATCTGGAGTTCCAGGACGCGGTCGGCGCCCAGCGCGTCCGGGTCGGGCACGGCGGAGAAGTGGTGCAGGCCGGGGTGGCTGTCCGCGTTGGTGGCGGCCTGGAGGGCGGCCACGACGTCGTCGAACTCGACGACGAACGCGCCGTGTCGAACGCGCAGGAGGTCGGCGGCGCGGCTCTTGCCGAGGCCGGAGGCCCCGCCGATCAGCAGGACGTCCCACGGGATTTCGTCGGTATGCATACCGGCACGGTAAGCGGTTCGGGGTGCGGGTGGGCTCCGGGGGTGGGGGAGGCGGCCGAGGCGCGCCTCCCGGCCCGGCCCCCGGCGCCCGGAAGCCGGCCCCGGCCCGGTCCGTGGTCCGCCGCCCGCACCCCCGGTGCGGGCGGCGGCAGCGAACGGCCGGCAACGGACGGGCCCGTACGGCGGCGCCCGGGTCCGGTCAGGCCCCGTCGCGGCGGGCGGAGCGGCGCACCGCCCAGGGCAGGCCGAACCACAGCACGGCGAAGATCAGCGCGATGCCGCAGGTGATCGGCACCGCGAGCGCCGTGCCGAGGACGACGTCCAGGACCAGCAGCACGGCGCCGGTCAGCGCGGAGGCGAGCAGCAGCAGGCCCACCTGGGCGACGCGGATGGAGACGGCGACGATCCGCTCCTTGCCCGGGTGGCGGTACAGCCCGCGGTGCAGGGCGACGGGGGTGGCCAGGACGGCCGCGGCGACGACCGACAGCAGCAGGGTGGTGACGTAGACGTCCTGCTGGGCGTCGGTGAGCTGGGCGAAGCGCGGGGTGAAGGCGACGCCGAGCAGGAACGCGAAGACGATCTGCACGCCGGTCTGGAGCACCCGCAGCTCCTGCAGCATCGCCACCAGGCGCCGGTCGGCGCGCACGGCCGGGTTCCCCCAGCCGGGCGGGGGAGCGGAGTCGGACCGGTGGCCGGGCGAGGGGGAGTCCGGGGGAGGTGCACTGGTCATGCGTCAGCTTCCCACGGCCCGGCGTCAGGCCCCGCGCGTCGCACCGGGGTCCGCGCCCCCGGTGCCGTCCAGGCGCTGCTGCCAGACGGTGAGCAACCCCTGCAGGGCGCCCGCCTCCTCGGGGCTCAGGTGGGCCAGCAGCCGGTGCTCGTTGCGCATGTGCGCCGTGAACGCCTCGTCGATCAGGCGCCGGCCGGCCTCGGTGAGCGCGACCACGCGCCCGCGCCGGTCGTCGGCGGCCGGGCGCCGGGTGACCAGCCCGGCGCGCTCCAGGCGGTCGATCCGCTTGGTCATCGCCCCGGTGGTCACCATCGTGTGCGCGGCCAGCTCGCCCGGGGCCCGCTCGTACGGGGCGCCGGCCCGGCGCAGCGCGGCGAGCACGTCGAACTCGCCCTCGCCCAGGCCGTAGCGCTGGTAGACGAGGGTCAGCTCGGCGGTCAGGCGGGCGGCGAGGCGGTGCAGGCGCCCGATGACGGCCTGCGGGGAGACGTCCAGGTCGGGGCGTTCGCGCCGCCACTCGGCCTGGACCCGGGCGACGTGGTCCGCGGCGTCGGTGGGGTCCGCGTGGTCGGCGTGCTGTCCGTGTCCCTGTCCCTGTCCGTGCTCCATGGGCGCCATCCTACCCCCGATAGCTTCCTGGGAAGCTATATTGTCTTCCATGGAAGCCAATACGCGGTGGGTCCTGCTCACCGCCCTCGCCCCCGTCGCCTGGGGCGCCAACTACTGGGTCACCCACGCCCACCTGCCCGCCGACCACCCCCTGTGGGGCGCCGCCCTGCGCGCCCTGCCCGCCGGCCTGCTGCTCCTCGCCCTCGCCCGCCGCCGCCCGCACGGCGCCTGGTGGTGGCGCAGCGCGCTGCTCGGCCTGCTCAACACCGCCGTCTTCTTCGTCCTGCTCTACCTCGCCTCCCAACTGCTGCCCACCAGCGCCGCCGCCACCGTCATGGCCGCCTCCCCGCTGACCATGCTGCTCACCGCCTGGGCCCTGGCCGGCTCGCGCCCGCGCCGCGCGCACCTGGCGGGGGCGGTGGTGGGCCTGGCCGGCGTCGCGCTGGCCCTGGCCGGACCGGGGGAGGGCATCGGCTGGGCCGGGCTGGCCGCCTCGGCGGCCGCGATGCTGGTCTCCTCCGTCGGCTACGTGCTGGCCGCCCGCTGGCGCGAGGGCGCCGACCCGCTCGCCGCCACCGCCTGGCAGCTGACCGCGGGCGGCCTGGTGCTGCTGCCGCTCGCCGCCGCCGTCGAGGGCCCGCCCCCGCCGGTGGACGCGCCCACCCTGCTCGCCTTCGGCTACACCACCGTGATCGCCACCGCGCTCGCCTTCGCCTGCTGGTTCGCCGGACTGCGCCACCTGCCGGCCGGCACCGTGGGCCTGCTCGGACTGCTCAACCCGCTCACCGGCGTGCTGCTGGGCACGGCGCTGGACGGCGACGCCTTCGGGCCGCGCCAGGGCGCGGGGCTGGCGCTGGTCGTGGCGGGCATCCTGCTCGGGCGGCCGCGCGCCGAACCCGCTGTCCGTCCCGCCGCCGAGTCCGCTGCCGAGTCCGTCGCCGAGTCCGCTGCCGGGCGGGCCCGCCCGGCAGTGGACCGGGGCCTTGATCTCAAGTCGACTTGAGGTCCTAGCCTCCGTGGTGCGCGGCCGGACCGGGTCGCGCCGCGCACGGCGACCCCGAGGAGCCAGGGCCATGACCACCGACACCACCGCCACCGACACCATCGCCGCGAACCTCGCCGCGCTCGAACAGCGGGTCCGGGTCCTCACCGACCGCGCCGAGATCACCGGCCTCATCGACGGCTACCTGCTCAGCCTCGACACGGTGCCCCGCGACGGCGGGCGGTTCGACGAGGCCTGGGCGCGGCGCTACTTCACCCCCGACGTGCGGATCACCACGCCGGTGGGGGACCACGAGGGCATCGACGGGCTGGCCGAGTCCGAGCAGGTGACCCTCGGGAAGTTCGAGCGGACCCAGCACGTGGGCGCCAACCACATGATCGACCTGGACGGGGACCGGGCCGCGGTGCGCTGGAACGCCGTCATGGCGCACGTCCACCTCGCCTCCACCCAGCGGGCGCGCGGCGAGGAGCCCGGCGGCCACTTCGACGTCGGCGGCACGTTCACCGGCGAGGCGGTGCGCACCCCCGACGGCTGGCGCCTGCGGAGCCTGGACGTGCGGGCCGTGTGGACGAGCGGCAGGGGCCCGCTCGTCCTGACCCCGAAGGCCGGGGCGACCCTGCGCGACCTCGCCGGCGGAGCGTGACGGCGGCCCCGGGACACCGACCGGGGCGCCACTTGGGCCGGGGCCCCGCCGCTTGCCCGCCGGGCGGATCACGTGATCTGCTGGCGCGAGCATCGCGTGCCGGTGACGGACCGCGTCAGGCATGGAGGTGCGCGACCGAAGGGACCGCCACCCGTGGCCTCCCCCTCCACCGGCCGTACGGCCGCCCTCAGCCTGCAACTCTCCCGCGCGCACCAGGACTTGCGCCGCCGCCTCGCCGACCTGCGCGCGAACCTCGGCCGGCCCCGCCCGGACGGCGGCGACGACCGGCTCCTCGCCCACTGCCTGGCCTTCTGCACCGCCCTGACCAACCACCACCAGGGCGAGGACGACGGCCTGTTCGCCCAACTCCTGCGCGAACGCCCCGACCTGGCGCCGACCATCGCCAACCTCGTCGAGGACCACGGCTTCATCACCGGCATCCTCACCCGGGTGCGCGACCTCGCCGACCAGGCCGCCGGACGGCCCGACGCCGACCTGGAGGCGATCGGACGCGAACTCGACGGGCTCGCCGCCATCATGGACTCCCACTTCGGCTACGAGGAACGGGCCATCGGCGCCGCCCTGGACGCCGGGGTGCGCGACGACGGCTGGTCCGAACCGGTCCTGCGCTTCCGCGCGCCGCGGGACCCGGCACCGTAAGACCCGCGCACCGTAGAACCCCGCGCACCGTAAAACCCGTCGCACCGTCCGGCCCGCCTTCCCTACACTCGCCACGCGGCCGCGCCCCGACGCGCGGCCCGAACGCGACGACCGTGACGTACGAGACGGGGAGAGGGGGCGGGCGGCCATGCCGAAGCAGAGTGCCGCCGCCCCCTCTCCCGCGTCGCGGTACGAGGTGATCCTGGTGTCCCGCCTCTCCCGGTGCCCGCTGCGCGGCCGGCACCGGAGCAGTGCCGCCACCGTCTGACACCGGCCCGTCCGGCCGTAAGCCCACCCTGTGGCAACGAACCCGACGGTCCGTCGGCACCGCCGAATCGCGCGCCCACCCACCAGCAGGACCGCCTCGAAAGGCACCCGGGCCATGCGCACCCACACCACCACCGCGAGCACCACCACCACAAGCAGCATCGCCGCCGTCCGCAACCTCGGCATCCTCGCCCACGTCGACGCCGGCAAGACCACCGTCACCGAGCGGATCCTCTACCTCACCGGCACCACCCACAAGCGCGGCGAGGTCCACGACGGCACCACCGTCACCGACTTCGACCCCCAGGAACGCGACCGCGGCATCACCATCTTCGCCGCCGCCGTCAGCTGCGCCTGGGCCGGGCACCGGATCAACCTCATCGACACCCCCGGCCACGTCGACTTCGCCGACGAGGTCGAGCGCTCCCTGCGCGTCCTGGACGGCGCGGTGGCGGTGTTCGACGCGGTCGCCGGCGTCGAGCCGCAGAGCGAGTCGGTGTGGCGCCAGGCCGAACGACACGGCGTGCCGCGCATCGCCTTCGTCAACAAGCTCGACCGGGCCGGCGCCGACCTGGACGCCGCCGTCGACTCCATCCGCGAACGCCTCCACCCGCGCCCGCTGGCCGTCCAACTGCCCATCGGAGCCGAGGAGTCGTTCACCGGCGTCGTCGACCTCGTCCATCTGCGCGCCCTCACCTGGTACGAGGACGGCGCCATGGCGCACGGCCCGGTGCCCGCCCACCTCGAAGGCCCGGCCGCCGAACGCCGCCGCGCCCTGGAGGAGGCCGTCGCCGAACTGCACCCCCGGGCCCTGGAGGAGTTCTGCGCCCACGGAACCGTCGGCGCCGCCACCCTCACCGCAGCCCTGCGCGACCTCACCCGCACCGGCGAGGCCGTCGTGGTGCTGTGCGGCTCCGCCTACCGCAACCGCGGCATCGAACCGCTCCTGGACGCCGCCGTCGCCTACCTGCCCTCCCCGCTCGACGTCCCGCCCACCCGCTCCGCCGACCGTACCCAGCAGCGCGACCCCGACCCCGAACAGCCCCTGACCGCCCTGGCGTTCAAGGTCACGGCCGCCCCCACCGGGCGCCTCACCCACCTGCGCCTGTACGCCGGCACCCTCCACAAGGGAGCCACCGTGCTCGACACCGCCACCGGCCGCCGCGAACGCGTCGCCCGCATCCTCACCGTCCTGGCCGACCGCCACACCGAGACCGACCACGCCCGCGCCGGCGACATCGTCGCCGTCGTCGGCCCCAAGCACACCCGCGTCGGCGCCACCCTGTGCGACCCCGACCACCCGATCCTCCTGGAGGCCCCCGTGAGCGCCGAACCGGTCGTCACCGTCGCCGTCGAGGCCCGCCGCGCCACCGACACCGACAAGCTGGCCGCCGCCCTCGCCCGCCTCGCCGAGGAGGACCCCTCGCTGCGCGTGGCCACCGACCCCGAGACCGGCCAGCGCACCCTGTCCGGCCTGGGCGAACTGCACCTGGAGGTCGCGGTGGAGAAGGTCCGGCGCGACAGCGGGATCGAGGCGGTCGTCGGCCGCCCGCGCGTCGCCCTGCGCGAGGCCCTCGTCGAGGGCGTCACCGGCTTCGTCCACCGCCACGCCAAACAGGACGGCGGCGCCGGCCAGTTCGCCCACCTCGTCCTCGACGTCCACCCCCTGCCGGACGGCGCCGAAGCGGAGTTCGCCTTCGCCTCCACCGTCACCGGCGGCCGGGTGCCGCGCGAGTACGTGCAGGCCGTCGAGGCGGGCTGCCGCGACGCCCTGGCCGAAGGACCGCTCGGCGGACACCCGGTCACCGGCGTCGCCGTCACCCTCACCGACGGGGCCACCCACCCCAAGGACTCCTCCGAGCTCGCCTTCCGCACCGCCGCCCGCCTCGGCCTGCGCGAGGCCCTGCGCGCCTCGCGGATGCACCTGCTGGAACCGGTCGCGGAGGTGACGGTCACCGTGCCCGAGGACGCGCTGGGCACCGTCCTCGGCGACCTCGCCGCCCGCCGCGGCCACGTCCGCTCCACCGACCCCGGCCCCGTCGCCACCGCCCGGGTGGGCGCGCTGGTCCCGCTCGCCGAACTGTTCGGCTACGCGGGCCGCCTGCGCGGCCGCACCCAGGGCCGCGGCACCTTCACCACCCGCCCGGCCGGCTACGCCCCCGCGCCCACGCCCGCCGGCTGAGCCCGCCGCCCGGCCCCGCCGTCCCCGCGGCGGGGCCGGGCCCGCCTTCCCGCGGCGGGGCCGGCCCCGTTACAGCGCCCCGGCGTCGGCCGCCGCCCACGCCGACGGGTACAGCGGACGCCAGCCCAGCTCCCGGCGCGCCGCCGCCGTCGACACCTGCCCCTCCCACGGGTCGAACGGGGCGTCCGGCGAACCGCCGGGGTGGACCCGCCCGTTGAGCGCGTACAGGTCCCAGGCCGTCAGCGGCGCGTCGTCGCCGACGTTGTACGCGCGCCCCTCGACGCCGGGCACCGTCACCGCGCGCCACAGCGCCCGCGCCACGTCCGCGTGGTGCACCACCGCCAGGCGCTGGTGCGCGGGCCAGTGCGCCGCCCAGTTCAGCGACTGCGCCAGGTGCGGATCGCCGTCCCCGTACACGAACGCCAACCGGGCCACCACCAGCGGCAGTTCGTCCCCGAGCGCGCGCAGCCCCTCCTCCGCCCGCGCCTTGGACGCCGCGTACACCCCCCACGCCGGATCCGACGCCGTCCGGTCGCCCTCCACGGCGGGGCGGCCCAGCCCCCGCCCGTACACCAGGTTGGTACTGGTGTGGACGAACCGCGCGACCCCGGCCTTCGCCGCCTCCCTCCCCAGTGCCACCGCCGCGTCCCGGTTGACCGCCCACGCCGTCTCGTCCGGCACCCCGCGCAGCGCCGCCGCCACGTTCAGCACCACGTCGGCCCCGTCCAACGCCCGTGCCCGGTCGCCCTGTTCGCACAGGTCGCCGACCACCACCTCCACCCCGTCCAGGCCCCGCGCCCTCGCCGCGTCGCGCACCAGCACCCGCACCGAGGAGCCCTCCGCCCCCGCCCACCGCACCAGCCGCGGCACCAGCCGGCTGCCCACCGAACCCGTCGCGCCCGTCACCAGGATCTTCGCCATCGCCCGTCTCCTCCAGGGAGTCGCTTCCTCCGACGCCCACCACCCTGCCCGCGGCGCGAGGGGCGCGGCAGAGACCTCCCGATCCAGGGACCGCCGATCCCTGGCTGGGGCCACGGGGTGCCCGGGCGGGCTCCCGGCCGCCGACACCCGCCGACGCCCGCACCGACCGCCGACGCCCGCACCGACCGCCGACGCCCGCACCGACCGCCGGGAGCCAGGTCAGCGGACGGCGGGCTCCCGCGGGCCGGGGCGGCCGTCACCGTAGGCGCCGGCCATGGGGGAGGAGCCGGTGGTGAGGAAGTCGTGGATCGCCACCAGGTAGACGGCGCGCTCCACGGTGCCCTCGCCACCCGTGTCGAGGGCGTCGAACGCGGCGGCGGCCCCCTCCGGCGGGTTGCCGCTCGCCGCGCGCAGCCGGGCGAACTCCCCTCGGGTCACACGCCCGTCGCCGTCGCCGTCGGCGAGGTCGAACAGCGAGCCGAGCGCAGGCCGACAGGTCTCCTCGAAGGCCTCGTGACCGGCCCAGGCGCGGTACTCCTCGAAGGTGACGCCGCCGTCCCCGTCGCCGTCCATCTGCCGGAAGACCTCCTCGTGGGTCGCGCGGGCCGCGGCCACCAGCGGGTCGTGCGGGCCGCGCCCGAAGGCCGAGGCCGCCCGGTCGACCCGGGCGAGGTACTCGTCGTGGGAGATCACGCCGTCGCCGTCGGTGTCCAGCATCGCGAAGATACGGCGCTTCGCCTCGTCCGACATCCCGTCACCATCCGTTCTCACAGCGGAAGTTCTGCCGGTCCACGCTACCGGCGGGACGCGCGCGGGCCGGGAAGGCGCGGCACGGGAGCCCGGCGTCCCGGCAGCCGGGGACCGGCGATCCCTGGCTGCGCCGCGCCCCGGCGGGCCATGCTGGGGGCATGATCGACCGAACGGCGCTGGCCGACTTCCTCACCCGGGCCCGGGCCCGGCTCACCCCCGCCGACCTCGGGCTGCCACCCGGGGCGCGGCGCCGCACACCCGGACTGCGCAGGGAGGAGGTGGCACAGGTCGCCGGGCTGTCCGTCGACTACTACGCGCGCCTGGAACAGCGCCGCGGCCCCCAGCCCTCACCGCAGCTGCTCGCCGCCCTGGCCCGGGCCCTGCGGCTGAGCGAGGACGAACGCGACCACCTGTTCCGCCTCGCCGGACACGAGCCCCCGCGCCGGCACGGCCCGCTCGGCCACGTGCGCCCCGGACTGCTGCTCATCCTCGACCGGCTGCACGACACGCCCGCCCAGGTGGTCTCCGACCTCGGCGACGTCCTCGCGCAGAACGCCATGTCGGCCGCCCTGTTCGGGGACCACACCGCCCTGGCGCCCGAGCGCCGCAACCTCCTGCTGCGCTGGTTCACCGACCCCGGCACCCGCACGCTGTTCCCCGCCGAGGACCACGAGGACCTCGCCCGCGCCCACGTCGCCGCCCTGCGCGCCGCCCGCACCGCCCGCCCCGGCGACCGCCGCGCCGCCGAACTCCTCGACGAACTCCTCGCCGACAGCAGCGAGTTCACCGCCCACTGGGAACGCCACGAGGTCGCCCGGCGGCGCAGCGGCCGCAAACGGCTCCTGCACCCGGTGGTGGGGCCGCTGGACCTGGAGTGCGAGGTGCTGGCCGCCGGCGGCGAGGACCAGCTGCTGCTGGTGCACACCGCCGCGCCCGGCAGCGACTCCGCCTCCCGCCTGGAACTGCTGCGCGTCGTCGGAGCCCCCGCCCCCGCCTGACGCCCGCACCGGCATCGGAAGGCCCCGCTGCGCGACGAGGCGGGCCGGGGCCCGTAGGCTGGGCCGGGCCGTGACGGCACAGACCGTCACCAGAGCGCACAAAGCGACCGACCGACAGATCGACCGATCGCCAGAGACCGACAGAAGCGGGCAGGCAGGGGCACATGCAGTTCGACGACCAGGGCGACCTCGACACCTCGCAGGTGGACGACCGGCGCGGCATCCCGGGCGGGAAGGTCGCCATCGGCGGCGGGGCCGTGGGCCTGCTCGCGGTGCTGTTCGCGGTCGTCCTCGGCGTCGACCCGCAGCTGCTGGGCCTGTCCTCCGGCTCCGGCTCCTCCAACTCCTCCACCGGCACCCGCACCGCCGGCGAGGTGCAGCAGGCCTGCAAGACCGGCGCCGACGCCAACAAGCGCCAGGACTGCCGGATCGTGGCCGTCACCAACAGCCTCCAGGAGTTCTGGCGCACCGAGCTGCCGCGCGCCGCCAAGATCCCGTACAAGAACGCCGAGACGGTGCTGTTCACCGGCCAGGTCTCCACCGCCTGCGGGCCGGCGACCTCGGCGGTGGGCCCGTTCTACTGCCCCGGCGACAAGAAGGCCTACTTCGACCTGGGCTTCTTCAACGAGCTGTCCGCCCGCTTCGGCGCCAAGGGCGGCCCGTTCGCCGAGTCCTACGTCGTCGCCCACGAGTACGGCCACCACATCCAGACCCTCACCGGCGCCATGCAGAAGGTCGGCAACGACCGCCAGGGCGCCGCCAGCGGCTCGGTCCGCCTGGAGCTGCAGGCCGACTGCTACGCCGGGGTGTGGGCGCACCACGCCACCACCACCCCGCAGGCCTCCACCGGCCGTCCGCTGATCGCCTCGCTCACCGACCAGGACATCGCCCAGGGCCTGGACGCGGCCGCCGCGGTCGGCGACGACCGCATCCAGCAGCAGGCCACCGGCCGGATCAACCCGGAGGCCTGGACGCACGGCTCCGCCGAGCAGCGCAAGGCCTGGTTCACCACCGGCTACCGCGGCGGCGACTTCGCCCAGTGCGACACCTTCTCGGCCGCCAAGCTGTAGCACCACCGCCCGCGAGGACCGGCCGCGACGTCCGCCCGCGGGGCCCGTCGTCAGAAGCCCCGCTGCGCCTGCCCGCTCCGCGCCCAGTCCCAGCCCGCGATCGCCTCGCGCAGCCGGCGGGCGCCGGCGGGCAGGCGCGTGTCCGAGGCCCAGAACAGGGTCAGGGAGCGCCGGCAGTCGGGGTCGTCGACGCCGACCCACACCAGCGGCAGGCGGGTGGCGGTGCGCCGGGAGAGCGCGGGCACCAGGCCGATGCCCAGGCCCGCGCTGATCAGCTCGGCGATGGCGCCGGCCTCGTCGCTCTCGCAGACGATCCGCGGCTCCAGGCCGCGGGCGGCGAACAGCCGCTCCAGCAGGCGGCGCTGCCAGTGCCCGGGGCGGGCGGCGATGAACGGCTGGTCGGCGAGGTCGTCGACGCCGACCGCGGTGCGCCCGGCCAGCGGGTGGCCGGGGGCGACGGCCAGCCCCACCTCCTCGTCCAGCAGCAGCACCGACTCCAGGCCCTCGGCGGTGATCGGCTGGGAGACGACGGCGAGGTCGACGTCCTGGGCCCGCAGCCGCCGGGCCGTCTCCCGCGCGGGCAGCTGGTGCAGTTCGACCTCCACCCCCGGGTGGCCGCGCTTGAACGCGGCCAGCGGCCCGCTGAAGGCCAGGAAGGTCTCCGAGGCCAGCCGCACCGTGCCCAGCCCCTGCCCGGCGGCCTCCGCCACCGCCCGCCGGCCCGCCTCCAGCTCGCCGAGCGAACGCTCGACGTAGCCGCGGAACAGCTGCCCGGCCGCGTTCAGCCGCAGCCGCCCGCCGCGCTCGAACAGCGGGGTGCCCAGCTCGGCCTCCAGCCGGGCGATGGAGCGGCTCAACGACGGCTGGGCGACGCGCAGTTCCTCCGCCGCCCGGCTCAGGTGCTCCAGCCGCGCCACCGCCAGGAACTGCGCGAGCGTGTTCAGGTCCACGAAAGCCCCCATGCCCCAGCGGTCATAACGCCATAGCGATATTGATCTTAGACAGGATAGCCGGGCAGACATAGCGTCAGGGACGGGCCGCACGCCGCCCGCAGCGGTGCGCCGGCCCGGACGCCCTGTACGAGGAAGGACCCCGCGCCATGGCCACCGCCGCCCACCAGACCCCACCGGAGCCCGAGGCCCGGCCCGCCACAGGGGAGCGGACCGGGCCTCGGGCGGGGACCGACCCGGGGGAGCGGACCGGGCCCGCCGGACGGACCCTGCGCACCGTGGCCGCCGTCCACACCGCCGCCGCCTTCGGCCAGCCCGTCTTCGCCGGCGTCTACCTCAGCGGCGACTACGACGCCCTGGGCTGGCACACCGTCGGCGCCAACGCCGTCACCGCCCTCGGCTACCTGCAGCTGGTCGCCGCCCTCGTGGTGTGGATCCGGCTGCGCCGCTCCTGGCCGGCGGCCGCCACCCTCGCCGCGGTCGCGGCCGAGACCGCGCAGTACGTCGCCGGAACGGAAGGCGCCCTGTGGCTGCACCTGCCGCTGGGCGTGGCGACCATCGCCGGCCTCGCCGTGCTCACCATCGCCCTGTGGCGCACCCCGCTGCCCCCGCGCCGGCCCCTCCGCCGGGAGGACGACGACCGTGCCTGAACCCCACGTCAACCTGACGCGCCGTCAAATCCTCGGCATCGGCGGAGCGTTCGGCCTGCTCACCACCGCCTCGCTGGCCGGCGCCGCCACCCTCGCCCGCCGCCCCGCCACCACCGGCGCCGAACTGCGCACCGCCGCCGCCCTGCCGCCCCCCTACCAGGTGCCGCTGCCGCTGCCCGCCGTCGCCAGGCCCGTCTCCACCGACGGCGGCACCGACCGCTACGAGATCGTCCAGCGCGAGACCAGCGCCGAGATCCTGCCCGGCCTGCGCACCCCGCTGTGGACGTACGGCGGCTCCTTCCCCGGCCCCACCATCGAGGCCCGCCGCGGCCGGCCCGTCACCGTCACCCACCGCAACGAACTGCCGGTGCCCACCGTCGTCCACCTGCACGGCGGCCGCACCCCCGCGGACTCCGACGGCTACCCCACCGACCTCGTCCTGCCCGCCGCCTGGCCCCAGACCCCCCAGACCATGCCCGGCATGCCCGGCATGGACGGCGCGGGCGGCCACGGCGGCGGCACGGGTACGGGCATGGCCGACCCCCGCGCCGTCACCAGCCGCCTGCGACGCGACTACACCTTCCCCAACGACCAGCGCCCCACCCTGCTCTGGTACCACGACCACCGCATGGACTTCACCGCCCCCGCCCTCTGGCGCGGCCTCGCCGGCCTGCACATCGTGCGCGACGACGCCGAGGACGCCCTCGGCCTGCCCGCCGGCCCCCACGAGATCCCCCTGATGATCACCGACCGCGCCTTCACCGCCGACGGCGCCCTGACCTACCCCTCCCTCGACCCCGCCCTGCGCGACCGCCCCGGCGTCACCGAACCCCACCTCGCCGGCGTCCTCGGCGACGTCGTCCTCGTCAACGGCGCCCCCTGGCCCGTCCACGAGACCGACGCCGCCCGCCACCGCCTGCGCCTGCTCAACGCCTCCAACGCCCGCCACTACGAACTCGAAGCCCGCACCGAGGACGGCCGCCGCCTCGACCTCGTCCAGATCGGCGCCGACCAGGGCCTGCTCACCGCCCCCGTCACCCACCGGAGCCTGCCCGTCGCCCCCGCCGAACGCTACGACCTCGTCGTCGACTTCGCCGCCGCCCCCGTCGGCTCCCTGGTCCGGATCGTCAACCGCCTCGGCACCGGCCGCACCCGCGACGTCATGGCCTTCCGCATCGCCCGCCCCGCCCCCGCCGACGACAGCCGCATCCCGCCCCGCCTCGCCACCGACCTGCCCGACTGGCGGCGCGAAGACGCCGTCCGCACACGGGACTTCGCCTTCCGCGCCGGCCGCATGAACGGCGGCCACGGCTGGCTCATCGGCGGCCGCCCCTTCGACCCCGCCCGCACCGACGTCACCGTCCCCCTCGGCGACACCGAGATCTGGCGCCTGATCGCCGACGTCCACCACCCCGTCCACCTCCACCTCGTGGGCTTCCGCGTCCTCACCCGCGGCGGCCGACCCCCACTGCCCCACGACGCCGGCCTCAAGGACACCGTCTCGCTGCGCCCGGGGGAGTCCGCGGAGATCATCACCCGCTTCGACGGCTACCGCGGCCGCTACCTCTTCCACTGCCACAACGCCGAGCACGAGGACATGGGAATGATGGCCAACCTGGAAGTCGTCTGATCCCTTTCACCCCTGTTCGAGGGGATCCGCCGGAACTGCCGGACCTTCACGGCTCTCGCACCGGATGATCACTCTGCTGCCGGAATCCCGACCCCCGCCGTACCGGGCGGTCCACTCCAATTCCCTTCGCACACCCCCCGAGCAGCGAAAGGCCACCACCCCCATGACCCGCCCCGACGACCACCCCACGCCCGACCGGATGCTGCGCGAGGCCGCCTCCCGCCTGGACCGGCGCCGCTTCCTCACCGTCACCTCGGCCGCCGCCGCGCTCGCCTTCAGCGTCAACCTGCCCTCCGCGCACGCCGCCGACAACGAGATCGCCCCGCGCGCCATCGGCGACGATCCCTTTACCCTCGGCGTGGCCTCCGGCGACGCCACCTCCGACGCCGTCGTGCTCTGGACCCGCCTGGCCCCCCGCCCGCTGGAGCCCGGCGCCGGCCTGCCGCCCACCGGCTCCGTCCGGGTCGGCTGGGAGATCGCCCGCGACGAGAAGTTCCGCCGCGTCGAGCGCCGCGGCACCGCCCGCGCCCACGCCGAGTTCAACTACGCCGTCCACGTCGACGTCGACGGCCTCGACGCCGCCCGCACCTACTGGTACCGCTTCACCGTCGGCACCTGGGCCAGCCCCGTCGGACGCACCCGCACCGCCCCGCCGCGCGGCCGCAAGCTCGACAGCGCCCGCATCGCCTTCGTCTCCTGCCAGGCCTACGAGGACGGCTACTTCACCGCCTTCCGCCACCTCGCGGGCGAGGACCTGGACGCCGTCTTCCACGTCGGCGACTACATCTACGAGTACGGCATCGACGCCGCCGGCGGCGACCGCAAGTACACCGACCGCACCCTCGCCGCCCACTTCAACCACGAGACCACCACCCTCGAGGACTACCGGCTGCGCTACTCCCTCTACAAGAACGACCCCGACCTCCAGGCCGCCCACGCCGCCCACCCCTGGTACGTCACCTGGGACGACCACGAGGTCGAGAACAACTACGCCGCCGGCATCCCCGAGAAGAACCAGGACCCGGCCCCCTTCGTCGCCCGCCGCGCCGCCGCCTACCGCGCCTACTGGGAGAACCAGCCGCTGCGCATGCCCCAGCCCCGCGGCACCGAACTGACCCTCTACCGGCGCGTCCACTACGGCCAGCTGGCCCAGTTCGACATCCTCGACACCCGCCAGTACCGCGACGACCAGGCCAACGGCGACGGCTGGCAGTACCCCACCCCCGAGTCCGACGACCCCAAGCGCACCCTCATGGGCGCCACCCAGGAACGCTGGTTCGCCGACGGCCTGCGCCACTCCAAGGCCACCTGGAACGTCATCCCCCAGCAGGTCGTCTTCTCCCGCCGCAAGAACACCACCGCCGAGCGCTCCAAGCTCTCCATGGACGCCTGGGACGGCTACCCCGCCGCCCGCGAGCGCTTCCTGAAGGCCGTCGACCAGTCCGGCGTCAAGAACCTGGTGCTGCTTACCGGCGACGTTCACGTGGCCTACGCCCTGGACGTCAAGCGCGACTTCAACGACCCCAACTCCCGCACGGTGGGCGTGGAGTTCGTCGGCACCTCGATCAGCAGCGACGGCGACGGCGAGGAGAAGCCGTCCAACTGGGGCAACCTCATGGCGGCCAACCCGCACATGAAGTTCTACGACGGGCGCCGCGGCTACACCGTGCTCACCCTGGACCGCCACCGGGCCCGCGCCGACTACCGCGTCGTCTCCCACATCACCCGCCCCGGCGGCACCCTGTCCACCGCCGCCTCCTTCACCACCGAGGCCGGCAACCCGGGCATCCGCCCGGCCTGACAGGGTCCTTGGCCTCCCGGTCCCGCCGCCTTGAGGGAGGCGGCGGGGCCGGGTGCCGCTCAGGCGGCCGGGGCCGTGCAGGCGGGCCGGGTGCTGCTCAGGCGCCCCGGACGAGGCGTTCGACGACGGCCGCGGCCTGCTGCGGGTGCTCCTCCAGCCAGGCGTCCAGGTGGCGTCGGACGGCCTCGGCGACGCAGGCGCGCACGGCGGTGTTGCCGAGCACGTCCAGAGTGGAGCCGTGGAACTCGGGCTCGTCGAGCTTCACCGACACGACCGCCGTCAGGCCCGCCCAGGCCTGCCCGGCACTCAGGCCGGGTTCCGCCGGGGCCGGCCGGAGCCGCTTGCGCGCGTACGCGTCGAGCGCGGCCGCCACCCCGTCGCGGAAGCCGAGTTCATGGGTGCCGCCGCGCGGGGTGGGCCGGCTGTTGGCGAAGCTCCGGACCCGCTCCTCGCCGCCGGCGCGCCAGCGCAGGGCCACCTCCACCGTCCCCGCCATCCGCGGGTCCTCGCCCTCGAAGGCGAGGGTGCCCGTGGCGGCGGGCGCCGCGTCCCGGTTGTCGAGGAATGCGACGAAGTCCCGTACCCCGCCGGGGGAGTGGAACCGCTCGGACCTGGGCTCGCCGGGCCCGCGCCGGTCGGTCAGTGAGATGTCCAACTCGCGGTTGAGGAAGGCCAGTTCACGGAATCGGTCCGCCAGGTCGTCGAAGGAGAACTCCGTCGTCCCGAAGACCTCGGCATCCGGCCAGAAGGTGAGGACGGTCCCGCTGCCGGTCGCCGGGACCGCGTCGGTGAGCGGGGTGACGGCCGTGCCGCGCGCGTACTCCCGTTCCCAGCGCACCCCCTCGCGCCGCACCTCGGCCGTCATCCGGCCCGACAGGGCGTTGACGGCGGCCGGGCCCGCGGCCCAGTGCCCGAGCGCCAGGTCGCTGCGGCCGCGACCGGGCCCCGCTCCGGCGTTCAGACGGGTCAGCAGGGTGTCGAGGTCGGGCTCACCGGTGCCCTCCGCCCCGCGGACGGGGACGCCCGGGCCGTCGTCGGCGACGCGCACGCCACCGTCGGAGGTGAGGGTGATGTCGACGCGGCCGGCGCGCCCGGCCAGGACCTCCCTCACCGCCCGGTCGGCGACCTCGAACACCAGCTGGCGCAGGCCGCGCTCACCGGTCGAGCCGATGTACATCCCCGGCCGTTTCCGCACGGCTTCCAGGCCCTCCCACACCTGGATGCGGGCGGCCTCGTACCCGGTCTTCTCCTCGTTCACGATGTCCCCTCCGAAGGTGTCCGGCAGAGCTCCACAGCCTAGGCGAATTTCGGCATAACGCCAGGTCAGAGCCTGTTTGCCGAGGCCGCAGGCGGGCGTGTGAGCGCCTGCCCGCGGGCGCCCGCCGCAGGGGTCCCGGACGCCCGCCGGAGCGCGGCCCCGCCCCCGCCGGGGCCGCGTACGGGGCCGTTCCAAGCGCTCCCGAGGTCCCCTGATCCAAGTTTTTCGCGCCCTGTCCGCCGGCGCGCCCCGCCCGCCGGCGGACCCCGGCAAGCCGGTGTACCTGCGGCCCGCCATCGTCGGCCTGCTCGTCCCGGCGGTCCTGATCCCGCTGATCGTCGTCATGGCCAAGCGCGACCCCGAGTTCGCCAAGGCCGGCGACTGCATCCACAACAACAACCCGATCGCCGCCGCCCTGCCCGGCGTCGTCGACAGCAACCCCGACATCGACGTGGTCCCCTGCTCCGACCCGAAGGCCGAGGCCCGCGTCGTCGGCCGCGAGAACGACACCACCGACGGCGAGAACGCCTGCCGCAAGTACCCCACCGCCGACGGCTACTTCACCTCCAAGCACGGCAGCGACAAGTACACCCTCTGCCTGCAGAGCCTGGAGACCCCCAAGCAGCCGAAGCCGACCACCATCTTCGGCCCCGTCAACCCGTAGCGAGGCCCGCCCCGGGTCCCTCGCCGTACTCGGCCGGCCGATCCTTCGCCGAACGGCCCGGCGCCGGGCCGTTCGCTGTCACCGGGGGCGGTGGGCAGGGGAGTCGGGGGTGTATGTTCGCACCCAGCCGTCCAGAAGGGCGAAGGCCATGGGGATCTCCACGCACGCGATGGTGCCGCCGCTCCTGCTGGCCGCACTGGTCCTGCTCGCCGTCAGACTGGCCCGACGGCACCGCGCCGGTGCGCCCGTAGCGCTGCTGCCGCGCTCGCTGCCGGCCCGCGCCGTCGCAGCGGCCGTCATCGCCCTGGTGATGCTCTCCGGAGCGCTGACCGGAGACCCCTGGCCGGCGGTCGTCCCCGCCCTCACGCTCGGCGGCCTGACCGGCGCCCTCGTGGACCTCCGCTACGGCTCCCCGCGCTGACGCCCGCCCGCGGCGCTGCCCGGGCGGTTCGTCAGGAGGCGGACGGCTCGATCTCCCCGGCGAAGACGATGACCTGGTCGATGAGGCTCCGCCGCAGGTGGACGACGTCCGTCCCCGCCAGGCGGGGGCCTCCGTCCGGCGTGGTGAAGACCCACTGGTAGCGGGCCCACTCGCCGGGCATGTCCACCGCCGAGCAGCGCGTCATCGTGCCGGTTCCCGCCGGGTGGCGCCGGATGTCCAGCACGAACTGCTCGACCGCCGCGATTCCCTCGCTGCGGCCCAACGGCCCCCAGAAGACCACGTCGGAGGTCAGGGCCTGGGAGAGCAGGGCCGTCACATAGGTGTCGTCCGAGGCGTTGAACGCGGAGATGAACGTGTCGATCGCGGAGCGTGCCGTCTCTTCCTGCATACCCCAGTAATACCAGCCGCTGCGCGTACGGATCAGGAAGAGGGCGAGCGCCAAGGACGGCAGCACCCACGCGGCACCCCGTGCCGCCCGGGCTTCCGCCCTCGATCCGCACGCCGCCGCCCCGGTGTCGAAACCGGGGTGGCGCTGGACCCAGTGGGTGACCAACCGGCTTTCCGCGGAGGACTCGGCGGTCCGTCCCGTGATGGGACCGCATGCGCCGCACGCCCGCCGGAACCGCGCCACCGGGCTCCCCGCCCGCGCAAATCCCCGGTGGGGAGCGGTACATGGCCTCCAGGGTGTTCGCCGAGGGGTTCCGGCACGGGGCGGAGCGGCACACGCCTCCGGGCTCAGCGGCAGGTGGCAAGGCCGCCCGGGTGCGGGCCGGCCGCCCGGGCGGCCCGCAGCGCCGCCCTGGCACGGGCCGCGCCGGGGCGGGTGGCCGCCTCGCCGCCGCCGACCGCGACGGGGCGGGGGGCGAGGCCCGCGCAGGGGCCGCAGATGCCGGGTTCGGGCACCGGGTCGTGGCACGCCGCGCACTCGGCGTACCGAAGTGCCCCGGTCCGTACGGTGCTTGGGGCGGGCGGCAGCTTGTGCTCCAGGCGGTGGCGGAGGACGGCGACCGCCGAGTGCATCGGGGCGGGCAGGCCCGGCAGCAGGGCCTGGGCGAGGTCGGCGGCGGTGCTGCCGCGTTCCAGCCACCGGGCGACGAGGGGAGCGAGTGCGCGGGCTTCGGCCTCGCCCAGGCGCAGGCGCGGTTCGGGGCGGATCACCCGGAACAGCGTGGCGACCGCCTCGCGGAGCTGCTCGTCGGACTGCCCGTCCGCCCGCCCGTCGGGCGGTTCGACGGGCGGTTCGGCGGGGAGGGTGGGTTCTTGGTGCCGGTCCTTTGAAAGGGTGTCAGCGCGGCCGGTGCTCGCTTCACCGGGGACCGGGCGGGTGGTACTCGGCGCTGCGGCCCGAGGGACGTCGTAGACGTGGGTCTCGGTGATGATCGTGCCGTCGGGCAGGCGGATCTTCTCGACCCGGTAGTACCCGGCGTCGGCCAGCTCCTTCAGGGCCCTGCGGATCGCGCCGCGCCCCTGGGGGCTGGTGTCGGCCATGTGTCGGCCGTCCTCGCGCCAGCCGTCGGGCCGGGAGAGGAGGTCCGCGAGCAGGCCGCGGGCGGTGTAGGAGAGCCGTCGGTACTGGAGTACGGCGTTGGGCAGCACGGTGAAGTCGCGCACGTGGGCGCTACGATGGACGCGCATCGGGAGTGTCAGCTCCTGTTGCCGGACCCCGGGGTGTTAGCGCACCGCCGGGGTCGCCTGTTTTCGGTTGGATTACGGAACGTACCACAACGGTCACGCACAGAACGGGCGTTCGCGACAACTGCCCTGACGGGGGCCCTTCGTCACCCGGCGTCAGCCGGGGGTGCCCGGGCGGTGGACGGTGAGGTCGCCGTAGGAGCGCAGGGCGCCGGCCGGGTCGCCGGGCTTGTCCCGCAGGACGACGTCCAGGAAGGCGAGGGTGGCCGCGGCGACGGTGCGCGGGCCCCCGGTGCGGCCCAGGGTGCCGACGAGCGAGGGCACGGGCGGCAGGTACAGGGGGCCGTCCATGAAGGTGAGGTGGGCGGCGCCGGGGACGGTGAGCCGGTAGCTCGGCGCGGTGCTGGAGTCGAGCGCCTCGGTGAGGCGGGGCAGGTAGCGCGGGTCGCTGTCCGGGGTGATGGCCTGGGTGAGCGCGAGCGTCGGCCGGTCGAGGGCGGGCGCGGTGGGGCCGTGGGGGTAGCCGTCCAGGTCGACGACGGCGGCGAAGCGGCGGTCCTGCCGGGCCGCCTGCAGGGCGGCGGCGCCGCCCATGGAGTGGCCGGTCACCGCGACCCGGCCGGTGTCCAGGCGTCCGGTCAGCGGGTCGGCGATCCCGCCGCGCTCCAGCGCGTCCAGCTGGGTGAGGACGAAGCCGAGGTCGCCGGCCCGGACGGCCGTCCAGCCGGCCGCCAGCTCGTCGTCCCTGTCCCGGTCGCCGCTGGAGGCGGTCTCGGTGCCGATCGTCCGGCCGTCGGCGAGGACGACGGCGGCGGAGTCGTACGGGTGGTCGAGGGCGGCCACCACGTAGCCGTGGCTGGCCAGTTCCTCCGCCCACGCGGTGTTCTGGGTGCGCACCCCGCCCGACCCGGGGGAGAACAGCACGACCGGGAACCGCTCGCCGCCGCCGGCCACCGGGGCGTCGAAGACCGAACGGCTGCGGGCGCGCGGGACACCGTCGACCAGGAAGCCCGGCAGGCCGACGCCCCGGGCGAGGGCCCCGGAGACGGTGCGCGCCTCCTGCGCGGTGCGTCCGAGGTACTGGGCCCGCTGCGCGCCCGCGGGGATCTCCCCTGCGGGGTACCAGAGTTGGACCACGACGGTGCGCAGGTCGTTCGGGTCGGCGGTGAAGGTCTCGGGGCGGTGCGGGTCGGTCCACTGCACCACGCGGGTGCCGACCGCGAAGCCGCCCAACGGCTCGGGGAACACGGGGACGGGAAAGGCCCAGGCGGCCACCGGGCCCGTGGCGATCAGGCCGACGCAGGCCGCCGACCCCGGCAGCGCCAGCCACCAGCGGGCCCGCCACGCCGGCCGTCCGGTACGGCGGCGCAGCGGTCGCAGCAGGGGAGCGAGGGCGAACGGCGAGGCGAGGGCGGCGCCCGCCAGGACCGGCAGCAGCTGCCAGCGGACGCCCGCCGCGCCCAGCGCGATCGCGCACGGCACGAGGACCGCCCCCGCCGCGATCGTGGCGCGCGGGCGGGCGGCGGGGGGAAGCCAGCGTGCCGTCACCAGCGCGAGGGCGGCCAGCAGGGCGAGGATTTCCAGGGGGGACATGGGCAGTCCCGGGATGATCTCGGTCACCTGGCCATGCTCGGCGCCGGGCGCGCGCCGCCGCATCGGCCACCGGTCGCCGCCGCGTGCCACCAGGGGTGCGGTCCGCGGCGGTCCGGGTACGACCGCGGTGGCAGCCGGGCGGGCCGGAGCGGCGGGCGCGCTGCGACCACGGGAGGTGGCGGGACTCCTCCTGCGGTCGTATGCCGGCGCGGGGCGATCAGACGGTGGGCTCATGCGCCGCGCGGGGCCGGCGGCCTACCGTGACAGGGCCGCGGTACGTGCCGGGGCGGCGGCACGCACCCGGGGCCGCGCAGGCGTACGGTCCCCGTGCCCGACGTGCCCGACGTGCCGGACGTGCCGGACGTGCCGGACGTGCCGGACCCGGGGCCGCCTTGACGCCGAATCGACAGGGACGTGCGATGACCGAGGCGGCCGCCGAACCCGGCCACGCCCACCGGAACCAGGCGCCGGTGCGCGTCCGCGTGCGGGCCCGGTGGGCGAGGACAGCCGCACGGCTGACCGGCTACGCCGACCTCGCCTGCGCACGAGCCGCACGAGCCGCACGAGCCGCGCGACCGCTGAGAGTCGCCGCGCGCTGGCGCTCCCGGCTGCCGCCCACCGCGTGGGACGCCCTGCTGGCGACGCTCCTGCTCCTCAACGTCGCGACCACCCGCGCGCCGCACGAGCTGTCGGTGGCCGCGGCCCTCACCGCCGCCCTCACGCTGCCCCTGCTGTGGCGGCGCCGGGCCCCGCGCACGGTGTTCGCCGCCGTGGCGGCCGCGGCCCTCGTCCAATGGCTGGCCGATGTCCAACTGCCCGCCGACGTCGCCCTGTTGGTGGCCCTCTACACGGTGGCGGCGAACTCGGGCCGGCGCGGCACGCTCGTCGCCGGCGCCGCCGTGGAGGCCGGGGCAGTGCTGGCCTGCCTGCGCTGGTCGACGGACGGCGCGTTCCTGACCCCCTTCGTCGCGGTCACCGCGCTGGCCGTCGCCGCCGCCGTCCTCGGCGTGAACGTGCGCACCACGCGCGCCTACCTCGCCGCCCTGGAGGAGCGGGCCGCACGCCTGGAACACGAACAGGAACAGCAGGCGCGACTGGCCGTCGCCGAGGAACGGGCGCGCATCACCCGGGAGATGCACGACATCGTCACCCACAACCTGTCCGTCATGGTCGCGCTCACCGACGCCGCCGTCTACGCCCAGCACCGGTCGCCCGACAAGGCCACCACCGCGATGCTCCAGATCTCCGAGACCGGCCGGCAGGCCCTGACCGACATGCGCCGCTCGCTGGGCGTCCTGCGCACCGACGAACCCGACGCGCGGCGCCACCCGTTGCCCGGCATCGCCCAACTGGCCGCCCTCGCCGACCAGATGGGCGCCGCCGGGCTGCCCACCGGCCTCGACGTCCACGGCGGCCACGCCCACATCCCCGCCACCGCCCAACTCACCGTCTACCGCCTGGTACAGGAAGCCTTGACCAACACCCTCAAGCACGCACCCGCCGGCACCCGCGCGACGGTCCGGATCCACTGCGCGGCCGCGACCGTCACCGTGGACGTCACCGACACCGGCCCCCACCCGCCCCAGCCCGCCGCCGCCACCGCTGCCGTCGTCGTGCCGCCCGGCCACGGCATCCCCGGCATGCGCGAACGCTCGGCCGCCTACGGGGGCACACTGCACGCCGGACCGCTTCCCGACGGCGGCTGGCGGGTCCACACCCGCCTCCACCTCGACAGCGCCGGAGCGCCGCCCGCATGACGATCCGCATCCTGATCGCCGACGACGAAGCACTCCTCCGGATGGCCTTCAGCACCGTCCTGGAAGCCCAGCCCGACATGGCACCGGTCGGCGAAGCCGCCGACGGCGCCCAGGCCGTACGCCTCGCCCGCGAACTGCGCCCCGACGTCGTCCTCATGGACGTCCGGATGCCCGGAACCGACGGCATCGAGGCGACCGGGCAGCTCATCGCGGCCTCCCCGCAGAGCAGAGTGCTCATCCTCACCACCTTCGACCTGGACGAGTACGCCTTCGCCGGACTCAACGCCGGAGCCTCCGGCTTCCTGCTGAAGAACGCCCGCCCCGAGGAACTCCTCACCGCGATCCGCAACGTCGCCGCGGGCGACGCCGTACTCTCCCCGCGGATCACCCGCCGCCTCCTGGACAACCTCCGCCCGCACATCCCCGACGGCCGCGACCCCGACCACGACGAGCGGCTGAACCGGCTCAGCACCCGCGAACGCGAGGTACTCGTCCAGGTCGGCCGCGGCCTGTCCAACACCGAGATCGCCGCCACCCTGCACCTCGCGGAGGCCACCGTGAAGTCCCACCTGGGCCGCATCCTCCACAAGCTCGAACTCCGCGACCGCATCCAAGCCGTGGTCCTCGCCTACGAAACCCGCCTCATCCACCCGACATGACCCGCCCCCCGGTTGCCGGGCCGCGCCCCTGGCAGTGGGGCCGGCTGGAGGCGTGCGGCGCGGACACCGAGCCGCTCCGGGCGGTGTCCACCACCCCGCAGGACCGGCACGCGACTCTCTGGGGCAACCCGTACGGCACCTGCCGCCGGGGTCCGGTAGGAAATCGACTCAGGAACCGCGTCGGCGTCGGCTGCGCCGCGACTGCCGCGGCCCGACAGGGTCCACGCGGCCAGGGCCGGGCCTACCGCGAGGAGCCGTCGAAGCGTTCGAAGCCCGTCTCCATGTCACCGCGGAACGTCAGCGCTTCGAGGCCGATGCCGAGTGCGCCGAGCAGGATCCCCAGTGCCGCGTCGGCGTCCGGCTCGGACCGGCTCACCCACACGAACGTGCTCGGTTCGACCCCGCCTTCGAGCCGGCTGAGCGCGAAGTCCACGCGCTGGATGCGGAACATGGCGACATCGACGGCTCCCAGGTCTTCCCAGCTGCGTTCGACTGTCAGCCGCAGGCGGGCCGCCAGTGCCTCCAGCGGCGGCTTCAGCCCTGCCACAAGCCGGAACGAGGCGGCCGCGTACTCCCACATGCCCTCTTGGAAGGCGGGGTTCTTCCCGGTGTAGTACGGGGGGCTCGGCGCCGGTTGCCAGTCCGGCTCCGGCCCTGGTACCTCGAACCCGGCCACAATCCCGCCTTCCGTCTGAACACCTCTTCAAGCGTCACGGTATCCGAAGAGGAACGCGCCAGGGGTGCGGGCGCCGAGCTCCTTGACGGCCAGGGCCGGGCCGGCGGCGTACTCCTCGGGGAGGTGTCATCCGCCGCGCGCAGGAAGTCGGCCCGGCCGACTTCCTGCGCGGCGAGGCTGGCCGTCCCCTGGTTACGGGGTGAGTCGCAGGTGGATCGCGAGGACGCCGAGCTGTTCCTTCTCGGGTGGGTAGATCTCGCGGCAGGCGGTGAGGAGTTCGGTCCGGCTCATTCCCTCGGAGCCGATCGCCTCCGGGTCCTCGGTGTCGAGCATCGCGTCGAAGCTCGGGTACTCCGTGATGCCGGTGACGTGGGTGCGGCAGTGGGTGTCGCCGGATTCGAAGACGAGGGTCTGTCCCGGACGGATCCTGCGCATGCTGGGGTAGCCGACGCGTACCTCGATGGTCTTGGTGCCGGCGGCGATCAGGTCGAGGTAGGGGCGGCGGATCCGGATGACGCGTTCCTGGTCTGACATGGGGGCAGGTACTCCGCTTCTACGCCGAGGTGGGCAGGGACAGTTCGGCTGGGTGTCCGGGTAGGGCCTTTCCCGGGGTGTCGGACCTGGGCCCCCAACGGCGAAGGGCGGTTACTGCACTTGATCGGGCTATGGTGGTAACCACCTGACAGGTGAGGGATGGTTCCGGTAGATCTGTGCGCGTGAATGACTCCACGCCCGAGGGCGACGAGCCCGCCTCCTTCGTCGAGAACGCGAAAAGCCTGTACAGGAAGCACAAGCCGAAGATCACCGCCATCGGCGGTGCAGTCTGCGTCGTGGCCCTCGCCATCATCGTCACCAGTCTCGCCGAGGGGCGGGACTCCGAGGATGCCGAGGGCCAGGAGCAACTCTCCGCCCCCGAAGCTACGGACCAGACTCGTTGGTCCTCCAGCGACTATGACCGCGACCCCTTCCTGCGAAGGCTCCCTGCCGGTCAGCATGCCAGTGAGAAGGCCAACGCGAGGTACAAGGAATTGACGGGTAACAACCTTCCGCCTGGTTACACCTTGGTTCGCCGGTGGTTCTTTCCGAAGGACTCCTCAGAGGATGAGACCCCCGGCGAAGCCGCAGCCTGAACGAAGGCACTGTCGCATCTCATTCCTGTGCAGTGCTGACGGACGCCCTGCAGAACGTCTTTACCGCCGCTGACCTCCGGAAATCTGCGAAGCTGGGGGTGCGTGCCATTGCCCGTACCGATCGGCCGGATGGTGGCCTTGGACAACCTGCCGTCCACCGCGCGGCGCCGGCGAGTCAAGGCCCGCGGCCGCGAGAACCCGACGAGCACGTACGGGCCGAACGCGGGAGAACACCCGCAAACCACCCGGACCCATGCCCTTACCGTCGAGATCCACGCCATGGAAGACAGGCCTGCAGCACGCCGCCGCCGGTAGAGGCAACGGCGTTGGAGTCCTGGTCGTCTTCGAACCAGGTCAGGATGGCCTTCACGCCTTGGGCGACTTGTAGATGGTGGCGGCCATCGCTCCCAGTTGCTTGTTGGCCTTGAGTGCGAGGTCGATGGCATCGCTCACGGAGTCGCTGGGCACCGGGATGTTGTTCACGTAGATCGCGAAGGCGTAGCGGTGGCCGTCCTTCGCATCGATGTAGCCTGCGAGCGCCTTCGTGCCGAGGGCCAGCTTGCCCTGGTAGGGGCTGACCAGGGTGCCGGTCTTCGCGCGGATGTGTCCTGCGGCGGGGTCGGCGCGGTCGATGACGTCGGCGAGCGAGCCGTCGACGCCCATGTTCGGCATGGAGTCGTAGAAGACGTCGAAGTCGTCCTGTCGTGCCAGGTGCCGCAGCAGCGCCACCTGGGCGGTCGGCGTCGCCTTGTCGCCGGGGAGGCCCTGGGCGTCGACGAGGCTCACCGAGTTCGGGTCCACTCCTGAGCGGGCGAGGAACTCCTTCTCGGTCTTCATGCCGTCCGCATAGGTTCGTTGCCCGTTGTGTGCCGCCATCAGCGGCGGCAGCAGGTTCGCCCCGAGGTTGTGGCTGACCTTGTTGATCAGCTTCGCGTACTCCTTGAAGGGCGGAGAGGTGTAGGTCGCCGATACGGGCAGCGAGTTCACTTCCGCCGACGGGGGGAGCCTGCTGTCGGGGTTCGCTCCCAGCGAGGGGGCGGACACGCTGACGCCGTTCCTGGCGAGTGCCTCGATGAGGACGGTGCGGGCGAACGCCGCCGGGTCGGGGACCTGGTAGGTCGTCACGAAGGGGGCCTTCGCGTCCGCGGACACGGAACCCCGGACCCGGATGTGACCGGGGCTCACGCTTTCGGTCGTCACCGCCGGCTTGCTTCCGGCGGGTGTGGTCGTCACCTGCGCGTCGACGCCGAAGGCGGCCGTCTTCGGGCGCCAGTCGACCTTGGCCGGCTCGCCGGGTGCGCCCGGCGTGATGAGCACGTCGATCAGGTTGTCGTTGACGATGGTCGGGGTGACCGGCAGCCCGCCGATCGACACCGGATCCCAGAGTCGGTTGTCGATCACCACGTCGCCGTCGACGTGGCGGACTCCGCTGGCTGCGACCTGTCGGGCCAGCTCGTTGACGCCCGCCAGCGGGTCCTCTGCGGTGATGGTCGCCATGCCGGGGACGGCGTTGGCGTCGTAGTGGTCGAAGTCGGGGACGTCCAGTCCGCCTGACGCGGTGGTCCGCCCGCCGAGTGCCAGGTCGCCGCTCCCGACCAGGATGAGGTCGCCGGAGAGCCGCCCGTCCGCGGAGACCGTACCCGAACGCACCACGGGCGTACGGAAGCGATGGTCGTCACCCAGGACGTCGAGCGCGGCACCGACCGCGAAGGTCTTGGCCGTCGAACCGGTCATGAACCGGGAATCGGCGCCCTTGGACTGGACGACCTTCCCGGTCTGCAGGTCGGCGACCTGCAGGCCCCACTGGCCCGACGACCACGGCGCGGTGCTCATGAGCTTCTGCAGGTCGGCGCTCACCCGTGCGGCACCCGGTGCGGGAGAGGCCGAGTCGTCCGTGGAGTCGTGGGAGCACGCCGTCATCGCCACGGCGGCCGTCATCGAAGCGGCGAGCGCCAGGGCGGTACGCCGCCGTACCCGAGGTGTCCTGATTCCGGAGAGGGAGTTGCTTGGCATTCGTTCTTTCCTGTTCGACTTTCCTGTTCGGCTTTCGCGCTCGATCGAAGGCTTCCGGCCCGGTTGCCGCGCGGCGGTCAGGGCTTCCCGCCCTTGCCGATGGCGATGCTGCCGTTGCGGGTCCGGACGGCCACGGAACGGCCGCTCGCGTCGTCCTTCGCGACGTTCACGGTGACGTCGCCCTTCTTCGCGGCCGTGCGGACCGCGTACGTCGATTCCGGCAGGCCCAGCTCGACGTCGCCGTCCCTGCTCTGCACGTCGACCAGGTCGGGCACGGCGGCCAGGCGCAGGTCGACGGTGCCGTTGCGCGAGGTGACGCTGACGGACCGGGCGGAGATCCCGTCGCCCTTGATGCTTCCGTCTCCGCCTTGCAGGGCCAGCCTGGCTCCGTGGAGGTCCGACAGCCGGACGTCGCCGCCGGCGGTCCGGGCCGAGAAGTCCGCGGTGAAGCCGGTGGCCTCGATGCGCCCCTTGCCGCTCTCGGCGGTGACGGCGACGGCGCGCGGCACCTTCACGGTGTACTTCGCGCCGCAGCCCACCGAGATCCCCGTGCAGTCCAGCGAGAGTGTGAGCGTGCCCCCTTCGAGCTGCCAGCCGGACCCCACCTCCCCGCCGACCTTCGTGCCGCTGACCCGTCGTTCCACCTGAACGTCCTCGATGTCGGCGGCCACCAGCGCGAGGTCGGCGGAACCGGAGTCGACGGTCAGGCTGCCGCCGGCGAAGTCGAAGGACTTCGATTCCACGGTCGCGTCGGTCAAGGCGCCGTCCGTGGTGCAGGCCGTGGCGGCGAGGCCGAGGAGGGCGGCTCCGCCGAGGGCGAGAAGCGTGCGGGTGGTCGGTTCCATCGGGTTCTTCCTTCGTCAACGAGCATGAACGGGCATGGTGGTGCGGGTTCCCGCGCCCCGGTTCACGAGCGCCGCGCCCCGGTTCACGAGCGCAGTGCCCGGACCGCGACCGTGCGCGACACCCGGGCCGCCTGCAGGACCAGCGCGAGGCAGGTGGTGACCAGCGTCGCGGCGGCGAGCGCCCCGAGGGTGGCCCAGGGGAGGCCCGCCAGGACCCGGACGGCGTCGGTCCGGGCTCCGAGGGCGGTGGTGAGGCTCGACACGGCGACGAACAGCGCGCCGAAGACGATCGCCGTCCCCGCGTAGATCGCCCCCTCGTAGACCATCGACCGGGTGACCACGCCCGGCCGCGCACCGGCCACCGTCACGACGGCGCAGTCGCGGGCGCGTTCCCGCCCGACGAGGGCGATCACGGCGAGGCCCCCGACCCAGGACACGACGAAGACCCAGCCCAGCACGACCAGGATGTTGTCCAGCCCGGCGTTGCCTCCGGGCATGACCTTCCCCATCACCATGAAGAGGCCGACGAACGACAGGGAGAGCGCGAAGGGCAGCACCGTGGTGACGCTCCTCGTCGCGCGGGCCCGGCACGACTGCACGGCCAGGTGCCAGGCGACGCCGCGCGAGGGCACCAGCGCCGTCCAGAGCCTCATCAGCGGGGTGAGCACCCACGGCCCCATCAGCAGCAGCAGGCAGAGGAGGAAGAGGTTCCCGGCGAACGCGAAGGCCGTCCGCTGGGCGAGCCCGCCCTCGAGTTCGAGGCCCAGGCCGGGGATCCACATCCCGACCACGCCGGCGAGCAGGCACAGGGCGAGGGCAGCGCGGGCGACGCCCGGCCGCGCCGGGGGGTCGGAGAAGTCCCGGAAGGCGCGCATCTCCGGCGTCCTGGCGGCCCGCCGGGTGACGCCCCAGCCCCCGAGCAGGCACGGAACCAGTCCGAACAGCACGCTCACGCCGACGTACCAGAACCGGAACCCGGCCGCGGCCCCGTGCAGTTCGAGACCCGTCCCCTTCCACTGCGCGAGGGCGACACCCGCGACCAGCAGGGCGAGCGGTGCGGCCAGCGCGCCGGCCACCGCGCCCAGCACCACCGTCTGCGTCCGCAGGACGAACCTGACCCGGTGGCGCGGAATCCCGAGGATCACCCACAGGGCGTGCTCGCGCCGCTGGGTCGTCAGCGTCAGGCCGACCGCGGAGGCGACGACGCCCACGGCGGCGAGCACGGTGAAGAAGACGATGTTGCCCCCGAGGGCGATCGACGCGGAGACCATCCGTGCGTCACCCGCCGCCCGCGCCGCCGAGACGGCGGTGAACATCGCGATGGCCGAGCCCGCCGAGCACGCCACGCCGACCGTGGCGCACAGGAGCGTCCACCACCACATCGACGCCTGCAGGCGGATGTCCGACAGCACGAGCCGGATCACGACTCCTCCCCGCCCGCCTCGTCCGCCGACTGCGCCGCGAGGACGGCGTCGCCCACCGCGCGGGAGTCGCCACCGGGGATGACGGCGTGTACCCGCCCGGACCCCATCACCACGACCTGATCGGCCCGCGCGGCCGCCTGGGGGTCGTGGGTGACCATGAGCACCGTGCTCCCCTGCGCGGGAAGCGCCTGCAGCCAGTCGAGCACCACATGACCCGACTTGAGGTCGAGCGCCCCCGTCGGCTCGTCGGCGAAGACGATCCGCGGCTGGTTCGCCACCACCCGGGCCACCGCGACGCGCTGGCGCTCGCCACCGGAGAGGCGGTCGGGGCGTCGCCGCGCGTGCTTGGCGATGCCGAGCCGCGCCATGGCGTCCTCGACCCGCGCCCGGGGCACCCGGCGGCCGGCGAGCCGCGCCGGCAGGGCGATGTTGTCCTCGACCGTCAGCGAGCTGACGAGGTTGTACTCCTGGAAGACGAAGCCGATGTTCTCGCTGCGGAACGCGGCCTGCTTGCGGGGGCTGAGCGAGCGGACGTCCGTCCCGAGGATCTCGACGGACCCCGCGGTCGCCCGTTCCAGCCCGGCCGTGCAGAGCAGGAGCGTCGACTTGCCCGAACCGGAGGGGCCGACGACGGCGGTCAGCCGGCCTTCGGGAATCTCCAGGTCGATGTCGTGCAGGACGCGCGTCGGCTCGCCCCGGCGGCCGGGAATGGGGAATTCCGTCCGAAGGCCGCGCAAACGAATGCACGGCACGGGAGCGGCAGTGGGAAATGGCATGAATCAAGGAAAACAGGGCCGGGCAGTGGAGTGCACGGGAGCCTGCACTGCTATCGGAGGTAGACTTGGATCTACCGCCCGACCGGCCCGAACCGTGCGAAAATGTCGATCATGGCGCAGATTCGTGTTGCCCGGAGGCTGCTGACCGAATTCGTCGCAGCGGCCGCCTTTCCGATTCTCCTGATTTCCGTTCTCGCCGCACCGGTATCGGTTCCGGTGGTGGCCGAACTGGACCGCTCCAGGGCGCAGTGGTGCGGAGTCCGGACGATGCCGCTGCGGCCCGCCGACCGCAGCTGGCCGCGGTGGGTGGCCGGCCGGCTGCGGACACGGTCGGTGTGGAGGACCGACCTGCCCGTGTTCGTCACCGCCGCGCTCCTGTCCGCGCTCTCGCTGCTGGTGGGCTTCTTCGGATTCCTCGGCGCCCTGGCGCTGGTGTTCTCCCCCGTCCTCTGGGGTTTCGGCATCGCCGCGGAAGTCGGCCCGTTCACCCCGGCCGCCCTGTGGGAAACCCTCGTGGCGGTGCCCGCGGGAATCGCCCTCGGTGCGGTCACCGTGGGCGCGCTGACCGGTGTCTCCCTGCTCCGCGACCTGCTCCTGCGGGCCTTCTCGGGGAGCCGGAACCCCGACCTGCTCGCGAAACTGGAGGAACTCCGCACCAGCCGGGCCTCGCTGACGGCGGCCTTCGAGAACGAGCGCCGGCGCATCGAGCGCGACCTGCACGACGGCGCCCAGCAGGAGCTCGTCGCCCTCGTCATGCGCCTGGGAATCCTGGAAGCCGCGGCGACGGCCACCGAGCAGGAACGGATCGTCCAACTGGCCCGCCAGGCCCAGGCCCAGGCGGAGCGCGCGCTCGAACGGCTGAGGGAGACGGTGCGCGACATCCACCCCAGCGAACTGAGCGATCTCGGCCTCGTCGCCGCCGTCCGGGAACTGGTGGCCAGATCACCGTTGCGGGTCGAACTGACCAGCACCGGTACGGACGCCTGGCTCTCCTCGCCGATCGCCGCGGCCGTGTACTTCACGGTCTCCGAGGCCCTGACGAACATCGCCAAGCACGCGGGCGTCGGGAGCGCCCGGATCGACATGCGGTGCACCGAGGGCGGCGTCCGCGTCCGGGTGGGCGACGACGGCGCCGGCGGCGCGCGGATCAGCACCGGATCCGGGCTCTCCGGGCTGCGTGAGCGGATGCGGAGCGTCGGTGGGAACCTCGAAATCACCAGCCCGCCGGGCGGCGGAACGGAGGTCGTGGCATCCGCCCCGGCCCAACCCCCGTGGTGACGGAATTCGACAGGGAAAGCGATGGGAAATCGATTGTGAGAATCATCCTGGCGGACGACAGTCTGCTGATACGCGCCGGAATCCGGGAGATCCTGGTTTCCAGTGCCCACGACGTGATCCGCGAATGCGAGGACGCCGACGAACTGGTCGCCGCTGTCGACGGCCTCGCCGCCGCCGGAGCCGCCCCCGACCTGGTGATCACGGATGTCCGCATGCCGCCCGGGAACACCGACGACGGACTCCGGGCCGCGATCGACATTCGGTCGCGGCACAAGGACCTGCCGGTCCTGGTCCTCTCCGCCTACGTCACGGGCCCGTACGTGCGCGAACTCCTGAACGGCCCGGGCGCCGACGGGGCGGTCGGCTACCTGCTCAAGGAGAAGGTGGGCAGAGTGGCGGACTTCCTGCGGGCCGTCGAGACGGTCGCCGGCGGCGGAGTGGTGATCGACCCCGAGGTGGTCCGCCACGTCACCCGCGCCGACCCGCCGCGGGGCCCGCTCGCCCGGCTCACGGCCCGCGAACAGGAGGTGCTCGCCCTCATGGCCGAAGGCCGCTCCAACGCGGAGATCGAGGCAGAACTGTTCCTCTCGGGCGCAGCCGTGGCCAAACACGTGGGGAACGTCTTCCTGAAACTCGGCATGCCCTCCGGCGAGGACAACCGCCGGGTGAAGGCCATCCTGACCTGGTTCGAATACAACTAGGACTTCAACGCCGTTGCGTCCACCGGCGGCGGCGTGCAGCAGAACGGTGCAGCTGATCCGCTCCGTGGCCGGACCCGGCCGCCGAGCATCTGGCCGACCGGGGAGATCCTTGGTTCAGACCTCGCCGAACTCGTCACTGCGGAGAGTGGTGACGAACGGTTCCCAGGCCTTGGCGGCAAAGATCAGGGCCGGTCCGTTCGGGTCCTTGGAATCGCGAACGGGCCTCACGTCGGAGAATCCGGGCGCCACCTCGACGCAGGTGCCCCGTTGTTGCCGTACCCGGACCTGTGCCAGCTGGCGTCGGTGCAGCGCGGATCACGTCGAGCGAAGCCACCTTGGACAGAGACTCCGTCCCGAGCTGATCGTCGTGCTGTCGGATCGGGCCGCCCCACACCACTCGCCCCTGGCTCCCGCGCAGGAAGTCGGCGGGGTCGACTTCCTGCGCGGCGAGGCTGGCCGTCCCCTGGTTACGGGGTGAGTCGCAGGTGGATCGCGAGTACGCCGAGCTGCTCCTTCTCAGGTGGGTAGATCTCGCGGCAGGCGGCGAGGAGTTCGGTCCGGCTCATTCCCTCGGAGCCGATCGCCGCCGGGTCCTCGGTGTCGAGCATGGCGTCGAAGCTCGGGTACTCCGTGACGCCGGTGACGTGGGTGCGGCAGTGGGTGTCGCCGGATTCGAAGACGAGGGTCTGTCCCGGACGGATCCTGCGCATGCTGGGGTAGCCGACGCGTACCTCGATGGTCTTGGTGCCGGCGGCGATCAGGTCGAGGTAGGGGCGGCGGATCCGGATGACGCGTTCCTGGTCGGGCACGGGATGGTGTTCCTCTTCTATGCCGTGGAAGGGAGGGGAAAGACGGCGAGGCGCTCATGCAGTTCGCCGACGGCACCATGACGGGGGTATCGGCGGGCGAGGTAGCCGGTGAGGTCGGTGGCGCGGGCGCGTACGGAGTCGACGACGCGCTCGGAATCCAGCGCCTGGTTGCCGAGGGCTACAGCGTTGTCGGGGTCGCCGAGCTGGGCGTGGGCGAGGGCCAGATCAATGCGGGCGATGGCCTCGCGGCTGGGCGAACGGGAAGCCGCCGGGGCGGACTCGTACACGGAGAGCGCGTGTTCTGCATGGCGACGGGCATCCTCGGCCTTGCCGAGCAGGATGCAGGCGGTGGCCGGGTAGGACGTGAGGGCATAGTCGGCGAGTGGCAGTGGGTCGAGGCCGAAACGGCGGGGGATCCGGGCGGGCAGGAACTGGTGGGCGTCCTGGGCGGCGCGCAGGGAGGACACGAAGCCCTCGGGATCGCCGTCTGCGGCCGAGGCGCGGGCGGCCTGGGCGTGGAGACGGACGGCGAGGGGGTGCGTGGCGGGTGCCTGGGTCAGGCCCTGACGAGCGGCAGCCAGTGCCCGATCAGGGCGGTGCTCGTAGAGGTTGATGGAGGCGGCGGCGTCCATGGCCCATCCGCACAGCTCACCGTGGCCGGCCTGCCTGCCGTGTACGAAGGCGTCGTTGGCGAAGGCGAGGCCTGCTCGAGGGCTACCGAGGTCATGGGCCAGCCAGGCAAGGAGTTCGGAGAGCCATCCTGCGTAGGCGAGGAGTTCGCGGCCCTGCTCGTGGGTGTGCTTCGCCTTCAACAGGGCGTCCACCTTGCGGCGGTAGTCGAGCGTTTCAGCGAACACCTGTTGCGGCGGCATCACGGAGTAGGCGTCGTTGAAGTCGGTGACCGCTAGCTCCAGGTGGTCGAGTGACCCGACGCCCAGTGAGCTGGCCTCAGCCTGACGCGTGAACTCCATGGCTTCGGCAGCAGCCTGGTCGAGAACCTGGGCGGCTGAGGTCGGGGCCGCGATCGTAAGACCCGTCAGCATGAGCGCGGTTCGACGCTTCGTGGCCGCCACCTCCTCCAGTTCCGCCCCCGCATGCGTGGAGGTGGTTCCTTCTGGGAGTGTCGCACCTTCCGGGCCGTCGGCTCGGAATGCCACGGGTGTGTAGTCGGCGGCCAAGCCCAGCTGGACGGGACTGGTCTGGAAGAGGCGGCAGAGCAGGTCCTGGTACTCAGGACTCGGCGCCTTGCCGGCCTCCCAGTCCTTCCAGGACCGTTCGGTGAGTCCGATCTTGCGTAGGCGTTCCCGGTCGACCAGGTCGTGAGCTTCCTGGACCGCCTCAGTGACAGTCCAGCCCACTGCCAGTCGGAAGGCCTTGAGGCGACGGTGCCCACAGTGCGCCTCGATCTCCTTGACGATCAGCTCGACCAAGTCGTACGGCACCTGTTCGGGGTTCCCGGCCTGACCGATCATCCGTTCTCTCATCCGGCGCCCGCACACGGCTGCGTGCGGGCCACCTTGTGATGCTGCGGCGACAGTCATGGGAGACATTTCCTTGCGTGGTGATTCCTGTGCGTCGGTGCGGCGTCATGCATGTCCGGACTCATTTGCTGCTGGTTGGTCGAACCATGACCTCGTGCGATGGGTCTCTTCCTGCCGGAACCGGGCGATGGCCTCGCCCGATCGGGGCGGCGATCTCTCACTACCTGCGATCAAGCTGTAACGCCAGGCTACTGGGTGGCGCTGCATTAGGTGTACACAGCGTGATGTCGCGCCCCTTCTCGCATGTCCCCTCCCCGCTCCCTTCGAGGTCCACCATGCTCAAAGCCCGCCGGCCCCGCGCGTTCGTCGCGTGCCTCGACTCCCGCATCGAATCCGCGCCTCTGGCGCGGTACTTGCTCCGGGCCTACCTCTCCGGGCTGCCCTCCGGCGACCGCTACGCCGACACGGCCGAGCTGCTCCTCGGGGAGCTGTTCGCCAATGCCGTCCAGCACTCCGACGGGCCGGACGACTGCCACATCGAGGTTCGCTTCGCCCTCGTCAACTCCCGGCTGCGGCTGGAGGTTCACGACGCCGGTAGTGGCCGTCCGTCCCTCCGTGTCGTTACGCCGTCTGACGAGCGCGGGCGTGGGATGTTCCTCGTCAACGAGCTTGCGGAGCGCTGGGGGTGCTCCTCCCGGCCGGGTGGGATCGGCAAGTTCGTGTGGGTGCTCGTCGCCCCGATCCCCGCGCCCGTCCTCGTCAACGCCTGAGAGTCCGACTGCTGATGAACCTCACGACCCTGGCGCGGCACGCCCTCTCCCGTGGCCGCACGCCCGCCGAGACGTACGCGCTCCTCGCCCGCCGTACCGGCAAGCCGCTCTCCTCCGCCCGCGCGGTGTGCCTCGCCCTCGACATCCCGCTCGCGGAGACCAGCCGCCGCCTGGACGAGTGCTACGACGTCCTGCTCTCGGACCCCCGGCCGGACTCCGAGACGGACACCGGCGAACTCCTCGAAGCCCTCGGGGTCTTCGACGTCCCCAAGTCGCTCACCGACACCGAACTCGCCGTCGTCGACCTGTTCCTGGCCGCCGTCGACGCCATGGGCGGCATCCGCGCCGGCCACCAGCACGGCCTGACGCGCTGGTTCACCACCGGCAACCTGACCACCGCGTACCTCTCGCTTGCCGCCGCCCGGCCCATGCCTCGCACCGGCGATCCCGTCCGCTACTGGTCCACCCTCGTCGCCGCCGGCGAACTCCTCACCACCACCGCCCACTCCGAGATCCGCGTCAAGTACGCCCTCGCCCACTGCCGCACCCAAGCCACCCGCGCCTGACTCCCGCGCAGAGCGGCCGGATCGGCCGAGCGCGTCCGCTGCCGCAGGCCTGCGAGCAGGGCGAAGGGCAGCTCCGGGCGGAGTCGACAGAGGACACGAGGGCGCGAGGACAGGCTGAAGGCGGGTGCCGCCGTGGTCGGCGGCACCCGCGGGGAAACCGGTGCGGGCCCTGGTCAGGCCTTGACGAGGGCGTAGGTGCCGGTGCCGTCGGCCTTGCCCATGCTGTACTGGCGCAGGGGCTGGCCGTCGGCGTTGCGGTCGTGGCCGACCATGTGGCCGGTGTACTTGTTCTGGACGCCGATCTTGTCGCTGCCGGGGACGTCGCGGTAGAAGTAGAACCGCTGCAGGTCGTCGACCTTGCAGTCGGCCTGTTGCAGGATGGTGCCCTCGGTGGCGGCGGTCGCCTCCGGGACGGCCAGGCACTTGTTGGTCGAGCGGTTGATCAGGATCTGCTCCGCGATGCCGTTCGCCGTCGGGCCGCTGCACAGCTGCCACTGGTCCTGGCCCTGCGGCCAGCCCTGGGCGGCGGGCCGCAGCTGGATGTTGTTGCTGCCCCAGTCCAGGAAGCCGGGCGCGGACCAGAACAGCGCGCGGTCGGGTGTGGCGATCTTGTAGTTGGCCGCGTCGCAGGTGAAGCCGGGCGGCGCGGTGGTGCCGGGGAATCCGGGCCAGTCCTGCTTGATCCCCGCAGTGGTGGCCGCAGCCTTGGCCGGAGCAGCGGGAGCAGCCGCATCGGTGCGGAGCGGGGCGGTGCAGCCCAGGATGTCCTGCGCCCGGCGCATGATGCTGTTCGCCGGCACGGCGTCCTCGCAGCGCACCGCGCCCTCTTCCAGGGTGGTGAAGGTGGTGTAGCTGCCCCCGCCCGGGCCCTCGACCCACTTGGTGGCGTACGTGCCGTTGCCCGTGTCGACGCGGTTGCAGTTCAGGCTGCCGTACTGGCCGGTGACCTTCCGCGTTCCCTCGTACAGGGCGTAGTAGCCGGGCTTCTGGAAGTTCCAGGTGATCGACTTCGACTCGGTGCTGGTCGTGGAGGACTCCAGTTTGACGCTCAGCTTCGCGCTCGCCTCGACCTTGGCGAGGGTCGCGATCTCGAAGTTGCCCGTGATGGAGGCGTCGAGGCCGACCGAGACCGTCACCACCGACTGGGTGGTGGCCGTCACCGTCTGGGAGCCCGTCGCGCCGTCGGTGACGTACCAGCCCTTGAAGTGGGTGATCGTCGGGACGACCTGGAGGGACTTGATGAACGGGTAGCGCTTGCCGAGGTCCGCGGCCGTACAGGTGTCGCCGAGTGCGGGGTCCCCGGCCACGGCGGCGGCCGTCCGTGCCGGGGTGGCGGCCGCGGCCGGGGCCATCGCCGCCATGGTGCCGAGCGCGGAGGCCGCGGCGAGGGCGACCAGCCCCGCGCGCCGGCGTCCGGATGGGCGTGAGTGACGCATCGTTGTTCCCCCCTGGCGTCCGGACTCCGCGTCAGGACAGGCGGGAGCCCGGGTGGTGGTGTGGTCGGTGTGGTGGTGCCGGTCGCAAACGAACATAGCGGCGGGATTATTGACGGGACCATGCCAGAACAGGTCAACGGGCCGCCGGTCCGGGACGGGTCGGAATGGCCGGTTCCCCGATCGCGCGGGCGGCGCCCGCCCGCCACCACCGCGGTCGTGCGGTGCGGGACGCGGGCACGCCGGCCGGGCCGGGGACGGACGCGGCGGCCGGGCGGCCAGCCCTGATCCGACGCAGTGGCACATTCGCCCGCCGAAGGTGCACTTGCCTCCGATCCGGGGTCGGGCCGTCCCCGCCGGTGCGCCGGCGCCCCGGGGCGGAGGGATATCCGGTCACCCCGGCCTGGCCGATGTCCTCCCCTCCGCGCACCACGACGGCCCGGCACCCCGCGCTGCGGCGGGGTGCCGGGCCGAGGGGACGCCGGACGCCCCGCGCTACCCCCGGCCGCTGCTGCGGGTGCGGCGGGTGAGGGAGTCGAGGACGACGGCGGCCAGCAGCACGGCGCCGGTGATCATGTACTGGATGGCCTGGGCGGCGTGGACCATGTCCAGCCCGGTGGTGATGGACTGGATGACCAGGATGCCCAGTAGCGCCGACCAGGTCTTGCCGCGGCCGCCGAACAGGCTGGTGCCGCCGATGACGGCCGCCGCGATCGCGCTCATCAGGACGTTGCCGCCGCCGAGTTGCTTGTCGGCGGAGCCCTGCTGGGAGGCGTAGAAGAGGCCGCCGAGGCCGGCCAGGAACGCGGAGAGGACGAACACGGAGATCCGGACCCGGGCGACGTTGACGCCCGCGCGCCGGGCCGCCTCGACGCCGCCGCCGACCGCGAAGACCTGCCGCCCGTAGCGGGTGCGGCGCAGCACGAAGTCGGTGGCGAGGACGGCGCCGAGCAGCACGACCAGGGACAGCGGCAGGCCGCGGTCCTGGTTGAGGGCGTAGGCGGTGGCCAGGGTGAGGACGGCCAGGGCGCCGGCCCGGATCGCGCTGTCGGAGGCCGGCGGGGCGGTGAGGCCGGCGGCGCGGCGGCGGCGGGCGGTGTGCAGGCGGGCGGCCAGGTAGAGGACGGGGGCGAGGAGTGCCAGGCCCCAGGCGTAGGCGATGTCGCCGTCGCCGAGGAAGGTGGTGTCCAGGCTCGCGACGACGCCGTCGTGGCGGTTGTTGACGGTGCCGGCGTCGCCGAGCACGTACTCCTGCAGGCCGCTCCAGGCCAGCATCCCGGCGAGGGTGACCACGAAGGCGGGCACCCCGACCCGGGCGAAGAACAGGCCGTGCAGCAGCCCCATGACGCAGGCCGCGCCGAGGGCGGCGGCGATGGCGAGCCACTCGTTCCAGCCCTGGCGCACGGCGAGCACCGCCGCGATCGCGGCGCTCGCGCCGGCCACCGAGCCGAGGGAGAGGTCGATCTCGCCGAGGATCAGCACGAACACGACGCCGACCGCGATCAGGCCGGGGCCGGCGATGAAGCGGGTGATGTTGGTGAGGTTGTCGGCCTGCAGGAAGTGGTGGGTGACGGACTGGAAGACGATCGCGATGACGACCAGGCCGACGACGACCGGCAGCGAGCCGAGCTCGCCGGAGCCCAGGCGGCGCCGGGCGGCCCGCGCGAGTCCCGCCCAGCCCTGCGCGGGCGGATGCAGCCGCGGATCGGCGGGCGAGGGGGTGGCGGGTGCGTCGGGGGTGCTCATACGGCCTCGGCCTCCTCGGCCTGCTCGGTGCGGCGGGCCCGGCGGCGGGCGTGGGCGTTGTCGGTGGCGCCGGTGATCGCGGCGACGATCTGCTCCTGGGTGGTGCCGGCCACCGGGAAGACCCCGTTGTTGCGGCCCAGGCGCAGCACGGCGACGGTGTCGGCCACCGCCCGTACGTCGGCCATGTTGTGGCTGACCAGCACGACCGCCAGGCCGCGCTCGCGCAGCCGCTCCACCAGGTCCAGGACCTGGGCGGTCTGCTCGACGCCGAGGGCCGCGGTGGGCTCGTCCAGCACCACCAGGGCCGGCTCGCCGACCAGGGCGCGGGCGATGGCCACCACCTGGCGCTGCCCGCCGGACAGCGCGGCCACCGGGGCGCGCACGTCGGGGATGCGGATGGCGAGGGTGTCCAGGAGGCGGCGGGCGTGCTGCTCCATGGCGACCTCGTCGAGCAGGGCGGGGCCGAGCAGGGCGCGGCGGCGCTTCTCGCGGCCGAGGAAGAGGTTGGCGATGACGTCGAGGTTGTCGCAGAGCGCGAGGTCCTGGTAGACGGTCGCGATGCCGAGGGCGGCGGCGTCCTGGGGGCGGGCCAGGCGGACCGGCTCGCCGTGCCAGGTGAGGGTGCCCTCGTCCACGGGGTGGACGCCGGCGATGGTCTTGACGAGGGTGGACTTGCCGGCGCCGTTGTCGCCGACGAGGGCGAGCACCTCGCCGGCGTGGACGTCGAGGTCGACGTCGGTGAGGGCCTGGACGGCACCGAAGCGCTTGGAGACCGAGCGCAGCTGCAGGACGGGTGCGCCTGTCACGGGAACCACCTTGGGGGAGGGGGTACTTGAAGACCTGGTCGAAGGGTTCTGGTGCGGGGCGGGCTATTTGAGGCTGGCCGCTTTGGTCCCGGCCGCCGGGGGCCGGGCTACTTGAGCCCGGCGGCGGCGCACGCGGCGGCGTAGTCGGCGGTGCAGATGTCGGAGGCCTTGTAGGTGCCGTCGGCCAGGACGGTGGAGGCGATGGTGTCCTTGGTGACGATCTTGGCGTCCAGCAGTTTGGTCGGGATGTTCTTGGCGGTGGCGCTGTCGACGCTTGCGGTGGCGATGGTCTTCACGTCCTTGCCCTGCAGCAGGGCGACGGCCAGTTCGGCGGCGGCCTCGGCCTGCGGGCGGTAGGCCTTGTAGATGGTGTACGCCTGGTCGCCGGCCACGATGCGCTGGATGGCGTCCAGGGAGGCGTCCTGGCCGCCGACGGGGACCTTGATGCCGGCGCCCTTGAGCTGGGTGATGATGGCGGCGGCCATGCCGTCGTTGGCGGAGTAGACGGCCTGGAAGCCGTTCTTGCCGAACTCGGTGACGGCGGCGGAGATCTTCTGTCCGGCGACGACGGGGTCCCACTGCCCGGACTGCTCGTAGACGACCTTCTTGACCTTGCCGTCGAGGACCTTGTGCGCGCCGGTCTTGAAGTCCGCGGCGTTCGGGTCGGCCTCGTCGCCGTCGATCATGACGATGTCGGCGTCGGCGGCCTGCGCGCCGAGCGCGTCCAGCAGGGCCCGGCCCTGGAGTTCGCCGACCTTCTCGTTGTCGAAGGAGGTGTACGCGGCGATCGGGCCGGCGGCCAGGCGGTCGTAGGCGATGACCTTGACGCCCTTGGCGGCGGCCTCCTGGACCCAGTCCTGGGTGGACTTGGCGTTGTACGGGTCCAGGACGATCACCTTGACGCCCTGGGCGAGCAGGGTGTCGAACTGCTGCTTCTGCTTGGCGGCGCTGCCCTCGGCGTTGTTGTACAGCACCTTGCACTGCGCGCACAGGGCCTTGACCTTGGCCTCGATGTACGGGCGGTCGAAGGACTCGTAGCGCACGGAGGAGGCGTTCTCGGGCAGCAGCAGGCCGATGGCGTTCGGGTCGCCGGCGGCGGAGGAGGAGTCGCCCTTTGCGCCGGCGGCCTTGCCGCAGGCGGCGGTCATGGACAGGGTCAGGACGAGGCCCACGGCGGAGACGAGGGCGCGGCGCAGTGCGGCGTTCATCGGATACCTCTCCCTGGGGGTCGCCGCGACTTCGCGGCGGGGTGGGGGGAGTTAAACCTGGGCGCGTACATGACGTCAATAAGTAAAACCAGACTGCCGGGAATCCACCACTACTCGTTATGTTCGTGAACACGCCTCAGGGGGCGGGGGTACGCGACGCGGCAGTGCCCGCCGCTCCCCTCGCGCGGCGGGCACTGCCTGATGGGAACTGAGTGACCGTCAGGGACGGTCGAGGGTGATCGAGTTGATCGGCCCCAGGTCGTAGTAGACGCCCTTCGGCGAGGAGAGGTCGTAGACGCAGTCGGCGCCGCCCGAACCGCGGCACAGGCGGGCGTGCGCGCCGCCGGTCTGGTTGTTGAGCACCCAGTGCATGCCGTACTGGCCGCTCAGGTTGTGCGCGCCGTAGCTCCAGTAGACGTCGCTGGGGCTGACCGCCGGGTCCTGGTCCTGCGGGTAGACGCAGACCGCGCCCGACGGGCAGCCCGCCCACGCCCCGTCCGCGGCACCGGCGCCGCCGGCCTCCACGGTGGTCAGGGCGGCGGCGGCCAGGGCCAGGGCGGCGACGGTACGGGTGATCCTGCGCATGGGTGGTTCTCCCTTGGCTGGTACGAGGACGGACGACCGTTGCGTCCGGTGCCCGTCAGCCTAGGAATCCGGTGCCCGCGGCGGTCCCTGACATCTGACAGGGGCGCGCCTCCTTGCCCCCGCAGCCGCAGCCGCAGCAGGAGTCGGAGCCGCAGTCGGAACCGGGGCCCGCCACGGAGCTACGGCAGCGGGAGCGAGGCCGCCCCGGCGACCAGCGCCGGCAGCTCCCGCATGTCCGCGAAGGTCCGGGTGCCGGGCCCCGCCAGCCACGCCTCGGGCGTCAGGCCGCCGTGGAAGCCGAGCGACCGCATCCCCGCCGCCCGCGCCGCCGCCACCCCGTACTTGCTGTCCTCGACCACCAGGCACGCCGCCGGCTCGACGCCCATCGTGGCGGCCGCGTGCAGGAACAGGTCCGGGGCGGGCTTGCCGCGCTCCACGTCCTCGGAGCTGAAGACCCGCCCGGCGAAACGCGGCAGCAGCCCGGTCCGCCCGAGCGTGGAGCGCAGCCGCGCATGGCTGCTGGAGGAGGCCACGCAGTCCGCCACCCCGGCCCGCTCCAGGGCCGCCAGCGCCGCCACCACCCCCTCCACGGGGGCGAGTTCGGCGGCGAACACCTCGTCGTACAGGTGCTGGAAGCGCTTGTCCCAGCCCGGCTCCAGCGGCACGCTCGCGTGCGCCTCGATCTCGGCGGTCATGAACGCGTGCGAACGGCCCAGGAACCGCTCGACGATCTCCTCCTGCGACAGCGGCCACCCCACCTCCGCGAGCACCCGCTCGTCCACCCGCACGGCCAGCCGCTCACTGTCGAGCAGCACACCGTCGCAGTCGAAGACCACCAGCTCCACGGGAAGGGACATGCCGCCACCCTACGGGGCGCCCGCGGCGGGGCGGCGGGCGCGTCCGGAGGGCGGGCGGGGAGGGCCCGGCGGGCTCAGTGCGGGTGGCCCAGGTACGGGAAGGCGGGCAGCAGGTCGGTGTGCGGGCCGATGTGGTCGCCGGGCACCTTGCCGTCGGTGAGCATCGTCAGCCGCGCCGAGGTGACGTCGTCGCTCAGCGTGCGACCGTTCGGGTAGCCGGCCGGGCGGGCGCGGTCGTAGCGCAGGATGTCCGGCAGGACGATCCGCAGCTGGGCCTCGGCCGCGTCCGTGGTGTACCCGCCGAAGTGCTGCAGCTTCGCCGTCCACGGCTCCCGGTAGTTCTCCCAATCGTCCACCGGATCCCCGGCGTTGTACGCCTCCTTGGCGTCCTCCTCGTTGAAGTACGCCGTCAGCGACGGGTGCGCACCGCGGTCCACCGACACCAGGTGCCCGTCCTTGCGCACGCTCACCCGCGCCCACACCCCGATCTCCGGCGCCGGCCCGAACTGCGCGTCCGGCGCCTCCAGCACGATCCCGAACACGTTCTTGTCCGCGCCCCAGTCCACCCCCGTCCACTGGAAGTCCTTCACGATCCCGTCCAGGTCCGCGAAGAACGGGTCGCTGCGCAGCCCCGCGCTGACCCGGTGCGCCCCCGCCTCCACCACCGCGGGCGTGCCCGTGAAGCTCACCGGCGCGTCCGCCACCAGCACCTCGCCGACCGCCTCCAGCCCGCGCGCCCCCTCGCCGGCGGCCCGCCGCACCGTCATGGTCTGCGCCCCGTCCCGCGGCTCGGAGAAGGTGAAGCTGTACGCGAGGTCGGCCCGCCGGTCCCCGTCGGTGTCGATGTCGATCCGGTACACCGCCTGCGGGTGGAAGGCCTGTCCGTCGGACGGCGCGACCGGGTTGACGTTCATGATCAGCACCGTCCGCCCCGGCTCCGGCGCGGCGAAGGCGAACAGGTCGGTCAGGTCCAGGCGCGCGTCACCCTCGGGTGAGCGCAGGTTCGGTCCGCTGAGGTGGTGCGACAAGACGGCCTCCGAGGTCGGGCGGGCTGCGCGGGGACACCCCCCGACCCCCTCGGCCATTGCTAGCACGCCCGCCCGCCCCCGGCCCGCCCCGCTGCGCCACCCGGGCGGGCGCGGGCGGGGGCGCGGCCCGGTGGCGGCGGGCGGGGCGTCAGCTCGCGGGCAGCCGCGCGGTGAAGGGGTCCGCCCCGGTCCTGGCGTCCGGGGCGCCGTAGCCGAAGAGCCAGGTGGTGCCGTCCGGGCCGGTGGTGAACACGCCCGGTTGGGTGAAGGCGAACGGGGCGGGGGCCACCGCCCAGGAGGACCCGGTCCACCGCTGGACGGGGGAGTCTCCGCCGTAGCCCACGCCCCAGACCTCCGTGCCGCGCAGGGACAGCCCGAGGAAGTAGTGCGGGTCGGTGGCCGGCGGCGTGCGGGTGCCGTTCCAGGCGGTGCCGTCCCAGCGGGTGGCGAAGGCGTTCCGGAGGCCGGACTGGCTGTACCGGCCGGTGCCGCCGGCCAGCCACACCTCGGAGGGGCCCGCGACCAGCAGGTCGAGCACCCGCACGTCGAGGTTCGGGTACGACGGCGCGGCCACCTGGGACCAGGCGCTGCCGTCCCAGTGCACGACGAACGGCCGGTACAGCGCGCCGGAGGACGCCTGGTAGTCGCCGGCCGCCCAGACGTCGCCGGGCCCGGCGACCCGCACCGCGGTGAGCTGGGAGGTGCCGGGCGGCAGCGGGAGGGCGGCGCCCTCCCAGGACGAGCCGTTCCACCGCGCGGCGGCAGCGGACGAGCCGGCCCGGCCCACCGCCCAGACGGCGCTCCCGGCCCCGGCCACGGCGAAGCCGGAGAACGCGCCGCCGGCGGTGCCGGGCACCGTGCTCCGGCTCCAGCCCTGCCCGTCCCAGTGGACGGCCAGCCCGCTGTCGCCCACGGCCCACACGTCGGCCGGGCCGGCCGCGGTGGCGGCGTACAGCCGGCCGCTGGCCCCGGTGACCGCGCCCTCGACCTCCGTCCACCGGGCTCCGTCCCAGCTCCACACCGCGGGCACGTCGTACGGGACCGGCCCCCAGAAGGCGACCTGGTACCCGACGGCGAAGCCGGCCGCGGCGCCGGTCATCGCCAGGCCGCTGACGCCGAAGTCGTTCCGCAGCGGGAACGGCGTCACCTGCCACTGCGGCGTCGCCTGTTCCCGCGGTGCCGACCGCTCCCGGGCGGTGGCCGCCGCCGCCCCGGTGGGCGCCGCCGCGCCCCACGCGAGGGCGGGAACGGCGGCCGCGGCGGTCCGCAGCACGGACCTGCGGCTGATGCTCATGCCTCGTCTCCTCTTCCTGTCCCGTCGTCCTGTCCCGGCCGTGCGCTCTCGCCGGCTCACCGGCCATGCTGTCCGGGCGCGCTGACACCGTGCTGACCGACCGACCGACCGGCCCGCGCCGTCCGGACGCCGGGGGGTCACGTCCGCAGGCGGCCCGCCTCGTGGACCAGCGGCGGCGCCACCGCGTCCGCGGCGCGCTCGAACAGGGCGCCGCTGCGGCTGCCGGCCGCGGTGCGCACCCAACGCCAGCCCCGTGCGCGGTAGTAGGCGTGCAGGGCGGCGTTGTCGCTCCACACGTTCGCCCGCAGCAGGGTGGCGCCCGCCCGCGCGGCCCGCCAGGAGGCCCAGTCGCCCAGGCGGGTGCCGATGCCGTGCCCGGCGTACCGGCGGTCCACCGTGAAGGAGCTCACGTAGCGGGCCGGGAGGGCGAGTTCCTCGCCGGTCCACAGCCGGGGGCTGCCGGTGGGGCGCAGCGTGAGGGTGGCGACGGCCTCGCCGTGCGGCGACAGCGCGGCGACCACGGTCAGGCCGAGGGCGATCAGTGCCAGGCCGCGCTGGGCGTCGTACGGGTCCGACCACTGGGCCGAGCCGTGCTCCAGGGCGATCCACGCGGCGGCCTCCGCGCGCAGGGCGGCCAGCCGGGGCAGGTCGGCGGGCACCGCGGTGCGGACGTACAGCGGGTCGGACCGCGGGTCGGGGCGCGGGTTCACCACGGCGCTCGCGGGGCGGAGGCGGAGGGACCCGCGGAGGCGGAGGGGACGGCGGCGGGGCCGGAAGGCCCGGGCAGGCCGTACGGTTCGAGGGGTTCGAGGACGAAGCCCGCGCGCAGCGCGTCCAGCAGCTTGCGTCCTGGCGCGGTGAGCGCGGTGCCGTCGAGGGTGGTCAGCGGATGCCGGGCGACGATCCGGGCGAGCGGCACACCCGGGTGCAACACCATGCCGGGGGAGGGGAGTTGCAGCAGCACGCAGTCGTCGGGCCCGCACTCCAGCAGGCCGAACCCAGCACCGCAGTACCGCAGCCGCCCGTCCTTGAGCCGGTGCAGGCCGCCGGCGGGCGCCGCCGCCACCCGCACCGGGACGCCGGTGTGCCGCACCACCAGCTGCACGGCGCCCGCCGCGTCCGTACGCGGCTCGCCGCCGGTGGCGTGGCCGTAGAGCTCCAACACGTGCCGCAGCGCGGACGGCAGCGCGCGCTCGGCCAGCTCCAGCTCGCCCAGCAGCCAGGTCGAGCCCTGCATACGGCAGTTGAGCTCCAGCAGCAGCGGACGCTCGCCGTCCAGGACGAAGTCGGCGCCGAACAGGCCCCGGTAGCCGAGCGCGGCCAGCGCCTCGCCGACGCGCCGCGCCGCGGCGGCGGCCCGGGCCAGGGCGAGCGGCGCCAGCAGGGCGGAGGCCGCGAAGTCGCAGCCGGAGTAGGCGCCGAAGGGCGCGCCGACACCCTCGATACGGGTCAGCTGGACGGACGGGCGCAGTACCCGCACCGTGCTGTCCGCCGACACCAGCACGTGCACGTTGAGCGCGACGCCCTCGACGTAGCCGCTCACCAGCCAGGGCCCGCCGCCGACTTGGCGGATCGGCTGCAGGTCCGCCTCGTCGACGACCAGGTGGGTGCCCTTGCCGCTGGAGCCCACCGGCGTCTGCACCACGTAGGGGGAGCCGAAGCGGCGGCGCAGCTCCCGGTGGTCGAGCGCCGGGACCACCGCGTCCGCCGGGGTCGCGGCCCCCACCGACCGCAGCCACGCGCGCTGCGCCCGCTTGTCGCTCAGCATCGGCAGGGCCACGAGCGAGGGCGGCTCCAGCAGGCGGGTGCCGAGCGCGCCGAGTGCCGTGCGCCACTCGGGTTTCATCGCCGAGTAGGGCAGCAGCGCCAGCTCCCGGCCCCGCCAGCCGCCACCCGCCGCGCCCGCGCCCCCGTCCGCGCCCCCGTCCTCGTCGAAGGTGCCGGCGAGCGCGCGGAGCACCGTGTGGACCCCGGCCCCCGCCGGGGTGTGGTCGCGCACCCCCCGCTCCGGTTCCAGCGCGTGGAAGGAGGCCCCGAACTCGCCCGCCCAGCCCGTGTCCGGGCCCTCCACGCTCACCACCGCGGACAGGCAGCCGGTGCGCAGCAGCGGCAGCACGTTCAGGGGACGGGCACAGCACGACAGTCCGGGCAGGGCCCGCAGCCGGGCCACCGCTTCGTCACAGGATGTGATCACCCACGCGATTATGGAGAGCCCGGGACGGCGCTCGCCGCCACCGCACGCCCCGCCCCGCCCCGCACGAGGCACGCCCCGCCCCTACCCTCACCCGAACGAAGGAGCCCCCCGTGTTGACGGCCCGTCGGGCCCGCTGTCGGCACCCGGCAGTACCGTACACGAATGACCAGCAGCACCGCCCCCGACCCGAACCGCCCCGCCGAACGCCCCGCCGAACACGCCGCCACCCGCACCGCCGCACCCACCTGGCGGGTCACCGAGACCGCCGGCCTGGAGACCTCCTGGATCGACCTCGGCCCCACCTCCCTGACCGCCCACGGTCGCGCCGCCGCCGCCGAGCCCGCCCCGTACTGGCTCGACTACCGGCTCGACACCGGCAACGGCTTCACCACCCGCCGCATGCACGTCACCGCCCGCACCCCCGACACCACCCGCACCCTCGACCTGCGCCGCGACGAGACCACCGGCCGCTGGACCGTCGACGGCACCCCCCGACCCGACCTCGACGGCGCCCTCGACTGCGACCTCGGCCTGTCCCCGCTCACCAACACCCCGCCCGTGCTGCGCCACGCCCTCCACCTGGGCCCCGGCGAGCACCACTTCCTGATGGCCTGGATCCGCGTGCCCGAGCTGGTCGTCGTGCCCTCCCGCCAGACCTACACCCACCTGCGCCGCCACGAGGACGGCCACGCCACCGTCCGCTACGCCTCCGGCGACTACCGGGCGGACCTGCTGCTGGACGCGGACGGCCTGGTCGCCGAGTACCCGGGCCTGGCCCACCGCATCGCCTGACGGGCCCGGGCCCCGGGGCCTGAGGCCGGGGGGTGTTCAGACCGCGGTGCGCCCGCCGTCCACCGGCAGGAGGGCGCCGTGGACGAAGCCCGCCGCGTCGCCGGCCAGGAAGACGACCGCGGCGGCGATCTCCTCGGCCTCGGCGGGCCGGCCCGCCGGCGCCTCGGCCGCCATGTCGCTGAGGCCCTCGCCCATGACCGCCGTGCCCTCGGTACGGGTGGGCCCCGCGCCGACGGCGTTGACCCGCACGCCGCGCGGCCCGTACTCGGCCGCCCAGGTGCGGGTCAGCAGGTTGACCGCCGCCTTGCTGGAGCCGTACAGGGACATGCCCGGCGCGCCGTGCGAGGCGGCCTGGGTGCTGATGTTGACGATCGCCCCGGCGCCGCGCGCGGCCATCGCCGGGGCCAGCTCGGCCACCAGGAAGTAGGGCGCCCGCACGTTGAGCGCGTAGACGGCGTCGAACTCCTCCTCGGTCGTCTCCTCGGTCGGCCCGAACGGGTAGACGCCGGCGTTGTTGACCAGGATGTCCACCCGGCCGCCGCCCAGCGCCGTGGCCGTCCGGGCGAGGCGCCGCACCGCGGCGACGTCGCGCAGCTCGGCGGCGACGAAGTCGGCCCTGCCGCCGCCCGCCCGGATCGCGGCCACCACCGCCTCGCCGCGCGCCGCGTCGCGGCCCGCGACCAGCACGTGCGCGCCCTGCTCGGCCAGCGCGGTCGCGGTGGCCGCGCCGATGCCGCTCGTCGCGCCGGTCACCAGCGCGACCCTGCCCGCGAGGGAGGAGGAGATCATGACCACGGCCCTTCGGAGAACGGGGTGCTTCGCAGCGGGGGCGGGCGCGCGCTCGGCGCCCGCCCCTCCAGCGAACCACGCCCGGCCGCGCGGCGCCCCGTCGTCCAGGCGGCGCGGCACGGGCGGACGCACCCGCCGCCGCACGGGAGCCCGCCCGCCGTCCGGGCGCCCCGGCCCCGGATTCCCCGGCCCCGGATTCCCCGGCCCCGGGGCTCAGGTGCCGTAGGCGCGCGGGAAGACGTCCACCGCCTCGGCGGCGACCTCCCGCACGTCCGCGTCCGGCCGGTGCTCCAGCGGCCCGGTGCGCGGGGCGAGGAGGTGCCCGGCGGCGGCGCGGTCGGGGTCGTGGGGGCGGGGTCGCGGGGGCGGGCCGGGGCGGGCCGTTCCGACCATCCCCGTGAAGGCCTCACGCGTACGAGTGAACGAGCTGGACCGGACGCCTTTCGACCACGTACAACTGCGCCCACAGGGCCTCCCGTTGAGCGATCCGCCACCCTCCGGCCCTGCCGCCCCACGCACCCCGAGGAGGGCCCGATGGCCGCCGAGATCACCTACGAGGAACTCGCCACCCTGGTCAGGACCCGCGCCGGCGTCCAGGTCACCGCCGAGGAACTCGCCGAACCGGGCCGCATGTTCCTCGACCTCGGCGTCGACTCGCTCGGCGTGCTGGGCGTCCTCGCCGACGTGGAGAACCGTTACGGCGTCTCCGTCGACAGCGCGGAGCTGCTCGGGCGTCCCGTCGCCGAGTTCCTCAAGGACGTCAACGCCCAGGTGGCGTCCGGCTCCTGAACGACCCGGAGCGGGGAGTCGGCCCCGCCGTCCGGGTGCCGGCCCGTACGACTCGACCGCCTCGGCGGCGCCCGGTGTCGTGATCATGGAGAACGGCAGCAACTTCCAGCAGGTCCGGGACCCGCAGGGCGGCCAGTGCTACCCCGGCACCGGCCCCGACACCGCCATCGCCAACCGGACCGGCGGCACCATCCTGCTCTTCCCCGACGGCAACTGTCAGACGAGAATCCTCAACCCCCTGGGGCCGGGCGAGTTCCGGCCGGACGAGAACGTCGGCAGCTTCCTGGCCCTGGACTGACCCCGCGCCACCCCGTCCGTCCGCCCGCCCTCCGGCCCGAACACCGGAGGGCGGGAGGACGGGCGCGTCCGGCCTCGCGCGCGTGCCTCAGATCGCGAGCGGGTCCGCGCACACCGCCAGGTCGTGGACCGTCGCCGCGAAGCGGGGCGCCACCGTGCCGGGGCCGAGGACGTCACGGGCCGCCGTCAGCAGCGCGTTGCGCAGCCGCCCGTGCGCGGCGAGGTAGCCGAGCTGGGTGAGCGCCGCCGACTGCAGCGCCCGCGCCCGCCGCTCCACCGGCGCCGGGACGGCCGACGGGATCGCGCAGGCGCCGACCACCGGGTCCAGCAGCAGCACCGCCCGCGCGTAGTCCGGCACCGCGCCCCCGCCACCACCGCCCCCGCCGTCGTACGCGCGCCGCGCCGCGTCCACCGCCCGCCGCGCGCCGTCCTGTTCGGAGCCGTACCGTTCCGTGCCGTCCCGGTGCGCGCCGTCCGCGGCCGCGAGCTGCGCCCGGGCGGTGACGGCCGGCCGGGCGGCGCCCAGGGCGGTGCCGGTCAGGCGCGCCCACACCTCGCGCACGGTGCGGGAGGGGGTGTCCAGGTGGCCGGGGGCGGCGAGCAGCGGGGCGACGGCGCCCGCGTCGGGCAGGGCGTCGGCGGCGGCGCGGTGGGCGGCCAGCCACGCGGACACGTACGGGGCGCCCCACACCGGGTGCCCGTAGGCGCCGAGTCCGACCTCGGCCGGGGTGCCGAAGGCGGCGGCGGTGGCGTCCAGCAGTTCGGCGCGGGCCGGGCCGGGGGCGCCGAGCAGTCCGGCGCCGGCCAGGTAGACGGCGCGGTGCGCGGGCAGGTAGAGGTTCAGTTCGGCGGGGGAGGCGTGCCCGCCCGCGGGCCGCAGGACCATCCGCACCCCGGCGGCCTCGACCGCGTACAGGCCCTCCTGCCAGGGGATCCCGGTCCAGGCGGGCCAGTGGGCCCGGGGCGTCGGGGCGGACAGCGGGCCGCCGACGGTGTCGGTGGGGGCGAGGAAGTCCGGCCGGCCGGTGGAGACGGTGCGGCCGAGGTCGGAGCCGGCCAGGGCGAGCGGGCCGATGCCGAGCCGGGTGCCGTAGGCGTAGTCGACCAGGCGGGCCTGCCGGGCGCCCTCGGTGACCTGGCGCAGCACCGCGTCGGCGAGGAACCCGTCGGGCGCGTACACCGCGAGGTCGGCGGGCGGTCCGGCGGGCGGGCCGGTGCGGGATCCGGTGAACAGCCCGCGCACGCCGCCGAAGTGGTCCACCCCGCTCTGGGTGTGGACCACGGCCCGCACCGGGCGGGTGTCCCCGGTGGTGGAGCGGTACAGGGCCAGGGCGGCGCGGGCCGTCTCGTACGAGCCGAGCGGGTCGATCACCAGCAGGGCGTGGGGGCCGGTGACGACGGTCAGGTTGGCGAGGTCGAAGCCGCGTACCTGGTAGAGGCCGTCGGCGACCCGGAACAGGCCCGAGGGGACGGCGAGTCGGCCCTGGCGGCGCAGCGGCGCCGCCACCGGGGAGTCGGCGTCGGCGGGGGTGTCGGAGGTGTGGAAGTCGAAGGCGTGGAAGTGCCAGACCGCCTCCTCGCCGTCCAGGGACGGCAGGGCCCGGTAGGGCGGGGCGGCGAGCAGGCCGCGTTGGGCGTTCTCGAAGTCGGCCGGGGCGTCGGGGAGTTCCTTGGCGCCGGCCAGGTTCCGTCGCGTGACGTACGCGGTCGGCTCCATGGGCACGAAGGTGTCGGCCACGGGCTTGCCCTCCTCAAGGCGTGACGGTCTCCGCGCGCTGCCCCGCGCGCGGAGACCGCCGACACTAGGGGTGACGGGCCGTATACACAACGGCAGGGGTGTGTGGAATGCGTGCGGGGTCGCGGCCGGTGCCCGGGTGTGGGGGTCCATCACCCGTTCGGGTGGCCGCGTGGCGGCTTCCGGTGCGGGCGGCGGGCGCGTGGGTAGCGTCGGGCCATGATCGCGGACTCGTCAACCGTCCTGACGTGTCGACGATTTGACTTATTGTCACATCAGTTAAGAGGCATCGTCGCATGGCAGAGAAGCGCCTGAAGTCCTGGGGCAACAACCGCTCCGGCCAGCTCGGGGACGGCACCTGGGCCGACCTCCGCACCACGGCCACCACCGTCCTCGGGCTCACCAGCGCCGAGGTGGTGAAGATCGCCGCCGGCGGCGCCGGTGCGAGCCTCGGGTACGGGCTGGCCCTGCTGACGGACCGTACGGTGCAGTCCTGGGGCGTCAACGGCTCGGGCCAGCTCGGCGACGGCACCGTGTTCAGCCACAACGCTCCCGGCCAGGTGGTCGACGTCTCCGACGCCACCGACATCGCGGCCGGCGGCGCGCACAGCCTCGCCCTGCTCGCCGACGGCACCGTGGTGGCCTGGGGGCAGAACACCCACGGCCAGCTCGGCAACGGGACGAACTCCGACAGCGGCGTCCCGGTCCGGGTCGAGGGCCTGCACAAGGTCGTCGCCATCGCCGCCGGCCTCCACCACAGCCTGGCGCTGCGCGAGGACGGCACCGTGTGGGCCTGGGGCTACAACGGCAACGGCCAGCTGGGCGACGGGACTTCGGCGAGTCGCGGCCTCCCGGCGCCGGTCAGCGGCCTGACCGGCGTGAGCCGGATCGCCGCCGGGGCCGGCCACAACCTCGTCCTGGTCGGCAAGCCGGGCGCCGGCGCCTCGGTGAAGGCCTGGGGCTACAACGCCACCGGCCAGCTCGGCGACAACACCACCATCAACCGCTTCACCCCGGTCGCCACCCGGCCGACCTGGTCGGGCGGCGTCTCGCAGATCGCGGCCGGCTGCAACCACAGCATGGCCGTGGTCGACGACGACAGCCGCCTCAAGGCCTGGGGCCAGAACACCGCCGGCCAACTCGGCGACGGCACCACCGTCTTCCGCGTCCTGCCCGTCACCGTCCCCGGCCTGACGGACGTCCGCCTGGTGGCCGCCGGCCGGGAGCACACCGTGGCGCTGTCGGGCACCAGCACCGTGCACTCCTGGGGCAGCAACGGCTCCGGCCAGCTCGGCGACGGCACCACCACCGACAGCAGCACCCCGGTGCCCACCCTCACCGCGCTCACCGGCATCGACAAGATCGCCGCACCGGTGGGCGGCGACTTCAGCCTCGCCAACTGAGGCCCCGGGCGGGCGGCGTGGCGGGTTTCGTGCTCAGAGCGGGATGACGTCGACGGCCTGCGGCCCCTTGGGCCCCTGCTCCACCTGGTACTCCACCCGCTCGCCCTCCGTCAGGCTCCGGAACCCGCCCCCGATGATGCTCGAGTAGTGGACGAAGACGTCCGGGCCGGGGATGTCCGGCGTGATGAAGCCGAACCCCTTCTCGGCGTTGAACCACTTCACGGTGCCGAAGTTGACCAGGGCCCGGCGGCCCTCCGCCGCCACCGGGCCGGACGCCGCCCGGTTCGCGCTCGCCTGCGCGGGGGTTGCCTGTGCCGGGGCTGCCTGTGCCGGGGCGCAGAGTGCGATCAGGGCCGCGAGGGCGAGGAGTGGCACGCACACCACGGCCGTCACGCGGCCGCGGACAAGGGAGAGAGGGGACATCGCGCACTTCCTGACGGGACGTAGCCGATCGCCCACTCACAGTGCGGGCGGGGGCCGTTCTCCCGCAAGTGCCCGGAGCGGGAAGTCGGCCCGGCCGACTTCCCGCGTCCCGGCGCCACGACGGGAACCTCAGCAGCCCCGGCCGCCCCTCCTGCCACAATGCGCGGTGAGCGTTCTCGTAGCCGCCACCATGCAGACAGTGAGGTCATCATGTCGAAGGTCAAACTGAGTACCAACCACGGCGACATCGTCCTGCGCCTCGACGCGGAGAAGGCCCCGGCGACGGTGGAGAACTTCCTCCGGTACGTCACGGACGGCTTCTACGACGGGACGGTCTTCCACCGGGTCATCGACAACTTCATGGTCCAGGGCGGCGGGATGGAGCCCGGACTGAAGCGGAAGGAGACCCGCGCGCCCATCGAGAACGAGGCCGACAACGGCCTGAAGAACGTCAAGTACTCGGTGGCGATGGCCCGCACGGGGGACCCGCACTCGGCCACCGCCCAGTTCTTCATCAACGTCGCCGACAACGACTTCCTCAACCACAGCGGCAAGAACCCCCAGGGCTGGGGCTACGCCGTCTTCGGCGAGGTGGTCGAGGGCCAGGAGGTCGTGGACGCCATCAGGGCCGTCGCCACGGGCTCCAGGGCCGGCCACCAGGACGTCCCCAAGGAGGACGTGGTCCTGGTGAAGGCCGAGGTCGTCGAGTAGGGCGGACGGGCGGGCGGGGAGCGGTCGGGAGTGGGAAGTCGGCCCGGCCGACTTCCCACTCCGCGCGGCGCGCCGGAGCAGGGCCGGGAAAGCCCGGAGGCCGGAACGCGGAAATCCGGATGACCGCGGCCGCCACCGCCCCCGACAATGGCGCATGCTGACCGACCACTGGCCGCTGCTGGGCCTGCGCCTGCGCACCCCCCGCCTCGAACTGCGCCTGCCCGCCGACGACGAACTCGCCGCCCTGGCCGACCTCGCCGCCCAAGGCGTCCACGAACCGGACCGGATGCCCTTCATCGTCCCGTGGACCGACCTCCCCCCGGCCCAGCGCGCCCGCTCCGTGGTCCAGCACCACTGGCTGCGCCTGGGCAACTGGTCCCCGGACGACTGGGCGCTGAACCTGGCCGTCTTCGAGAACGGCCGGGTCGTCGGCCTGCAGACCGTCGCCGCCCGCGACTTCGCCGTCCTGCGGCAGGCCTCCACCGGCTCCTGGCTCGGCGCGCGGCACCAGCGGCAGGGCATCGGCACCGAGATGCGCGCCGCCGTCCTGCACCTGGCCTTCGCGGGCCTGGGCGCGACGGAGGCGGTGTCGGGCGCCTTCGAGGACAACCCCTCCTCGTACGCCGTGTCGCGCAAGCACGGCTACGAACCCGACGGCGTCGACCGCCACCTGGTCCGCGGGCGCGGCGTGACGGAGCGACGGCTGAGGCTCACCCGGGAGCGCTGGCAGGCACGGCGCGACGTCCCCGTCACCGTCGACGGACTGGCGCCCTGCCTGCCGCTGTTCGGCCTGCCGGGCGGCTGCGGCGAGGGCATTTCAGGCCCCGCGTGAGTGGGGCCTTTGGGGCGGTACGGTCAGGCGATGTACACGCTGCCGCCGAACCGCACGACCACCCGAGGCTGTCCGTTCACTCGTCCGTGAGCACCGGAAAGCGGCGCCGAGGCCTGGCAGACTCGACCGCATGCCCGAACAGACCCCCGTCCCGGCAGCGGACGAGGACGACGCCCTGCGCCCCTACGCGGCCCACTACCCCGACGTGGCGCGGGCCGGGTCGCTGCTGAACGCCCTTCGGGCACAAGCCGATCGGGCGGGGCTCCGGCTCGGGGGCGAGCCGGCCGCCGAGCCGGGCCGGCGCCGGACGGCGGCGCGGGTGAGCGCCGGGGACCGGTCGACACGGGTCGGGATGACGGCGAGGGAGCGCGGCTTCGACGTCAGCTGCTGGGCGGGCGGAGTCCACCTGGCCACCGGCAGCACCGGCGACCTCGCCGCGGCCGCCGGGGCGGTGGCCACCTGGCAGGCGGGGGCCCGCCTCGCCGAACTCCTCGCGCGGTGGCCCTTCCTGCGGACCTGGGAACTGGCCGAGGCCCACGAACGGGGCGACGCCGTGCCGGTCCGGTGGCGCCGACTGCGCGAGTCCGCCACGCACGAGCGCCGACACGAAACCGGCCTGCGGGAACTCGTCGAGGCGGCCCACGCGCAGCCACGCCTGCGGGCCCTGTCGCCGGGCCGGAGCATGTACTGGCTCACCTTCAGCCGCCGGGCGGCGCCGCCGCTCTCCTACGACCTGCCGAGGGTCGCGCCACTCGGCGACGGCCGCTACCGGGTGCGGTTCGACGACGGGCGGCTGCAGGACGTCGACGGCGCGGAGGCGGCCGTCGCGGCGGTCGTCGACGCCCTGCCCGACGACGCCGTGCCCTCCTGAGCCGACGACCGCTGCGAGTTCCTGGCCGCACGCGAGCGCCGTCGTCAACTACCGGGCCGCCCCGCCCCGCCCCGCGTGCTGCGGCCAGGCGGGCGCGCGGCCTCCCGGGTGCGCGAACACCATGCGCGTCGACAAACGATGAACCGCACATGTCACGGCGTTCACCGCGCCGTCCACCGTTCGTTGACCGGCCGGCCGGATCGTTCACCACGGCGCGGAGCACAGCCCGCGCAACCCACCCACGACCCACGGAATCGAGGGAGACCATGCGTATCTCCGCACGTACCGCCGCGCTGGCCGCGGTGACCGCCATCGGGCTCGGCACCATCGCCACCGGCACCGCCCAGGCCGCCCCGGCCCCCGCCCAGGCCGCCCTCTCGGCCGCCCGCAGCACCACGGTCCACCTGCACAACGGCACCGGCTGCACGCTCAACCGGACCGACTACTCGCTGTCCCACGGCATCTGGACCCAGGGCCAGGAGCCGCCGCAGTGGCTGGGCAACACCGGGGACGCCGTCTTCCAGTCGGAGAGCAACGGCTTCATGACCGGCACCGAGGGCTCGGTGACGTTCCAGGCGTCCAACTGCGAGGAGGGCTGGCGCAACGGCGCGGCCGTCAGGCTGCACTGGAACAACCCCTACACCGGCTCCAACGGCTACGACGACAACGGCACCACCCAGGGCATGTTCCGCACGACCCGCGACAGCGGCTCCGGCAACAACGCCGACGTCTACTGGGGCGCCTGGAAGGCCTGACCCGGTCCCGGGTACCGCCGGCCGACTCAGGACCCGACCCCCCTCCGCACGTGCCGGATGAACGGTGCCCCGCGACTGGATGCCGAACGGCCCGGACAGCCCGGGCCGTTCGGCACCCGGAGCGACGGTCAGGTGCCCCGGTGCCCCGGTGCCCCGGTGCCCCGGTGCCCCGGTGCCCCGGGGAAGGGAATCGTTCCAGGACTTCCCCGCCGAGCACTGGGTCCACCCGCGGACCACGAACCCCGTAGGGTCGACCTTCGCCGTCGTGCGCCCGCGCACCGGGGTGGCCAAGGGGGCCCGGCTGCCGGGCCGCCGGGTCGGCCGTAGTCTTCAAGTCGATCGAGTCGGCTCGGATCTCGTTGAAAGGCAGGACCAGGTCGCATGACGGGCACCGAGGACAACGACTACTGCGCGGTCTTCGTGCAGGGCGCGAGCCGACAGGACGTGACCGGGCTCGTGGCAGCGGTGCTGGGCGTCCCGGCCGACGAGTACACGGTCCGGTTCGGTGACCTGGAGCTCGACATCCAGCCCAACCCCGACGCCGGACTGGCCGACGAGTTCGTCGGCTGGCCGCTCAAGATCGACGTGGAGGGGTGGCGGGCCACCATGGTGGATGCCGTCTCCCGATTCCTCACAGCGGCGTGGGACGCCGGATACCAGGCCGTTGCCGCCTGCGACGTCGAGAGCGAGCTCCCCGAACTGGGCGGATACCCCCGCTACCGCGCCTGACCGGAGCAGCTGATCCACAGGTACCGACGGCTGCTCCCGGCCGGTCGCTCGCCCATCTGCTGGCGGCCTCGGAACGCCGTCCGGTGACCGTCCCGCACGGCCCGGCCGCGGAGGTGTTCCAACGCGCCCTCGACGCCCTGCTGCCCGCGGGCCCGTCGCCGCTGCGCGCCGTCCTGGCCGGACCGGGACTGCCCGCTCCCGACAGCGGGGCCGACATCCTCCTCGTGCCGACCCACCCCCGGACGGGAGAAGCCTGGGCCCCGCCCGCTCAGGCCTCCCACGCGTACCCGGTGCCACTGCCGGTCGGGGTGTGGCGGTGGCTGGCCTTCCCCGAGCCGCACCTGCCCGTCCCCGCGTCGGGCGGCATGCCCGACGGCGTCCTGCGCGACGACCCGCCCGCTCCGCGCGCCCGTTACCCCTTCCGGGCCGACGAGGGCGTGTTCCGGCACACCCTGGCCCGGCTGCCGGCCGTCCGCAGCCCGTGGCTGCGGGAGATCCTGGAGAACCTCGACCGGCACATGCGCGCGGGCCTCTTCTGACCGCCGTCCGGGCCGTCACGTTCCGAACCCGGATGACGCGGGCCGCACCGGGCCCGGATCGGGAGGCCGGCCGGTGTCCTTTCCCCACCACGGGCGTTGAACGGGCGGGCGTCATGGGGGCGCCCTTTCCGACAGCCGTTGCCGCGACCGGCCGACCCGGTGCGGTGACCGGGAAAGGAGACGAGCATGGCCACGTACAACACGGAGATCTACACGGGCGGCGGGGGCTGGCAGGCGGACGAGCCCCTCACCCTCAACATCGCCAACCGTGGGCAGGCCGTCGGTGACGGCACCCCCTCGACGGGGACCACGGTCACCTGGACCAGCCCCGACGCGGGGGCGGGCAACGTCACCTTCTTCGACGACGGCAACAGCTTCCGGGGCACGGCCCAGTTCCCGGGCGAGGGTCCCGTCGAGTACCGGGGCTCTCTGGCCGACTGACCGGCGACCGCGTAGGCCCTGGGCCGGGACGGACCCCCGCGCCGGTGAGCGTGATGGTCCGTCATCCGGTTCCGTCCCCGCTCCGGTCCCGCGACGAGGCGCTGCCACGGCGTCTCGCCCGCTGCTCCGCGCTCCGATCCCCCTGGTGGCCAAGGCCGGAGGCGGGTCGGGGCCGACGCCGCCGTTCCGGTGGGGCGGGGGAGGAGTAGGAAGTCGACTGGGCCGACTTCCTACTCCGGAGCGTCGCTCAGCGGCGCGCGCGTTCGTGGTGGACGAGGCCGGCGCTCGTGCAGGTGGGGGTGAAGCCGGCCTTGGCGAGGACCCGGCCGGAGGCGGGGTTGGCCTCCCGGTGGACGGCGAGCACCCGGGCGGGCAGGCCGTCGCCGGTGAGGAACTGCCGTACGGCGGCGGTGGCGTGGCCGCTGCCCCGGGCGTCCTCGCGCACGACGTAGCTGAGCCGGCCGGTGCCGCGGCCGGGGTCGAGCCGGAGCCGGACGACGCCGAGCAGGTCCCCGCCCACCTCGATGCCGCGAACGAGGAGCCCGGGGTCCATGGCGGCCTCGCGGACGTAGGCGAGGGCCTGGGCGCCGGTCATCGCGCCGACCCACACATCCGCGGCGGACCCGTCGGCATGGATGCGGCGAACCGACTCGGCGTCGTCGTCGGCCAGTTCACGCAGCCGCAGCACCGGAGCGGGCCGCTGTATCAGGCGAAGACGAGGCGGAAGACCTGGTTGTAGATGAAGAAGCCGCCCGGCTGGCCGGGGATCGGCTGCAGGTTGAAGGTCTCGGTGAACTGCATCGGCTTGTCGAAGGCGTTGTCGACGGCGAGGTTGCCGGTCACCAGGACCAGGACGCCGCCGCCCGGGGCGGGCTGGGCGTCGGAGGAGGCGATCTGGTGCTTGACGACGGCGAGTTCGGGCTTGTTGATCGTCTCGATGATGCCCGACTGCCCCGGGACCTGCTTGCCCTCCCAGGTGAGCATCGACTCGGGGCGGTAGAGGCCCGCCAGGTTGTTGCGGGTGGCGATGCCGCCGTCGAAGGTCGCGTAGTAGTGCTGGGTGAACGAGTTCGCGATGCCGTTGAAGTCCATGGGCCGGAACGTAGCAACGCGACCGTGCCGAGCACCCGCAGTGGACCGTTCTTGTCGTGCTCCGGTCGCCTGTGTGGTAGCGAGTGGGAAGTCGGCCTGGCCGACTTCCCACTCCGGCGCGGCCGTTCTAGCAGGGGCTGAGCCAGTAGACCCAGCCCCAGGGGGCCGCGCGGTCCTCGCTGTAGCCGCCGGGCGAGGTCCAGCCGACGTTGCCGTCGGCTCCGTAGAACCTGGCGTACAGCGTGGACCGCTGGTTGTTGATCCACGATCCGGTCCCGGTCCAGTAGATGCGGACCGGGTAGTTGCAGGTGAACAGGCGCAGTTCCTCGCCCGTGAAGTTCGTTCCGCTGTACGCGCACACGTAGGTGTACGGGCAGCCCGAGGACAGGGCGGGGGAGTCGGCCTTGGCGGCGAGGTCCCGGGCCCGCTCCTCCCCGGGCAGCGGGAGCAGCAGTTCGCCGCCGGGCAGGGCGATCTTGTTGACGGCCACCTGGCTCGCCCCGGGGGTCTTGGCGAGGTAGTCGTCGACCCGGTCCTGCAGGCTCCTGGCCTGGGCACCGCTCAGCCCCAGGTCCCGGGCCTGCGCCGAGAAGCCGGCCTGGCCGGCGCCCGTGCCGCCCGTGCCGGTGGCGGCGGACGCGGCCGGGGCGACGCACACCGCCAGGGCGGCCGCGACGGCGAAGGGCACCGCGAGCAGACGCTTCTTCATGGTTCCCGCTTTCAGGCGTTTCAGCATGAAACCTCCTTGTAGGGGTCCTTCGGAAGCCCATCCTGTCCGGGCGCGGAAGCGGCGGTCTTGTAGGAATGCGTACGGCCGCTTGGCACCGGGGCGCGTGGAGCCGTGATCACGTGGCCGGGAAAAAGGGTTGGACGGGACGAGGCCCGGGCTTGTAGCTTGCAGTCGACCGTGACACCGCCCGAGGAGGTGAGACCCATGACCGCAGTACCGATATGGGTGCTCCCCTTGGGGTTCACGGCCGGCGACTGACGCAGGGTGTCGCCGGGAGCGCCGCGATGAGCAGGCAACTCCCGAAAGGCCACACCGATGCACTCTTCCCAGCCCCTTCACTTCACCGCCGAGTCCACGGCGGACGGCATGACCGAACGCGACTTCACCGTGGGCGGCGTCCCCGGCGTGCTCTGGTCACCCGCCTCCCCTGCCACCGGCGCCGGTCGCGCACCCCTGGTCCTGATGGGCCACGGCGGCGGCGCCCACAAGAAGCACCCCTCCATGGCGGGCCGGGCGCGACTCCTGACGGCCGGCTGCGGCTTCCACGTCGCCGTCCTCGACGCACCCGGTCACGGCGACCGGCCGCGCAGCGCGCAGGACGAGGCGGACATCGCCGAACTGCGCGCGGCGCAGGCGGCGGGCGAGCCGGAAGGCCCGGTCGTCATCCGCTACAACGCCCGCTTGGCCGAGCTCGCCGTACCCGAGTGGCAGGCGGCCCTGGACGCCCTCCAGAAGCTGCCGGAGATCGGCGCCGACGGGCCGGTGGGCTACGTCGGCATCGCCATGGGCACCGCGCTCGGCGTGCCGCTGGTGGCGGCCGAGCCCAGGATCACGGCCGCGGTCTTCGGGCTGATGTGGCCCGACGCCCTGGTCGAGCAGGCGCGGCGGATCACCGTCCCGATCGAGTTCGCCATGCAGTGGGACGACGAGCGCATCCCGCGCGAGGCCGCCCTCGGGCTGTTCGACGCCTTCGCCTCGACGGAGAAGACACTGCACGCCAACGCGGGCAAGCACTTCGACTTCCCCAGGTCAGAGGCCGACAGCGCGGCCCGCTTCCTCACCCGGCACCTCGGCCCGACGGCCACCTCGCCGGCGTGACGCGCGCGGTCGCGGGGGCCCGGCGGGCCGCCGGGCGCCCCCCCCCCCCCCCCCCCACCCCCCCCCCCACCCCCCGGGGCGCCCCCCGGCGGGCCCCCACACCCAGGACACAAAAAAAAAACCAACAGCGAGACACCC
>NZ_JBHVRS010000021.1:142116-178399 GCF_042885595.1 Kitasatospora sp. NPDC058046
GGCCCACCCCGCGCCCGGGTTCCACCCCGGCCCCGCGGGCCGTCGGGCCACCCCGCCGGCTGGCCGCGCGCGTCCGCGGCGCCCGGCGTGCCGGCCGGGCGCCGCGACCCCCGGCAGCATCGCCCCGACGAACGGCTCGGACGCTCCCGGGGCGGTCCGACCTCCGAGAGCCAACAAACAGTGCCGGAACGGCTGAACCCGCACTCTGACGACGACCTCCCTGCTGGCTCGCCCGCCATGACTTTCACCACGGGATACGAAGACATCGGTGCTCAGTTCGTGAAGGGCTACTACGCCCACTTCGACGAGGGCGGCGAGTCCCGTGCAGGCGTGGCGGGGGTTCTACGCGGAGGACGCGCTGCTCACCTTCGAAGGCCAGCAGGTCCAGGGACGACAGGCCATCGAGGCGAAGCTTCGGGACCTCGTCTCCTGAGCGACGTCGACAGCCAGCGGCTGTCCGACGGGGGCGTGCTCATCGTTGTCGTCGGCAAGCTCGGATTCGACGACTCGGCCGTCGACTTCACCGAGACCTTCGTGCAGACGCTCACCGGCAACCACCTCTCCCTCAGCCACCACGTCTTCCGGCTGGCTTTCTCGCCCGCCTGGCGGAGGTGGCTCTGGAGCCGAGCCGCACCTGGGCGCGGACGGCCGCTGTCCCCGGCCGTCACGCCGCGACTGCGGGCGGACCGCCCGCAGTTGGAGCCCGTGGGGGAGAAGATCCGCCTCCCGCGAATCGAACCGGGGCCCGGCCCCGCACAGGAGCGGGGGAGGGCCCGGCCGGAGGGGTCCGTAAGGGCGTGCGGCCCGTAGCCACGGACGGCGGAGCGGGAAGTCGGCGGGGCTGACTTCTCACGCGAGGCGTTCGGGGGCGGCGGTGAGGCGCCGGCCGTCGTGGGAGCGGACGCGGGCGGGGCCGGGGTGCAGGGCGTCGAGGACGCGGACGGCGTAGACCTCGGCCATGCGGTCGGCGACCTCGTCGGGGGCCAGCCAGGCGATGGCGGTGGACTCGGAGGAGAGCCGTTCGGCGCCGCCGGTGGGGTGGCAGCGGAAGACCAGAGCGACGACGCCACGGGCCATGTTCTTGTAGACGCCCGTGAGTTGGTCGCCGCCGACCTCGATGCCGGTCTCCTCTCGGATCTCGCGGCGCAGGCCGTCCTCGACGGTCTCGGCGAGTTCGAGGACGCCGCCCGGCGGCTCCCAGGTGCCGTTGTCGGCCCGCCGGATCGCCAGCACGCGCCCGTCCTCGCGGACGACCACTCCCGCGACGGACACGGAGTGGAGCGCTGCGGGGGAGGAATCGGCGGCGCCGTCCCCGCAGCCGTTCCGGCCGCCGCTGTTCATGGTGGTGCCCTCCTGGTTGAGCGGTGGAGCAGGAAGTCGGCGGGGCCGACTTCCTATGCGCGGGCCGGGTCGGTGGGGATGGCGCTGCCCCGGGACCAGAGTTCCTCGATGTGCTCGGCGAAGCGGTCGAACATGCCGTTCTCCTCGCTGCGCCGCAGGTGCATCAGCGGGGAGTCGTGGCCGACGGTGCGGGCCAGGTGCGGGGTGACCAGGGCGTGTTCGTCGAAGCGGAAGACGGACAGGCCGATGTGGTTCGGTCCGTCCTCCGGGGAGCTGAAGCGGGCCTCGACGCCCGGGGTGCCGGAGAGCTTGGCCAGGTGCTCCAGCGTGACCCGGATCCGGGTGGACACGGTGAGGGCCACGTCCTCGATCTGCTCGCGCCGGCGCGTCGTCCCGGACTCGGGATCGCCGAGGAGGAAGCGGATGCGGCAGCCGTTTTCGGCCTTGCGCCGCAGGGTCTGGAGGAGGGCGGGCTGCTCCAGCCAGACGAAGTAGTTGGTGTACCCGGCGAGGAAGACCTCGGACCGCGCCTCGGCGATCAGCTGCGCCCAGACCGACTGAGGGCAGGCCGACCGGTGCGGATAGACGGCGAACACCTCCCGGTCGTGCCCGGTCTTGACGCTCGCCCGGACGCTGTTGGGCCAGATCACTCGTTCATCAACCCCTAAAGCCGCGCAGGCATCGATACGGTTCCGCTGATGCGGCACCAGCGCCGCATCGGAGAGCCGGCGTTCCACTGTCCCAGGCGTAAGAAGCCGTTGGCGGGTCTCCTGGAGGAGCGGGAGCCGGCCGCGCGCGAGCGCGTGGAGGGGCTTCGGGAGGCGGCGGACCGGGTACTCGCTGAGCTCGCCGAAGCGGAGGCGGCCCGGACAGGCAGGTGAAGCCGGCCCGGAAGCCGGTGATTCCTCCGGGCCGGTGCCCGCGAGGAGCGCTCCCGCAGGAGTCTCCCTACCGAGGGCCCGCGCGATCGGGCTCGATCGTCCCGGTGCGGCGTCCCGCGCTTTCCACGGACGCGCTCGCTCCCCACCGCCAGCGCGTCCTCGCCACGCTCACCGGGCAAGCATCCGGCGGGAAGCCGGTGATGTCCTGTCAGAAGATCAACTTCCATACTCGGACTGGAGCCGGTTCCGGCTAGTGTGGAAGGAGTTCGATCGAGGATGAAGCGGCCGGCCGACCGGGGGTGGGCCGACGAGCCCGCCCCGGGACGGTTCACGCTCGCCGCCGGGCCGGCCGGCGGCTCATGGGCCTCGTCATCGGCCACGGCACCACCCGCTCACGCACGGCGGGGCAGCGAATCGTCTCGTCCTCGCGTGATCGCCAACGAAAGAGCAACCGATGCAACCGATTGTCCTGTTCGACCTGGACGGCCTTTTGATCGACTCCGAGCCGGTCTGGGACGCGGCAAAGCGTGACGTGTTCGGTCCGCTTGGCCTGCACCTCACAACGGAGATGCAGGCGGCGACGCGCGGGCTGCGGCAACGGGACATGGTGGCCTACTGGTTCGATCGGGCCACGATTCAGGCCGACCCCGACGACGTCGAGCAGCAGATCGTGGCCGCCGTGTGCCGCAGGTTGGAGGGAGTGGCGCTGAAACCCGGCGCCGAACACGCCGTCGCGGCGTGCGCGCGCGCATCGAGGGCGATGGCCGTCGTGTCGTCTTCGCCGGAGTCGGTGATTCGGCATGCGCTCGCGAGCACCGGCCTTGACCGATCCTTCGATGCCGTGTTCTCGGCCGAAGACGACGAACACGGCAAGCCCCACCCGGGTGCCTATCTCCGCGCAGCCGCCGCCCTCGGCGCGTCACCCGACGAATGCGTCGTGATCGAGGACTCGCTCAACGGCGTCCTCGCCGGCGTGTCAGCCCAGATGACGGTCGTCGCCGTTCCCGAGGCCGCTGATCGCCGCGATCCTCGCTTCGCGATTGCCACGCTGGTACTGGAGTCCCTCAAGGATCTCGACGCCTCTGTATTCGGCGCGTATGTGTCCGGGGGGAGCCGGGGCGCCACGTGGGCATCGCGTGCTGTGGATCCTCAACCGTTCCGCGAACCGGATCGTGCTGTATGACGCCCTCGACCGTGGGTCCGGGCCTTCACGGGTGAAGGCCCGAACCCACCCCGGGACGGTGCACGCTCGCCGCCGCTTCACCCGGTTGTGGGCGCCTCCTTGGGGGTGATCGGGGTGGAGGCCGACGGCCTGGCAGGATGACGGCACGGAACGAGTGCTCGGCATCGGCGGATACTTCCTGCGGGCCGCCGACCCGGCGGCGCTGGGCGCCTGGTACCGCGACTGCCTGGGGCTGGACGCCGATGAGCACGGCCTGTGGCGGCAGGAAGCCGGGCCGACGGTGTTCGCGACGTTCGCGTCCGGGACCGACTACCTCGGGCCCCGCGACCAGCAGACCATGCTCAACTTCCGCGTCCGCGACCTGGAGGCGATGCTCGCCCAGCTGCGTGCCAAGGGCGCCGACGTCGCCGAGGAGACCCAGGAGATGGACGGCGTCGGCCGGTTCGGCTGGGTCACCGACCCCGAGGGCAACCGCATCGAGCTCTGGCAGCCCGCCTGACCGCGCCGCCCGCGGACACGCCTCCGGCCCGGCGCGGGAGTCCGCGCCGGGCCGGAGGCCTGTCCGTTGCCCTGCGGCTACTTCGGCGTGTACCAGCTGAACTCGAGGATGGTGTCGTTGTAGTCGGCGTCGTCGCCGTTCTCGGCGACGAGCACCATCAGGTTGTAGGCGCCGATCTCTTACGGGCCACCGGAGTTGAGCCTGCTCGGCTTGAAGACGCCGTCGCCCTCGCTGAACTCGAAGACGGCGGTGAGGCCGGCCTGCCCGGTGATGGTCTCCTGGCCGATGACGGTGTTGCGCTCACCGGCCCCGACGAACTCCAGGCCCACGGTGCCGTCCTGGCTGGTGAGCCGCACCTTCTGGGCGCTGGACGAGTTGGTCTTGGCCTTGACGGTGACCTGGGCGCCGGCGGGCAGGCTGATCTCGGCGGTCTTGCCCTTGACGAGGACGTAGGCGTCGGACATGGGATTCCTTCGTTCCGGAGGGAGTTCTCGTGGTGATCGCCGTTCACGCTAGCCGCGCCGCGATCGATTCCAAGGAACTCCGTTCCGGAATAACACTTTCGAGGGAACGATCTTGACATCGGGCGCCAAGTGCCAACCCCCGTAAGGGAGGTGGGGTTCTCTGGGGGTTCCTCTCGGGGGCAACCCGGATGTCGGCCCGGGCCGCCAGGCCCGACACTCGGTCCATGCGCATCACACGGGCCGGTTGGGCCGTCATGACGGTGCTCGCCACTCTCATCGCCGTGGTCTCCGCCAAGTACTTCAGCTTCGACCCCGCGGGGTTCTTCGAGCAGCAGCGCGCCACCTACCTGAGCCACGAAGTCCCGCTCTACATCCACATCTTCGGCGCGATCACCGCACTCGCGGTCGGGCCCTGGCAGTTCTCCGCCCGCCTGCGCGAGCGCCGGCCGCGCCTGCACCGCCGGATCGGCGTCGTCTACCTGCTCGGCTGCCTGGTCGGCGGGGTGGGCGCGCTGCTGCTGGCGCCCGTCGCGTACGGGGGAGCGGTCGCGAGGCTCGGCTTCGTCGGCCTGGCCGTGGCCTGGCTGGTGACCGGCAACGCCGGGCTGCGGGCGATCCTCGACGGCCGGGTGGCCGACCACCGCCACTGGATGATCCGCAGCTTCGCGCTCACCTTCGCCGCCGTCACGCTGCGCCTGATGCTGGTCGCCGCGACGGCCGCGCACCTGGACTTCCGCACCTCCTACACCGCCATCGCCTGGCTGTGCTGGGTGCCCAACCTGCTGCTCGCCTGCTGGTTCACCCGGCCCCGCCGCGCCGTCGCGGAGGTGGTGGCAGGTCAGTAGGGGTGCTTGTCGGGCCTGGCCCTCCACGCGTCGTACGCGGGCTTGCCGAGTTCGGGGCAGAACTGCACCATGCGGATGCTCCGCTCCTCGATGGGCTTCTTGAAGTCGTCGTACTGGTACTCGTCGCTGAACCCGATCTCCGCGGTCTCCGCCAGGTTCCGGCTGAAGTAGACGGCCTCGCACCGGGACCAGCAGATGGCGCTCATGCACATCGGGCACGGCTGGCCGCTGGTGTAGATCTCGCAGCCCTTGAGCATCCGGGCGCGGAACGGCTCCTTGTCCGACGGCTCGCTCGGGATGAGTTCCAGCGTGCTCTCCCGCTCGGCGACGGTGGGCTTCCCGGTGTCGGGGACCGGGGTGGCGGCGGCGGGGGAGTCGGAGCAGGCGGCGACCAGGCGGACCCCGGCGCCGAGCGCGAGGCGGCGCGGGGCGTCGCACCGGCCGATGACGCGTGCCGCGGCGTTGAAGTGCCGGAACGTGCCGAGGTGACGGTTGCCCGTGTTCCCCCCGTGGACGGCTTCCTTGATCGAACCGGGGGATTCCAGCCCCGGCTAGCCCGGTCGGGCAGCGGTGTTCCCCCGCCCGGGTAGCCGGTACGGCGGGCCTCCGCGCCGGAGCCGGGGGTTCGGGTACGGATCGGCCTCGACGCGGGGAACGGCCCCGCGTCGACGCACCCCGAGCCGCAACCCTCAGGAGCCTCCGTGGCCCGTATGAAGCCCCTCGTCCTGACCGCCCTCGCCGTCGCCGTCACCGGTGTCCTGGCCACGGGCACCGTGGCCGCCGTCGCCGACGGCAAGCCCAGCCACAAGCCCGTCGGAGAGCCCGTCGGCGAGCCGGCGGGCAAGCCCGTGGGCAAGCCCAACGTCAAGCCGACCGTCGTCGTCCCGCACGGCCCGGCCGCCGTCAGCCCCGCACTGATGGCCGCGCACGACCAGGTCGTCGGCGACTGGATCGACGTGGCCCCCGGGGACAACGGGGTCGCCATCGTCAGCTGTCCGTCCGGGGAGGTGCCCACCGGCGGTGGCGGCCAGACCAGCGCCTTCCGGATCTTCGTCACCGACTCCTACGCGACCGACAACTCCTGGGTCGTGCGCGGCACCAACACCGGCACCGGGACCGAGTCCATCCGCGCGACCGCCGTCTGCACCGCGCTCTGACCCTCCGGCCGGCCTTCCGGCCGCACCCGTACGACGAACGGCCCGGGCCCGGGCGGTGGTTGCCAGGGCCCGGGCCGTTGCGTCGCCCGGCTACTTCGGCGCCGGCAGCAGCCCCAGGCCCGAGACCGGCCCGAGGTGGGCGAGCTTGTCGGGGTTGGACACGGCGTGGACGGACCGCACCGCGCCGTCGGCGTCGATGTCCAGCTCGATGACGCCGGCCACGCGCTGCTCCGCGTCGTACACCACCGCGCCCGGGCGGCCGTTGACCCGGGCCGGGACGAGGCGCGCGCCCAGGCGGCGGACCCGGCGCAGGCCGCCGACGAGCAGCTGGGCGACGCGGCGCGGGTCGGTGAGGGAGCGGGCCAGCGCGCGGGCCTTGCCGCCGCCGTCGCCCTGGAACACCACGTCGGGGGCGAGCATGCCGAGCAGGGCGTCCAGGTCGCCGCCCTCGGCGACCTCGAAGAAGCGGCGGGCCAGCTCCTCGCCCTCCGCGCGGCGGGCCGGGGCCGGGGCGACGGCCTCGTCCTCGTGCGCCGCGGGCGCCAGGCGCTTCCTGGCGCGGGCGAGGATCTGGCGGCAGTTCGCCTCGCTCCTCCCCACCATCTCCGCGACCTCCGGGTAGCCGTACCCGAAGGCCTCGCGCAGCGTGAACACCGCGCGCTCGACCGGCGAGAGGGCCTCCATCAGCAGCAGGAACGCCATCGACAGGGTGTCCGCCAGCTCGGCGTGCTCGGCCGGGCCGGGCCGCTCGGCGGTGGTGACGACGGGCTCGGGCAGCCACTCGCCGACGTAGGCCTCGCGGCGCACCCGGGCGGAGGTGAGGTGGTTGATGCCCAGGCGGGTGACGGCCGTGGTCAGGTACGCCTTGGGGTCGGCGACCGCGGTGCCGGCCCGGTCGGCGCGGGTGAAGCCGAGGAAGGCGTCCTGGACGAGGTCCTCGGCGTCGCCGACCGAACCCGTCATCCCGTACGCGATGGAGAACAGCAGCGGACGGTATCTGGCCGCACCTTCCGCACCTGCCGTACCCGTCATGTGGACCCCCCGCCTGCCCCGCGACCGTGGCCAGCAGGCTATCCGAGGCCCGCCGGGGCCCACCGGCGGGTGGTGTGGCGCAGGTCACGGAGCCCGGGCGGCCGGGGGATGTCACAGAACGGCGGGCCGTCCTGTCTCAAGGGGCAGCAAACGGAACAGCGACCGAGGAGCACGCCATGGAACCCCGCCTCAACCCCTTCGCCAGCCCCGTCATCGGCAAGGTCCTCAAGCACCTCATCGCGGCCAACAAGCCCATCGCCGAGTCGGCCCTGCCGTACACCGTCCAGGAGTTGGTGCGGCTGCGCGCCAGCCAGATCAACGGTTGCGGCGCCTGCATCGACATGCACTTCAAGGAGGCCGTGCACGCCGGCGAGGACCCGGTGCGCCTCAACCTGGTCGCCGCCTGGCGCGAGGCCACCGTCTTCACCGAGGCCGAGCGCGCCGCGCTGGAACTCGCCGAGCAGGGCACCCGGCTCGCCGACGCGGCCGGCGGGGTGAGCGACGAGGCGTGGGCGAACGCCGCCGAGCACTACGACGAGGAGCAGCTCGCGGCGCTGGTCTGCGCGATCGCGCTGATCAACGCCTTCAACCGGGCCAACGTGATGATCCGCCAGCCCGGCGGCGGCTACGAGGTCGGCATGTACCACCACTGACCGGCGCGGCTCCGGGCCCCGCTCCTTCCCCAACCGGCCCGCCGGGTAGGGCCGGTGGGGAGGCCGGGGCCCGGGCGGTGCGCCGCCCGCCCGGGGCGGCGCACCCGTCGCGTTCCACCCGATGGACCGTCAGTACGGACTGTTACGATCTTGGTCCGGGTGAACCGCCCGTTCCGGGAACCGAGGGAGACGTCCATGTCCGAGGAATCGACGCGCCGGATCGTCGTGCTGCGCCACTCCAAGGCCGAGCACCCCGACGTGGACGACCACGAGCGCCCGCTCGCCGACCGGGGCCGCGAGGACGCGCCGGCGGCCGGACGCTGGATCGCCGGCGCCGGCATCACCCCCGACCTCGCGCTGGTCTCCACCGCCGTGCGGACCCGTGAGACCTGGAGGCTCGCGGCCGCCGAGCTCCCGGTGGTGCCGAAGACCGTCGCCGAGGAGCGCGTGTACGAGGCGAGCCTCGGGGAGCTGATCGCGCTCCTCAACGAGCAGTCCGACGAGGTGCGGGACCTGGTCCTGGTCGGCCACAACCCCGGCGTCCACGCGCTGGCCGACGCCCTGGCGGGCGAGGCCGAGGGGGACCTGCTGGCGCGGATGAACCGCTCCGGCTTCCCGACCTCGGCCATCGCGGTCCTGGAGTTCCAGGGCAGCTGGAAGGGCGTCGAGCACGGCGTCGGCCGGCTCACCGCCTTCTGGACGCCGCACGCCTGATACCCGCACCGCCCAAACGCCCGAACACGGCTGGGCCGCCCGGCAGTTCACCGGGCGGCCCCGCCGCGTTCGGGCCGTCGTGCGGGGCGGCCGGGGTCAGCGGCGCGGCCCGGCGACGTGGTCGCTCAGCCGGATGACGGTGACCTCCACCTGGCCGTGCCCGTCCTCCCAGCCCGCGACCGGTTCGCAGCCCTCGTCGTCCAGGCCGAAGGCCGTGGTGTCGGCGGACACGGGCATCAGGCCCGTCTCCCCGTCGGTGCAGAAGTAGCCGAGGTGGGTGCGCAGTTCGGGGTTCCCGATCACGGAAAGCTCCTCCTCCCACTCCTCCTCGGGCTCCGCCGTGAAGGGCATCAGCTCCCCGGGGGTGCGGCCGGTGGCGAAGGCCGTGCACAGGGCGTCCAGGAGGGTGCCGTCGGAGACGAGCAGGGGAGCGTAGACCTCCCAGGTACCGGCCAGGGCCGGGTCGGTGAGGTCGACGCCGTACCGTTCCAGCAGCTGGGCGAGGTCGGCGCCCCGCAGCAGTCCAGGGCTGAAGCAGGCGGCCTCGACGGCGGCGGCGAAGCCCTCGGGGAGATGCGCCCCGGCGTCGGACGGCCGGAACTCGAACACCGAGCGGCTCGGGTCGAAGACCGGCGTCCCCTCGGCCTCGTCGAACAGGTGGAGCCGGGAGACGAACGGCTCCTCGCCGCGCAGCGCCGCCGGGCGCACCCAGGCGTGCTCGCGCCGGAAGCCGGTCTCGTACAGCAGGTTGCCGGTGACGCAGGCGGCGTAGACCGCGTCGGGGTCGTACTCCGCGAGGGGGCGGCCGAGCAAGGCGGCGAAGGCGTCGGCGAGTTGGCGGTCCCAGTCGGCATCCGCGGGCGCGGTGGGGTGGTAGGTCATGGCGGCACGGTAGCGGCGCCCGCCGACAGCGGCCGGGCCGGGTCCGGGGCGCGGGCCACGGCCGCGCCTACAGCAGCAGCGCCGCCACCTCCGCCGGTGTCCAGTGCCCGGCCGCGCCCGGGCGGGTGGCGAGGTAGCCGGCCGTGCGCCAGGGGCCCCAGCCGTGGGACTCGGCCAGGCCCGCCGCCAGGGTGCGCAGGTAGGGCGGGGTGGGGGCGTTGAGCTCGGCGCCGGCCACGCCCCGGGCGGCGGTGAAGGTCAGCAGCGGGTGGCCGTCCGACTCGCCGACGTGCAGCAGGGTTTGGTAGCGGCCCGGGCCCAGTTCGGCGCGCCCGGCGGCGAGCACCGGGGCGAGGTCGAGGTCGGTGCCGGGGGAGCGGCGCATTTCCTGGGCGGCGATGTCGCTGAACTGACCGACCGTCACCAGGTAGGCCCGGCAGGGGACTTCGCCGGGGAGGGCCGGGTCGTAGAAGGCCGAGCCGCCGCCCCAGGTGAGCGAGTGGTCGGCGAAGTAGAGCACGCCCGGCAGTACGGTGGCCACCGCCCGGCGCGGCGGGCGCGGGTCACGGCTGCCGGGGTGGGCCTGCGCCCCGCCGTCCGGGCGGCCGCCGCGCAGGTAGCGGGCGAGGCGGGCGGCGTGCAGGTTCGAGCCGTACGCCACGTACCAGACGAGCACCTCCCCGCCGCTCTCCGTACCGCTCTCCCCGCCGCCCTGCCCGTCACGGTCCCGGTTCCGGTCTCGCCCAGCCGAATCCCAGTCGGGCGCGCCGCTGCCCAGCCCGCTCACAGGAAGGAGCCGCGGTGTGGGCCGCGAAAGACTCCCACAGGAATATGTGAAAACCGTGAACACGCCAGTGATCCGACCAGAACCCCCCGATTCGGCAGCGGCCCCTTCACTACTGGTAGCGAATCGGTCGCCATGGTGTTCATCACTCTTCTCGCTCCCGTCGCACCGCTCCGGTATTCGGCGATTACTCTTCACCAGCGAAAACGATCGGAAACCAGCGAAATAGCATTCGATTCATACCGTTGCTGCCCTCGCGTGGCATCGATGATGAGAATTTTCTTTGATCGATTCCTCACTGCATCCAGCCGACTCCCAGCGGAGTCATGGTGAGTGGGCGCACCCAGCAGGTGACAAAGGCGTCACCCCGCGTGATACCCGTACGCGCCCCCAGGACCCCGGAGCCAAGGAACCCATCCATGGACGCACGCCACGAAACGGCCGGCCCCGGCACGCTGCACCGCCCGAACCCGGGCCCCGTGGCGGGCTGGCCGGCGGCCCAGCCCGCCCACCCCCGCAGCCTGCTCGACATCATCGCCGCCACCGCGCAGGCGCACCCCGGCGCGCCCGCGCTCGACACCGGCGACACCGTCCTCGACTACCGCGCCCTGCTGCACGAGGTCGAGACCCTCGCCGGGCAGCTGGCCGGCCACGGCATCGGCCGCGGCGACCGCGTCGGGGTCCGCATCCCCTCCGGCACCGCCGACCTCTACATCGCGATCCTCGCCGTCATGCGCTGCGGCGCCGCCTACGTGCCCGTCGACGCCGACGACCCCGACGAGCGCGCCGAGATGATCTGGCAGGACGCCGCCGTCTGCGCCGTCCTCGGCCCCGGGCGCGCCCTGCACGCCCCCACCGACGCCCGCCCCTCGGGCCGTCCGGCCTGGCCCGCCCCGGCCGACGACGCGTGGATCATCTTCACCTCCGGCACCACCGGCCGCCCCAAGGGCGTCGCCGTCACCCACCGCAGCGCCGCCGCCTTCGTCGACGCCGAGGCCCGCCTCTTCCTCCCGCAGCAGCCGCTCGCCCCCGGCGACCGTGTCCTGGCCGGCCTGTCCGTCGCCTTCGACGCCTCCTGCGAGGAGATGTGGCTCGCCTGGCGCCACGGCGCCTGCCTGGTGCCCGCCCCCCGCTCCCTCGTCAAGGCCGGCACCGACCTCGGCCCCTGGCTCGTGAACCGGCGCATCACCGCCGTCTCCACCGTCCCCACCCTGCTCGCCCTGTGGCCGCAGGAGTGCCTGGACGCCGTCCGCCTGATCATCGTCGGCGGCGAGGCCTGCCCCGCCGAACTCGTCGACCGCCTCGCCACCGGCGGCCGCGAGTTCTGGAACACCTACGGCCCCACCGAGACCACCGTCGTCGCCACCGCCGCCCGCATGCTCCCCGGCCAGCCGGTGCGCATCGGCGCCCCCCTCGACGGCTGGGAGATCGCCGTCGTCGACCAGGCCGGCCACCCCGTCCCCTGGTACGAGACCGGCGAACTGCTCATCACCGGCGTCGGCACCGCCCGCTACCTCGACCCCGCCAAGGACGCCGAGAAGTTCAGCGCCCACCCCGCCCTCGCCTCGCCCCGCGTCTACCGCAGCGGCGACCTCGTCCGCAACGAACCCGAAGGCCTGATCTTCCTCGGCCGCGCCGACGACCAGGTCAAACTCGGCGGCCGCCGCATCGAGCTCGGCGAGATCGACGCCGCCCTCCAGGCCCTGCCCGACGTGCGCGCCGCCGCCGCTGCCGTCCGCAGGACCCCCGCCGGCGCCGACCTGCTCGTCGGCTACCTCGTCGCCCGGCCCGGCACCACCCCCGACCTCGCCACCGCCCGCCGCCGGCTGCTGGAGCGCCTGCCCGCCCCGCTGGTGCCCGTCCTCGCCCTCGTCGACTCCCTGCCCACCCGCACCTCCGGCAAGGTCGACCGCAACGCCCTGCCCTGGCCGCTCGCCACCACCGGCACCGCCCCCGCCGCCCGGGCCCTGGACGGCACCGCCGGCCGGCTCGCCGCCCACTGGGAGCGCCTGCTCGGCACCGCCCCCGGCCCCGACGACGACTTCTTCGCCCTCGGCGGCTCCAGCCTCACCGCCGCCCGCCTCGTCTCCGAACTGCGCACCCGCCACAACGGCGTCTCCGTCGCCGACCTGTACGCCCACCCCGTCCTCGCCGACCTCGCCGCCCACCTCGACACCCTCGCCCCGGCCGCCGCCCCCGAGGACACCACCGCCGCCGGAACCGCCCCCGCCGCACGCGGCCGCACCGTGCGCCGCACCCCCCGCAGCGCCGGCCTGTGGCAGACCCTCCTGCTCCTCGGCATGTTCTCCCTCGCCGGACTGCGCTGGATCCTCCTCCTGATGGCCCTCGACAACCTCACCGGCAGCCACCTCGCCTGGGCCCCCCACAGCTCCTGGTGGCCCGTCGGCGCCGGCCTGCTCCTCCTCTACAGCGCCCCCGGCCGCACCCTGCTCGCCGCCGCCGGCGCCCGCCTGCTCACCGCCCGCATCCGCCCCGGCAGCCACCCCCGCGGCGGCCACGTCCACCTGCGCCTGTGGGCCGCCGAACGCTACACCGCCATGTTCGGCACCGCCGCCCTCGCCGGCACCCCCTGGGCCCCCCGCTACGCCCGCGCCCTGGGCTGCCGCGTCGGCCCCGGCGTCCAGCTCCACACCCTGCCCCCCGTCACCGGCCTCGCCCGCATCGGCGCCCACGCCTCCGTCGAACCCGAAGCCGACCTCGCCGGCTGGTGGCTCGACGGCGACACCCTCCACCTCGGCCGCATCGACATCGGCGACGGCGCCCGCATCGGCCACCGCGCCACCCTCATGCCCGGCGCCCGCATCGGCGCCGGCGCCGAGATCGCCCCCGGCTCCTGCGTCACCGCCACCACCGCCGTCCCGCCCGGCGAACACTGGACCGGCTCCCCGGCCCGCCCCGACACCACCGCCCCCGCCGACTGGCCCACCGCCCCCGCCCCCGCCCCGCGCGGCTGGAACCTCGCCTACGGCGCCGCCTTCGCCCTCTTCGGCCTCGTCCCGATCCTCGCCGCGCTGCCCGCCCTGGCCATCGTCTACCCGATGATCGACAGCGACGCCACCCTGCTCGGCGCCCTCGTCCAGCTCCTGCCCGCCACCATCCCGCTGGCCGCCCTCACCGTCGTCTGCTACGCCACCCTCATAGCGCTCCTCGTGCGCCTGCTGTCCCTCCCGCTGCGCCCCGGCCACCACCCCGCCACCGGCCGCGTCGCCTTCTGCGCCTGGGCCGTCAGCCGCCTCAGCGACACCGCCCGGCGCACCCTCTTCCCCTTCTACGCCAGCCTCTTCACCCCGGTGTGGCTGCGCCTGCTCGGCGCCCGCGTCGGACGGCGCGTCGAAGCCTCCACCGTGCTCGCCCTGCCCGGCCTGATGCGCGTCGACGACGGCGCCTTCCTCGCCGACGACACCCTCGTCGCCCCGTACGAGCTGCGCGGCGGCTGGCTCCGCCTCGGCCCCGCCCACGTCGGACGCCGCTCCTTCGTCGGCAACTCCGGCATCGTCGGCCCCGGCCGCCACCTGCCCGACAACTCCCTCGTCGGCGTCCTGTCCGACACCCCCGCCCACGCCCCCGAAGGCTCCTCCTGGCTCGGCCGCCCCGCCTTCGCGCTGTCCCGCGTCGCCGACACCGGCGCCGACGCCCGCACCTACAACCCGCCCCGGCGCCTGATGTGGGCGCGCGCCGGCGTCGAACTCTGCCGGCTGCTGCCGATCGTCCTCGCCGCCCTGCTCGGCGACCTCGTCCTCGCCGCCCTGCAGGAACTGCGCGACGACTACGGCCTGGCCGTCGCCCTCGGCACCGCCGGACTCGTGCTCACCGCCGCCGCCGTCGTCGCCTGCGCCGTCACCACCGCCGCCAAGTGGCTGCTCGTCGGACGCTTCCGCGTCGCCGAACACCCCCTGTGGTCCTCCTTCGTGTGGCGCAACGAGCTCTACGACACCTTCGTCGAGGAACTCGCCATGCCCTTCGGCGGCCACACCATCACCGGAACCCCCTACCTGAACGTGTGGCTGCGCAGCCTCGGCGCCCGCATCGGCCGCGGCGTGTGGTGCGAGACCCACTGGCTGCCCGAGACCGACCTGGTCACCGTCGAGGCCGGCGCCAGCGTCAACCGCGGCACCGTCCTGCAGACCCACCTCTTCCACGACCGCGTCATGCGCCTGGGCCCCGTCCACCTCGCCGCCGGCTCCACCACCGGCCCGCACTCCATCGTGCTGCTCAACGCCTCCCTCGGGGCCGGCAGCACCGTCGGCCCGGCCTCCCTGGTCATGCGCGGCGAGAACGTCCCCGGCGGCGGGCGCTGGCTCGGCAACCCCGTCGCCGCCTGGGACGCCGACCCCACCCCGCCCGCCGGCCGGCGCCGCCACCGGGCCACCGCCGGAGTGTGACGCGAATCACTCCGGCAGGGCGATGAGTTCGCGGTGCGGTCACGGTCTACCTCCGTGACCGCACCGCTTCTTCTTTCCCGCCCTCCCGAGAGGAACCGCCCATGACCGCCGCCCCCGCCGCGAAGACCGCTGCGAAGACTGCTGCGAAGACCGCCGTGAAGACCGCGGAGACCGCCGCGAAGGCCCCCGCCGTAAAGGGCCCCGCCTCCTATTTCCCCTCCATCGAGAAGAAGTACGGCCGCCCGGTCGAGGAGTGGAAGGACCTCATTCGCGCCTCCCCGCTCGCCAGGCACATGGAGCTCGTCGCCTGGCTCAAGACCGAGCACAACATCGGCCACGGCCACGCGAACGCCCTCGTCGCCCACACCCTTGCCGAAAAGTCCTCCTGAGAGGGCCACTTGATGCGATCATCGACGGCATGAAGGTACTCGTGATCGGAGCCTCCGGCACACTCGGCAGCGCTGTCGCCACCGCCCTGGAGAAGGAGCACCAGGTCGTACGGGCCTCGCGCAGCGGCCCGGTGACGGTCGACCTGGAGGACTCCGACTCCCTGGACGCGCTCTTCGCCGGCCTGCCCGACCTCGACGCGGTCGTCTGCTGCGCCGTGTCGGGCCCGATGGTCGACTTCGCCACGGCGACCGACGAGGAGTTCCTCGCCGGGCTGCAGGGCAAGCTGCTGGGCCAGATCGCCCTGGCCCGGCGCGCCCAGCACCACCTGCGCGACGGCGGCTCCATCACCCTCACCGGCGGCACGTTCACCACCCCGATGGTCGGTGGATCGCTGGGCGCCGTCATCAACACCGGGCTGGAGGGCTTCGTCCGCAACGCCGCCGCCGAACTGCCCCGCGACCTGCGGATCAACCTCGTCAGCCCCGGCTGGATCGCCGAGACGCTGCAGCTCCTCGGCCGGGACCCGGCCCCGGGCATCCTCGCCGTCGACGCCGCCCGCTCCTACGTCACCGCCGTGGAAGGCCGGACGAACGGGGAGACCCTGCTCCCCTGAACCGCCGAGCCCGCGCACAGGAAGTCGGCCCGGCCGACTTCCCGCGCACGGCACCCCGGAGCGGCGGGTGTCACGGAGCGGCGGGGGTCACGGGCGCCGGGCCACGAAGACGAACTCCCGCCCGGGCCGGTCGGGAGCGTCGCGGACCTCCTCCAGCACGTAGCCGTGGGCGGCCAAGTCCCGCTCCACCTCCGCCCGTTCCCGGAAGCGCAGCGTCGAATCCGACGTCAGCACCTGCCCGTCCACCGCGAACACGTACGTCCACCGGAACGTCACCAGCGGCCCGCGCACCCCGACCAGGTCGACCCAGCTCTCGACGGCACCCGCGCCCGGGACCTCCGTCACCCGGTGGGAGCGCTCGCGCGTCCACTCCTCCCAGGCGCGGGCGCCCGGATCGCGGGTCTCGAAGACCAGCCGCCCGCCCGGCCGCAGCGCCGCGAAGGCCCCCCGCAGCGTCCCCCGCCAGGCCCGCGGACCGGCGATCGCCTGGGCGACGTTCGCCGTCATCGTCGCCAGATCAACCCGCAGCGGCGGCAGGTCCGTCGCGTCGCCGTGGATCCACCGCACCCGCCCGGCACCCGGCTTGGCCCGCGCGACCTCCACCGAGGCCAGGGCGGGATCGACGCCGACCACCTCGAACCCGCGGCCGGCCAGCAGGAGCGCGAACACCCCCGTGCCGCAGCCGATGTCCAGCACCCGGCGCGCCCCGAACTCCCGTGCCATCGCCAGGTAGGCGTCGAGGTCGCCGCGGTCGGGGTCGAGCGGGTCGTAGAGCGCGGCGAGCCGCGGGTGCCCGAAGCATGCGTCAGCCATGGGACGACCGTAGGCGAGGCCCCGTCCGGCAGCGGACAGGTCTACACCATTTCGTCCGGAGCTGGCCGAATCCGGCCTCCCGCCCGCCGCCCCCGCCACCCGCTCGCCCGGGTGCTCAGCAGTCCCGCGAGCGCCTGCGGCCACTCCCGCCCGGGCCGTCGGGTTCCGGCCGAAGGCCCCGGCGCCGCTTGTCCGTCGGCGAACCGACGAGGAAGAGTAGGAGCACCGCCGGCCGGCGATCGTGTCCAACTCCCCGCACAAGAGAGGACATTGCCATGACCGACGACGTGTACGAGCCCCCGGTGATGATCGAACTCGGCGACTTCGCGGACCTCACCCGGGGCTTCGACATCGGCAACCAGTCCGACGTCCACGGCTACTACCTCGCCCCCTGAGGACCGAGCCGTGAACGGCCACCGGCGGACCTGGTTCGTGGTCCTGCCGGACACCGACGCAGCAGCCGCGGTGGCCGCGGTGTGGGGCACGGCCGAGCGCCGTGCCCTGCACCACCCCAGCGGCCGCCCCTGGATCCTCGGCCACTGGCCGGCCGACGCGGCGGTCACCGCCCAGGCCGGACCGGTCGCGCTGGCCGTGTTCGGCACCAGCGACACCGACACCCACCAGCTGCGCCGCCGCGCCGAACACCTCCGCGACCCGCGCGACGCCCTCGCCCTCACCCACGCCGACGGCCCGGCCGGCAGCCACCACCTGATCGCCACCGTGCGCGGCACCGTCACCGCCCGCGGCTCGCTGTCCGGACTCCACCGCCTCCACCTGGCCGAGGTCCACGGCGTCCCCGTCCTGTCGGACCGGGCCGACGTCCTGGCCGCCGCGGCCGGCCTCACCCCGTCCACCGAACGCCTCGCCCTGCGCCTCGCCCACCCCCTGCCGCACCCCGCCGACACCCTGCCCCTGTGGCCCGGCATCACCCCCGTGCCACCGCACCACACCGCCCTGCTCGCCCCCGGCGGCCCCGCCCGCACCCTCGCCCACTGGCAGCCGCCCGCCCCCGAACGACCCCGCGCCGAAGCCGCGGCGGCCCTGCGCCACGCCCTGCACCGCGCCGTCGCCGCCCGCACCCGCGACGGCGGACTCGTCGCCGCCGACCTGTCCGGCGGCCTCGACTCCACCCCCCTGTGCTTCCTCGCCGCCACCGGCCCCGCCGAGCTGCTCACCGTCACCATCGGCTCCCTCGACCCCCACCACGAGGACGCCCCCTGGGCCGACCGCGCCGCCCGCCACCTGCCCGGCATCCGGCTCGTCCTGCCCGCCGAGGACCTCCCCGCGATGTTCGCCGACACCGACACCCCCGGCCCCCAGGGCGACGAACCGTTCGCCTGGACCCGCACCAGGGCCCGCGACGAGGCCGTCGCCCGCCTGCTCGCCGCCCGCGGCGCCCGACTGCGCATCAGCGGCGAAGGCGGCGACGAAGTCCTCCAGGCCCTCCCCGCCTACCTGCGCACCCTCGCCCCGCGCCACCCCGCCACCGCCGCCCGCCACCTGCGCGGACACCGCGCCCGCCTGCGCTGGAAACTGCCCGACGCCCTCGGCGCCCTCGCCGACCCCCGCCCCTACCCCGCCTGGCTCGCCCACGCCGCCGACCGCCTCACCCACCCCGCGCCGCCCACCACCCAACTCCTCGGCTGGGGAACCGAACCCCGGCTGCCGCCCTGGGCCACCCCGCACGCCGCCGCCCTGGTCCGCGACCAGCTCAAGGCCCTGAGGGACGCCCGGCCCCTGGCCCCGCAGCACGCCCAGCACCAGGTCCTGCGCATGGTCCGGCACAGCGCCTCCGCCATGCGCCAACTCGTCGACGCCACCGCCCGCGCCGGCACCCCGTACAGCACACCCTTCCTCGACGACCAGGTCCTCGACGCCTGCCTGGCCGCCGACCCCGCCACCCGCGGAACCCCCTTCGCCTACAAGCCCCTGCTCACCACCGCCCTCGCCCCGGACGTCCCCGCCGACCTCCTGCGCCGCACCGGCAAGGGCGACTTCACCCCCGACGCCCACCAGGGCCTCGCCCGCCACCGTGCCCGAATCGCCGCCCTCACCGAGGACAGCGCCCTGGCCCGCGCCGGCCTGATCGACCCCGACGCCCTGCGCCGGGCCTGCCTCGGGCTCTACCCCACCGGCACCCCCTACGCCGCCCTGGACGCCACCCTCGCCTGCGAACACTGGCTGCGCGCCCACGGCAGCCGCCACCACGCCGCCACCACCGGAGGGACCTGATGCCCGCCCAGCTGCGCCCCGACGTGACGCTCACCCCGACCGACGACGGCGCCGTCCTGCTCGACGAGCGCTCCGGCCGCTACTACCAGCTCAACCGCACCGCACTGCTCGTCCTGCGCTCCCTGCTGGACGGCCGCACCGCCGAGGAGACCGCCGCCGACCTCAGCGCCCGCCACCCCGTCACCGCCGACCGGGCGCGCGCCGACGTCGACCGGCTGCACGAGACCCTGCGCACCGCCGGACTGGTCACCGGCGGACAGAGCACCACCGGGCCGGGCACCGGCGGACCGGCCGGCACGGGAGCGGGCACCGCCGGATGAGCCTGCACGCCCACGCCACCCGCGCCGGCCGCCCGCCCTGGCACCGGCGGCCCGCCGCCCTCGCGGCGATCGGCGCGGCCCGGCTGATCGAGCGGCTCCCCCCGGCCCGCATCCGCCGGGTGATGCTCGCCCTGCGCCGCGGCGCCCGGCCCGCCGACCGCGCCGAGGCCCTCGCCGCCCGGCAGGCCGTGGTCGCCCTCAGCATGCGCTGCGCCGGCCAGGGCTGCCTCCAACGCTCCATCGCCGCAGCCCTGTTGTGCCGCACCCGGGGCGCCTGGCCGACCTGGCGAACCGGCGTGCGCACCGCCCCGTTCCGCGCCCACGCCTGGATCGAGGCCGAGGGCGGCCCCGTCGACGAGCCCGCCGAACTCGCCCACTTCCACCCGCTGATCACCATCGCCCCGGAGCCCCGGCCGGGCTGGTGACCGGCGGGGGCCGCGCGGGAAGTCGGCCCGGCTTCCCGTGGGCGGCCGGGGGCGCTACCGGTGCGGGGACGGGACGCCGGCGGCGCGCAGCCGGGCCTCGGTGAGCGCGGTCAGCCGGGCCGAGACCGGGGCCTGGTCGTCGCGGTGGCGGTCGATCAGCCGGTACTGGGTGGCGGCCCTGGCCCAGGCGCGCAGGCCGGCCGGGTCGCCCAGCAGGGCGGGGTTGGCGAGGTAGTGGTCGGCCATGGCGGCGGCGAGCTCCTCGACCCTCGGATCGTCCGGCTCCCAGGCCTCGGCCTCCTGGCCGCGTCTGGTCAGCTCGACGAACCCCGGGTCGTCCAGGCGCAGTTCGAGCTGGGCGAGGAGGCCGTCGAAGCCCTCCGGCACCAGCGCCCGCGCCAGCACCAGGGCCTCGCGCTGCGCCGCCACGTAGTCGGGGCCGAAGCCGAGCCCGGGCATCCGCTCCAGGACCGCGCAGGCGCGGTCGGGCAGCAGGGCCCGGTCGCCGTCGGCGAGCCGGTGCAGGGTGTCGCGGCGGGCGGTCAGTTCCGTGATCCGCTCGGTCAGGCGCCGCTCCACGTCGGCGAGGGCGGTGGCGAACCGCTCGCCGTCGGCGTCGAGCAGCGGCCCGACCTCCGCCAGCGGCACCCCGGCGGCGGCCAGCGTCCGGACCTGCACCAGCCGCAGCAATTCGCCCGACCCGTACCGCCGGTAGCCGGAGGCGTCGCGCAGCGGCTCCTCGACCAGCCCCTGCCGGTGGTAGTGCCGCACCGTCTTCACCGTGACGCCGACGTACGCGGCCGCCTGCCCGATCGTGACTCCGTTTGCCATCCGTTCAGCCTGCCGTACGACCGGATGCCGTGGGGCCGGGCCCGGTGCCGAACACCTCGTCGACGAGCCGTCGCTGGGCGCTCTGGAACGCCGCGGCGACGGACACGTCGGCGTCGTCCACGTAGGTCAGCCCGGCGGTCAGGGTGGTGCCGCCGTCCGGCGAGCCGTACATCAGCGCGGCCGAGCCGATGGTGGCGCCGTTGTGGTGGAAGACGGTGCCCGTGTCCGTGGCCTGGGCGAAGATCCCCAGCCCGTAGCCGACCGTCGCCTCCGGCGCGCGCATCTCGGCCAGCAGGCCGGGCGGCAGCAGCCGGCCGCCCATCAGCGCGGAGAAGTACACGTGCAGGTCCCGGGTGGTCGAGATCATGTCGCCGCCGCCCGAGACCCAGGACGGGTTGTGCCGGGTGACGTCGACCGTCCGCTCCCGCCCGGCGTCCTCGTAGCGGTAGTAGCTGCGGCCGTGCGGCTCGGGCACCTCCGGCGAGGCGCCCGGGGCCACCGTCCCGGTCAGCCCCAGCGGCTCCAGGACCAGCCGCCGCAGCTCCTCGGCGAACGGCCGGCCGGTGACCCGCTCGACCACCAGCCGGGCCAGCACGTAGTTGGTGTTGGCGTAGCTCCAGCGCGCCCCCGGCGCGAACCGCGCCGGCCGGGACAGCGACAGCCGCACCAACTCCTCGGGCCGGTAGGTGCGGAAGCGGTCCTCCACCCACTCCCGGCCCCGCCACGGGACCCCCGGCACGAACGTCCCGTCCTCCTCCAGCTCGCCGGTGTGGTTGAAGATCCCGCTGGTGTGCTGGAGCAGCATCCGCACCGTGATCCGCCGGTCCAGCCCGAACCCGGGCAGGTGGTCGCCGGCCGGGTCGTCCAGGGCCAGCCGGCCCTCGGCCACCAGCATCAGCACCGAGGTCGCGATGAAGCTCTTGGTGACGCTGCCGACGCGGAAGTGCCCGTCGGCCGGCGGCCTCTCCTCGCGGCCCAGCTCGCGGGACCCGGCGGTGCCGACCCACTCGCCGTGCGCGTCGTTCACCCGCACCTGCACGCCGAGGAAACCGGATCCGGCGATCTCCTCGACCGCCCGTCGCAGCTCCGGGCGGTCCGGGCCGTGGGCGGAGTGGTGGGTGGTGGACATGCTGCCCCCTCGTATCGCGGGGCCCGCGTCGTCGTCGGGCCCGATGAGAGGAGCCTCCACCCTGACCCAAGGTCAACCTCAACCGTGTTCCGGCTCACAGGCGCGGCCCGCCCGCGCGAGGCGGGAGGCGCGGGAGGCGGGGCGCGGCGCCGGGTGGGGTGGACGGGGGAGCCCGGAGGCCGGGGCCGCCGTCGGCACGATCGGGAAGGCGGCGGCCCCGGCCCCGGTACGGGTTTCCGTACGGGCGGGGCATCGACCGCGGGGTTGCCCGTACGGCTGCGGTCGGCACCCATTCCACGACTTCAACAGGACTTGAAGTCAAGCCCCGCCCGAGGCGAGGCCCCGCCCGAGGGTGCCGCTCCGGCGCCGGGTAGCCTCGCTCCCGGCGGGGGCCCGCGGGGGACGGACACGTACACAACGGACAAGACGGACAGGGGCGGGCGGATGACGGAGCAGCACACGTACTGGCGGGCGTCGGACGGTTCGGCGGTCAGCGCCAGCCAGGCGCACATCGTGTGGACCAGGGCGGCCTACCCGGCCCTGGTGGAGGTGGCGCGCCGCTACCACGCGGTGATCAGCTACCCGGACCTCGCCGAGGCGGTGCAGGAGGCCTCGGGGGTGCGCACCCGGATCAACCAGCGGCACTGGATGGGCAAGGTGCTGGCCCTGGTGATCCGCGAGGCGCACCGGCGCGGCGACCCACCGCTGACGGCCCTGGTGGTGCACGCCACCGACGGCAAGGTCGGGCCCGGCTACCAGGAGGTGCTGGCGGTGGCCGGACAGCCGCCGGTGGCCGCCGAGATGGACCGCGAGCAGCACGCGGCCGCCGCCCGCCTGGCCTGCTACCGGCACTTCGCCGCCGACCTGCCCGCCGACGGCGGCACACCCGCCCTGGCCCCGCGCCTGCGGGCCTCGGTGGAGCGCAAGGCCGCCGTCGCCGCGCCGCCGCGCCCGCCGGCGATCTGTCCGAGCTGCTTCCTGGAGCTGCCCGCGACGCGGGTGTGCGACTCCTGCGGGGCGACCGTCGCGCCCTGAGCACCACCGGTGAGCGGACGTCCCGAGCGGACGTCCCGAGCGGAGCCGCCGGGCGGACGCCACGTCACACGGCGGCGGGCAGCCGCCCGGGCATCTGCCAGCCCTCGGCGAGGCGGGAGGGGGCCAGGCGCCGCCCGTCGCCGAAGAACTCGCAGAACTTCATGATCAGCGGGTCCCAGCCGACCGGGTCGACGTAGTGGTCGCTGCCGGGCACCAGCAGGCTCTCCTCGACGTGGGCGCGCACCACCGTCACCTCGAAGGCGGTGCGCCCGCCGCCCGCCAGCGCCGTCGCCGACTCCACCCGGCACTCCAGCTGCACCGGGCACTCGGCGGCGCGCGGCGCCCGCACCAGCTCGCCGGGCACCTCGGTCAGCCCGGCGGCCTCGAACTTGCGCCGCTCGTGGCGGTAGCCCTGCCGCAGCCGGTACTCGGCGATCCGCGGCTTGGCGGTCAGCAGCGCGAGGGCGTCCACCGCGTCCACCTGCGCGGAGGACGCCAGGTTGAGCACGCACTCGCCCTCGCGCCGCAGGTTCTCGGCGGTCTGCGAGCTGTCGCCCAGGCCGAGCACGCACGACTGCCCCAGCCACCAGGCCGAGGACATCGGCATGAGGTTGGCGCTGCCGTCCTCGTTGCGCGAGCCGATCAGCACCACGGGGGTGCCGAAGTACAGGACCTTGAGATCGATGACCTTGTGCACGGGAGACTGCCGTCCTCGGGAAATGGGGAATCGTTGCCGGTCACCGACTCTGCCGCCGCCCGCACGGGGGCGCTGGCGGTGATCGGACATCGAGTTCCGGAGGATGCGACTCCGGTTTCCCGAGGACGGCGTCCGCGCCCCGGCGACGGGCGGGACGCGGCGGCCCGCCGTCAGCCCACCGGCCCCCGGGCGGAGACCAGCCGGGCCCGGCCGTCGCGCAGCCGGTAGGACAGGCCGACCACGGCCACCTTCCCCTCGGCGATCCGCGCCGCCAGCGCCTGCGAGCGCTCCACCAGCAGGTCCACGGTCTGGCGGATGTGCTCGTCCACGATCCCGTCCCGGTCCTCGATGCCCGCCGCCCTGGCGGACAGCACGCTCGGGGTCACCCGCTCCACCACGTCCCGGACGAAACCGCCCGGCAGCTGCCCCTGCTCCAGGGAGTCCAGCGCCGCCGCCACCGCACCGCAGGAGTCGTGCCCCAGCACCACCACCAGCGGGCAGTCCAGCACGCTCACCCCGTACTCGATGCTGCCCAGCGCCTCCGCGCCGGTGACGTGCCCGGCGGTGCGCACCACGAAGAGGTCGCCCAGGCCCTGGTCGAAGATGATCTCGGCGGCCAGCCGGGAGTCCGAGCAGCCGAACAGCACCGCGAAGGGCCGCTGCGCCGGGGCGAGCGCCGCGCGGCGCCCGGCGTCCTGGTTGGGGTGCTCGGGGTTGCCCGCCACGAACCGGGCGTTGCCCTGCATCATCACCCGCAGCGCCTGGGCGGGGTCGGTCAGGAAGTCGTCCGTCGGACCGTCGAGCCGGGTGGGCTCGGGGCTGGGTATCGGTGTGGGGATCATGCCTGCACCCTAGATCGCCGCAGGTGGAGCCCGCAGCCGGGGGTCAAGGGCCGGACGGCCCCATGGACGGTCCCGAACGGCCCCGTACGGCCGTGTACAGCCCCGTACGGCCCTGTTCGGCCCTGTTCGGCCCGTCCCGGGCGGCTACCGGGCTACCGGGCCGGCGGTTCCGGCGGTTCCGGGGCGGGGCGCAGGGCGAGGACGGTGACGTCGTCGCGGCTGCTCCCGCCGCTCCAGCGCCGGGCCCGCCGGTCGAGGGCCTCGGGCAGGGCGTCGGCGGGGACGGCGGCGAGGTCGGCCAGGCCCCGTTCGACCGGGTAGAACGCGCCGGAGGCGTCCTGGGCCTCGGTGATGCCGTCGGTGAGCAGCACCAGCACCCCGTCCCCGGGCAGTGTGAAGCGCCGCTCGGGGCGCGGTTCGCCGGTGGCGGCCAGGGCGGCGAGGCCGAGCGGGAGCCCGGCGTCCAGGGGGACGGGCTCCACCCGGCCGTCGGGGCGCAGCAGGTAGGGGGAGAGGTGGCCGCAGTTGACGGCCCGCACCTCGGTGGCGCGGCCCTCGTCGTCGGTGCTCTCGTCGTTGCTGTCCGGGGCGCGGACGCAGAGCACGGTGGCCGTGACGAACCGTTCCTGCTCGCCGCTCTGCTCCGCGTAGGCGTTGTGCCGCTCCACCGCCGCCTCCAGGGCGTCGGCGACGGCGGTCAGCCGCGGCTCGCGGAAGGCCGCCTCCCGGAAGGCGCTCAGCACCGCGAAGCCCGTCCCGATCGCGAGCAGGCCCTTGCCCTGGACGTCGCCGACCAGCACCCGGGTGCCGTGCGGGGTCTCGGCGACGTCGTACAGGTCGCCGCCGACCATGGCGTCCTGCTCCAGCGGCCGGTACAGCCCGTCCAGGCGCACGTCCGGGGTGGTGACGGGCAGCGGGCGCAGCAGCTGGCGCTGGAGGGCGACGGCGACCTGCCGCATCCGCGACAGCTGCCGCTCGCGCCGCACCCGCCGCGCGCACAGGCCGATCACGGCGGCCTCGGCGGCGACCACGCCCAGCAGGGTGCCCAGGCGGGCCGGCAGGTCCCCGGGCGGGAACAGCACCGAGTGGGCCACCACCACGGCGGTCACCCACACCGAGGCCGCCACCGTCTGGGCCACGGTGCCCAGGCCCGCCAGCAGCGCGGGCAGGAACACCAGCAGCAGCACCAGGCGGGCACTGGTGCCGCTGACCGCCTGGACGAGCAGCACCGCGACGGTCGCGGCCAGCACGCCGAGCACCACCGCCCGGTTGCCGGGCGCGCGCGGGGCGGTGGGCTGCCCGTCCTCGCCGTCCACCCCTGTCGCCCTCTCCGCCGTCCGGCCCCCGCTCCAGGGTGGTCGGCGCGGCGGGGCGGGCGCGAGCGGGCTGCGCCGGGCGGGGGACGGGGTGGACGGATGGGCCGGGCGCCGTCTGTCGGTGGCAGTCGGTACGGTGGCCGGTGTGTCGTCCCCGTCCTCGTCCCCGTCTTCTACCTCGTCCCCGTCCGCGGGCCGCGTGCCGCTCGACGACCTCGTGCGGCTGCGCCGGGCCCGGGACCGGATGGACCGCGAGTACGCGCAGCCGCTGGACGTGCCGGCGCTGGCCCGCACCGCGCTGATGTCCTCCGGCCACTTCTCGCGCAGCTTCCGCGCCGCCTACGGCGAGACCCCGTACACCTACCTGATGACCCGCCGGATCGAGCGGGCCAAGGCGCTGCTGCGGCGCGGGGACCTGAGCGTGACCGAGGTCTGCATGGCGGTGGGCTGCACCTCGCTGGGCTCCTTCAGCACCCGCTTCACCGAGCTGGTCGGGCAGAGCCCCAGCGCCTACCGGGCCCGCGACCACGAGCAGGGCGCGGCGATCCCGGCCTGCGTCGCCAAGATCGGCACCCGCCCGGTGCGGCGCGCGGAGGCCAAGGAGGCGAAGGAGGCCAAGGGGGCGAAGGGGAACGGGAGCGACGGCGGCCCCGGTGCTCCCGTAGCGTGACGGGCATGAGCATCGAACTCGCGCAGTGCTTCATCGCCGTCGACGACCACGACCGGGCGCTCGCCTTCTACCGCGACGTCCTCGGCTTCGAAGTGCGCAACGACGTCGGCTTCGAGGGCATGCGCTGGGTCACCGTCGGCTCGCCCGACCAGCCCGGCGTGGAGATCGTCCTGGAGCCCCCGCTGGCCGACCCGCACGCCTCCGAGGCCGACCGCCGGGCCGCCGCCGAACTCCTCGCCAAGGGCCTGCTGCGCGGCGTCATCTTCCGCACCGACGACTGCGACGCCACCTTCGAACGCATCCGGGCGGCCGGCGCCGAGGTCCTCCAGGAGCCGATGGACCAGCCCTACGGGGTGCGCGACTGCGCCTTCCGCGACCCGTCGGGCAACATGCTGCGCTTCAACCAGCCGCGCACGGCGTAGCCGGGCGGGCGCGGTCGAGCCTGGGGCTCAGGCGGTCCGGGCGGGCAGCGTGCGATCGGGCAGCGGGTAGTCGGGCAGGGCGATGTCGCCGGCCTTGGCGAACTGGGCGGCCAGCACGGGGCGCAGCGGCCAGCGGCCCATCCAGCGCATGGAGGCGGCGCGCAGGCGGATCGCCAGGGCGCTGTCCGGGGCGTAGCCGCCCAGGCCGCCGGGCGGCAGCTCCTGGGCCCGGGTGGCGTAGGGGCGCATCAGCTCCTCGTAGCGGGCGAAGGCGGTACGGAAGTCGCCTGCGGCGGCGGCGAGTTCACCGGCCAGCAGGTAGGCGCCGACCAGGGCGAGGCTGGTGCCGAGGCCGGTCAGGGGGCTCGGGCTGTACCCGGCGTCGCCGAGCAGGGCGACGCGGCCGCGGCTGTAGTGGTCGAGGTGGACCTGGCCGAAGGTGTCGAAGGCGAAGTCCCCGGCGGTGCGCATCCCGGCGAGCAGCCGGTCCACCTCCCAGCCGGCTCCGGCGAAGCGCTCGGCGAGCAGGCGCCGCTGGGCGGCGGTGTCGCGGCGGTCGTACGCCGCGGGCGCGCGGCGCAGGCCGAGGGAGGCCTTGACCTCGCCGGGCAGCCGGCCGGGGCGGGCGCCGGCGACCAGGCCGCCGGGGGCGTTGTACATCAGGAACCAGCCGTCGAGCTCGCGGGCGAGGGCGGGGTCGTGGACGGTGAACCAGGCGTGGCAGCCGCCGAGCGGCCGGTAGTGGGCGCCTTCGGTGCCGTCTGTGCCGTCTGTGCCGTCGCCGTCGCCGTTGCCGGGGCGGAAGGCGAGGCGGCGGACGGCGGAGTGCAGCCCGTCCGCGCCGACGACCAGGGCGAAGCGGCGGGCGGGGGCGTTCTCGAAGGTGACGGTGACGCCCCCGGCGTCCTGGTCGAGCGCGGTGACGGTGTCGTCCCAGAGGTACTCGACGCCGTCGGTGGCCTCGCGCAGCAGGTCGGCGAGGTCGCCGCGGAGGATCTCGATCTCGGAGACGATCCCCTCGCCGTCGAACAGCCCGACGGGTATCCGGGCGGTGGCCCGCCCGCGCCGGTCGACCAGGGCGATGCCGTGCTGCTCGACGCGCAGCGCGCGGGCCCGCTCCATCAGCCCCATCCGCTCGATCACGGTGCGCCCGGCGCCGCGCAGGTCGACGGCCTGCCCGCCGGGGCGCGGGCCGGCGGCGCGCTCGACGACGGTGGGGGTGAAGCCGTGGCGGCGCAGCCAGTAGGCGAGGGCGGGGCCGGCGATCCCGGCGCCGGAGACGAGGACGTCGGTGGCGGGGGCATCGGTGCCCGTCGGGTGGTCCAGGTGTTCCATGCCGCCGAATGTACGCCGTACGCGTCGGCGCCAACAAGCCTTGCCGTGGGGCTATTTGAGGATGGTGCACTAGTGCGGTGGGGTGCTCCGGGGCAGGTCCGGCGGCGCGCGGGGGCGTTCGTGCGGGCAGACGGCCCGACGGGTGCACTAGTGCGGCACCATGGTGCGATGGAGAGCACTCGACAGACAGTCAGTTCCGGCTCGCCCCTCGAACCGCGGATCGGCTTCTCCCGCGCCGTGCGCAAGGGCAACCACGTCGCGGTCGCGGGCACCGCCCCGATCAGCGAGCAGGGCACGACGGTCGGCCAGGGCGACGTTTACGCCCAGACCGTCCGCTGCCTGGACATCGCCGAGGCCGCCCTGCGGGAGGCGGGCGCCACCCTCGCGGACGTCGTACGGACCCGCGTCATGCTCACCGACATGAGCCAGTGGCGGGAGGCCGCGCGCGCCCACGGCGAGCGCTTCGCGCAGATCCGCCCGGTCACCACCTTCGTGGAGGTGTCGCGCTTCATCGACGAGCGCTGGCTGGTGGAGGTCGAGGTGGACGCGGTGATCGGCTAGCCGGCGGGGGCGGTCGGCGGGCCGGGGCGGCCGGGGCCGGGGCCGGGGCCGTCGGGGCAGGGGCGGCCGGGGCGGAATGAAAGGCGGGACGGGTGCTGTTGTCGCTGGTCGAGATACCCCCACCCGTATTTTTTCGGGCCTCCGGACCTCCCCGGCGCCCGAGAACGGAGCACCACGTGAACCGCCCCGCCGAAGCCGTACGGCCCGCCGCCCCGCCCCCCGACGCCCCCGGCAGCGGCGGCGCCCCCGAGAACGGCCGACCCGGGCCGCTCGGCCGCCTCGGGGTGTGGTCGACCCGGCACTTCAAGGCCGTCCTGGTCGGCTGGCTGATCGTCGTCATCGGCCTCGGCGCCTTCGCCCCCAAGGTCACCAGCGCGCTGTCCGGCGCCGGCTGGCAGGCCGACGGCTCCCAGTCCGTCCAGGTCCGCGAACTCGCCGAGCGGCACTTCGCCGGCAACGCCTCCTCCGCGATCCAGATCGTCGTCGCCGCCGACCGCCCCGTCACCGACCCGGCCGTCCAGAAGGTGATCACCGAGGCGCACGACCTCGCCGCCGCCGACCCGCGGGTGTCCACCGTCGTCACGCCCCAGCCCGGCGCCACCATCAGCCCCGACGGCCGCACCGCCGTCCTGCTCGCCGGCGCCGCCGCCTCGCCCGACGACATGGTCCGCGCCGCCGACGACCTCAAGGGACCGCTCGGCGCCCTGTCCACGGACGGCGTCAGCGTCCACGCCACCGGCGCCTCCGTCCTGTGGAGCGACTTCAACAAGGCCAACCACGACGCCATGATGAAGTCCGAGGTCATGTCCTGGCCGGTCACCCTCGCCATCCTGGTACTCGCCTTCGGCTCCCTCGTCGCCGCCGGACTGCCCCTGCTGCTCACCATGGCCGGCCTCGCCGCCTCGGCCGGCTCCCTCGTCCTGATCAGCCACCTCTTCCCGGTGTCCGTCTGGGCGATGAACTTCGCCATGATGTTCGCCCTGGCCCTCGGGATCGACTACGCGCTCTTCCTCGTCATGCGCTTCCGCGCCGCCCGCCGGGCCGACGGCCGTTCCGCCGGCCGTTCCGACGAGGGAGCCGTGCGCGCCGTCGCCGAGACCATGGACACCGCCGGCAAGGCCGTCCTGCTCTCCGGCGCCACCGTCCTGGTCAGCCTCTCCGCCGTGATGCTCGTCCCCTCCCCGGCGTTCCGCTCGATGGCCGGCGGCATCATGCTCGCCGTCCTGTTCGTCCTCGCCGCCACCCTCACCCTGCTGCCTGCCGTCCTCGGCCGCCTCGGCCACCGCGTCGACGCCCTCTCCCTGCCCTGGACCAAGTCCACCCCACCCGCCTCCCCGCGCTTCGCCGCCTGGGGCGAACGCCTCTGGAAGCACCCGCTGCGCTACGGCGCCCTCGCCCTCGCCGCGCTGATCGCCCTCGCCGCCCCCGTCATCGGACTGCGCACCGCGATGCCGTCCATCACCGTCCTGCCCGAGGACGCCAGCGCCCGCGCCGGCTACACCGCCGTCCAGCAGGCCTTCGGCCCCGGCGCCCCCGGCACCCTGCAGATCCTCACCCCCACCGACCGCGCCGCCGAGGTCGCCGCCCGGGTCGCCACCACCCCCGGCATCGCCGCCGCCATGCCCGCCCAGGCCGCCGCCGACGGCTCCGGCTGGTCGATGATCCAGGCCGTGCCCACCGTCGACCCCTCCAGCCCCGACCTCTCCGGCACCGTCCACACCCTGCGCGCCGAACTGCCCGCCGGCACCATGGTCGGCGGCGCCGCCGTCGAGAACCTCGACCTGCAGCACCTGCTCACCGAGAAGACCCCGCTGGTCATCGGCGTCGTCATGGCCCTCGGCTTCCTGCTGCTGCTCGCCGCCCTGCGCGCCCCGCTGATCGCCGCCCTCGGCACCGCCGCCAGCCTGCTGTCCACCGGAGCCGCCTTCGGCGTCGCCCGCCTGGTCTTCCAGGACGGCCACGGAGCCGGCCTGCTGGGCTTCACCCCGCAGGGCTTCCTGGACGGCTGGGCACCGGTGTTCTTCTTCGCGATGATCTTCGCCATCGCGATGGACTACACCGTCTTCCTCCTCGCCTCCGCCAAGGAGCACTACGAACGCACCGGCGACCCCAAGGCCGCCATGACCGGGGCCCTGGCCCACTCCGGCCGGGTCGTCTTCGCCGCCGCCGGCGTCATGGTCGCGGTGTTCTTCACCTTCGCCCTGTCCGGCCCGCTCCCGCCCAAGGAGATGGGCATCGTCCTCGGCACCGCCGTCCTCCTCGACGCCGCCCTGGTCCGCCTCGTCCTGCTCCCCGTCCTGCTGCGCCTGACCGGGCACGCCGCCTGGCACACCCCCCGCTGGCTGGACCGGGTGCTGCCGCGGATCACCTTCTCGCACGGCTGACGGCCCGCCCGTCCCCGCGCGGCCCCTGCCCCCCCGGCGCACTGCCGGGGGGCAGGGGCCGACCGTTGCGGCCACCGGGTACCCGCTTCGCACCGCCGGTCCGGCGTCAGGCTCAGGGTGCGGGCGTGGGCGTGGGGCCGGAGGTCGGGGTGGGGGCGGTCAGGGTGTGGAGCAGGTCCTCGCCGAGGGTGAGGCCGGTGGCGGAGTGGTCGGGCAGCCCGTAGTCGCCGTACCAGTCGGCCGGGGCCTCCGGGTGCGGGCCGCTGACCGCGACCCGGCCCCGGCCGTACGGGGCGACGGCGGCGGCGGTGCGGCCGTTGGGGTAGCGGGCGAGGACGTCCGTGCCCGGGCCGTCGACGTCGAAGTACGGGCCGTCCTGGAAGTACATTCGCTGCGGGCGGCCGCGCCACAGGACGTCGACCAGGCCGTCCTGTTCGTCGGTGACGGTGGCGTCCGGGGAGCGGATGTACTCGCCGGAGTCGCCGGGCAGGAGGTCGAAGCCGGGGTCGCCGGCCAGGTAGCCGCCCATGCACAGCCCCAGGTAGCGGCCGCCGCCGCGCACGTAGGCGCGCACCAGGTCCGGGGAGAAGCCCGGTTCGCGGGCCAGCAGGTCCCACGCGGTGCCCACCTCCTGCCCGTTGGTGCCGCCCGGCTGCACGTACACCGCCGCGTCGGCCAGCGCCGCCGGGCCGAACCGCACCCGCTCCCGGGGCCCGATGAACCGCACCGCGAACCCGGCCCGCTCCAGCAGCCCCCGCGCCGCCTCCGGGCACCCGTCGCAGGCGGCCGGCCCCCGGTACACCAGCGCCGTCGGCCGCTCCTCGCCCCGTTGCGGCAGGGACCTCTCCGTCGGCTCGCCGCCGCACCCCGCCGTCACCAGCACCGCCGCCGCCACCAGTCCCAGCACCCGCCCGACCCGCACTCCCGCCACCCCTCCCGAAGGCCCCGCGCGGCCGCCCCTCGCCGTCCGCCGTGACGACGCTACGGCCCGCCGGGCGCGCACCGGGCGCGCGCCCCCCGATCGGGCGAACCCGCGCGGCCGGGGTTGACGCGCGGGGGTGCGGAGACACCGATGGCCCCCGCGCCGCCCCGAGGGCACAATGACCTGGTCCGACGGGCGGGAGGGGACCCATGGGGAAGACGGACGGCCTGCGGGGCGGGCGCGGACGGGCGGCCGGCGCGCTGCTGCTGCGCGGCCTGCTCGCCCTGCTGGGACTGGCAGTTGTGGCGATCGGCTTCGTCCGGTTCGACGCCGCGTACGACGCCCGCGGCGCCTACCTCGACGCACCCGCCTGCGAGGCCCGGGCCGCCGGGCCGCAGGAGGACTGCCTGCGCTCGGAGAGCGGCCGGGTGACGAGGAAGTGGGCGGACCCGGGCAACGACTCGACCTCGTACGGGATCGCGGTGGCGCGGGAGAACGGGCCGAGCGACACCTACCCGGTCAGGGAGTCGTTCTACGACGCCGTGGACGTCGGCTCCGTGGTCGAGCTGAGGCTCTGGCACGGCCGGGTCGCCGACATCGCCTACCAGGGCCGCCGCACCGAGCCGCCGAGCACCCCGTGGCTCGCCATGACCGGGGTCGCGCTGCTGGTCGGCGCGGGCACGACGCTGCTGGTCCGCGGCCTGACCGGGACGTTCCAGAGCGAGGGCGACTGGCGGGTCCCGCTGGGAACCGCGATCTCACTGTTCCTCGCCACCGGGTTCGGCGGCGCGCTGATGCTGTCCCAGCACTGGCCGTGGGGCCTGGCGATGGCCGTGGCGGCGGCGGCCTGGCTGGCCGCCGCCGCCCTCGCGGTGGTGCTGGCGCTGCTCTGAGCACACCCGCCGGACGGGTGCGGTGATCAGAGGGAGGCGCTGATCGAGGTGCCGGTGTGGTTGCCGGGCACGGCGGTGAGGTCGAGGTACTCCGGGGCGGTCCAGGTGCCGTCGCCGTGACGGGAGGTCAGCAGCACCCTGTTGTCGGCGGTGGTGACGGCGAACCGGGCGTCGGTGTCGACGGGCGCGGCGCTGACGCTGGTCCCGGCGGCGCCGGCGAGGGAGTCGAACGGCCGCCAACTTCCGTTCGCGTAGCGCACGGTGTGGTACTGCCCGCCGCTCGTGACGACGACGACATCGAGGTCCCTGTCCTGCGGGGTGACGGCGACGCCGGTCACCGGCGCGGTGGCCCCGGCGGCCCCGGCGACCGACGTCCAGGAGGACCAGGCCCCGGACGCGAAGCGACGGGTGTGGGAGACCTTCCCCCCGGACACGGCGGCGATGTGCAGCTCCCCGCCGCGGACGCCGGCGGTGGCGATCGACGTGATGCCGGTGAGCGGCCCGGTCTCGTCGGTGACCACCCCGAAGACGCTCCACCGGCCGTTCGCGGGGCGGCTGCTGTGCAGGAGCCGCCCGTTCGCCACGACGACGATGTGCAGGGCGCCGTCCACGTTGGCGATGGAGACCTGGGTGATGCCGCCGAGGTCGGCGACGGTGGTGTTGAGGTCGACGAACTTCTGGCCCCAGCCGCCGTCCAGGTTGTGGACGGCGTAGTGCAGGTGCCCGTCACCGCCGAGCGCGAGGACGTGGGTGTCGCCGTCGATGCCGACCGAGGAGACGGCGCGCACACCGCCGATGTTCCCGGCCGCCGCCTGGACGTCCTCGTACGGCGTCCACGAACCGTCGTAGAGACGGGTCGTGAGGTACAGGTCGGCGTCGCCGCGCACCAGGGCCCGGGTCTTCCAGCCCCAGGACCTGGCCCGCACCTGCTGGACCCAGCCGGCGACGTCGTCGACCCGGGCGCCGTACGCGCCGGTGCGGGTCTCGCCGGCGGGGGCGCCCAGGCAGCCGCCCTGCCAGGAGCGGGAGGCGACGGCGACCAGCTCGGCCCTGCCGCCCGTCTCGCGGACCACCGGGGCGCCGGTGTCGCCCTTGCAGACCGCCGCGCCGCCCGTGCCGGTGACGCCGAGGCCCGTCGCGCTCACCGTGTCGAGCGAGAACGCGCCGGTGTGCAGCTTCAGCGGCGCCCACTCGTCCTTGGTGCGCCCGTACCCGGGCACCCGCAGCGGCTGCCCGGCGGCGGGGGCGGTGGAGGCGGCCGCGATCGGGGCGATGCCGTCGACGGGCGTCGCGAGGCGGGCCATGACCAGGTCACGGCCCTGGTACGGCACCAGCTCGGAGACCTCGGAGGTCTTGCCGCCGGAGGTGGTCAGGTCGGTGCGGCCGACGGTGGCGGTGGTCTTCCACTTCGGCGCACCGGCGGCCGGGGCCTGCGGCTGCGCCGGGTCGTCGGCGAAGCAGGAGGCCGCGGTGAGCACCCAGTTGCGGTCCACCAGGGCGCCGGTGCAGGTGCGCAGGCCGTCGCCGATCGCCAGGCGGGCGGTGTAGGCGTAGGAGCCGTCGGCGGCGGCGTCGCCGACCACGGCGCCGGCCGGCGCGCAGGTGCCCAGCACGCCGGCGGCGGTGGCCGCGGCGAGTACGCCGGTGCGCCAGGAGCGGGACGGGGTCTTGCGGGGCATGGGGATTCCTCTTCGGGTCGGTTCCGGGCCCGGGGCGCTTCCGGGTTCCGGGCTCGGGTTCTGGGCGCAGGTTCCGGGTCGTTCCCGGGGGTCAGTACGAGAAGGCCCACTTCTGGGTGGGGAGGTCGTAGAAGGTCCACTGCTGGGCGCGGGCGCCGTCGGTCGTGAGCGAGTCGTCGATCTCCAGGGCCTTGCCGCTGTTGCGGTTCCTGAGGGCGTAGCCGCCGGCGGCCTTGACGAGGTCCCACTTCTGGGTGGGGAGGCCGTGGAAGGTCCACTGCTGGGCGGGGGCGCCTTCGGCCGTGAGGGAGTTCTCGATCTCCAGGGCCTTGCCGCTGTTGGCGTTGCGCACCTCCCAGGCGTCGTCGGCCCAGTGGAAGGTCCAGCGGGCGGTCAGCAGGCCGTGGCAGGTCCACTGCTGGGCGCGGGCGCCGTCGGTCAGGAGGGAGTCGTCGATCTCCAGGCACTTGCCGCTGTTGGTGTTGACGAGCGGGGTCGTCCAGTCGAGGGCGGCGGTCTGCTGGATCCAGCTTCCGAGGTCGTCGGTGCGGGTCTCGTACGCGCCGGTGTGCGTGGTCGGGGCGGCGCCGAGGCAACCGTTCTGCCAGGAGCGGCTGTTGAGGGCGGCGAGTTCGTAGTGGTCGCCGACCTTGCGCAGGGCGGGGCCGCCGGTGTCGCCCTTGCAGACGGCGGCTTCGGCGGGGGATTTGGCGGCGATGGCGAGGCCGGTCGGCTGGACGGTGCCGACGGTGAAGGCGGCGCTGTGGAGCTTGTCGGGCACCCAGTCGGCCCTGGTGCGGCCGTAGCCCGTCACCAGCAGCTCCTCGCCCGGGGTGGGGGCGGTGGTGGCCACGGCGAGCGGGTCGACGTCGATGACCGGGTTGACCAGGCGCAGCATGACCAGGTCGCGGTCGGCGCGGGGGACCAGGTCGACGACGTCCCGGACCTGGCCCGCCGTGGTGGCGAGGTTGGTGCGGCCGACGGTGACGGTCGTTCGGAGCGCGGGCGGGCCGGCCGGGACGGTCGTCGGCCGGGCGGGGTCGTCGGCGAAGCAGGAGGCGGCGGTGACGACCCAGAACGGGTCGACCAGGGCGCCGGTGCAGGAGCGCTTGCCGTCGCCGATGTCCAGCTTGGCGGTGAAGGCGTAGGAACCGGCGGGCGCGGCGTCGCCGACCACGGCGCCGGCCGGGGTGCAGGTGCCCAGTACGCCGGCGGCGGTGGCCGCGGCGAGTACGCCGGTGCGCCAGGGGCGGGACGGGGTCTTGCGGGGCATGGGGATTCCTCTTCGGGTCAGCGGGCGACGGTCCGCCGGGCGGGGCCGCCGTACCGGGCGTTCGCCGGGGACGGCAGGAGTCGGTGCGGTCAGCCCGTCGTGGGGATCTGGCCGACGACGGACCAGCCGGACCAGGCCCCGTCGCCGGCCTTGGTGGCATGGGCCATGACGCCGTCGGTGCCCTGGCCGAAGACCTCGGCGGTCCGGGTGTCCGGGTTGTAGACCGCGGCGGGGGAGCCGCCGAACTTCCAGCTGCCGGTCATGGTCCAGGCCGACCAGCCGCCGGCGCGGCTCCACGTCGCCCGGTACATGGAGGCGTCGGTGCCGGTGGCGAACAGGTCGAGGGTGTTGGCGGCCGGGTTGTGGAGGATGGCGGGGGTGCCGGCGAACTTCCAGTCGCTGGGGCCGATCACGTACCAGCCGGACCAGCCCTCGCCGTTGGTGTTGTAGAGGTGGGCCATGGTGCCGTCGGTGGTCAGGGCGAAGACCTCGGCGGTCCTGGTGTCGGGGTTGTACACGGTGGTGGGGACGCCGCGGAACTTCCAGGTGCCGGTCATGATCCACGGTGTCCAGCCGTCGGCCCGGTTCCACGTCGCCCGGTAGATGGACCCGTCGGTGCCGGTGGCGAACACGTCGAGGGTGTTGGTGACCGGGTTGTGCACG
>NZ_JBHVRS010000021.1:178495-194965 GCF_042885595.1 Kitasatospora sp. NPDC058046
GGTGTCCAGCCGTCGGCCCGGTTCCACGTCGCCCGGTAGATGGACCCGTCGGTGCCGGTGGCGAACACGTCGAGGGTGTTGGTGACCGGGTTGTGCAGGACGGCCGGTACGCCGACGAAGGCGCCTCCGGGGTTGAGGGTGAACCAGCCGTGCCAGCCCGCCCCCTCGGTGTTGTAGAGGTGGGCCATGACGCCGTCGGCGCGCAGGGCGAAGACCTCGGCGGTCCGGGTGTCCGGGTTGTAGACGGTGGTGGGGGAGCCGCGGAACTTCCAGTCGGCGGTCATGGTCCAGGCCGACCAGCCGGTGGCTCGGCTCCACGTCGCCCGGTAGATGGACCCGTCGGTGCCGGTGGCGAACACGTCGAGGGTGTTGGTGACCGGGTTGTGGACGACGGCCGGGGAACCGGTGAACCGCGCGCCGTCGCCGAGGACGTACCAGCCGGACCAGCCCTCGCCGTTGGTGTTGTAGGCGTGGATCATGGCGCCGTCGCTGCGCAGGGCGAAGGTCTCGGCGGTCCTGGTGTCCGGGTTGTAGACGGTGCTGCGGCCCCCGGAACGGGCGGCGACCACGGCGGACCAGGCGGAGACGGCCTGCTGGATCCAGCCCCCGAGGTCGTCGGTGCGGGTCTCGTACGCGCCGGTGCGGGTGGTCGCGGGGGCGCCGAGGCAACCGTTCTGCCAGGAGCGGCTGTTGAGGGCGGCGAGTTCGTAGCGGTCGCCGACCTTGCGCAGGGCGGGGCCGCCGGTGTCGCCCTTGCAGACGGCGGCGTCCGTGGGGGCCTTGGCGGCGATGGCGAGGCCGGTCGGGTCGACGGCGCCGACGGTGAAGGCGGCGCTGTGGAGCTTGTCGGGCACCCACTCGGCCTTGGTGCGGCCGTAGCCCGTCACCAGCAGGTCCTCACCGGCGGCGGGTGCGGTAGTGGCCACGGCGAGCGGGGTGATGTCGGTGACGGGGGTGGCGAGCCGGGCCAGGACGAGGTCGCGGTCGGTGCGGGGGACGAGCTCGGCGATGTCGCGGACCTGGCCGGTCGTGGTGGTGAGATCGGTGCGGCCGATGGTGACGGTGGCCTTGAGGGCCGGCGGGCCGGCGGGGACGGTTGTCGGTTGGGCGGGGTTGTCGGCGAAGCAGGCGGCGGCGGTGACGATCCAGTACGGGTCGACCAGGGCGCCGGTGCAGGCGCGCTGGCCGTTGCCGATGTCCAGCTTGGCGGTGAAGGCATAGGAGCCGGCGGGCGTGGCGTCGCCGCTGAGGGCGGGTGCGGGCGTGCCGGTCAGGAGGGCGGCGGCGAGGGCGGCGGCGGTGAGCGTCGCGGTCGTCCATGCGGTGCGTGGGCGTGGGCGAGGCATGAGGAGGCTTTCCTTCGTTCGGTAGAAGGGGGGTGACGCCGAGGATCTCCCCGACGTTGGTGCTGGTGGCACGTCGGCCAGCTGTACCCTGGGCCGGTGTGTTCGCATCAGTCGGTGTCGGTGGCGGCCAGGACGGCGAGCTCCCTCCGCCCGGGACGCAGGGCCGCCATCGTGACGTCCCAGGCCACCCGGTAGAACCAGGGCCCCTGGGTGTCGAAGAGGTACCAATGGGTCTCCTCGGCTTGCGCCGCCAGGTCTGCGAACGGCGCGGCCGCAGGGGTTCCGGCGAGCGCGGCCATCGACTCCCAGGCGGCGAGGCGCGCGTACCCGTTGCCGCGTCGGCCTCCGTAGGCACCGCCTGACGACGCCGCCAGGAACAGCACACACAAGGCAGTTGTTGCTGTCGTGTCCAGCAGAGGGGTCAGCGTACCGGCGCCCTCCGGCGCGCATTCCAGGGGAAGCCCCGCGAAGACGGCGTCGATGTCGTGAGGATCGACTTCCCGGTTCACAGCGAAGATCTGCGCGGTGATCCGCGCGTTGGAGATGCCTGACCAGTGCTGTACCGCAGTGCCGATGGCAACCCGCTGCGCCGGATCACGTACCTCCGCAAGCCGGTACGCCCCACCCGTGTGCGGCGCCGGGCTCCGTTCCGCTGCGTCGGCCCGCCGGTAGGGATTCAGCGGTGTGGGCCAGCCAAGGTGCTGCTCGGCCGTGACGAGCTCGGCCACGCCACGTTCGACGGCCAGAAGTGTCGCCGGAAGCCGTCCGAGCGGGTGCTGGGCAGCGGCCGGCGAGGCTGCGAAGGCCGCCAGGTGCGGAATCTCGTTGATCTGGACGGATCGCAGTACGAGTTCTTGGAGGAGACAGACCCGCAGTTCGTGGAGGGAAGGCCGGTGCAACGGGCCGGTGAAGACTGTGTCCGCGAGTTCGTCCGCAGACCGGGTGTCAGCGAGTTCTTCGGCCAGGAGCTCTGCTGCCCGAAGCTCAGCGTCGGGACGAAGCGCGGTGGGCAGGTGCAGCAGCCGACGCAGGCTCTCCGGCCCCGGGGCGGCGATGAGTAGGGACCGGACGGAGTCGTAGATGTACGCGTAGGTGTCGACCTCGTCGGGGTGGGAGTCCGCCGCGGCGGCGACTGCCGCCGCCAGTGCCGCGACCTGCCGGGTGTTCATCTCGTCGGCGCGGCGGCCAAGCTGGGCCATGAAGGCGGTGGCGCCCTTCTCCCCGGCCAGGGTGTCGATGAGGCGGTGCAGTGCGGGCTCCATGCGGCGGGGTCTCCGAACGTCGGTACGGTTCCTGGTCCGCGCGGTGCCCAGCCGACTTGATGGGAGTCGGCAAGGCACCGTGCGGACGGGTGGTTCGGCGGCAGCCGGCCGGCTGCCTACCTGGGACGGTTGTAGGGGTGAGCAGTGGTCACCTGATGTGTCGTCGGATTCACGATGATCTTCAGGAACTGCTCCCCGTTGGTACCGATGTCGCGCCCCATTGGGATCACATGGGTCCAGCCGTCCACGGACACGTGTCCGGTGTCGCGCAGGCTCCACGCTTCATCGAGCAGTGCAAGGACCTCCGACTGTTTGGTGGTGTTGAAGACGGTGTGGACCGGCTTGGTGGGATCGGGCTGGGTGTGCTTCATGACGTGATCCAGTCGGTGGCCGTCTGAGCCCTCCCCGGGGCCATAGATCAGGCCCTTGGGCGACTTGAAGTATCCCTCAGCCACCGTTTCGAACGTGTCCGGGCACGTCGCGTTGTGGACCAGGACGGGGGTGTCACCGGCGAGTGTGTAGTAGGTGTGGATGCCGTCGACGGACAGGTTGTAGACGTCCTGAAGTGCGGTCCAGGCCTCGGTCGCGGTGACCTTGACCGTGGCTCCGGTCGCCGTACGGAGCAGGGCTCCGACCGGGACCTCGCCGGCGTTGGTCCAGATTTGCCTGTCCTGGAGCCAGACCGGGTGCCCGGCAGTCGCGGTGACGGTCCCGACGTCGTCGCCGGCCTCGCCGTCGGTGTCGATGGTGAGTCGCACCAGGTTCTTCGGCCCGCTGCCGGTGATGACGCCATCGACCGGTCGTGCCTCGGTCACTCCGCGCGCGGGGTCGGTGGCCATGACCTGATCACCGATGCGGACGTCCTTGATCGGCTTGCTGTAGCCGGCGGCCATCAGAACGGGCGTCTCCGGGGTGAAGCTGTTGCACTTCTTGGCGGCCCGGGCACCCTTTGTGAAAGCCTTCTTGATGAAGCCCCAGATCTTCTTGCCGCTCTTGGCGATCTTGCCTGTATTGGCCGCGCCGGCTCCCGGAGCGATCCCGATGCAAGAGGTCGCGGCGTCGATGGCCTCGCCCTCGGCCCCGTACCAGGCGCAGTTGCCGGCGTTGGCCGCGTTGCTGATGATCGGGAGGCCTGTACTACCGGCCGCGTCCAGGAACATGTGGCCGCCGTCTTTGGCCAGTTGCCCCCAGTCGATATCCTCGTTCTCGCGCAGGAGCGCCTCGTACGCCTCCTGCTCCCGCTTGGCCTGCTGAATCTCTTCGGAGTCGCGCTGGGCCTCGGCCTCCGCCCGCTGCTTGTCGATCTTGATTTGCAGTGCCTCGGCGGCGGCCTTGCCGGCTGCCTCGGAGTCCTTGCCAGCGGCCTCGGCCGATGCCCGAGCCTCCCCGGCGGCGGCCCAGGCATCGTCTGCGGAGGTGCGGGCCTGACTGGCTGAAGCGGCCGCGTTGGCAGCGGAGTTGCTGGCGTTCTGAGCGGCCTGCTGGGCCTCCGTCTGTGCCTGGCGGGCTTGCTGGGCGGCCTGGGCGGCCTGGGCCGCAGAGGCTTCCGCGGCCTGGGCGGATTGCTGGGCCTGCTTGGAGTACTCGGCGGCGGTCTGGGCGGACTGCTGGGCCCGCTTGCGGTACTCGTCGGCCTCCTGGGCCGCCTTGTTGGCGATGGCGGCCACCTCACCGGCCCGAGCGGCGTTCTGCTGTGCCGTTGCGGCGATCTCGGACGCGCCGGCGATCAGGCCCTGGATCTGGGCCGCGTGGGTGAGGGCCAGCTGGTCCTTGCGATCGGCCATGTACTGGCCCGAGGCAACGAACTGGTGCACCAACCGCGCCGGCCCCTCCAACGCGATCTTGGCGGCGGCCTTGACCTCGGGACCACCGCTGCTGAGTAGTTGCGTCGCACGCACCCGCTCGTCGGCCTCGCGAGCGTCGTACTGACCCTTGCCGAGGAAATCCCTGAGCTTGACGGGAGACCCGTCCGCGAGGGCGACCTTGGCGGCATCCTTGACGGCGGGTCCGCCCGTGCTGGTCAACTGGACCGCCAGCAGCCGATAGTCGGCGACCGCGGCCTCGTGCTGGCCGGTGTGCAGGAAATCGTCGACGGTCTTGGCGTCGCCCTTGAGGGCGGCCCTGGCCGCCTTTCGGACCGGATCTGAGAGGCCGTCGTCCGCAAGGTGTCCGGCCCGGGCATACTCGTCCTGATCGGCGGCGCTCTTCCACTCCTCGCGAACGTACCGGACGACCGCATCGTCCGAACCGGCCAACGCGTGCTCTGCCGCAACCTGGCTCCAGGGGCCGCGAGTCTTCATCGCCAGCAGGGCGACCTTGCGGCCCTTCGCCGCCATATCCCTGGGATCGACCCCGGGAGCGGACGCTTCGGCGGCCAGCCGCACCGCCTCCTCGTCGAGGTCCTTGCCCTCCTTCGCGGCCCGGACCAGTTCGGCCTTGCGCTCATCGTCAGCCGCTTTCAGATCCCTGGCCTGCTCGATCGATGCCGAGGTGCGGGCGGTGAGATCCTCTTCTTCAGCCCGGCGTGCCAGGTCGTGGATCTCACGCGCCTTGGCCACCGCAGCGGTCGCTACATCAGCGGCCTCCTTGGCCGCCGTGGCGTGGGCGGTGGACTGGGCGGCGGCCGTCGCAGCGTCGCCCGCGTGATTGGCTGCGTCCTCCGCCGCGTCCGCGGCCTTTCGGGCATGGTCGGCGGCCGACCTGGCCGCGTTGCGGGCCTCGTACGCCGCAGACGCGGACTGACGCGCGAGGGTCGAGGCCGCGTTAGCCGCCTGGGTCGCCTCCCGCGCGTGCCGCTTGGCCTGCGCTGCCGCAGCAGCAGCAGCCTCGGAGTGTGCCCCTGCGGCATCGGCGAAGCCACTGGCCTCTGCGGCAGCATCGGCCGCCGCGTCCGCGTTGCCTCCGGCGCTGGCCGCGGCATCCGCCGCGAACCCGGCCTGGGTAGCCGCCACCCCAGCAAGGTCAGCCGCCTCGGCCGCCTTTTCGGCCCCCGCTGCGGCGTTTCTGGCATCCTGCGCGGCCTGGCGCGCGGTAGCCGCGTTCGAGGCATCCGTCGCGGCGTCCGCAGCGGCACCCCTGGCACGTGAGGCGGCCTGAGCCGCGCCGGTGGCAGCCGCAGCTGCCTGGGAGGCCGCGCTCGCCGCGACCCGGGCCGAGGCGTTCGCCGACCGTGCGGCGCTGATCGCTTGCCGTGCGGCCTGAGCCGCGCCCTTGGCTGCGTCCGCCGCGCGGGTGGCGGCACCTGCCGCGCGGGCGGCGTCCTTCCGTGCCTCTTCGGTCTCCTTCGCGGCCCTTTGCGCGGCCTCCTTGGCCAGCTGAGCGGCGGCCACCGCGCGATCCGAGGCTTCCTTGGCGGCGTCCGTCTCCCGCTTGGCCTGGGCACCTGCCTCCCTGGCCTGCTCCGCCAGCTGCGCGACGGTGGCGCGTTCCTGGTCCCGGGCCCGGGCGACGTGCTGGCCGACGTCGAGGAACTCCCGGATGTCCTCGGTCGATCCGGACATGGCGAGCTTGGCGGCCTGCTTGGTCGCCGGGCCGCCAGAACCGAGGATCTGCATCAGATGGACCCGGTCGTCCGCCTGCTGGGCGACGTACTGGTCCACACTCAGGAAGGCGCGGACATCCTCGACCGACCCATTGAGGGCTGCCTTGCCGGAGTCCCTTACAGCGGCTCCGCCGGCACTGATGATCTGAGTGACCTGAACCCGCTGGTCCGCCTCCAGCGGCGCCTCCCAGCCGTCCTTCAGGAAGTTCTGCAAGTCCTGTGGAGTGCCGGCGAGCGCCTTCCTCGCCGCCTCCCGCACACTGCTACCGCCAAGCGAAAGGACCTGCACCGTCTCCACGCGATTGTCCTGGAGTTCGGCGATTGCCTGCTCGCTGTCCAGAAAGAGTCTGACGTCCTCGTCGGTTCCGGTGAGTGCGGCTTCCGCGACGGCCTTGACCCCCGGGCCGCCGTCCTTCCAGAACCCGACGACTCGGGCGCGGCCCGTCAACAGCACAGGGCCGGCGTCCGTAGCACTGTCCTGCGCCACTGCCCTAGTGGCCGGGCTGGCGACGATGGTTCCCGCCACGAGTGCCAGCGGGATCACACCCATCGACAAGCTCCGTATAGCGCGCAACCAGGCATTTCCTGCTCTATGCACGCGGACTTGATGTCCCACGAAGAAGTCCCTTCCATCCCCCGACGATTGACGTAAGCATCGACCAGTGAATCGAGCCTAGCCATCCGGACAGGCCTGCAGAAGCTCAAATTTGGGCGATCCACAGGTGCCTGACTGTGCGAAGTATGCGGCCTATGACCAACATTGATGGCCCGTCGGTCAGCCATTCTTTTGATATGAATCCTGCATCGATGGCTTGATACTTCGTCCAGCATGTTGTCCAATACGTGACTTGACTGCACCTTGGGATAGACCTTTAGGTTCTGTGTAGAACCCTTGCGCAAGAATTCACCCGGCAGAATATTCCGCCTGTCATTCGGAAGGATCTCTGATGATTCCTCGTGCACGCAGGGCGCTACTCCTCGGCACTCTCGGTGCCGCCGTGGCCGTCTCGGGTCTCGGCACCCTGGTCGCCGCCAACGCCGCTCCACCGGTCGCCGCGGACGCCACGCCGCCGTCCGCGGTGGAGGACTTCGAGTACCCGGGTGCGGCCGATGTGCTGGCCCAGAAGGGCCTCAAACTGATCAGGGGGGACGGGCACATCCTGCTGGCCGAGTGCACATCCAACGCCTGGAACATCAAGGTCGAGACGATCAAGGACAACAAGCCGGGTGCCTACTGCTTCAAGGTCACGGGCAAGAGCGGCTACCTCTCACTGGAGGTTCCCAGGGCGTTCGGGATATGGAACGACGACCACAACGTCCAGGCGACCCTCAGTTCCGATGGCGTGACCAAGACCATCGCCGTCCGCAAGGACGACGTGACGCCTGTCGGCGAGGGCGACCTTCCGTCCGGCGGCAAGCAGGCGACCCTGCTCGAACTCCGCGTCACGGGCTGATCGCCGCACGGGCGACTGGTCCGACCGACCGCCCTCACGGTCCCGGAGCATCCTGAGCAGCCTCGGCGGGCGACTTTGCCTACCACCGCGCCGTGGACAGCCGAGACCTGGGACGGGTGTCCCGATGACCACCGCCGTCGCCTACGCATCGCTGCCTGAATCCGGTACGCGCCTGCTACGACTAGCCGTGCTGACCCCCGCGTTCGACGCTGCCACGAAGCGGAACTGGAGAAGTCGGTACGCACCACCAGCGCGTCCGAGCTGCTGGGCAGTTGAGTCAGGCCATGGCCGTAGCGTGAAGCCGACGAACCATCCCGATCGCGGCGTTGGGGCGCGTATTCGGGTGTGATCAATTCGGGAGATTCGCTCGCGTGGGCAGGTCCTGATCCCGTAGACCGTGTTGCGTGACGCGAGCGCAACTATCGGATATGAGTGGGAGTTCATCGGGCCGTACGTGCCGATCGGTGAGTACTTGAAGGCCGCCTTGCTCTGGCGCTCCAGGGGTGGGCAGACCAGCAAGGTCCACGTCGCCGGGGACGAGGCCTACTCGTCCCGCGGCAATTGTGCCCACTTGCATCAACGCGCGATCAAGGCAGTCATCCCGGAGAAGAGGGAGCAGGCCGCCAACCGGAGGAAGGGGGTAGCAACGGTGGCCGGCTCTCTCGCTGGCCTTCACCTTCAGGGCGCGATGATCTGGATCAAGGACCTCACCGCCACCCATTGATCGCAACCAAATACATGGCCTAACGGCGCACGGTGAGCAAGGCGGTCCGGCGCGCTGACCGCCGGGCCGCCGAGGAGCAGCACAGCCAGGCGGCGGGGCCGGGACCGCACGGTCGGGCGGAACCCGCCCACGCGGAACTCCAGGAACGGGCGAGGAGGAGGCGGTCGCCGAGAGTCGGGCGCTGATGTACGCGGCCGCGGCCATGCCCCGGCTCTGCCGGTCGTCGCGGACCGAGTACCGGATCTTGAGGCCACGAGCGGCCCGTGGCAGGCTCATGGCGCATGATCGATGACTTTGCGAAGGACAACCTGCACGGGCGACTGCGGCGGGACCGCGAGGCACTGCTCTGGAAACTCGACGGCCTGTCCGAGTACGACGCCCGCCGACCTCTGACAGCGACCGGGACCAACCTCCTGGGCCTGGTCAAGCACGTGGCCACCGTCGAGGCCAGGTACTTCGGCGAGGTCTTCGGCCGCCCTTCCCCGGAACCGCTGCCCCGGTGGCAGGACTCCGACGGCAGCGATCTGTGGGCGACCGAGGACGAGACCCGCGAGCAGATCACCGGGTTCTACCGGCGCACGTGGGAACACTCGGACGCGACGATCGACGGGCTGCCCCTCGACGCCCCTGGCCACGTGCCGTGGTGGCCGGAGCCCCATGCCGGCACGAACCTGTTCGCCGTCATGGTCCATGTCCTCGGCGAGTCCATCCGGCACGCCGGGCACGCCGACATCCTGCGCGAGGGCCTCGACGGCCGGACCGGGCTGCGCGCCGAACACGAGAAGCGGATCGACGAGCAGGCCCGTGCGGCCTACCGCGCGAAGATCGAGCGGGCCGCCAGGTCGGCCGCACCGGTCAAGGCCCAGGGGCCGTCTCACGTGGCGTGACGTGATGTTCGTGCGGGCAGGATGCCGGTCGTGGGTGCCGGTCCATCGAGGCGTCTGGCGCCTGACGACTCCGGGGGGGTCGGCCGCCGCCCCCGCTCCCTCAGCAGACGGTGTCCGCCGCCGGCAGCGCCCCCGTCGACAGGTAGGTGTCCACCGCCGCGTTCGCGCACGGGCTGTAGCCGTTGAGGGTGAGGGTGTGGACGCGGCCGGGGACGGTGACCAGGCGGGAGCCGGGCAGGCGGGTGTGGAGGGCGAGGGCGCCCTGGTAGGGGGCGTGGGTGTCGCCGGTGGCGTGGAGTTGGAGGGCGGGGACGGTGTTGCGGACCTCGACCGGCGGTTCCAGCGGGGCGCCGCGCCAGGAGGCGCACGGGACGGGGCCGTTGTAGACCGGGCCGAAGACCGGCTCGGTGGCGCGGGAGTGTTCGACGGCGTCGCGGTACCACGCGGCCGAGCGGGGCATCGCCACGTCGTCGCACACGATGGCGACCGTGGACGACAGGCCGGCGCCGGCCTCCGGGCCCGGGGCGAGGAGCATGGTCAGCAGCTGGTGCAGGGCCGGGCCCGCCTGTACCGGCCGGCCGTCGGCGGCGTCCAGCAACTGGCGCAGCGCGTCCGCGTATTCGGCGCTGTCGCGGTCGTCACTCTGGAAGACCGCGAGCAGGACCGGCAGCAGGGCGCCGTCGAGCCGGTAGCCGTCGACGGCGATCGGCGCCGCCTCGGCCCGCCGGACCAGGCCCTCGACGGTGGACCGCACCGCCGCCGGGGTGGCGCCCAGGTGGTGGGCGGCGTCGCGCGGCGCGGCCCAGGCGGCGAAGTCGTCCAGGGCGCGCTCGTTGGCGCCGCCCATGTCCTGGAACACCCCGATGCCGTACCGCGCCGGGTCGAGGGCGCTGTCCAGCACCAGCCGGTCGACGCGCCGGGGGAACAGCTGCGCGTACACCGCGCCCAGCATCGCGCCGTAGGACTGCCCGAAGAAGGAGGTCCGCTGCTCGCCCAGCGCGGCGCGCAGCACGTCGACGTCCCGGGCGGTGTTGCGGGTGGTCAGGTGGGGCAGCAGGTCCGGGTACTTGCTCCAGCAGGCGTCCGCGTCGGCCTTGGCCAGGCGCCAGGCCTGCTCGAAGCCGGCCTGGCCGGTGCCGGTCGAGCGCAGCCAGGTGCCGCGCGTGAGGCCGCAGTCCGGGCCGCCGGCGCCGACCCCGCGCGGGTCCATGCCGACGAGGTCGTAGGCCGCCGCCGTCCCGGGCGCCAGCTGCTCCCGCAGCGCGGCCGGCATGTCCAGCCCGCGCTCGCCGGGCCCGCCGGGGTTGGTCTGGAGTATCCCGCGGCGCTTGGCGGGGTCGGCGGAGCGGATCCGGGAGACGGCCAGGGAGAGGGTGCGGCCCCGCGGCTCGCGGTAGTCCAGCGGGACGGTCAGGGCCGCGCACTCGGCGCCGGCGGCGGCCAACTGCGGTTCCTGGCAGGCGGACCAGGCAAGCGGCTGGCGGTGGAAGCGCTCCAGCGGGTCGGCGGCGGGGGAGGCCGAGGACGCGGGGGAGGCGGGGGCGGCCGCGCCGAGTACGGCGGCCGCGGACAGGGCGAGGGCGGCGGCGAGCGCCGGTGCGGTCTTCATGTGGGCCACCCTAGAAGGGAGTTGACCATCGCAGCGCCCCAGGGCCCGGAACTGCCTTGACCTCAAGGCGGCTTGAGGTCCTACGGTCGGCCGTGTCCTGACGACCAGGTGAAGGAGCACCGGAGATGACGATCAAGACCTACGAACCGCAGACCATCGCCGCCCAGCCCATCGGGGCGTGGACCGGCGAGCTCTTCCGCCGCCTGGTGGTGGACGGCCTGCGCGTGCAGCTCGCGGTGGAAGGCCTCACCCAGCCGCACTGGTGGACGCTCAACCACGCCGCCGGCCGGCCCGGCGGGTGGACCCGCACGACCCTGGCCGAGCGGCTCGCCCCGTACGACGACCAGGGCACCGCCTTCGACGCCGCCTTCGACGCTGCCTTCGACGCCGTCTTCGACGACCTGATCGCCCGCGGCTGGCTGACCGAGGACGCCGACGGGGCGTTCACCCTGACCGAGGAGGGCGAGGCCGGCCGCCTGCGCGCCCGCGAGCGCAACCTGGCGGTCAGCGAACGCGCCCACGAGGGCATCGGCACCGAGGAGTTCGTGACCACGATCAACGTGCTGCGCCGGATGGTGGCGAACCTGGGCGGCAACGGGAACCTCCCCGACTGACGGCGCCCGGGCGGCACGGGGGAGGCCGAGGATGCGGGGGAGGCGGGTCGGCGGGAGGAAATTGACCCATGGAAACGGTCGCTGATTGCCACCTGATCGTGGGTCTTTCCGGCCGTAGGTTGGTCACATGACGACGACGAAGAACACCGCCCCCGCCGCCCCCGCCGCCCCCGCCGCCCCCGCCGCCCCCGCCGCCCCCGCCGCCCCCGCCGCCCCCGCCGCCCCCGTGCTGACCCGCTGCGCCGAGGCCGAGATCTGCGCCGACCCGAGCTCCACCATGACGCTGCTCGCCGACTCGGCCCCGGGCGAGGGCGGCTTCACCGTCTACCGCTCCACCTTCGCCGCCGGCGCCCCCGGGGCGCCCGCGCACTTCCACACCCGGGCCTGGGAGCTGTTCTTCGTGATCGGCGGCTCGCTGCGGGTGCTGGTCGGCGAGGAGGTCACCGTGCTGGGCGCGGGCGACTTCCTGGCCGTGCCCCCGCACACCCCGCACGCCTTCGCCGCCGCCCCGGGCTCCGAGGCCGACGTGCTGTGCGTGTTCGCGCCCGGCATGGACCGCTTCGACTACCTGCGCCTGCTGGGCAGCGTCATGCGCGGCGAGACCGCGCCGGGGGCGATCGCGGCCTCGTCCGAGCGCTTCGACAACCACTACGTCGACAGCCCCGCCTGGCGCGCGGCCCTGGCGGGCGACGGCGCCTGAGACCCGCGGGGCGGCCCGACGGGCCGGGTCCTCGACGGGCCGGGTCCGCCCGGGTGTGGAACGGTGGAAGACCGGAAGTGTCCCGGCTGCGAGAGGAGTGGCCATGTCGTCGAAGCGCCGCCGCAAGAAGAAGGCCAGGGCCAAGCACGGGGCCAACCACGGCCGCCGCCCCCAGTGCTGAAACGCGGCTGAACGGGTGAGCCGGTGAGCGGGTGAGGGCGCCCGGACGGGCCCGGAGAGGCCGTCCGGGCGCCCCGGCCCCACCGGGCACCCCCCGCTCAGAGCCGCCCGCGCCCCGCGAAGCCGCCGCGCGCCACCTTGTGGTACTGGCAGTAGTCGACCCAGCCCGCGCCGAAGGCCAGCTCCAGGACCACGCCCCGCCCGTCCGCACGGGCTTCGTCCAGCAGCCGTGCCGCGTCCGCGTCCGGCGGGGTCTGCTCCAGCACGAAGAGCCGGTTGGGGTACGGGCCCGCCGGGATCGGGTCCCGGGGCGGGATGCCGGGCCGGTCCCAGGTCAGCTTCGCACCGGGGCTGGACAGGCAAGGGGGGTCCATCCGCCAGCCGTTGGCGTCGACGCCGCCGTCGCGGTACCAGCGCAGCGCGTGCTCCAGGCTCCCGTGCGGGTCCGGCCCCTGCCCGTTGGCCTGCCAGTCGGCCACGTTCGCCGCCTCGATCCGCCGCAGGACGTCGAGGACGTCCTCCCGGACGACGAAGTAGGCGCGGGCGTGGATCCGGCAGACCAGCAGGGTGTCCCGGGGGTGGTCCAGGCCGTAGGAGGACGGGCGGGTGGACTGGTCCAGTACCTGGGTCAGCAGGTGTTCGACCCCCTCCACCGCTCCCAGCGCCTCGACCAGCCCCCGGATCCGTTCCCGCTCCGCCGCCCGGGCCGCCCGCGCCGTCGGTGAACCGATCAGCCTGAGCTTGCGCCGCTCGGTCGGCCAGTGGTGCGCCCGCAGCGACTGCACGCCGTTGAGGAACGGGTTCACCAGCATGACGACGAGGTACACGAGGCTCGTCGCCACGTCCTTCAGCAGCTTCTTCACCGGCAGGGATCCTCTCGGGTCGCGCGCGTCCGCGCCCACACCCTGGCCCGCCCGCGCCGCGGCCCGCAATCCGCCCCCGTACTCAACTCCCCAGCGTGCCCGAGCCGTTGCCGAGCGCGAGCACGGGCACGAGCACGAGCGCGAGCGCGAACGCACGCCGTCCGCCGCCGCCCGGACCGCGTGCGGACGGCGGCGGGACGCTGCCGCTACTTCGTGCAGGTCACGTCGGCCTCCGGCAGGCGCCCGCCCGCCAGGTAGGCGTTGACCGCGTCGTCCACGCACGCGTTGCCGTACGTCCCGTACAGCCCGTGCTGGTCGGCGCCCCGCAGGGTCAGCAGCCGGGAGCTGGGCAGCAGCCCGTGCAGCGCGACGCCGTCCCGGTAGGGGGCGCGCGGGTCGCCGGTGGCGGAGAGGATCAGCGCCCGGGCGTCGCGGCGCACCTCGGTGGGCGCCTCGCGCGGGGCGTCCAGGAAGGCGCACGGGGAGATGTTGTCGAGCAGCGGGCCGGACAGCGGGTACCGGGCGCGGTCGCGCTCGATCCGGCGCCAGTACTCCTCGGGATCGCGCGGCGCCGTACCGTCCGCGCACAGGATGGCCTGCGAGACGCTGCCGGCCTGCGAGCCCTGCGGGGTGAACAGGAAGCGCAGCAGGGCGGTGGTCTCGGCCGAGGGGGTGACCGGCCGGCCCGCCGCGGCCTCGGCGAGCACCGCCATCAGCTCGGCGAGGCCCGCCCGTTCCGGATCGGAGTCGCCCTGGAGGTTCCCGAACACCAGCAGCGGCACCCGGGTGTCGTCGAGTTCGAAGGCGTCCGTGCCGGTGCCGAGGACGAGCGGGCGCGCCGAGGCCGCCCCGACCGTCCGCAGCACCCCGGCGACCACCTCCTCGCGGGTGCGGCCCAGCCCGTAGGTGTCGTTGCGCCGCGCCGCCCAGTCCGCCCAGTCGGCGAACGCCCGCTCGTTCGCCCGCACCATGTTGGGGAGCAGCTCCGGCCCGACGTGGTCCGGAGCCAGCGCGCCGTCCAGGACCACCCGGTCGAAGCGGCCGGGGAACATCTGGGAGTACACCGTGCCCAGGTAGGTGCCGTACGAGAGGCCGAGGTAGGAGATCCGCCGCTCGCCGAGCGCGCCCCGCACCACGTCCATGTCCCGGGCCGCGTCGCGGGTGCTCGCGTGCGGCAGCAGGTCCCCGGCCGCAGAACGGCACCGGGCCGCGAGGTCCCGCTGGAAGGCGACCTGGCGCTCGAAGGAGGCCCGGGTGGTCCCGGCGGAGGTGATGTTGTAGCCGATCGGCCAGTCGCAGTCGAGGGGGGCGCTGCGGCCGGCGAAACGCTGGTCCAGCCCGACGATGTCGAAGCGGGCGGCGGTGTCCTTCAACGCGGCGTGCACCCTCGTCGGCGCGCCGAGCGTCGGACTGCCGGGGCCGCCGTCGTTCAGCAGCAGCGTGCCGATCCGGTGGCGGGTGTCGGTGGCCTTGATCCGGGAGAGCGCGAGGGTGACGGTGCGTCCGCCGGGGTCGCCGTAGTCGAGCGGCACGGTGACCTCCGCGCAGCGGGCGCCGGCCTTCTCGAGGTCGGCGCCCACCTGGTCGTCCGGGCCCTGGACGCAGCTGTGCCAGTCGGGGCGCTGCTGGTAGTAGCGGTCGAGCGCCTGGGCGGTGGCGGCCTGGGCGGGGACGGTCGCGGCGGCCGTGGTCAGGGCGGCGGCGAGGGCGAGACCGGCCGCGAGGGTGCGGCGGCGGGCGCGCGGCCCGGCGGGGCGTGGTTCGGTGCGGTGCGGTTCGGCGGTGCGGGGGCGTGGTTCGCTCATGACGTCTCCTCGGCGGTGCGGGGCCCGGCGCGGGCCGTGGCGAAGGCAGGGGTCGTGACGACGATCGCGGTACCGGCGGCCGTGTCTACGGAGGACACCTGCACCTGTGCGAGCTGACGGTACGTCAAAAAACGGACGCCGGGGACCGGATGGTCAGTGTCCACGGCATTGACATCCCCGCCCGCCCGAAGTGGAGGTGCTCCCGTCCGGCCCGCCGTCGTCGGGTGGGCCGGACGGCGGGCGAGGCCGCTGTCGGTGGCGTGTCCTACGGTGATGCCGTCGGCGGGTACGCGGTGCCCGCCCGAGCACCGCCCGATGGAGACGACGATGACCCGCACCACCCCGAAGCGCGCCGTGGACCTGGAGCAGCTGTTCCCCGAACTGGTACCGCTGCGCCGCGACGCCGTACGCCTCCACCCGCGCGCCGGCAGCCCGTCCGCGGCCGAGAGCTCGGTCGGCGGGCCGCCGCTGTGGCCCGCCGACGAGCCGTGGCCGCTGTGCCCGAGCACCAGCCACCCGGGGGAGTGGGGCGGGCCCGCCGCGGAGGGGCCGGTGCCGCTGGTCCCCGTCGTCCAGATCCACCGACGGGACGTGCCCCAACTCGCCTTCCCCGCCGGGACGGACCTGCTCCAGGTGCTCTGGTGCCCGTTCATCATCGGCCGCTGCCCGACCGCGACGCCCCTGGTGCGCTGGCGGAGCTCCGAGGAGGTCGGCCCGGCCCTCGCCGCCGTGCCGCCGACCGTGGGCACCGCGCCGAAGGACAGCATCCCGGCACCGTGCGTCCTGCACCCCGAGCCGGTGGTCGACTACCCGAGCTGGGACATGCCGGAGGACCTGGGCCCGGAACTGCGCGTGCGGATGGAGGAACTGCGGGCCCGCACCGGCCTGCGGTACGGCTACCACCTGGCCGAGGCGCCGGGGATCAAGCTCGGAGGGTACCCGGGCTGGACCCAGGAGCCCTGCTGGCCGGACTGCCCGACCTGCGGGCGGACGATGGAGCACCTCCTGACGGTGAGCAGCTGGGAGTACGACGGTCAGTCGTACCGCACCTGGCTCCCGCTGGAGGACCGGGACGACGAGACCGGCGAGGAGCGCCGGGACGCCGACGGCGGCCGCGGGGCGCACAGCCCCGCCGGGCTGATGATCGGGGACGCGGGCGGGGTGTACGTCTTCGAGTGCCGGTCCTGCCCGGACCGCCCGGTGGACCACCACTGGGACTGCTCCTGAGGCGCCGCCGCCCGTCCGTCCCCCGGCGGGCCTCAGTGCCCGCCGGACCAGACGGGCAGGCCGGAGCCCTTCGCCGGGCCTAGGGCCTGTGTGATGTTGTGATCAATCTTCGGGTTCTGCCCCGCTCTGGGGCAGAACCCGGTAGGACTGTTGGATGTGACGTGCAGGCAACTCACCGACGAGCAGTGGAGTTTGATCGAGCCCTATCTGCCGATCGGCAGGTTCGGGCCCTACCCCGAACGGCTTCGTGACCAGTTC
>NZ_JBHVRS010000022.1:0-4095 GCF_042885595.1 Kitasatospora sp. NPDC058046
GTGACCCGCTCGTCCTCCAGCAGCGCCACGATCGGGCCGGGGGCGCGGTGGGCGATGCCGGGCATGGCGTTGAACAGGTGGGTGGCGACGGTGGCTCCGGCCTCGATCGCCTCCAGGGTGGTGGCGTAGTCGGAGTCGGTGTGGCCGACGGCGGCGATCACCCCGAGGTCGGCGAGCATCCGCACCGAGTCCAGGCCGCCGGGCAGTTCGGGGGCCAGGGTGACCATCCGGGCGTGGCCGCGGGCGGCGTCGACCAGCTTGCGCACCAGCGCCGGGTCGGGGTCGCGCAGCAGGTCGGGCCGGTGGGCGCCGCAGCGGTTGTGCGAGATGAACGGGCCCTCGAAGTGGATGCCGGCCAGGACGCCGTCCTCGACGAGTTCGGAGAGGACGTCCGCCTGGCGGGCGACCTCGTCGATCTCGCCGGTGACGGTGGAGGCCACCGTGGTGGTGGTGCCGTGCTCCAGGTGGGTGCGGGCGGCCAGCAGCGCCTCCTCGGCGATGCCGGAGGCGTACGAGGCACCGCCGCCGCCGTGGACGTGCAGGTCGACGAAGCCGGGGACGACGGTGTACCCGGTCAGGTCGAGGTCGCCGGGCTCGGTGTCGCCGCCGAGCCCGGCGATGCGCTCGCCCTCGACGGCGAGGCGGTCGCCCTCGACGACGCCGCCGGGCAGGACCAGCCGGGCACCGGCCAGGGCAGTACGGTCACGGTCCGCGGTGGTCACGCGGTCACCTCCATGGAGAGCAGATCCCAGGCGAGCAGGCCCGCGCCCAGGGACGCGGCGGTGTCTTTGAGCATGGCGGGTACGACCTTCGGGGGCATCTGGAAGGTCAGTCGCCCGGTGACCGCCGCGCGCAGCGGAGTGAAGAGCGTGTCGCCGGCCTCGGCCAGCCCGCCGCCGACGATCACGGTGGACGGGTCGAGCAGGCTCTGGGCCAGCACGATGCCGTCCGCCAGGGCGTCGACGGCGCGCTGCCAGACCGCGAGGGCGCGGTCGTCCCCGGCGTCCACCGCGGCGGCGCAGGATGCCGCGTCGGCGTCGGGGTCGCCGCTGGTCTCGGCCCAGGCGCGGGAGACGGCGGAGGCCGAGGCCAGCGTCTCCAGGCAGCCGCGGGCGCCGCAGCCGCACTGCGGTCCGCCCGGGCGGACCACGACGTGGCCGATCTCGCCGCCGTAGCCGTGCGCGCCGGCCTCGATCCGGCCGTCGATGCCGATGGCGCCGGCGATGCCGGTGCCGAGGGCGATGAACAGGAAGCGGTCGACGCCGCGGCCGGCTCCGAGCCGGCCCTCGGCCAGTCCGCCGGAGCGCACGTCGTGGCCGAGGGCCACCGGCATCGCGCCGCCGTCCGGTCCGGCCAGGCGCTCGCCGAGGAGCTTGCGCAGCGGGAGCTCGCGCCAGCCGAGGTTGGCGGAGAAGACCGCGATGCCGTTCTTCTCGTCGATCGTGCCCGGGACGGCGACACCGGCCGCGAGCGGGGCGACGCCGAAACGGCTGCGGCCCTCGTCCGCCAGGTCGGTGGCGAAGTCGAGGATGGCGGCGACGACGGCGTCCGTGCCGTGCTCCCGCCCGGTCGGTCGGCGTGCCTCGAACAGCACGGAGCCGTCCTGGGCGAGCAGCGCGGCCTTCATGCCGGTGCCGCCTACATCGAGTGCGATGACGTGCTTCACGGAGGACAGTTTCCCTTGGGCGGGTAGAAGAGGTCTAGTCCAGTTGTCGGATTGGTCTGGTCCATACTGGGTGAGCTTTGTCGCAGCTGCGGGGGTGTGCGCGGCTTTGCGCCGGGGTGCGGGGCGGGCGCGGACCGGGGTGAGTGGGGGTTTTGTTGCGCATTGTGCAATGACGCCGAGCACTTCGATAACTACTGGGGCGGCGCCGGGCGGTGGTGTGGACCGGTGGTCGACGGGTTTGGGAGTGTTGCGCGTCCCCCTGCCGGATTCCCCCGTTCCGGCTGCGTTCACCCCCCGTTCCATCCCCCCGAAGGCGGTACCCGCGTTGAACAGGCGCGTCCACGTTCCCACCCGTGTGCTCGGCGGTGCGCTGGCCGGAGCACTGGTCCTCACCGCGGTCAGTGCCTGCGGCGGGCAGGACGACGGGCCGGTCACCCTCAGACTGGTCGCCGCCGACTACGGGGAGAGCCCCGAGACCAGCTCCCAGCACTACTGGGACGCGGTCGCCAGGGACTTCGAGGCGGCCAACCCCGGGATCAAGGTCAGCGTCGAGGTGGACAGCTGGACCGAGATCGGCAAGAAGGTCGAGGACATGATCGCGGCCGGCAAGTCGCCGGACCTGCTCCAGACCGGCGGCTTCGCGGACCAGGTCGCGGCGGACCGGCTGTACCCGGCCTCCGACGTGCTCTCGGTGGACACCCAGGCCAGGTTCCTGGACACCTTCGCGCACGCCGGGCAGGTGGTCGGGACGCAGTACGGGATCCCGTTCGTCTCCTCCTCGCGGGTGCTCTTCTACAACAAGGCGGTCTTCCGGCAGGCCGGGATCACCCAGCCGCCCGCCACCTGGAACGAGCTGCGGCAGGACGCCGAGAAGATCAAGGCCAAGGTGCCGGGGGTGACCCCGTACGGGCTGCCGCTGGGGCCGGAGGAGGCACCGGCCGAGTCGATGCTGTGGACGCTGAGCGGCGGCGGCAGCATCTCCGACGACGTCGGCAACTACACCATCGACAGCGCCCAGAACCAGGCCACCTTCGGCTGGCTGAAGAGCAACCTGGTGGCCACCGGGCTGACGTACCCGGACCCGGGCAAGATGAACCGCACCCCGGTGTTCCAGGACTTCGCCGCGGGGAAGGTCGCGATGCTGAACGGGCACCCGACCCTGCTGCGGATGGCGACCGCCGGGAAGATCGAGTTCGGCACGGCGCCGATCCCGAAGAAGGACGGCGTCGGACGGACCGGGAGCCTCGGGGTCGCGGACTGGATGATGGCGCTGAAGGCGAACGGGCACAAGAACGAGATCAAGAAGTTCCTGGCGTTCGTCTACGGCAAGGACAACCAGCTGAAGTTCGACGAGCAGTACAACCTCCTGCCGGTCACCCAGGACGCGTTCGCCCAGATGTCGTCCGACCCCAAGCACGAGGACCTCAAGCAGTTCGCGGTCGGGCTCAGCAACGCGAGCTTCTACCCGTTCGGGGACCCGGCCTGGGGCGAGGTCAGCAACCGGATCAAGGCCGGGATCGGGCAGGCCGTGACGGGGGACCCGAAGCAGGTGCTCGAAGGACTGCAGGACGCGGCGGTGAAGGAAGCGGTGAAGGTCCGCAAGTAGCAGGTCGTCGGGGCCGGGGCGTGGTTCGCCCCGGCCCCGACGGGGCTCAGGGCAGCGTGATGGCGTAGGCCTTGCGGAGGGTCTCGTGGACCGTCCAGGTGGTGCGGTCGCCCTCGCGCAGCACCGCGCAGTCGCCGGGGCCGACCTCCAGGGTCGGGCCGCCCTCGACCTCGATGGTGGCCCGGCCGCTGAGCACCACGAACATCTCGTCCGCCTCGACGTCCGTGACCACGCCGGGGGTGATCTGCCAGAGACCGCGCAGGTGGCGGCCGTCGGCGGACTCGGAGAGCACCCTGCCGGTGACCTCGGGGGTGCCCGAGACGATCTGGGACGGGTCGAGCGGGTCGGGGTCGAGGTCGGCGGTCGGGATGTGCAGGGCGAAGCTCGGCGTGGTCATGGGGGTGACGGTAGCCGGGCGCGGGGAGCGGTGGGGCGAGCAGTGTGTGTCCGGGTCGCGCGCGAGAATGACACTCCGTAGCGGTGGACGGAGGTGTCGGCGGTGGGCGAGCTGAGCGAGCGGGACCGGGCGGTGCTGGCGCTGGAGGGGCGGCAGTGGCGGACGGCGGGGGCCAAGGAGCGGGCGATCCGGGAGGAGCTGGGGCTCTCACCGACGCGGTACTACCAGGTGCTGAACGCGCTGCTGGACCGGGAGGAGGCGTTGGCGCACGCGCCGGTGCTGGTGAACCGGCTGCGGCGGGTGCGGGAGGCTCGGCGGGGGGCCCGTTGACGGGTGGGGGGTTCGGGCTCTCGGGAGGGTGGGGGCCGGGGGTGGGTGGGGTCTGGGTGAGGGGTTGGGTATGGGTAGTGATTATATGTGCGTGCA
>NZ_JBHVRS010000022.1:4104-70173 GCF_042885595.1 Kitasatospora sp. NPDC058046
CGGGGGGGGGGGGGGGGGGGGGGGGGGCGCGGGCGGGGGGGGGGGGGGGGGCCCGGGGGGGGGGGGGGGGCCGGGGGGGGGCCCCGGGGGGGGTCGCTCCGGGGGCTGGATGATTTTCAGACTGCCAACCCTGGAGGTGGGGCGTTCAGGCCGTTGGCAGTCTGAAAATCACCCGTCACGCCCCTCTCCGCGGCCACCCCCTGCGCCACCCCCTCCCGCAGCGCGTCCCTCTCGCCGGGTGAATCGAGGGGTGGGTGGGTGGTTGCGGTGGGTGGGGGAGGGGCGGGTGGGTGGGGGTGGGGGAGGTGGCCCTGGTGGGGGAGGCCGGGGTGCGGGGGCTCCGGGGAGGCCGGGGTGCGGAGTGGGGGGCTCCGGGGTAGGGCTTCGGTATGGGCTTTGAAGAGATGTTCGTGCCGGGGACCGGGGCTGGGCGGGACGGGGTGCGGGCGGTGCTGGGCGCGCCCGGGGATGCCGTGATCGGGTTGGACTTCGACGGGACGCTGGCGCCGATCGTGGCGGATCCGGGGCGGGCGCGGGCGCATCCGGGGGTGGTGGGGGTGTTGCGGCGGCTGGCGCCGGTGGTGGGGGGCGTCGTGGTGGTGACGGGGCGGCCGGCCGGGGTGGCGGTGGAGTACGGGGGGTTCGCGGACCTGCCGGGGGTGGTGGTGCTGGGGCACTACGGGGCCGAGCGGTGGGAGGGCGGGGAGCTCTCGGCGCCGGAGGTGCATCCGGGGGTGGCGCGGGTGCGGGCGGTGCTGCCGGGGGTGCTGGAGCGGGTGGGGGCGCCCGAGGGGACGTGGGTGGAGGACAAGGGGCGGTCGGTGGCCGTGCACACCCGGCGGACGGCGGCGCCGGAGGAGGCGTTGGAGCTGCTGCGGGCGCCGGTGGGGGAGCTGGCGGCCGGGCACGGGCTGGTGGTGGAGCCCGGGCGGCTGGTGCTGGAGCTGCGGCCGCCGGGGGTGGACAAGGGGGCGGCGCTGACCGGGTTCCTGCGCGAGCGGGGGGCGCGGTCGGTGCTCTACGCGGGGGACGACCTGGGGGACGTGGCGGCCTTCGCCGCGGTGGAGGAGCTGCGCGGCGAGGGCGTGGCCGGGGTGCTGGTCTGCGCCGGTGCGGTGGGGGACGCGCCGGTGCGGGAGCTGGCCGACCGGGCGGACCTGGTGGTCGCCGGGCCGGAGGGCGTGGTGGAGCTGTTGGGGGCCTTGGCGGACGCGCTCACAGCGCGTTGAGCTGGTCCAGGAACCACTGCTGCGGGGGGAGCGCGGTGGCCGCCGCCGCCAGGCGCTTGGTGCGGTCGGCGCGCTCCTCCGGGCTCATGGTGAGGCCGGCGTGGAGGGCCTCGGCGGTGGCGATGACGTCGTAGGGGTTGACGGTGAGGGCGTCGTCCTTGAGTTCGGCGTGGGCGCCGGCCTCGCGGGAGAGGACGAGGGCGCAGCCGTGGTCGGAGACCACCGGGACCTCCTTGGCGACCAGGTTCATGCCGTCGCGGATGGGGTTGACCAGGGCGACGTCGGCCAGCCGGTAGGCGGCGAGGGAGCGCGGGAAGTCGTCGTCGACGTGGAGGATCAGGGGCTGCCAGGCGGGGGTGGCGAACTCGGCGTCGATCTCCTCGGCCAGCCGTTGGACGGCGGCCGTGTAGGCGCGGTACTCGGCGAGGTCGGTGCGGGACGGGTAGGCGAAGGCGATGTGCACCACCCGGTCGTGCCACTCGGGGCGGGTGCGGAGCAGGTGCCGGTAGGCCTGGAGGCCGCGGACGATGTTCTTGCTCAGCTCGGTGCGGTCGACCCGGACGATGGTGCGGCGGTCGCCGACGGCCGCGCGGAGGGCGGCGAGGCGTTCGTCGACGTCGGGGCGGTGGGCGCGCTCGCGCAGGAAGTCGGCGTCGGCGCCGAGGGCGTGGACGCCGAGGCGCGTGGTGCGGCCGTCGACGGTGACGGTGAGCGCGTCGTGGTCGACGGTCGCGCCGAGGAGGTCCTCGCAGCAGGCGGCGAAGGCGCGGGCCCAGCGCTGGGTCAGGAAGCCGGCCCGGTCGGCACCGAGGATGCCGGTGAGGACGGCCCGGGCGACGTCGTCGGGCAGCATCCGGTAGTACTCGGGCGGGGCCCAGGGGGTGTGCGAGAAGTGGCCGATCCGCAGGTCGGGGCGGGCTTCGCGGAGCAGGGCCGGGACCAGGGAGAGGTGGTAGTCCTGGACGAGGACCGCGGCGTTCGGGGCGGCCTCGGCGGCGAGGGCTTCGGCGAAGGCCTCGTTGTAGGCCCGGTAGGCGGCCCATTCGGTGCGGAAGGCGGCGTCGAAGGAGGGCGCGGTGGGGGTCGCGTAGAGCAGGTGGTGGACGAACCAGAGGGTGGAGTTGGCGACGCCGTTGTAGGCGCGGGCGAAGGTCAGCGGGTCGATGTCCAGCATCCGTACGGCCTGGCCGCCGACCTCGTGGCCGGCCAGGTCGAGGCGGCCGTGGGGTGCCTCGGCGGCGGCCCTGCGGTCGGAGTCGTCGAGGGCGGCGCAGACCCAGACGGCGTTCGGGTCGTCGATGGCGGAGAGGCCGGAGACCAGGCCGCCGCCGCCGCGGCGCAGGGTCAGCGTGCCGTCGTCGGCGGTGCTGAAGGACACCGGTCCCCGGTTGGACGCCACCAGGACGGGGGCGGTGCCGGTCACGCTCGAACGGTTGGTCGTGAGATCGCCCATGGTTGGCATGTTGCCGTGGGGTCGGCGTGGCAAACCCGTGCGGCCCGTCGAAGAGAGGCCCTAATGGTGGGCGGCGTACTCGGGGAGGGTGTGGATCGGGGGGCGTTCGAGGGCGGTCACCGGGTGGGTGTGGGCGGTGAAGGCGCGGGTTTCCGGGTCGCGGGTGAACTGGGTGAGGTGGGGGTGGACGAGGTCGGCGGAGGCCTTGAGGCGGTGGGTTCGGTCGAGGCGTTCCAGGGCGGTCCGGTAGATGGTGGCGGCCATCCGGCCGAGGGCCTGGCCGTCCTGGTGGCGGTGGTGCCGGACGCCGACGTCCACCTGGGCGAGGGCGTCCAGGCCGGCCAGCTCCAGGGCGTCGACCAGCAGGCCGAGTTCGACGCCGTAGCCGGTGGGGAAGGGCAGCCGTTCGAGCAGTGAGCGGCGGGCCGCGTACTCGCCGCCGAGCGGCTGGACGAAACCGGCGAGTTCCGGCCAGTGGAGGTTGAGCAGGGGGCGGGCGACGAGTTCGGTGACCCGGCCGCCGCCGGCGGGCAGGACGGCGCCCTCCGACTCCAGCGGGCGGTCGTACATGGCCTTGACCAGCTGGATGGACTCGTCGGTGAGCAGCGGGCCGACGATGCCGGAGACGAAGGCCGGGTCGAACTCGCGCAGGTCGGCGTCGACGAAGCAGACGATGTCGCCGTGGGTGACCAGCAGCGAGCGCCAGAGCACCTCGCCCTTGCCGGGGACGGCGGGCAGCCGGGGCAGGACGGCGTCGCGGTGCTCGACCCGGGCGCCGGCCTCGGCGGCGACGGCGGCGGTGGCGTCGGTGGAGCCGGAGTCGACGACGACGAGTTCGTCGACGAGCGGGAGGCGTTCCATCAGCTCGCGGCGGATGGTGCGGACGATGTCGCCGACGGTGGCCTCCTCGTCCAGGGCGGGGAGGACCACGCTGACCGTGCGACCGGTGCGCTCCTTGGCGTCGAGCAGGGTGCGGACCGGCCGGTCGGCCGCGCTCCAGGAGCGGCGGCGCAGCCAGGACGCCGCCTGCGGGAGGAGCGCGGGAGTCGGTTCGGCGGGCACGGAGATCTCCTCGGCGAGGTCGGTGGGACGGGTCATCTCGCTTGGCGGACGGTCCCGTTCAGGTTTGACGCCTTCGGATACAGTCTTCGTACAGCGGTCGGACCTTTGCACGCCGGGGTCTCCGTTGAGCACCACCACAATTTCACAAGCTCATCCAGAGGGACTGAGGGAACGGCCCGTTGACGTCCCGGCAACCTTCTCGCGCGGCTGTCTGTCGACAGGCCCCGGCGGGACAGGTGCCAATTCCGTCCCGTGTCGCGACCGCGCCACGGGGAAGATGAGGAGAGAGGCCTCGCCATCATGGCTATCGACACTGCCGCACCCGTTTCCGTCGACCTCGGCCCGGCCGCCGCGCTGTCCTGTCGCGAGTGCGGCACCCGCTTCCCGCTCGGCCCCAGCTTCGCGTGCCTGGAGTGCTTCGGCCCGCTGGAGATCGCCTACGAGTTCGGCAGCGAGGGCGCCGAGGAGCTGCGCAAGCGGATCGAGGCCGGTCCGGCCTCCATCTGGCGGTACGCGCCGCTGCTGCCGGTGCCGGCCGACGTGGCGTCCAAGCCGAACCTGAACCCGGGGTGGACCCCGCTGGTGAAGGCGGACAACCTGGGCCGGGAGCTCGGTTTCACCGCCCAGCTGCACGTCAAGGACGACTCCGGGAACCCGACGCACTCGTTCAAGGACCGGGTGGTCGCGTGTGCGATCGAGGCGGCCCGGGCGTTCGGCTACACCACGCTGTCCTGCTCCTCCACCGGCAACCTGGCCGGCGCGGTGGGTGCGGCGGCGGCCCGGGCCGGGTTCCGGTCCTGCGTGTTCATCCCGCACGACCTGGAGCAGGGCAAGGTCGTCATGGCCGGGGTGTACGGCGGCGAGCTGGTCGGCATCGAGGGCAACTACGACGACGTGAACCGCTTCTGCTCGGAGCTGATCGGCGACCCGGCCGGCGAGGGCTGGGGCTTCGTCAACGTGAACCTGCGGCCGTACTACGGCGAGGGCTCCAAGACGCTGGCGTACGAGATCTGCGAGCAGCTCGGCTGGCGGCTGCCGGAGCAGATCGTGATCCCGATCGCCTCGGGCTCGCAGCTGACGAAGATCGACAAGGGGCTCCAGGAGCTGATCAGGCTCGGCCTGGTCGAGGACCGGCCGTACAAGGTCTTCGGCGCCCAGGCGGAGGGCTGCTCGCCGGTGTCGGCCGCGTTCAAGGCCGGCCGGGACGTGATCAAGCCGGTGAAGCCGGACACCATCGCCAAGTCGCTGGCGATCGGCAACCCGGCCGACGGCCCGTACGTGCTGGACATCGCCCGCCGTACCGGTGGCGCGGTGGAGGACGTCACGGACGCCGAGGTCGTGGCGGCGATCCGGCTGCTGGCGCGGACCGAGGGGATCTTCGCCGAGACCGCGGGCGGGGTGACCGTCGGCGTGCTGAAGAAGCTGGTCGAGACCGGGCAGCTGGACCCGGCCAAGGAGACCGTCGCGATCAACACCGGCGACGGGCTGAAGACCCTGGACGCCGTCTCCGATTCCGGGATGACCGCCGTCATCCGCCCGACGCTGGACTCGTTCCGCGCCGCCGGCCTCGTGTCCGCCTGAACCACCCGATAGGCCCCGCCCCCGCTAGGAGAGTCATGAGCGCCACCGTCCGCATCCCCACCATCCTGCGCACCTACACCGACGGCGCCGCCGAGGTGACCGCCGAGGGTGCCACCCTGGCCGAGGTCGTCGCCGACCTGGAGAAGAACCACGCGGGCATCGCGGCCCGCATCCTGGACGACACGGGCAAGCTGCGCCGCTTCGTGAACGTCTACGTGAACGACGACGACGTGCGCTTCGCCGAGGGTCTGGCGACCGAGATCAAGGACGGCGCCAGCGTCTCGATCATCCCGGCGGTGGCCGGCGGCTGCTGAGCCGACAAAGCAGAACCCGCGGTCGCCCGCGCGTACGGAAATCCGTTCTCCGTATGCGCGGGCGACCGCTCGCATTCCGGCGGGAATATTTCCGGGTCGAGTCGGAGTAGAGTGTGGCTCGGCTGGGAACAGGGTTTCCCTTTCGGCCCCCGCAGTGCTCGGCCCGGGGGCGTCCGGCCGCCGGGGGCGGACCGTGAAACATGTCAGGCAGATGTCAGAATTCGCGCGGGCATTTGAGTAATTCGTCCGCTATGTCCGGCGTGGAATGCCGAGATTATTCCGATTCGATCCGTCCTGTCCCTTGACGCCTTGGCGGAATTACCGGCGGTTGGCCCTGTTGCAGAGGGCGTCGATCCGGATACATTCAGCGGCGGTCGACGCAATCACCCGCTCACCGGAGGCCGCCCGGCGTTCCGCGCGGATGGTTGCGGCGTGCACGGCTGCGCCCAGGGGGGGTTCCCCGGGCCGGCCTTCAACCAACCCGGGCCCGCGACCTGCGGGCACGTGAAGGGCCAGCACAGCACTAGGGGAGTTCGGAATGGCTCAGGGCACCGTCAAGTGGTTCAACGCGGAGAAGGGCTACGGCTTCATCGCGGTCGACGGTGGTGCGGACGTCTTCGTCCACTACAGCGCGATCCAGATGGACGGCTACCGCACCCTCGAGGAGGGCCAGCGGGTCGAGTTCGAGATCTCCCAGGGACAGAAGGGCCCGCAGGCGGACATGGTCCGCGCGGCGGTCTGACCCCTTCCGACTCCAGGAGCTCGGCGCGGCCCTACGGCTGGTGACCACTCGCTTCTCGACGGGCCCGTGCGACGCGTGTCGTACGGGCCCGTCGGCGTTCCCCGACGCGGCTCCGGCGGGGCTCCGGCGGGGCTCCGGCGACGGCTCGCGGATCGTCGATTGGGCTTGCACTCGACCACCCGGAGTGCTAATCATTGGCGTTAGCACTCACAGCGTGAGAGTGACAGCGGACCGGGTCGGTGAGGCCCCCGGGAGCGGTAGGGGAATGGACCCCCGCACACCAGGGCCGTCCGTCGCGGGCACCCCTTGGTCCGAGCAGTCGACCGTGTCCCGGAGGACCACTTCAGATGGCCAAGATCATCGCCTTTGATGAGGAAGCTCGCCGCGGCCTTGAGCGTGGCATGAACCAGCTCGCCGACGCCGTGAAGGTCACGCTCGGCCCCAAGGGCCGCAACGTCGTGCTGGAGAAGAAGTGGGGCGCCCCCACGATCACCAACGACGGTGTCTCCATCGCCAAGGAGATCGAGCTCGAGGACCCGTACGAGAAGATCGGTGCGGAGCTCGTCAAGGAGGTCGCCAAGAAGACGGACGACGTCGCGGGTGACGGCACCACCACCGCCACCGTGCTCGCCCAGGCCCTGGTTCGCGAGGGTCTGCGCAACGTCGCCGCCGGCGCCAACCCGATGGCCCTGAAGCGCGGCATCGAGAAGGCCGTCGCGGCCGTCTCCGACCAGCTGCTGGCCCAGGCCAAGGACGTGGAGACCAAGGAGCAGATCGCCTCCACCGCCTCCATCTCCGCCGCTGACACCCAGATCGGCGAGCTCATCGCCGAGGCCATGGACAAGGTCGGCAAGGAAGGCGTCATCACCGTCGAGGAGAGCAACACCTTCGGTCTGGAGCTCGAGCTCACCGAGGGCATGCGCTTCGACAAGGGCTACATCTCCGCCTACTTCGCCACCGACCTGGAGCGGATGGAGGCGACGTTCGAGGACCCGTACATCCTCATCGCCAACTCCAAGATCGGCTCGGTCAAGGACCTGCTCCCGCTGCTGGAGAAGGTCATGCAGAGCGGCAAGCCGCTGGTCATCATCGCCGAGGACGTCGAGGGCGAGGCCCTGTCGACCCTGGTCGTGAACAAGATCCGTGGCACCTTCAAGTCCGTCGCCGTCAAGGCCCCGGGCTTCGGTGACCGCCGCAAGGCCATGCTCGGCGACATCGCCATCCTCACCGGTGGCACCGTGATCTCCGAGGAGGTCGGCCTCAAGCTGGAGAACGCCGGCATCGACCTGCTGGGCACCGCCCGCAAGGTGGTCATCACCAAGGACGAGACCACCATCGTCGACGGTGGCGGCGACAGCGAGCAGGTCGCGGGCCGCGTGAACCAGATCCGCGCCGAGATCGAGAACAGCGACTCGGACTACGACCGCGAGAAGCTCCAGGAGCGCCTCGCCAAGCTGGCCGGCGGCGTGGCCGTCATCAAGGCCGGCGCGGCCACCGAGGTGGAGCTCAAGGAGCGCAAGCACCGCATCGAGGACGCCGTCCGCAACGCCAAGGCCGCCGTCGAGGAGGGCATCGTCGCCGGTGGTGGCGTCGCCCTGCTGCAGGCCGGTGTCGCCTTCGACAAGCTGGAGCTGGAGGGCGACGAGGCCACCGGTGCCAACATCGTCAAGGTCGCGCTGGAGGCCCCGATCAAGCAGATCGCGACCAACGCCGGCCTGGAGGGTGGCGTCGTGGTGGAGAAGGTGCGCAACCTCCCCGCCGGTCACGGCCTGAACGCGGCCACCAACACCTACGTCGACCTGATCGCCGAGGGCATCATCGACCCGGCCAAGGTGACCCGCTCCGCGCTGCAGAACGCCGCCTCCATCGCGGCGCTGTTCCTGACCACCGAGGCCGTCATCGCCGACAAGCCGGAGAAGGCCGCCGCGGCCGCCGGCGGCGGCATGCCGGGCGGTGACATGGACTTCTGATCCTGATCGCTCCGATCGGATCGGCTGGTTCCTCGTCCGTGTGGGCGGCTCCCTTCGGGGGGCCGCCCACACGGCGTTCCGGCGTCCGGAAGCTCCGGGGCCCGGGCGTTCGGACGTCCGGCGTTTCGGCGTTCGGGCCGGTGGACGGAGAATGGACGGATGGCTTCCGACGACATCGAGACTGCCCTGCACAACGCGCGGGCACTGATCCTGGCCGACCTCACCGCGCGGGACGTGGCGGACGCCGCCGTCGTCTCGCTGGTGGAGCAGGCCGTGACGCACCGCCGCTGGTGGCTGGAGCAGTGGCCGGACGGCACCGAGTACGTGCTCGGGCTGGTCGCCCAGGACGTCCAGGACGCGCTGCTGGAGGCGTACGGGCGCTGGCCGCTGTGCACCGGGTGCGCGGCCGACGGGGACCCGCACGCGCTGAGCGTGGAGCCCGAGCTGGGGCCGGAGCCGCACTGGGTGTGCGGCAAGCAGGGCGCGGTGGTGGCGCCGGTGGGGAAGCTCGCCTAGCCCGGTCGGCTCGGGGCCGGGGGCGCCTTCCGGGGGTGGTGCGCGGGTGGGTACGGTGCGCGCATGAGGCGCTGGGTGTGGGGTGTGGCGGGCGGGTGCTGCGGGCTCGGGCTGTGGTGGGCCGTACTGGAGGCGGCGGGGGCCGGCCACGACGCGTGGTGGGCCGTGGCCGGGCGGGTCCTGGCCGTGACGGGGGGCGTGGCCGCCGCGGACCGGGTGCGCGGGCGGTGGGGCTGACGGGCCTCAGAGGGTGCCGAGCTCCGCGGTCAGGTTGGCGCGGGCGGCCGCGGTGAAGCGCTCGCGGGCGGCCGGGGTGCGGTAGAGGTCCGGCAGGGCGAGCAGGTGGCGCAGCACGGCGGCCCGGCCGGCCGCGAAGTCCGGCGCGGGGACGAAGCCGTACTCCTCGCGGACGGCGGCCGCGTACGCCGCGTACGCCCCGGGGGAGCCGCCGAGGACGGCGAGGTCCGCGTCGCAGAGCACCTCGCCGTCGCGGTCGCCGGGGACGGGGTCGTGGCCGACGGTGAGCAGCACGAGGCGCTCGACCTCGGCGACCCGCTCGGCGGGCAGCCCGGCGGCGGTCAGTGCGCGGACGGCCAGGGCGGCGCTGCGCTCCTCGTTCTCGGTGCGGTCGGGGCGGTAGACGGCGTCGTGGAACCAGGCCGCGAGGCGGACGGCCTCCGGGTCGGCGGCGTGCCCGGCCAGCTCGTCGACCAGGCCCAGCACCGCGCGCAGGTGCGCGGCGGTGTGGTAGCGGCGCTGCGGCTCCGACCAGCGGCGCAGCAGCTCCCGGCCGTACGGCTCGGGGTCGACGGCGGCCCCGCAGCGGTGCAGCAGGGCGGTCCAGGCGGCGAGCAGGTCGTCGGTGGGCGGGTCGGCGAGCGGGCCCTCGGCGGGCGCTTCGGTGAGCGGTTCCTCGGCGGGCGGGGCGTCCTCGGTGGTCGGCATGGCGACCATTGTGGCGGCCCGGCCGGGTGCCGGACCCGGGGGAGTGGGCGCTGGACCTATAGGTAGGTTGACGATATATGTAGTCGTATGACAGAACGCTCCATGCAGGAGCCCACGCTGCTGCTGCTCACCGCGCTGGCCGACGCCCCGCGGCACGGCTACGCGCTCATCCAGGAGATCGCCGCGATCTCCGACGGCCGGGTCAAGATGCGCACCGGCACGCTCTACGGGGCGCTCGACCGGCTGCTGGGCCAGGGCCTGATCGAGGTCGCCGCCGAGGAGGTGGTGGACGGCCGGGCCCGGCGCAGCTACGCGCTGACCGCCGCCGGCCGCGAGGCGCTGGCCGCCGAGGCGGAGCGGCTGCGGGCGGTCGCCACCGAGGCCGAGCGTCGGCTGACCAGGATCCGGTCGATGCTGCCGGGCAAGACCGGGTCGCAGGGGCGGCCCGCGACGGGGGGAGGCCTCTCATGACCACACCGGTGATCGGCGCGGGGCCCTCCGCGGTGCTGCGGGCCGCGCTCCAGCTCTACCCGGAGCCGTACCGCCGCGAGCGCGGCGAGGAGCTGGCCGAGGTGTTCGCCGACACGACGGCGGCGGGCAGCCGGCCGGCGGTCGCCCGGGAGGTCCTCGGCCTGGCGGTGTACGGGCTGCGGGTGCGGCTCGGGCTGACCGGCGCCACGGCGGCCGGGCGGCTGCTCGCGCTGGTCGCGCCGATGCTCGCCGGGGCGGTGGCCGGTGCCACGTTGGTGGCCTGGGTGACCACCGTGGACCGGATCGTCAACTGGCTCACCTGGGAGGACCCGTACAAGGTCTACTTCTCGTCGCTCTGCGCGCCGGTGGCCGCCGCGCTGCTCCTGGTGGCGGGGCTGCTGGGGCGGTGGACGGCGGTGCGGGGCAGCGCGCTGGTCCTGGGGGCGGTGGGGCTCTACAACCTGGCGGACGCCGTCTGGTCCTCCTCCTTCGACCTGTGGTGGAGCGGCTACATCGCGATGGCCACGCTGCCGCTGGTGCTGGCCGCGCTGCTGCTGGCGGCGGCGCCGACGGACCTGCTGCCCCGGCCGGGCCTGCGTACGGCCGGCCTGGTGCTGGCCTCGGGGGCCGTGGGCGGGCTGCTGGAGGCGGCCCAGGGCTGGGACGACACCACCTTCCCGCTGGACCTGGTGTGGTTCGTGGTGATGCTGGTCGTCCCGCTGCTGCTGACCTTCGCCGGGCTGCGCGGGCGGGTGGCGCCGACGGCGGCGGGGGTGGCGGCGCTGGTGCTGGCCGGGCCGGGCTGCCTGTTCAACATCTGGCGCGGGTCCGGCGGGGTCTCGCAGCTGCTGCCGGCGGTGGGGCCGTCGGTGGCCGCGCTGGTGCTGGTGGCGGTGGCGGTGCACCGGTTCGGCCGGTCGGAGGCGGCCGGGGCGTCCGGTGCGATCGGGGCGGTCCACGGTCCGGCGTGACCGGGAGGTTCGGGGGGCCGTTCCGGCGTGACCGGAACGGCCCCCTGGGAGTTTCCGGGGGCGGTCCGATGTGGCAGGCTGTCGAATATGTCTAGACCAATTTTCGAAGTCATCGCGCTGACGCCCCAGGACGCCCAGGCCGCCGAGTCGGGCGGCGCCGACCGGCTCGAACTGGTCACCGACATGGCCGCCGACGGGCTCACCCCGTCCGTCGAGGACTTCGGCCGGATCCGGGCCGCCGTCGGCATCCCGCTGCGGGTCATGCTGCGGATCCGGGACGGCTTCGCCCCCGGCGACGTGGACGGGCTGTGCGCCCGGGCCGCCGCGCTGCGGGCCGAGGGGGCCGAGGAGTTCGTGCTCGGCTTCCTCGACGCCGACGGCGCCGTCGACCTGGCCGCCACCACGGCCGTCGCCGAGGCGATCGCCGGCTGCCGCTGGACCTTCCACCGGGCGATCGACCACAGCGCCGACCGGGCCGCCCTGCGGGCCGCCGTCGGCGGGCTGCCCGGCCTGGACACCTTCCTCACCTCCGGCGCGGCCGCCGGGGTGGACGCCGGGCGCGAGGTGCTGTCGGCCGAGCTGGCCCGGGCCGGCGAGCCCGGGTACCGGCAGCGGATCCTGATCGGCGGCGGCCTGCGGGCCGAGCACCTGAAGGAGCTGCGGGCGGAGGGCTTCGACGCCTTCCACGTCGGCGGCGCGGTGCGGGTCGACGGCTGGCGGACGCCGGTGGACGCGGCCAAGGTCGCCGAGTGGCGGGCGCTGATCGACGCCTGAGCGCGGGTGCGCCGGTGCGGGCGTTCGTACGGAAGGGCCGGTCCGCGGACCGGCCCTTCCGCGCGCTACCGCAGCTGCTCCGGCAGCGGCTCGCGGTGCAGCACCGTCAGCCCGGAGACCGCACGGGTCAGCGCCACGTACAGCCGCCGCAGGCCGGTCCGCTCGTCCGGCTCCCCGGCGACCACCGCGGCCGGCTCGTCCAGCACCACGTAGTCGTACTCCAGACCCTTGGCCAGCGAGGCCGGGACGAGGGTGAGCCGGGCCTCCGCGCTGGTCTCGTCGCCGGGGGAGAGGTACGGTAGGCTGGCCGCGGTCAGCGCCTCGGCGAGCCGCGGGACGCGGGCGTCGGCGGCGATCAGGCCGGTCGAGCCCTCGTGCTCCAGCGCCTCCCGGCAGGCGGCCAGGACCGCCTCCGTGCCGGCCGCGTCGCCGTTCCCGTCCGTGTCTCCGTTGGCGGCGCCGTCCGCGATCCGGCGGATCGTCAGCGAACCGGGCGCCTCACGGACCGAGGAGGCCGGGGCCAGGCCGGGGGCGATCGCCGGGAGCAGCCGGGAGGCGTACGCGATGACCTCCTCCGGCACCCGGAAGCCCTTGGTCAGCTCCTCGATGTGCGCCTGCGGCTTGCCCAGGTGGCGCAGCGCCTCCGGCCAACTCGCCGTCGCCCACGGGGTGGTGCCCTGGGCGAGGTCGCCGAGGACGGTCGCCGATCCGGTGGTGCAGCGGCGGCCGACCGCGCGGTACTGCATCGGGGAGAGGTCCTGGGCCTCGTCCAGCACCACGTGCCCGAGCGAGGGGGTGCGCTGCACCAGGTCGGTGGCCTCGTCGACCAGGACGGCGTCGGCCGCCGTCCAGCGGGCGGTCTTCACCGAGCGGCCGGGCTTGGGCCACAGCACCGCCCGCTGCTCCTCGGGCGTCAGCACGCCCTCGGCGCAGGCGGCCAGGAACTCCGGCTCGGAGAGCAGCCGCAGGACCAGCTTCGCCGGGTCGACGGCCGGCCAGCACTCCTTGACCACCGCCTTGACGGCGCTGTTGCGGGCCACCGCGTCCTGCACCCGGTCGTCCGGGGCCTCGCCGCCCTGCTCCATCTTCAGCAGCACGGCGTGCGCGATGCGCTGCGGCAGGGCGTCCCTGGCCGCGCCGTAGCGGGTCTCGCGGCCCTTCAACTCCTCGATGATCTCGACCAGTTCGTACACCGGTACGCGCCAGCGGCGGGAGCCGCGGACCACCACGCAGGGCTCGGTGGGCAGCGCGATGCCCGACCGCACCGCCCGGCGCAGCACCTCGGCCATCCGGGCGTCGCCCTTCAGCCGGGCCGCCTCCGGGTCGTCCTCGCCCCTCACCTCGACGTGCCCGACCAGCTGCTGCACGGTGGCCTGGGCGACCTCCAGCTCGCCGAGGGCCGGGAGCACCTGCTCGATGTAGGAGAGGAAGGCGTTGTTCGGCCCGATCACCAGGGTGCCGGTCCGGGCCAGGCGCTCGCGGTGCGCGTACAGCAGGTACGCGACGCGGTGCAGGCCGACGGCGGTCTTCCCGGTGCCGGGCGCCCCCTGGACGCAGATGGTGCCCGTGATGTCCGAGCGGACGATCTCGTCCTGCTCGGGCTGGATGGTGGCGACGATGTCGCGCATCGGGCCGACGCGGGGCTTCTCGATCTCGGCGGCCAGCAGCGCGGAGGCGGAATCGGTCTCGGCCGGGTCGCTGAGGTGCTCGTCCTCGTAGGCGGTGAGCTCGCCGCCGGTGTAGCCGAAGCGGCGGCGGCGGTCGACGTCCATCGGGTCGGTGCGGCTGGCCCGGTAGAACGGCTGGGAGACCGGCGCGCGCCAGTCGATCACCATCGGGTCGCCGTCGGCGTCGTGGACGTGCCGGCGGCCGATGTAGAAGCTCTCGCCGCCGCTGCCCTCGCTCAGCTCCTCGCTGATCGCGTGCAGGTAGTCGAGGCGGCCGAAGAACAGCGGGGTGTGCGAGAGGTCGGCCAGGGCGGCGATCCTGGCCTCGATCTGGTTCTGGAGCACGAGGGCGGTGACCCAGGTGCCGGTCACGTCGCGGATGTCGAGCGACTCGACGTCCTCGCGCATCGCGCGCAGCGCGGCCCGGGAAGCGGCCAGGTGGTCGCGTTCGCGCTGGAGGGGGTCGGTGGTGGAGGTGGCGGGCACAGCGAACCTTCCCGGCTGCCCCCGGTGGCGGGCGCAGCGGATCGTAGGAGCTCACGGTGGGTACGGCCGACCGGTTGCCGAACGGTCGGTACCTCCCCCGGCTGCCTGCGGGACTTCAGCAGGTACCACGGTTCGGGAGGGGGCAGACGGACGATCTTAGACCCGTCCGCCCCTGGGGGCCAGCCGCGCGGGTCTCGGGGTTCCGGCCGTACCGGCCTCGGGGTTCGCCCTACCCCGGCCTCGGGGGCCGCCGTACACCCGGCGGACGAGCCGCGCACCTGCGGATACGGCCTTTGGAGTGATGCCGACCGCCGGTCGGGTGCCTACCGTTGAAGACATGAGCACCACGAACCGAACCCCCCGACCCGGCCCGTCCGGCGCCACCGCCGTCTCCGGGCGCCACCGCAACCCGCTGAGCACCGCCGTCCGCAACGTCGGCATCGCCCTGGACACCGCCGCGCGCGTGATCTTCCTCGGGCGCGACGGTGTCCGGTACTGAAGGCGCCGTCCGGTCCTGAGGGCCGTGTCCGTTCCCGGGACGGCCTACCGCCCGTGCGTCACAGCACGTCGTCCGCGTCCATGATCCGGTACGCGTAGCCCTGCTCGGCCAGGAAGCGCTGCCGGTGGGCGGCGAAGTCCTGGTCCACGGTGTCCCGGGCGACCACCGAGTAGAAGTGGGCCGAGTGGCCGTCTGCCTTGGGGCGCAGCACCCGGCCGAGGCGCTGGGCCTCCTCCTGGCGGGAGCCGAAGGTCCCGGAGACCTGGATGGCCACGGTGGCCTCGGGCAGGTCGATCGAGAAGTTCGCGACCTTGGAGACCACCAGGACGCCGATCTCCTTGTTCCGGAAGGCCTCGAAGAGCTTCTCGCGCTGGGCGTTGCTGGTCTCGCCCTTGATCACCGGGGCGTCCAGGGCCTCGCCGAGCTCGTCCAGCTGGTCGATGTACTGGCCGATGATCAGCGTCTGGTCCTTCTCGTGCTTCCTGACCAGCGCCTCCACCACCCGCCGCTTGGTCGCCGTGGTGGCGCAGTAGCGGTAGCGCTCCTCCGGCTCGGCGGTCGCGTAGGCGAGCCGCTCGGAGTCGGTCAGGGTGACCCGCACCTCGCAGCAGTCGGCGGGCGCGATGTAGCCCTGCGCCTCGATCTCCTTCCACGGCGCGTCGAAGCGCTTGGGGCCGATCAGGCTGAACACGTCGCCCTCGCGGCCGTCCTCGCGCACCAGCGTCGCGGTCAGGCCGAGCCGGCGGCGGGCCTGGAGGTCGGCGGTGAACTTGAACACCGGCGCGGGCAGCAGGTGCACCTCGTCGTAGACCACCAGGCCCCAGTTGCGGGCGTCGAACAGCTCCAGGTGGGCGTAGACGCCCTTCCGCTTGGTCGTCATCACCTGGTAGGTGGCGATGGTGACCGGGCGGATCTCCTTCTTCGTCCCGCTGTACTCGCCGATCTCGTCCTCGGTGAGCGAGGTGCGCTTGACCAGCTCGTGCTTCCACTGGCGGGCCGAGACGGTGTTGGTGACCAGGATCAGCGTGGTCGACTTGGCGTGCGCCATCGCGGCCGCGCCGACCAGCGTCTTGCCGGCGCCGCAGGGCAGCACGACCACGCCCGAGCCGCCGTGCCAGAAGCCCTCGACGGCCTGCGCCTGGTACGGGCGCAGCTGCCAGCCGTCCTCGTCCAGGTCGATCGGGTGCGCCTCGCCGTCCACGTACCCGGCGAAGTCCTCGGCGGGCCAGCCGAGTTTGAGCAGCACCTGCTTGATCTGCCCGCGCTCGGAGGGGTGCACCACCACGGTGTCCGGGTCGACCCGGGCGCCGACCAGCGGGACGACCTTCTTGGAGCGCAGCACCTCCTCCAGCACCGGCCGGTCGGTGGTGGTGAGCACCAGCCCGTGGGTCGGGTGCTTGAGCAGCTGGAGCCGCCCGTACCGGCCCATGGTGTCCGCCACGTCCACCAGCAGCGCGTGCGGCACCGGGTAGCGCGAGTACGTCACCAGGGCGTCCACCACCTGCTCGGCGTCGTGCCCGGCCGCCCGCGCGTTCCACAGCCCGAGCGGCGTCACCCGGTACGTGTGCACGTGCTCGGGCGCCCGCTCCAGCTCGGCGAACGGCGCGATGGCGCGACGGCAGTCGGAGGCCCTGGGGTGGTCGATCTCCAGGAGAAGAGTTTTGTCGCTCTGGACGATGAGCGGTCCGTCGTTCACGCGGGGGAGCCCTCCACTGGCTGACAGGGTGGATTGACGCAGACCCTCCAGTGTCGCGCATCGCGGGCGGTGCGCGGGAGCCGCCCGGAGTGACCACCGTCCGTACTCGCTCGTTGAGCTGGTCATGAAGAAGTCGAAGCGTGTTCTCACCGCCCTCGCCCTGATGGGCTCGGCCTTCGCGGCCACCGCCTCCTCGGCCGGCTCGGCCCACGCCCTCGCGGGCATCGGCGAGGGGCCCGGCGGCCTGCTCGCGGCGCCCGGGTTCCTGCTGGCGGACACCGTCACCGGGGGGTCGATGCCGGTCGGGCAGGGGCAGATCGGCAGCCTGGCGGACAAGGCCGTCCAGGACAAGATGAAGGAGGCGCAGCAGGGGCACTGAAGGCCCCCGGCCTCCCCGGGGTCACTCGTCGAGTTCCGCGACGCCGGTGATGCGGTGCAGGGCGAAGGTGCGGAGTTCGTCGGCGTGGTGGTCGAAGGCGGTGACGAAGCCGCCTTCGACCTTGACCGGGTCGATGATGCGCTGGCTGGCGATGCCCTCGGCGTTGAGGTAGCCGATCCACATGCGCTCGCCGAGCAGGACGGCCGTCTGGAGGGCGGCCAGGGTCTCGGCGGCGGCGGTGCGGGGGAGCCGGCGCGGGTCGGGGGCGGGGTCGCGGCGGGTGGCGGTGGCGGCGCGGTCGCCGGCCCGGATGGCCTTGATGGCGGCCGCGAGCAGGGTGTCGTCGGGGGCGGGCGGTCCGTCGGGGACGGGCACGGGGGCCGTCCGGGGCGGGGTGCGGCGGCTGTCCGGGCGGGTGATCAGCACGTCTCCCTCGGCGGACTCGGCGGCCGGGGCGTAGCCCATGGTGCGCAGGGCGGCGAGCAGGACGTCCGGGGCGGCCTGGGAGGCGAGGACGGTGGGGGCGAGCAGCCGCAGCCGCAGGTCGGCGGAGCGGCGGTCGGCGAGGACCTCGCCGAGCAGCGACGGGTCGTCGCAGCGCAGGTAGGAGGAGGCGGCGCCGACCCGCAGGACGCCGTGCCGGCGGGCGACGTCGTCGACCAGGTACGCGAGCGGCTGCGGGACGGGCGTACGGCTGTGCTGCTCCAGGAAGGCCCGCAGGTCGGTGGCGGTGCGGCCGGCGTCGAGGGCGCGGCGCACCGAGGCCGGGGTGAAGCGGTAGACGGTGGCGCCGCCCTTGGACTCGATGTTGGCGCACAGGGCGAGGGCCTGGGCGAGCGGGGTGAGCAGCGGGCCGGGGGCGATCGCGGTGAGGTCCGGCTGGAGGATCACGTGGTCCAGCGGCTGCGGGAGCAGCGGGGCGAGCACCTCGGCCGGGTCGGACTCGGCGGTGAGCAGGGCGCGGGCGGGGGCGGCCAGGGCGCCGCGGCCGGTGATGCCGAGGAGTTCGGCCTCGTCGAGGGTCCAGGCGGTGAGCTCGTCGCGCAGGTCGCGGCCGTCCGGGCCGACGGGGCCGCCGCGCAGCGGGCGCTGCCAGCGCAGGGCGGGGAGCAGCTCCTCGGCGGTGGCCGGGGTGCCGGGCGGCAGTTCGGCGAGCAGGGCGAGGGTGGCGCGGCGGACGGACGGGGCGAGGGTGCGGTCGAGTTCGGGGCCGAGGGCGGCGCGCGGCTTGCCCCGGCCGTCCGGGGTGCCGGTGAGGGCGGGGACGCGGGTGGCGGCGAGCCAGGCGCCGGCCAGGACGGACCAGCGCTCGGCGGTGTCCAGGTGCAGCCAGGTGTCGTACCCCGGGGTGGGGGCCCAGCGTTCGTCCACCTCGCCGTCGGGGGCCAGCAGCCCTGCGGTGTAGGCGAGTTCGAGCCAGAAGGCGGTCTGCTGCTCGGTGTTCTCCAGGGCCTGGGCGGTGCGCTTGAGGTCGCGGACGCCGAGGCCGCCGGCGCGCAGGGTCAGCGGCGGGGTGAGGCCCCAGCCGTCCAGCAGCTCCTCGACGGTCTTGACGGCGGTGTGCGCCTGGCCGGCCGCGGCGGCGTCCACGGTCTGCGGGTCGCGCGGGGCGGCGGCGGGCGCGGGCTCGGGCTGGACCGGTTCGACGGTGCGGTGGGTGCGGCCGCCGCGCAGGTGCAGGGCGAGCTCGCGGGGCAGCACGACGCTGCCGGGGCTGCTGGGTAGCAGCAGGCCGCGGGCGAGCAGCCACTCGACGGGGCTCTGCGCGTCCTCGGCGGTGACCGGGCGGGTGGCGTCCGGGACGGTGCCGGTGGGCGGGCCCCAGACCAGCCGCTCCAGCAGCCGCAGCGCGGCCTCGGGCGCGGTGTCGAGCAGTGCGGCGCAGCGGGCGCGGTCGGTGAGCAGCGCGGTGAGCGAGGCGACGGCGCTGACCGGGTCCGGGGTGCCGGGCTCTCCCGCCGAGGCGAGCAGCTGCTGCAGCCGGGCCGGGGACATGCCGACGGTGGCGTCGGCGAGGGTGGGGCCGAGGCCGGTGCGGCCCGGGTTGACGGCGGTCGGGGCGAGCGCCTCGCGGACGGCGAGGACCAGCCGCAGCCCGTTGTCCGGGCCCCAGAGCAGCGCCCGGTCGCGCAGGGTGGCGATCGCGCGCGGCAGGGCGGTGGCGACGGCGGACCGGTCGGCGGGGGTGAGCGGGGTGGCGCCGGGGTGCGGCTTGACCTTCGCCGGGCCGGTCAGCAGGGTGCGGACGGTGCTCAGCGAGGTGCCGTCCGGGGCGGTGGCCAGGGCCTCGGCGACCTGGAGGGTGAAGCGGTCGAGCCGCTCCAGGGCGCGCAGCGCGGAGGCGCGCGAGGAGAGCCGGGCGGACAGCTGGGTGAGGTCGCCGGGGACGGGGTTCAGCAGGTCGGGGCGGGAGCGGAGCAGGGCGGCGAGCGCGTCGTCGGGACGGGCGCGCAACTCCTCGGCGAGGGTGCGCGGGCCGGTGGCGGACCTGCCCCGGCGTTGAGGGCCCTGCTGTGTGGTCATTCGACCTAGGTTAGTCGGGCGCGGGGACGACGGGGTGTCCGTCGTCCGGGCGCACCTCCGGCGCTCCGCCGTACCGGCGGACGGACTCGCGCGGGCGGGGGCGGGGTGGGTAGCGTCACGCCGAGGGCGGTTCGGTGGGCGGCCGGTACGGGCGAGGCGGGGTGGTCGGTGATGACGGACGGCGAGTGGTGGCGCAAGAGCGGGCCGTGGAGCGAGCGTTCGGTCGGCGGCCCGGACGCGGGCCCGGACGCCGTTTCGGACGCCGGCTCGGGTTCGGGCTCGGGCGCCGGTTCAGGTGAGGCCGCGTCCGGCGGCGCTCCGGAGGCTCCGTCCGCCCCCGTTCCCGCTCCGGACTTCGACCCCGACAGCGTGTACGACCCGCCGGCGCCGAGCGCGGGCGGCATCCCGTCCGTGCCGCTGCACCTGCCGGAGACCGTCGCCGGGGACCGGCCGGACGGGCCCCCGCCGACGACGGTGTCGAGCACCGGCCCGTGGACGATGACGCTCTTCGACTTCTCGGACGGGCCGCGGCCCGCGCCGAAGCCGATCCCCGGGCAGCGCACCGCCGAGGAGGCCGCCGAGCAGGCGGCGGCGGAGGCGGCGGAGACGGCGGCGGCGCCCGCCGCGGACCTGACGAAGAAGCCGCGCAGGGGCTGGCTCAGGCCGGCCCCCGCCGCCCCTCCCGCGCCGCCCGAGCCCCCGGCCGGGAAGGCCGGGGGCAAGGCCAAGGCGAGAGGGAAGGGGAAGGCCAAGGGGAAGGGCCAGGAGGCGGAGAAGGAGGCGCCCGCCCGCAAGCCCTCCCCGCTGATCCTGCTCTCCTGCGCCCTGCTGGTCGGCGGGGCGGTCTCCGGCTTCCTCCCGGCCATGCTGGCCGGCTGGGGCCTCGGCTACCTGTCCCGCCAGATCTCCGACCTGATGCGGAAGTTCGTGATCCTCGGCATCCCACTGGTCACGATGAGCGTGTCCACCTTCTACTCCATGCAGCAGGCCAAGCAGGCCGGCGGACAGGGCGGCGGCCTCCAGTCGGGCTCGCCGCTGGGCGCGATCAGCTGGTCGTCCGCCCCGAACGTGCTGCGGCTGTCCGCCGTGCTGTCGGCGGTGGTCCTGCTGCTGCTCGCCCTGCGCCGCCGCCCGCCGCAACAGCAGGGCTGAGCGCGGGGGCCGGTCCGGTCCGGCCCCCGCCGGGCAGGGCTACTGGCGGACGAAGCAGCCGGAGCCGTCCACGACGGCGTGGGTGCCGCCGTTGTGTGACGGTGCCGCCGGGGCGCGGGCGGGGCGTCAGTCGTCGGCGAGGTGGACGAGTCGGCGGAAGGTCGTCGGGTCGCCGAGGTGGTCGACGATCCAGTGGGCGACGGTGGCGCGGGTGGCGGTGCCGGCCCGGGGGAGTGGTCGGTCGTACGAGACCTGCGGGCCCGGGGACGGCGGGCCGTCCTTGAGCATCGGCACGCGGACGACCGTCCAGGCGGTGTCGGAGCCGGCGAGCACCGCCTCCATCCGGGCCAGGTCGTGGTGGACCTCCCGGTACAGCCGGTCGACCACCAGCCTGGCCACCACCCGTTGGGCGCGCGGGAGCCGGCTGGTGTCCAGCCCCGCCGAGCTCATCGTGACCAGGTGCCGGGCGCCGCCGTCCCGCAGTGCCGCGGTCAACTCCCGGGCGCCGTCGGAGAAGACGGTGGTGGCGGTCCGGCGGCCGGTGGTGCCGAGGGTGGCGACGACGGCGTCCTGGTCGCTCAGCGGCCCCCGCAGGGAGCCCGGCCGGCCGACGTCGGCCCGGGCGGTGAGCGGGGTGCCGTGCGCGTACTCCGGCAGCCGGGCGGGGTCGCGGGCGACGGCGGTGACGGTGTGTCCGGCGGCCAGTGCGAGGTCGACCACCAGACGGCCGGTGCGTCCGGTGGCACCCACGACTGCGATCCTCATCGGTTCCCTCCTCGGGATGGTTCGGGATGGTTCGGTCTCGGATGGCGCCTTGTCATTCATTCAGACGGACTGTATGAATGAAATCAAGTGAACCACGGCGCACCGCGCGTGCGAACCCGAAGGAGCGATGGAACATGGGAGTTCGGCAGGATCGGTACCCCGACCTGGACGGCCGGGTGGTCGTGGTCGCCGGCGGCAGCCGCGGCATCGGCGCGGAGACCGCCCGCGCCTTCGCCCGGCAGGGCGCGGCCGTCGCCGTCCTCGGGCGCGACGCGCAGGCGCTGGCGGAGGTGGCGGACGGCCTGCGGGCGGAGGGGGTCCGGGCGCTCGGACTGGTCGCCGACTGCACGGACGCGGCGGCACTCGGCTCCGCCGCCGCCCGGATCGAGCGGGACCTCGGCCCCGTCGACACCCTGGCCGCCTTCGCCGGCGGCGGAGGCTACCCGGTACCGACCGTCCGCGAGACCGAGGAGCACTGGCGGGCCGTGCTCGACGGCAACCTCACCGCCACCTTCCTCACCGTCCAGGCCTTCCTGCCCGGCCTGCTGGCCCGCCGCGGCGGTTCGATCGTCACCATGGCCTCCACGGCCGGCCGGCTGGCCGGCGGCGCCTCCGCGGCATACGCCACGGCCAAGGCGGGGGTGCTGATGTTCACCCGGCACCTCGCGCTGGAGGTCGCCGGTGAGGGCGTGCGGGTCAACGCCATCGCACCGGGCGCCGTCCGCACCGAGCGGACCGCCGCGCAGATGCCGCCCGAGGTGCAGGCCGCGGTCGCCGCCGCGCACCCGCTGGGCCGCCTCGGCGAGCCGGCGGACGTCGCCTCGGCCACGCTCTTCCTGGCCTCCGACGCGTCCTCCTGGATCACCGGGCAGACCCTGGACGTCAGCGGCGGGCGGGTCATGATCTGAGCACCGGGCCCGCTCCGCCGGGCGCCGGGCCTTCCCCGCCCGGGTGAACCGATCGGCGATACTGCCAGTTCACACGGAACGAGTGGAGGCGAGCGGGATGAGCCCCCGGTCCTACCGGATGGGACAGCGGCAGGCGGAGGTCGACGAGACCCGCGCCCGGATCGTCGCGGCCGCCCGCGCGCACCTGGCCGAGACCGGCGGGGTCTCGCTGGACGCGGTCGCCCGCCGCGCGGACGTCGCCCGGGCGACCGTCTACTACCAGTTCGGCTCCAAGGCGGGCCTGCTGGAGGCGGTCTGCGACTCCCTCGCCGAGCAGGGCGGCATGGCCCGGCTCGCCGAGGCCTTCACCCAGGCCGACCCCTGGGCGGCGGTGGACCGCTTCGTCGAGGTGATGGGCGGCTTCTGGGCGGTCGACCGGGTCTGCACCCGCCGCCTGCGCGCCCTCGCCGCGCTCGACGAGGAGGTCGGCCGGGTCATCGCCGACCGCGACGCCCGCCGCCGGGAGGGCGCCGCGGTGCTGGCCGGCCGGCTGCCCGACGCCCCGGCGGACGCGGCGCGCCTGCTGTTCGTGCTCACCGCCTTCGAGACCTACGACGCGCTGGCGGCGGAGGCGGAGGCGGGAACCGTGGGCGGCGGGGCCGACCTGGCTGTGGCCACCCCGGCGGTCACCCGCCTGGTCCGCGCCGCTCTCGGCGGGCCGGCCGACGGGTCGTAGGGCCCCGGTCAGCCGGCCTGCCGCGCGGCCGTGCCGAGGATGCCGGCGGTGACGGCCGCCGGGTCGTCGGTGGGCAGTGCGTGGCCGGCGCCGGGGACGATCTCGACCCGGGCGGTGGGCACCAGCCGGTGCAGGCGGTCGGCGACGGCCCGGGCGTCGTGCAGGGCGCTGCGTTCGCCGAGGAGGAAGAGGGCGGGGGCGGTGAGCCGGCCGAGTTCCCGGTCGGTGAGGGTGGCGGCCGGGGGCAGGCGGCGGCGGAAGCCCATCGAGGCGCGGACCAGCGCCATCAGTTCGGTCTCCAGGACGGCGCTGTTGCCGACCAGTCGGGCCAGCCGGGGGCGCAGCGGGCGCGGGGCCGTCGCGGCGAGGCCGCCGAGGACGAGCCAGGTGTAGAAGCGGCGGTCCAGGTCGGCGAGGCCCGCCGTTTCGACCAGGGTGAGGGCGGCGGTCCGTCCGGGGTGGTGGATCTGGTGGTTGAGGGCGATCCAGCCGCCGTAGGAGCAGCCGACCAGGTGGGCGGAGGGCAGGTCGAGGGCGGTGAGCAGCTCCTCCAGCCAGGCGGCGGCGTCGCGGCCGTCGGTGACGGGGGCGCTCTGCACGCTGGCGCCCGGTTCGCCGACGGTGTCCACGGCGATCACGGGGTGCTGTGCGGCGAGGGCGTCGAGGTGGGCGTGCCACATCAGCGCGTTGCCGCCGGAGCCGGGCAGCAGCACGATCGGCCGGCCCTCGGTGCGGCCGGTGCGGTACACCCGGGTGGTGCCGTAGCCGGTGGGGACGTCGAGCGGTGTCCAGGGCCCCGGCCGGAGTTCGGTCAGCGCGCGCTCGTAGGCGGCGCGGAAGCGGGCTTCGGCCTTGCCGTTCTTGAACTCGCTGATTCGCATGGTACATGTGTATCACATGCATGATACGGGTGTACCAAGTGAAGCGGGACGAACAGACGGAGGCCGGAATGACCGCGAAGGTCGACCACGAGGAACGCCGCCGGCAGATCGCCGAGGCCCTGCTGCGCATCGCCGACACCCAGGGCCTGCAGTCCGCCAGCATGCGGGCCGTCGCCACGGAGGCCGGGGTCTCGCTGCGGCTCGTCCAGTACTACTTCACGACCAAGGAGGGCCTGCTGCTGGACGCCCTGGCCAGGCTCGGCACCCAGCTCCAGGCCCGGATGGAACGGTGGATCGGCCAGGCCCGCGCCCCCCGGGAGGTGGTGACGGCGATCCTGTCCTGCATCCTGCCGACGGACGCCGAGAGCCGCCGGATCACCAGGACGTACGCGGCGTACTACGCGCTGGTGCTCGGCGACCCCGAGGTGCTGGCGAAGCAGGCCGCGCAGCCGCCGGTCGTCCTGGAGGGCTTCCTCACCAAGCAGCTCCGGGCGGCGCAGCAGGCCGGGGGGATCGGGCCGGAGCGGGACGTCGAGGCGGTCGCGGCCGGGCTGCTGGCGATGGTCAACGGGCTCGGCTCCAGCGTGCTGGGCGGCCAGCGCACCGGTGAGCAGGCGCTCGCGGTCCTCGCGTACCACCTGGACGAGCTGTTCGGGCGGCCGGAAGCGGGCTGACGGCCGGTGCCGTCGACCCTCGCGACGGTCCTCCGGTCCGCCGGTCCGGCCCGCCGATCGGCGCGGCAGGCGGGCACCCCTCGCGGCAAGGGGGCTAACACCCGTACGGGGCGGGTGCTTTCCCCGTTCCGCTGGAGGGCCTGTCACTGACAGACTCCGGGGTATGTCCGCGCAGCCCGTGATGACGACCGAAGCGCCCGAAGCCCCCTCCTCCCGGTCCGGGAGCGGCGGCAGCGACTTCGCCCAGTTGACCCGCCGAATAGTCGACGAGGGCCTGCTCGACCGGCGCCCCGGCTACTACGCCGCCCGCATGGCCCTGGTGTTCGCCGCCTTCCTCGGCGGCTGGTACGCCCTGTTCGCGCTGGGCGACACCTGGTGGCAGCTCGGCCTGGCGGCGGCGATGTCCGTCGTCTTCGCCCAGATCGGCCTGCTCTCCCACGACCTGGCGCACCGTCAGGTCTTCGACCGGCGGGTGCCGAGCGAGATCGGCGGCCGGATCGCCGCCAACCTGCTGATGGGCATGAGCTACGGCTGGTGGATGAACAAGCACACCCGCCACCACGCCAACCCGAACCACGAGGAGCGGGACCCGGACGTCGCCCCCGAACTCCTGGTGTGGTCCCAGCGGCAGGCCCGGAAGGCGAGCGGCGTCGCCCGGTTCATCGGCCGCCGGCAGGCGTACCTGTTCGTGCCGCTGCTCCTGCTGGAGGGCCTCAACCTCAGCTTCAACAGCTTCCGCGCGCTGCGCGGGCCCGTGGTGAAGCGCCCGGTGCTGGAGGGCGTGCTGCTGGTGGTCCACTTCCTCGCCTACTTCGGCCTGGTGTTCGCCGCGCTCCCGGCCGGCAAGGCCGTCGCCTTCATCGCCGTGCACCAGGCGCTGTTCGGCGTCTACCTGGGCAGCGTCTTCGCCCCGAACCACAAGGGCATGCTGATGGTGACCCCGGAGATGAAGCTCGACTTCCTGCGCCGCCAGGTGCTCACCTCGCGCAACGTCCGCGGCGGGCTGCTCATCGACGCGGTGATGGGCGGCCTCAACTACCAGGTGGAGCACCACCTGTTCCCCAGCATGCCGACTCCGGCGCTCGGGCGGGCCGCCCGGATCACCCGGGAGTTCTGCGCCGAGAAGGGCGTCGCGTACTACGAGACGGGCCTGTTCCGCTCCTACCGGGAGATCTTCACCCACCTGCACCGGACGGGCGAGCCGATCCGCTCCGGCGGGTGACCGTCACGTCCGGCGGGTGACCGTCACGCCCTGGCGCCGGGATCCGTCGCCGGGACGGCCCTTCGGCGGCATCGCCCGTCCGCCGACGCGTTCGCGCCCGTACGATGCCCGAGCGGGGTGGGTGGAGACCGGGGGTGGGTGTGGTTCGGTTCTGGCTGAGGTGGGCGCTGATCGCGCTCCTGGGAGTGGCGGTCGTGTTCGGCGGCTGGGCCGGGTGGCGGTTCTACCGCGACACGGCCATTCCGGCCCCGCCGGACGTCCCGGGGGTGGCGCGGGCGCCGGAGACCGAGGAGGCCCGCCTGGCGGCCGAGCGGCGGATGGCCGACCGGATCGACCGGCTGCCCGAACTGCTGCCGTGGGCCCAGGGGTTGGGGCGGTCGACGGTCGACGTGTGCCGCACCGACTACCACGGCGGCCTGTTCCTCCGGGGGCTGTGGCTGCCGGTGGCCTGCGAGCGGACCGTGAACGTGTACCTGGCCTTCGACGGCGGCGACGTCCGCTCCCGGCTGGCCGATCTGGACCGGTACCTGGACGCCGAGGGCTGGCGGAGCTCGCAGCGGTGGAGCGGACTGGTCGCGGCCGACGAGTACGCCCACCAGCCGCCCGCCGACCCGACCCCGGAGGAGGTGGCGGAGGCGGCGGCCCGGCCGATCGCCCCGTCGGTGGAGTTCAGGCCGGCGACGGACGAGGCGGTGCGGACGGAGCTGGTCGTGAGCGTCTCCCGGCCGCCGGGCCCCGAACTCCTGACCTCCGGCGAGGACTACTGGTACGAGAAGTACGGCGGCCGGCGCTACCGGAACGACGAGGGGCAGCGGTCCGAGTACCTGGCCTGGCAGCCGGTGCGGCCGAGCGAGGTCACCGGGCCGGCCGAGGGCCGGTACGTGGCGGTCCTGGGCTTCACGACCAGGTACGCGGAGCAGCAGGAGGCGCCGTGAGGCCGGGAGCCGCCGTGGCCGGTCAGCCCGCCGTGCCGGGCGGCGGGGAGAGCGGCAGGGTGGCGGTGACCCGGAAGCCCGTGCGGTAGGGCGAGGCGGTCAGCTCGCCGCCGAACAGCGCGATCCGCTCGGCGAGTCCGAGCAGGCCGTGCCCGGTGGACAGTCCCCGGCGGGCCTCGGGGCGGCGGCCCGCGCCGTCGTCGACCACGTCGAGGGTCAGCACCTCGGACCAGCTGATCCGCACCGAGGCGTGGCTGCCGGCGCCGGAGTGCTTGATGATGTTGGTGACGGCCTCCTGGACCAGCCGGTAGGCCGTCAGGTCGACGCTGTCGTCGAGGTGGGCCGGGGTGCCGCGCACCTCCAGGTCGATCAGGACCCCGGCGCGTCGGGCGTCCTCCAGCAGCGGGCCCAGGTCGGCGAGCCCGTGGCGCCCGGTCCCGTCCGTCATGGGGACGTCGGCGGTGCGCAACAGCCGGAGCATGCGGCGCAGTTCGGCCATCGCGTTGCGGCCCAGTTCCTCGATGTCGCGGAGGGTGCCGGCCAGCCGGTCGGCGTCGGCGGGCGCGGTGCAGCGGGCGGTGTCGGCCTGCATGACGATGACGGCCACCGCGTTGGCCACGATGTCGTGCAACTCCCGGGCGATCTGGACGCGTTCACCGAGGACGGCCTGGCGGGCGCGCGCGAGTTCGCGCTGGTCGCGCTCGGCGGCGAGGGCGGCGGCCCGGACCCGGCGGCCGGCGCCCCAGGCGACGGCGGTGATCGGCAGGAAGTAGGCGATGCCGCTGACGAGGTACGACGTCCGACGGGAGGGAGGCACCGCCCGGTCGGCGATCGGGTACCAGATGGCCAGGGCGATCGGCAGGGCCGTCAGCACGAGGGCGGCGACGGAGGCGGGCCGGCCGCTCAGCCGGGCCGCCGTGTACAGCGCGAGCAGTACGCCGAAGAAGGGGGTGAAGGCGAAGCCGCTGTTCAGGGAGAGCAGGGCCGCGCCCACGGCGGCGGCCCAGACGACGGCGAACACCGCCTCCGGCCACCGTCGGCGGAAGGTCAGCGCGACGGCCTCCGGGACGGCGAACGCGGCCAGCAGCAGCTGGTCGCGGACGTTCGTCCCGGTCGCGAGTGGGGCCGCGTAGAAGAAGACGTCGGGGACGGTGACCGCCAGTGCCAGCGCGGCGTCCGCCGCCGTGACGGTCGGTGACCCCCGGCGGCGGACGCCGTCTGTCGCGACCTCCGTCACAACTGGAGTTCCCGGCAGCACGAGGTGTTCGAGCCGAGGCAGCACCAGTTGTCGTCGAACTCCCGGAACCCCTCCACCGGGATGTCGGACCACCACGGTTCCGGCGGGGTGGCGCGCTCCGGTGGACGGACCGGATAGCCGAGGGCGGCGTGGGCGGCCCACAGGTCGCCGCGGTACTGCCGCAGGGTGTCGTTGAGCCGGTCCCGGGTGACCTCTCCGGGGGCGGGCGCGTGCCGTGACGGCGTGAGCAGGGTCAGGAAGGCCGCCGCGGCGCGGACGTCGTCGGTGGCGAAGGCGGCCAGGCTGATGCCGGCCACGCGCAGGGCCTCGGTGCCGTCGCCCGGGTCGGGGGCGACGGTGATGCGGACGGCGAGGCTCTGCCACGGGTCGCCGACCGTGCGCGGCGGATCGGGCACCAGGAGAGTGCGGGGGCCGATGAGGATGCCGTGGGCGAGGGCCGGACCAGCCTTCCCGTCCGACTCGACGTGGTGCACGGTGGCACCGACGGTGGGCGCGGGGATCGTCGATTCGCTCATGGTGGGGCTCCCGGAGGGGAGTGGGGCTTTCACCCAGTGGTAGCGCGCCCCGTCCCGCGTCGCCTGCGGGGGATGACTGCTCGGGTGAGTGACCGAGCGGGGTCGGTCGCGGCCCCCCGCACGCGTCCCGCGGGCGGCCGCGAGGCCCCTCAGCCGCCGAAGCCGGCCAGCAGCCCGCGCGGGTCGAAGGTCACCCGGATCCGGGTGATCCGCCCGTCCTCGACGTGCATCCAGTTCGCCGTCGGCGCCGGCGGGGCGATGCTGGTGCGCAGCTCGAACCAGGTGATCACCTCGTCGCCCTCGGCCACCCGGACCTTCACGTCGATCTTCTCCAGCACCTGTCCGAGCCCCTTCAGCCCGGCCAGCGCCTCCTCCACCCCGGAGGCCGTCCCCAGCGCGCCGACGAAGTCGACGTCGTCGGCCAGCAGGCCCCGGACGGTCTCGAAGTCGCCCGCCTCCCAGGCGGTGAAGTAGGTCTCGGCAAGCTCACGCGCGGTCTTCGTCGTCGTCATGCCACCATCCTCCCGAGCACCCAACCCATCCGTCCAACAGATGGATCGGATGGATTCCATCTCTTCCGGTTATGCCGCAGGGGTCCGGTCGCCTATCGTCGTCGCCCATGGAGATGCACCAGCTGCGCTACTTCGCCGCCGTGGTCGACGAGGGCACCTTCACCGCCGCCGCCGCCCGGCTGCACGTGAGCCAGTCCGGCGTCAGCACCCAAGTGGCCAAGCTGGAGCGCGAACTGGGCCAGCAGCTGCTCGACCGGACCGGCCGCCAGGTGCGCCTCACCCCGGTCGGCGAGGCGGTCCTCCCGCTGGCGAGGAACGCCCTGGCCACCCTCGGCGCCATCCAGCACACCGCCGCCGAGTTCGCCGACGCCGTCCGCGGCCGGGTCCGGCTCGGCATGATCATGGGCTGCTCGATCCCGCCCTTCCTGGACACCGTCGCCGACCTCGGCCGCAGCCACCCCGGCATCGAACTCAGCCTGCACGAGGGGCACTCCGAGGACCTCCAGGCACAGGTCCTGGCCGGCTCCCTCGACCTGGCCCTGATCGGCTACACCGGCGAGGCCGCCCCGGGGCTGGAGGACACCGTCGTCGTCGACGAGCCGATCGCCGCCGTCGTCCCCGCCGGGCACCCCCTCGACCGGGCGCGGCTCCGCCTCGCCGACCTGCGCGGCGAGAAGGTCCTCTGCCTCCCCCCGGGCACCGGCCTGCGCGCCGCCTACCAGGACTCCTGCCGCCGGCTCGGCCTCGATCCGCGGGTGGACATCGAGGCCAGCTCCCCGGCCGCCCTGCTCCGGCTCGCCGAGCGCGGAGCGGGCGTCGCCGTCCTCAGCGCCTCCTCCGCCACGGGTGCCGGGCTGCGGGCCGTCCCGCTGGCCGACGCCGCCACCTGCGCCCGGCTTGGGCTGGTCGTCCGCCGCGACCAGCAGTCCCCGGCGGTACGGCTGTTGCGCGCGAAGCTCGCCGCGGCGATGCGCCCGGCCTGAGCGCCGCCCGCCGCGCCGCGCCGTCCCCCGTACCGGCGCGGGCGGGCCGGCGGGCCCGTCGACCGGAGCTCAGGCCTTCCAGCGCGGATCGCGCCCCGAGGCGGCCAGCGCGCGGTCCCAGGCGGAGGCGTCCTCCGGCAGCGCCACCGACTCGGCGAAGCCCGCGTACCGGCGGTACAGCTCGGCGTTCTCCGCCACGATCTCCCCGGCCAGCAGGGCGAGTTCCTCGTCGACCCCGATGCGCCCGCCGGTCGCCCGGGCCACGTCCCAGCCGTGCAGCAGCAGCTCCAGGACCAGCATCCGGGCGATCCCGACCGCCGGTACCGGGGCGCCGCCGAGGTCGACGTCCCCCTCCCAGACGGCCGGGTCCGCCCAGGCCGCGACCGCGCGCTCCAGCTGGGCCGCGTAGCCGGAGCGCCAGTCGGCGTCGGCGGTGAAGTCCCGCGCGCCGAGCTCCTCGGGCAGTTCGACCCGCCGGGCCCGGTGCTCCAGGCCGTGCGAGGTGTAGAGCACCCAGTGGTTGATCAGCGCACGGGTGTCGAACTCCGTGCAGGGCGTCGGCGCGTCCAGGGGCTGGTCGGCCGGGACGGCGGTGGCGACAGCGGCGGCGGCGGAGGCGGCGCGGGCCAGGAGCGGGTGCAACGGGTGGGCGGTCATGGCGCCGATTCTGCGCGGGGCCGTACCGGCCGGTCTTGAAGAAACGCGACGACTAGCCTGGCGGCATGGGCACGGACCCCCTGGACCCCCTGGACCCGTTGGAACCCCCGGACGCTCCCGGCCTCGGCCGCGGCGTGCTCCACCCCGCCCGGGCGGCGGAGCTGATCACCGTGGACCGGCTCGTCCCCGACCCGGCCGTGGCCCGGTTCGTCGAGTACTACTGGCTGGTCCGCTGGGACCTGTGCGGCCTGCCGCCGTACGAGCAGAAGGTGCTCGCCCACCCGAACGTCCACCTGGTCTTCGAGGCCCCGCGGGCGCGCGTGTACGGGGTGGACCGCTCGCTCTTCGTCCGCCGACTGGAGGGCGCGGGGCACGTGCTGGGCGCGCGGTTCCGGGCCGGCGCCTTCCGCGCGCTCGCCGGGCACCCGGTGAGCGGGCTGGCCGACCGGTCGGTGCCCGCCGCCGAGTACTTCGGGCCCGGGGCCGACCGGTTCAACGCGGAGGTCCTCGGGGCGTCCGGCGACCCCGCGGCCCTCGCCGACGCCTTCCTCCGCCCCCGGCTGCCCGAGCCCGACCCGGTCGCCGCCGAGGTCGCCGCGATGGTGGACCGGATCACCGGCAGGCCGGACCTGTGCCGGGTGGACGCGCTGGCCGCCGAGCTGGGCCTGACGGTCCGCCGCCTCCAGCGCCTGTTCGCCGAGTACGTCGGCGCCTCCCCGAAGTGGGTGCTGCGCCGGGCCCGCCTCCACGAGGCCGCCGAACGCGCCGGGACGGACGGCGGGTTGGACCTGGCCGCGCTCGCCGCCGAGCTGGGGTACGCGGACCAGGCGCACGGCTGGTCGGCCTAGCCGTAGTACAGGAATTTGTCCTGCTCCTCATGTACTAGAACTAGTGATGAGGAGTGAGGCCCCATGGCCCCAAAGAAAATCGCGGGCACCGAGAACGCCCCGGTGACACCGTACGACGGGTGCGGCATGTGCCTGGTGGGCGTCCGTCGACTGTCCCGAGTGACCGCCGGCACCAACAGCCCCGCGCGACAGATGGGGCAGGTGATCGAGGGAGCTACGGCAGTCGGCGGGCACATCATCGCGTGGGCGGACGACTGGGAGGTGTCCGGCGCCACCGACCCGAAGACCCGGCCGGGACTCGGTCCGTGGCTCCGCGGTGAGCGTGGCCCCTACGACGGGTTGGCTGCTGCGGCAGTCGACCGGATCGGCCGGAACCAGGTCGACACCCTTGTGACCGCCTACGAGAACAAGGCGGCTGGGCGCCACCTGGTGACCGCGGACCACCCCGGGCTGTGGGACCTTGACGACTCGAACCAGGAAACCGAGTTCTCTATCAAGTCGCTCGGTGCGCAGATGGAACACCGGTCGATCAAGAAGCGGGTACAGGACGAGACGAAGCGCGCCGTAGCCGCCGGGCAGGTGAACTGTAAGCCGAGCTACGGGTACCGGAACGTCCGGGACAAGGCCGGAAAGATCACCGGCCGGGAGTTCGAGCCCGGCGCACAGGCCAACATTCAGGAGGTGGCCCGGCGGATTCTTGCAGACTCGACCGGCAAGATCACCGTTTACAGCGAGGCTGCACGCCTGACCCGGGCAGGGGTGCTGAGCCCGGATGACTGGCGGGCCGTGATGTACGGCCGCGAGCCGCAGGGCAAGCCATGGCGAGGCGACAGTTTGCAGGGGATTCTCATCTCCGAAATTGCCTTGGGCTATCGCATGTACAAGGGGCGCCCCTTGATCGGTGATGACGGACGGCCAATCCGTATCGGGCCTGAGCTGTGGAACCGCGCGACACACGAAGCGCTGAAGACGAAGCTTGTTCCCGCCAAAAAGGTGCCCACGCTGCCACGTGCTGTAAGGACCCCGGGCAGCACCCTCACATGTGCGGGCCGGATCACCTGCGGAAACTGTAATGAGCGGCTGTACCGGAACGGAGCTATCAACACGAAGGAAGGGGCGATACCTGCCTACCGGTGCACGGGCCGGATGATGGGAATCATCACTTCGCAGGACTGCCAACCCGCCCCCGCAATCGGCGTACCGGACGTCGAAGGGCGGGTCGCGACCTGGTTCCTGGAGCGCTACGGCTCCGCAGAGATCATGCAACGGGTCTTCGACCCGGGCACCGGCTACGCCAGCCAGATTGCCGAGCTGCAAGCAGCCCGGAAGCGGCTCCGGGACGACCGGAACGCAGGACTGTACGAGGATGAGGACGACGCAGCGTGGTACCAGGACCGGTACCAGCAGCTCACCAGCGACATAGCCGAGTTGAAGAAGAAGCCCGAGCGGCCCGCCGGTTGGCACGTCGTACCGACCGGGCAGACCGTCGCCGACCGATGGCGCGAGGCGGACGGAGCGGGGCGCCGCGAGATGCTGGACGAGTACGGCGTCAAGGTCGTGCTGTACCCGGTGTGGGGCCGCGGGAAGGCCAACCGCGTGGTCATCACGGCCGAGATCAACCACGACCCCGGGGCCGAGGTAACGGGCGCGGTCGAAGGCGACCAGGACCGTCCCGAGGCCCCGCAGCCGCAGTCCGAGGCTCCGCAGGTGGGCCGTACGACCGTCCGGCTCGCCGAGCCCGGTGCGGAGCCTGCCGAGGACGACCCGGACTCGGTACCGCCCGTGCCGGTGGGCGCACCAGCGTCGGAGTCCGCCCTCGCTGCGTAGCCGCTCGACAGCCCGAGGGGTGACGGGGTGACGTTCGAAGGGCCAAATTCAGTTTCTTCTATGACACAGCAAGTCTAAGAAGAAACTGAAATCACCCCTTCGAACGTCACCCCGTCACCCCTTCGACGTTCGCGGGAATTCGTCCCCTCTTCTAGTAGTGAGAGGGGGCGGGACGCTTCCGGCGGCACGTTCGGCGGCCCGCGGGAATTCGTCCCCCTCTTCTAATAGTGAGAGGGAGCGCAGGAGTACCGCGCACCCCACCGACGGGACCCGGCGGACCGAGTGCCTGCGCCCCTCTCTCGCAACCCTGCCCGTGCACCACGTACCCGCGTTACCGGGTGGCCGCCGGAGTCGTGCGGCAGGGTGCGGGGGCTGCACCGCCCACGAGTAACCCCGTCCGCCAGGGCGGGCCGAAAGGGGTCGTAAGCGCGTGCAGTCCCCACCATCGCCAGATGGCGCGATGCACAGAGATCGTGGTCTTCGGCTTGATGCAACTGTTCACCGAGGGGGCATCGTGCGCTGTATCGACTGCCCCTCGCCCCCGACTCACCGGGGGCGCTGCGAGGCCCACCACACGGCCTACGAAGCCCGCCCGAGTGTCTGTGCCCGCCGCCGGCTGCTCGCCCTGGTGGCACGGCGCCACAGCGGCGCGGAGAGGCTTCGCCGGCTGGTCGACCGGACAGGCTCCGCGATGTGCGGACTGTGCGGCGAGACTTTCCCCGCCGAGCTGGTCGACGTCGACCACCGGCAGCCGCTCGCCCTCGGCGGCGAGGACACCGACAGCAACGTTCAAGTGCTCTGCAAGTCGTGCCATCAGGCCAAGACCCGAGAGGACTTCGACCACCAGCGTCCACAGATCTGACCCACTAGAACGTTAGTTGCCGTTCGCGTCAATGAAATTGACCGGGTCGTTCCTGCTGAAGGTGTACTGGTTGAAGGCGGAAGGCTTGACGCCCCCCAACTCGGAAAGATCCAGGGGCTGGAACCGCGCGGCAGGATTGCCTGACGCATCCACTACGGCGAGCGCTGCGGGAATCACGCTTCCGCCCCTGACGACGATCACGGGCTGACCGTCGCGGTACTCGATTGCCAGCGTGCCGATGTCCTCGGGCTTGACCTGGTCGGCCGGAACGCGTGCGGGTTCCGTGGGCGCCGTTGCTGCGGGGGTGGGAGTCAGTCCAAGGTTTGCCATCTGCTCGGGTGACATCTGCACCTTCGCGGGGCCCTTTGAGTTGGGCGTGTCCTCGGGCATGGCTGTCTCCTTACTGGCCGGCTCGCTGCCGACGCGCGGTGGATCTTCCCATGACGGAGCGTTATCAAACCACTACCTCTTGACAGATCGGAGGTGCCCCGTGCCCCGAAGACCCCGCCCCCCGTGCAGCGTTCCCGGATGCCCCGAGCTGACCGTCCGTGGTGGTCGCTGTCCGCAGCACCAGCGCGAGGCAGAGCAGCAGCGAGGCAGTGCGGCAGAGCGCGGCTACGACTCCCGTCGATGGGCCCGGGTCCGACGGGCGTACATCTACGCGCACCCCTGGTGCCTGCTGTGCGGACGGTCGGCCGTGGTCGCCGACCATCACCCGGAGTCGCGTCGCTCGCTGCTTGCCCGAGGTGTCGAAGATCCGGATGCATGGTCGCGGCTCCGCCCGCTGTGTACGCAGTGTCACAACCGAGAGACCGCCACCCACCAGCCGGGCGGTTGGGCTGCCGAGCGGGTTAAGCCGGTCACAGGGCTCTGACCTGCGGGTTTACCCAGGGGGGTGACCCCCTTCCCTCCTGACCCTGACCGGCAGGGAGGCAAAACTTTCCGATGGCTAATTTCGACATTTCTACGAGCCGAGGCTCGATGCCGAATTCCACTGTTCAAAATGGAGGATTTTAACTATGGCCCTGACTCTTGCTGAATCCGCCAAGCTCTCTACGGAAGACCTCCAGCGTGGCGTAATCGAAACGTTCATCCAGGAGTCGCCTATCCTTGACCGCTTGCCCCTTATTCAGACCAAGGGAACGGCGTATCGATACAATGAGGAATCCGCACTTCCCGGAGTTTCCTTCCGAGCTGTCAATGAAGCGTACCCCGAGAGTGTGGGTGCGGTGAGTTCTCGCATCGAAACCCTTGCCATTCTCGGTGGTGACTCCGATGTGGACAAGTTCCTTGTGCAGACGCGCGGCGATGTCAATGATCAGCGGGCAATCCAGGAGACGCTGAAGGTCAAGGCCGCTTCGCTGCATTTTGCTGACCAGTTTTTCAACGGTGACACCGCAGTGGATCCGAAGGGACTTGACGGTCTGCGTAAGCGCCTGATCGGGCGGCAGGTGCTCGATGCGAAGGGAGTCGGCCCGGTTGCCAACGGATACGACTTCTTCGATGCGCTCGACGCGCTGACCGCGCAGGTTCGTGGGATTACCGGGCAGAACGGTGCGCTGTACATGAACGCAGCGATCCTGGCGAAGATCCGCTCCGGGTTCCGCCGGCTCGGTGGCGCGGAGCTGCTGACGTCCGAGATCAACGGCAAGAAGGCCACCATGTGGAACGGAATCCCGATGCTCGACCCCGGCCAGAAGCTCGACGGCACCGACATTCTCCCGCTCACGGCCGGTACCGGCGGTAAGGAGACTGGCGACATTTACGCGGTTCGGTTCGGTACCACCGAGGCGGACGCCGGTGTCACGGGTCTGACGAACGGTGGCATTCAGGTGACCGACCTCGGCGAAGCGCACGACAAGCCGGTTTATCGAACCCGCATTGAGTTCTATTGCGGCATTGCGCTGTTCGGCGGTAAGGCGGCGGCGCGCCTGGTGAACGTTCTCGCTGGCTGACTTACTAACATGGCAAAGGCCCCCGTCCCCACTTCCCTTGCGGGTTGTGGGGCCGGGGGCCTCTTTTGCGTTGGCGGGTCAGACGGTGCCGAAGTCCCCGGCCTGGACACCCGCGACGAACGACGCCCATGCCTCGGGGGTGAAATGCAGCCAGGGTCCTTGGCGGTCCTTGGTGTCACGGACAGTTCCAGGGCGGTTGTCATCTACTTCGACGCAGTCTCCGCCGTTCCCGTTGGTGTAGCTACTCGTCCGCCAGTGGGCGGGCAGTTCCTCGGAGTGCATTGGCGAATCCTTCCAGTGCCGATCTGATCACGGCCTCGGTGTCGTGTGGAGAGAGAGACTGGGCCCTCAGCAGATCGTAGAGGTCGCGGCGTTGAGCCACGGCGTGCGCATCCTCAATCAGGTGGCCCGACCGACTGCCTTCCTCGTACGCGATCACCTCTTGATCGGGCAGGGTCAGCAAGATCAGGGACGTGCCTCCCATCTCCGAGTGGACTCCTGCGCTGAACGGGAGTACCTGGACCGTGACATGTCGAAGCTGGCATGCGGCGAGAAGCAAAGACAGTTGCTCGACCATGACTGCGGCCCCACCAACCGGGCGCCGCAATGCCCACTCGTCCACGATGAACCAGTACCGGCACGGTGGTGGGTCTTGGTGGAGCCGGGTCTGACGCGCCATACGCGTGGTCAGCCAGTCCTCCAACTCCTCCGGAGTAGCGAGCGGCTCGCCAGCGTTGAGCACCGCGCTGGCAAAGGCTTCCGATTGGAGCAGGCCGGGCACTGTCAGCGTGTACGACGCATGGCCGATGGCAGTGTTGGCCAACTTCAGGTACGTCGAGTACTTGTCGGGGAAGGGTTCCCGCTTTGCAAGTGCGTAGTAGCGCTGGAACGACCCGTCGGTGTTGAACGCTGTGTCCAACTTCTCGGACAGACCCTCTGGTGGCTTCGAGTCGCCACCCTCAATCCGGCTGAGGTGTCCCAGCGAGAAGTTGAGGATCTTGGCGAGTCTGCCGAGCGACATGTTGTCGTGCAGCTTGCGGAGTCGCCGGATCTCAGAGCCGTAGAAGTGGCGCGGGCTCTTGTCGGGCTGAAGCTCCCGTTCTTTCCAACCCACTGCTGCTCCTTCATGTTTCGCCCCGGTTGCTGCTGCCGTTGGAAACATGACGGCCCTTCCGATGCTAGCGCCGTGTGCCGATGCTGGTAGCAGGCCGACTACGGAACGGAGCAGCATGTTGACGCGACACGGCACCGTCCTTCCCTCATTGCTCACCCATGACCAGGAACCCGACCGGTGCCCGGACGGCGAGGAGATCAGCCCGGACCCGCCGCAGCCGGACGGCATCAGCACCTGGGCGTGCTCCCACGGCCACTTCGGCTTCCTGCTGCCGTCGGAGCACCTGAAGATGCACCCGCAGGACGACCGCGTTCAGGTCTGTGGCCGGAAGCGAGTCACCAGCGTCCCCGCCCCGGTCATGGCGTGACGGTTCGGTCCTGGGGCCGGCTGTGGTTCCACCGGGTCACCCACCCGGTGGTCACGACTCAGATGCTCTGGGGTCTGCACCTCCAATTCGCTTGGCCAGTCGCCCTGTTCAGTCCGAGGCGACGACAGATCGTCCGCACCGAGTACACCCACGTGACCCCCCCGGCATGTGGAGCTTCGTGCGGAGCTCGACCGGCGGCGCCTGCGACTGCCGCCGACCCCCGAGTAGCACCTACAGGCTCCCGTCCCGACCAGACGCCTTCCGGGCACCCCCGGTTGGGACGGGCTCCAACTCCCGTGCCCCGCCCTGGGGAAGCTGGTCGGGGGCGGAACGCCCGGTACGGGAGTGGTGGCTCCGTCCGTACGCGCATCCCCCGTCGTGGATGGGCGGGGCCACCACACAGACCCCCACCGACGGACGGCCGGGGAACGATGCTCAGGCCCCCGTCCCGGTCGTCCAGCCGTCCGAAGTTGCCGAGCCGACCGGACGGGCTCCACAACGATAGGAACGCCCTTGAAGGACAAGGAACTTCGACGTCCCGAACGCTGGGTTCGGGCCGAGATTCTGATCACGAACGCGGATCGGCGGGTCCTGCTCATGGTGCCCACCGATCAGCCGGGGCTGCTGCTGCCGGGAGGCTACGTGCGCCAGGGAGAGCAGATCGCCGACGCTGCGGCGCGCGAACTCGCCGAACAGACCGGGCTTCGCCGGTTCGTCTCGCACCACCTGGGCGTTGACCAGATCCCGGCCAACCCGGCGACCGGAGAACCCGAAGGGGTCACGATCGTCTGTGACGGCGGGGAAGCGTCCCGGCTGGAGATGAAGCTGCTGGCCGAACAGGGCATGCCGGTGGCCGGGTTCAAGCGGTTCAGCGGGTACCGATGGTTCTCGCCCGATGAGCTGGCCGAAGTCGTGAGCCCCGGCACGCTGCTGCACATCCGGGTGGCCCTGGGCATCCTGGCCCAAGGGCTGTGTCAGCCGCTTCTGTACATCGGTCAGCCGGCGATCGAACGGCGCGACGCCTGATGTGGGCCGTCACCGAAGCTGACCACCAGCACATGCTTCGCAAGCTCGTTGCCGCCGCACTGCCCGCCGTTGCCCACCGTCACACGACCGGTGTCGGTCTGCGTACTCTCGGCATCCTCTACGGGTGCAACCCCGAATGGCTTCGTGATCAGCTGAGCGCCAGCGGGTATGCCGTCCGGTCTCTGGATGAGGCGATCATGCGACACGTCGAATCCACGCCCTGGGAAGCCATTCTCATCTCCGGCCGCACGGTTCGGCCGTGACGATCCCGACTCCCGTCCGGTCCGACTGCCAACTTGGATGGCTAGTCCGATCGGACGGGTCTAGCCCCGTCCGAGTCCGCTCGGGCGGGGCATTGCCCTACTCCGTGGTCGGGGCCGGGCGCTTCTCCAGCGGGACCACCCACGAGCCCTTACCCCATTCCGTCTCGATCAGTCCGCGCTCGCGGAGCACTTCGAGTGACCGCCGAATGGTCATTGGAGCCCGCTTGAAGCGCTCCGCGAGCGCCGACTCAGACGGGAACGGCGTCCCGGCGTCGTACACGCCCGCGTGAATTTCGACCGTGAGTTCGTCGGCAACGAGAAGGTACGGCGGAACGCGCTTTGGGCGCTGAGCGGGGCTGACGGGCATGCCAGAAGAGTACGGAGACCCGGCTTCGAGCTCTACTTAGAAGGGTAGAGGAGTAGACGACTTAGAGGAGTGGGGATATCGTCAGCAGCCCAACAGAAAACCCGGCGACGAGGGCGGTTGCAGCCGCTGATTCGTCCCGGGGATGGCCCTAGCTTTCTCGGAGCTAAGACATGACTCAGCTTATCGTCCTGGCCGCACTCTGGGTGCTGCGCTTGCTGCTGCCGGCTCACGGCCAGCACCGCGCCCCGCAGCCTTTTGCGGCCCCCATGGTCCCCGCCCGGCTGCCCGTCTCCGAGCCGTCGACTCCTGCCCCGTGCGAACCGACCCCGGAGCCGGAACGCCAGTACATGGGCCCGCTCATCCGTCCGCACATCGACCACGCCGCGTGGCTCGCCGAGCTGGACGAGATGCAGCGCGACTACAACGAGAGGCAGCGTCAGCGCGAACGGCGCGAAGCACTGCGCGCGGTGGCCAGGAACCGGCCGGACACCGGGTACACCTACCCGGGTGCGCCTACCTTCTCCGGGGCGGTGGCGTGATGACCCCGGCGACCGCCGCGAAGCCGACGTGCGGTGCCCCTCGCCCCGGACGTCCCGTCGGTGCGCCGTGCAACCGTGAGCCGTTCCACGGAGACGACCACGCGAACCGGCTCGGTGAAACGTGGCCCCGTCTCGCTCCCGTGCGTTGCACGCGCTGCAAGGGCCCAACTACCACCCCGGTCCCGATTGGCCACCAGGAAGCCGCAAGCGGGCCCGGGTACACCCTGTGGGCGTGCTCGCTGTCCTGTCCCGAGTGAGACCCCACCTTGCCCCGTCCGGAACCTCTCCGGACGGGGCTTTCTGCGGTCTGACCCCGGATCAGAGGCGGCCGCGTATGCTACGTCTAAGGGGAGCAGGCGCACCTCACCCGGGACTTCGCCGCCGCCGTCGGCGTGCCCCCGGCCCGCTACGCGGGGGCGGGTCAGGCTCCGAGGAAGCGCTGCAGCTCGTCCAGGACGTAGTTGGCCCCGGTGTACCCGATCCCCTGGAACCACAGCTGGTCGTCGACCGGGAACGCCCGGTGCCCCTTGACCGCCCCCAGCGCCTGCCAACCCGGGCTCGCCAGGGCGGCGTTGGCCCCGGACAGCTCCGGATCGCCGTACGTCGCGTAGAGCAGCAGGTCGCCGTCGGCCTTGGCGAGCTGGTCCGGCGGGATCTCGGTGTCGGACTGGTCGACGTTCTGCGCGTCCGGCCGGCCGACCTGGGCGTCGGCGAGCACCGTGCCGGGGAAGCTCTGCCGGCCGAACAGCCGGATGCCGCCGCCCTCCACGAACCGCACCAGGCTCACCTTGCGCCCGGACAGCTTCGCCGCCGCCAGCGCCTGGGCCACCTGCCCGGCGTGCTTCTGGTACGCGCCGGCGAAGGCCGCCGCGGCCGCCTCCCGGTTGAGCGCCTGGGCGTGCAGCTGGAAGTCGGCCTTCCACGGCGCCCCGGCGGTCTGGGTGAGCACGGTCGGGGCGATCTCGCGCAGCTGCTCGTAGCGGTCGCCGTCGCGGGTCTGGTTGGAGAGGATCAGGTCCGGCCGCAGCGCCCGTACGGTCGGCAGGTCGGGTGAGCCGGCCGGGCCGACCAGCCGGATCCCGGCCGTCCGGGAGGTCGGCCAGTACTCGGGGTAGCGGGTGTCGCGGGCCGGGAGCGCGGCGCCGACCGGGGTGATGCCGAGGGTCAGCGCGGAGTCGAGCACGTCGGTGTCCAGCACGACCACCCGCATCGGCGCGCCCGGCACCACGACGGGGCCGGTGGCGGCGTTCACCGTCACCGACGGCACCGGGGTCGGGGACGGCGAGGCGCCGCCGGCGGGGCCGTCCGCGGTCGCCGGGGCCGGCCGCCGGGCGGCGGTGCAGCCGGTGGCCGCCGCGAGCGCGCCCGCGCCGAGGCCGGTGAGGAGGGTGCGGCGGGAGATCCGGGGCATCGGCGGTCCTCTGGCGGCGCGGTGGGGTCGGGGCGCCGTCGATTATGTCCGAAATGGCACTTAAAGTGCCGTTAAGCGCGGGCCGTCAGGCGCGAGTGGCGTCCGGGGCGAGCGCCGCCCACGGGGCGCCCGGCACGACCAGCGGCGTGCCGGTCACCGGGTCCGGCACCACCACCGAGTCCAGTCCGAACACCTCCCGTACCAGTTCGGCCGTCACCACGTCCCCGGGCGCGCCCTGCGCCACCACCCGGCCGTCCCGCATCGCCACCAGGTGGTCCGCGTACCGGGCGGCCTGGTTGAGGTCGTGCAGCACCGCGACGACCGTCCGGCCGCGCTCGACGTTCAGCCGGCGGACCAGGTCCAGCACCTCCACCTGGTGCGCGATGTCCAGGTAGGTGGTCGGCTCGTCCAGCAGCAGGATGTCGGTGCCCTGGGCGAGCGCCATCGCGATCCAGGCGCGCTGGCGCTGGCCGCCGGACAGCTCGTCCATGCTCCGCTCGGCCAGCTCGGCGGTGGAGGTGCGCTCCAGCGCCTCCGCGACCGCCGCCTCGTCCTCCGGCGACCACTGCTGCCACCAGCTCTGATGCGGCTGGCGGCCGCGCGCGACCAGGTCCGCCACCGAGATGCCCTCCGGGGCGGACGGCGACTGCGGCAGCAGGCCGAGCCGCTGGGCGATCCGCTTGGTCGGGATCCGCGCCAGCTCCTCGCCGTCCAGCAGCACCGCGCCCCGGACCGGCTTCAGCAGCCGGCCGAGGGCCCGCAGCAGGGTCGACTTGCCGCACGCGTTCGGGCCGACGATCACCGTCACCCGCCCGTCCGGGACGGCCACGTCCAGGTCCTCGACGACCGTGCGCGCCTCGTAGGCCAGGGTGAGGCCCCGGGCCTCCAGGCGGTGTTCGGACATCAGGAACCTCCACGGCGGGATCGGATCAGCAGCCACATCAGGTACGGCGCGCCGACCAGGCCGGTCACCACGCCCACCGGCAGCTCCGTCGGAGCCAGCAGCCGTCGGGCGACCAGGTCGGCGAGGACCACCACCAGCGCGCCGGTCAGCGCCGAGCAGAACAGCGGGACCTGTGCCGAGCGGGCCAGCCGCAGCGCGATCTGCGGGGCCATCAGCGCGACGAAGTCCACCGGCCCGGCGGCCCCGGCCGCGCACGAGGCCAGCACGATGCCGAGCAGCGCCATGCCGAGGCGGATCCGGTCCAGGCGCAGGCCGAGGCCGACGGCGGTGGCGTCGTCGAAGGAGATCGACCGCTGGGCGCGGGCGGCCCACAGCGCGACCGGCACGGCGGCGAGCAGCACCCAGGCGAGCCAGTCGGCCTGGTCGTAGCCGGCGCCGTTCAGGCTGCCGGTCATCCAGACCTTGGCGGCCTGGGCCTGGAAGCCGTCGCCCTTGGTGAGGAAGACGGAGGTGAGCGAGGACAGCGCGACGCTGATGCCGATGCCGATCAGCACGAAGCGCTGCGCGTGCAGGCCGCGCCGCCAGGCCAGCGCGTACACCAGCAGCCCGGCCACCAGGCCGCCGGCCACCGCCGCGTACGGGGCCTGGCCGGTCGAGCCGACCACGCCGTACGCCATCAGACCGACCACGGTCGCGGTCGCGCCCCAGGTCACGCCCACCACGTCGGGGCTGGCCAGCGGATTGCGGGCGACGGTCTGGATCAGCGCCCCGGCCAGCCCGAGCGCCAGGCCGACCAGCAGCCCGACCACCACCCGGGGCAGCCGGAACTCGCCGACCACCAGCTCGTGCGGGCTCGGCCGGCCGAGCACCACCTTGACCACCTCGGACGGCGCGACGGTGGACTCGCCCAGGCAGAGCGAGGCCACCACGGTCGCCGCCAGCGCCACCAGCAGCCCGACGGTGACGGCCAGCGAGCGCCGGTGCACCAGGAACGACGCCCGCCCGGCCCGGACGACGGTGTAGCCGCGCAGCGAGACCTTGCGGGAGACGGATGCCGTGCCGGGGACGGAGCTCGTACCGGGGACGGAAGTCATGCCGCCACCACCTTGCGGCGGCGGACCAGGGCCACCAGCACCGGGACGCCGACCAGCGCCGTCATCACGCCCGCCGGGACCTCGGACGGCGGGAACAGGACCCGGCCGAGGGTGTCGGCGAGCAGCAGCAGCGCCGGGCCGAGGACGGCGGAGAAGGCGAGGATCCAGCGGTGGTCGGCGCCGGCCAGCGCGCGGGCCGCGTGCGGGACGGCGAGGCCGACGAAGGCGATCGGGCCGGCCGCCGCGACCGCCGAGCCGGTCAGGACGGTCGCGCCGAGCGCGCCGACCGCCCGGACCAGGCCGGTCTTGGCGCCCAGCCCCTTCGCGGTGTCGTCGCCGAGCGCCAGCGCGTCCAGTCCGCGCGCCACCGCGACCACCAGCACCGTGCCGACGGCCAGGAACGGCAGCAGCTGCCAGGCCACGTCCGAGGTCCGCCCGGAGAGCGAGCCGACGTGCCAGAAGCGGAACTGGTCCATGGTGGCCGCGTCGGTGGTCAGCACCAGGGTGTTGAGCGAGGCGATGAAGGCGGACGTCGCCGAGCCGGCCAGCGCCAGCTTGATCGGCGTGGCCCCGCCCCGGCCGCGCCCGGCGAGCCCGTACACCAGCACGGTGGCGATCACCGCGCCGGCGAAGCCGAACCAGACGTACCCGGTGAGGGTGGAGACGCCGAAGCCGGAGATGGCGACCACCACGCCGGCCGCCGCGCCCTGGGAGACGCCGAGGATGCCGGGGTCGGCGATCGGGTTGCGGGTCAGGCCCTGCATGACGGCCCCGGCCAGGCCGAGCGCCGCGCCGACGGCCAGTCCGACGACGGTGCGCGGCACCCGCAGTTCGCGGACCACCACGGCGTTCGCGGTGTCGCCGCCGTGCAGCAGGGCGTCCAGCGTGTCGCCGAACGGGATGGTCCGGCTGCCGACCGCCAGGCTCAGCAGCACCGCGGCGGCCAGCACGACGAGTGCGGCGGCCAGCCACAGTATTCGGCGCCGCGGCGCGCGGTACGGCGCGCGGGGCGCACCGGGTGGTGCGCTGGTGTCGGTCATGGGCCCTCTCCGCTGACAACTCAGGCAAACCTAAGTTCCGCCGTGAAGCCCGGGCAAATCGCCTCGTGGCCCGGGGCACCCGTTGGGTAGCCTGGCGGCATGCCCGCGACCTCACCCGCCCCGCTCACCGTCGGCTTCGACCTCGACATGACGCTGCTGGACACCCGGCCGGGTATCCGCGCCACCTACCTGGCGCTCTCCGCCGAGACCGGCACCCCCATCGACGCCGACCTGGTGGTCACCCGGCTCGGCCCGCCGCTGCTGGACGAGATCCGCAACTGGTTCCCGGAGCACGAGGTGGAGCGGGCCGTCACCCGCTACCGCGAGCTCTACCGCGACCACGCCTTCGCCCCGACCGTGGCCCTGCCCGGCGCCCACGCCGCCGTCGAGGCGGTCCGCGCCCACGGCGGCCGGGTCGCGGTGATCACCGGCAAGTACGAGCCGAACGCCCGCCTCCACCTGGAGCACGCCGGGCTGGCCGCGGACACCGTGATCGGCGACCTGTGGGCGGAGACCAAGGGCGACGCGCTGCGCGAGCACGGCGCGAGCGTCTACGTCGGCGACCACCTCGGCGACATCCGCGGGGCCCGGCACGCCGACGCCCTCGCGGTCTGCGTGCCCACCGGCCCGTACAGCGCGCGGGAACTCCACGAGGCGGGCGCGGACGTGGTGCTGGACGACCTCACCGGCTTCCCGGACTGGCTCGCCGGCCACCTGGCCGACCGCTAGGGCGGGCGCCGGAGCAGGCCCGCGGGCCTCAGGAGCCGGAGGGCCTCAGGACTCGACCGGCTCGATCCGGCGGCGCTGGGCCCGCGCGTTCAGCAGCAGTCCGGTCAGCGCGGCCAGGAAGCCGGCCGGCATCAGCATGCTCAGCCAGTACGCGGCCGTCGGCAGCGGCGTCAGGTGCAGGAACAGCGGGACGAAGGTGACCAGGGTGGCGAGCGCGCCGAGACCGAAGACGATCACCCCGGCCTTGACGTACACGTCGCCGGGGTCGGCGCTCTGGCTGCTCACGTCTGCTCACTCCTACGGGCCGGTCGGAACTGCCCCCAGTCTGGCAGAGCGGCCGCCGGGGAGGCCCACCGGAGCGGGCCGGTCACGTTGCGCAGTTTCCCGGCAGCTGAACGTTTTGATCCCTGTTGAGCGGGGGTATGCACGGGGTGCCGAGGGGCGCTACAGGTGCGCCCCGCGTCCTCAGACCCGGGGGTGTGAGCCGATGGACCGCGCGGAGCCGCGCCCCGGCCGTGCCAGTGCCGGGTCGCCCGTGACCGCGAGATCCCGTTCCCGCCGCCCCCACCGGGCCTCGGAACGCGGGTCCCTCGCGGAACGCGGATGAGGCAGTGACGGACGGTTAGTCTGCTCCTGACCGCGTGCCGGCCACGAGCGCCCACGGGCGCCGAGCCGAGGTCGGCCGCCTTTCCCCACCACCCAGTGATCCCCGGCCAGGGCCGGGATCCCTCACACCCATTCGAGGACTGTTCGAGATGCCCACCGGCCAGGTCAAGTGGTTCAACGAGACGAAGGGCTTCGGCTTCCTGTCGCGCGACGACGGCGGGGACGTCTTCGTCCACACCAAGGCGCTGCCCGACGGTGTCACGTCGCTGAAGCCGGGTCAGCGGGTCGAGTTCGGCGTGGTCGCCGGCCACCGCGGGGACCAGGCGATGGCCGTGCAGCTGCTGGACGCACTGCCCTCGGTGGCCGCCGCCCAGCGGCGGAGCGCCGACGACATGGCGCCGATCGTCCAGGACCTGATCACCACGCTGGACGCGGTGCTGCCCGGCCTCCAGCGCGGGCGCTACCCCGCCAAGCCGACCGGCCAGAAGCTGGCCGGCCTGCTGCGCGCGGTGGCCGACAACTTCGACGTCTGACGGGGAGCCGGACAGCCCTGGAGCCGGAACGCGCTGAAGTCGGAACGCTCTAGAACGCCAGCACACCCGGGTCGAGCGGGGGCACCAGCCCCTCCGCGGCGGCCCGGGTGAGCAGCGCGCGGACGGCCGCGTAGCCCTCCTCGCCGAGGTCCTCGGTGAACTCGGTGACGTACAGACCGATGTGCTGCTCGGCGACGTCCAGGTCCATCTCCTGGGCGTGCGCCAGCACGTACCCCCGGCTCGCGGCCGGGTCCGCCCAGGCCTGCCGGACGGAGGAGCGGATCGCGTCGGCGATCTCCCGCAGCCGCTCGGCGCCGAGCGAGCGCCGGGCGACGATCGCGCCCAGCGGGATCGGCAGGCCGGTCTCCCGCTCCCAGGCCTCGCCCATGTCGGCCAGGCTGTGCAGGCCGTACTGCTGGTACGTGAAGCGGGCCTCGTGGATGACCAGGCCGGCGTCCACCCGGCCGTCCCGGACGGCGGGCATGATCTCGTGGAACGGCAGGACGACGATCTCGCCGAAGCCGCCCGGCACCGCCTTCGCCGCCCAGAGCCGGAACAGCAGGTAGGCGGTGGAGCGCTCGGAGGGCACCGCGACGGTCTTCCCGGCCAGGTCGGCGGGGGAGTCCACGCCCGGCAGGGTGAGCACCAGCGGGCCGCAGCCGCGGCCCAGCGCGCCGCCGCAGGGCAGCAGGGCGTACTGCTCCAGGACCCAGGGCAGCGCGCCGTAGCTGATCTTCAGGACGTCCAGCTCGCCGCGTTCGGCCTGCCCGTTGGTGATGTCGATGTCGGCGAAGGTCACCTCGGGGGCGTCCGCCCCGGGCACCAGGCCGTGCGCCCAGGCGTGGAAGACGAAGGTGTCGTTCGGGCAGGGCGAGTACGCGATGCTCAGCCGTTCAGCCACGGCCGGCCTCCTCAATCGGTTCGTGGTGCGGATGCCAGCTCGTGGACGGGCAGGGCGGCGAAGGCCCGTTCCAGCGCGCCCAGGGCCTCGCCGATCCGCCAGGCGGCCCGGTCGCGCGGGCCCACCGGGTTGGACACGGTGCGCAGTTCGAGGGCCGGCACGCCGTACCGGGCGGCGGCCTCGGCCACGCCGAAGCCCTCCATCGCCTCGGCGACGGCGCCCGGGTGGCGGGCGGCCAGCGCGGCGGCGCGCTCGGCGCTGCCGGTGACGGTGGAGACGGTCAGCACCGGGCCGGTCACGGCGTCCAGCGCCCGCGCGGCCAGCGCGACGGCGGCCGGCGGCGGGGTGTGCTGGACGGTGCCGAAGCCCAGCTCGGTGACGTCGGCGAAGCCCTCGGGGGTCTCGGCGCCGAGGTCCGCGGCCACGATCGCGTCGGCCAGCACGGTGGCGCCGACCGGGGCGAGCGGGGCGAAGCCGCCGGCGATCCCGGCCGAGACGGCCAGGGCGTACGGGTGGGCCGCCAGCGCGGTGGCGGCGGCGGCCGCGGCGGCGGCCGGGCCGACCCCGGCGGCCAGCACGTCCACCGGCACCGCCAGGGCCCGGTGCAGCGTGCCGCCGGGCAGCGGCAGCGCGGCGGACCCGCCGGGCAGGCCGCGCAGCACCGCCTCGGCCTCGGCGGCGACCGCGACGACGACGAGCAGCCGGGCCCCCGCGGGGTCCGACCGCTCGCCCCGGCCGTCGGCGACGGCGTGCGCGGTCATCGCGGGACCGTCAGCTGTCCTGGGTGTTCAGCTGGAAGTACCAGACGGCGATCGGGGCCTCCTGGTTCGGGTCGCCCTCGACCACGGTCACCACGGTCTTGCCGCTGGAGTTCAGCAGCTTGCCCGCGGCCTGGGCGCCGGACCAGGTCTGGCCCTTGGCGGCCGAGAACAGGCTGTAGCGCCCGCCCTGGTTGGCCGAGCCGCCGTTGGTGAAGGCCCACCAGCCCGTGTCGGCCACGTTCGGCGAGACGCCGACGCCGACCCGGTCGCTGCCCACGACGTCCGAGGAGGGCAGCGAGCCGTCCTTCAGCGCCTTGGTCGCGTCCTCCTGGCACTGCTGCTGCTGGTCCTCGGTGAGCGGGCTGCCGCCGTTCCAGCACAGCGGCTGCGCGACGACCGAGGAGTTGCCCACCGTGAGCGTGGCCTGGTGGGAGATGTGCTCGGTCTGGCCGGCGGCGATGGCGACGGAGGTGCCCACCGTGGCGGCGCCGACCACGACGACGGCGCCGAGGGCGGCGATGGCACGGGAATTGAGGCTCATGCGTCAGAATCTACCGGGCCGGGCCGATCACGCGACGCGGGGGTAGGCACCGCGTGTTGCCGCACCGCCCCGTTCAGGCCACCCGGGGGGTCGCCGGGTGCCGCCGCAGGCCCACCCGGAAGAGCGAGCGGAGCGTCCACAGCAGCGCCAGGCCGACCACCCCGGCGGCGATCGACAGGCCCAGCTCCCCGTTCAGCGGCAGCAGGATGCCGACCGCGCCGCCGGCCACCCAGGACACCTGCATCAGGGTCTCCGACCGGGCGAACGCCGAGGTCCGCACCGCCTCCGGGACGTCCCGCTGGATCAGCGCGTCCAGCGCCAGCTTGCCCAGCGAGGCCGCCATCCCGGCCACCCCGGCGACCAGAACCACCGTCACCACGCCGTACCAGAGCGCGGCCGCCGCCGTCACGCAGGTCGCCAGCAGCAGCATCGCGGCGACCGTCGCCTCCGGGCCCCGGGTGCGCAGCCAGGAGCCGAGCACCGAGCCCAGCGCGTTGCCCGTCCCGGCCGCCAGCGCCACCAGGCCCAGCGCCACCGTCGGCCGCAGCCCGCCGATCGGCTCCTCCCGCAGCAGGAAGGCCAGGAACATCACCAGGAAGCCGACCAGCCACTTCATCGCCGACATCGCCCGCAGCGCCAGGATCACCGAGGGGCCGACCGTGCGCAGCGAGGCCTTGACCGGCGGCGGCCGGTGGTGGATCAGGTGCGAGCCCTCGCCGTGCACCTCGGCGTGCAGGACGGCCCGCTGCTCGCCCTTGGCGGAGTCCACCGTGGGCGGCAGGTGGAAGGCCATCAGGGTGCCGACGACGAACACCAGGAAGGCGCCGCGCAGCGGCCAGCCAGGCCCGATCAGGTGCAGCAGCCCGCCCACCGCGGCGGCCACGCCGGTGGCCAGCAGCCCGGCCAGGGTGACCCGGGAGTTCGCCTTCACCAGGGACAGCCGGCTCGGCAGCAGCCGGGGCACCACCACGCTGCGCACCACCCCGTACGCCTTGGACGCGACCAGCACGCCGAGCGCCTCCGGGTAGAGCGCGATGCCGCCGCCGGCGATCACCCCGGCCATCGTCCAGGCCAGCACGGCGCGGGCCAGCATGGCCATCGCCATGGCCGCCCGGCGGCCGTGCGGGAGGCGGTCCAGCAGCGGGCCGACCACCGGGGCGAGGAGGGCGAACGGGGCCATCGTGATCAGCAGGTAGAGCGCGACCCGGCCGCGGGCCTCGCCGGTGGGCACCGAGAAGAAGATGGTGGACGCCAGCGCGATGGTGATCAGCATGTCGCCGAAGGAGTTGAGCGCGTGCAGCTCGATCAGTTTGGCGAGGCCGGACTCGCCCGCGCCCTCGGCGGCGGTGGCCCGGCGGATCCGCCGGCCGGTGCCGTGCACCACCTTGCCGGTGCGGGAGCCGGCGGCGGAGGCGGTGCGGACCAGGAAGTGCCGGCGGGGCTCGGGGACCTCGTCCCCGAACTCGTCGTCGTCCCCGTGCCCGTCCGGCTGCCGCGCGGTCCGGTCGGGGGCTCCTGGCGTCTCCGGGGCCTCGTTCCCGGGCCGGTCCGGGGGGCCGGCGGGCGCCTCGGGGCCGTCCGCCGGCTGCGGTTCGTCCGCGCCGGGGACCGGGGGCTGCTGTCGCGGCACGGCGTCCGCCTGGTCGGGGCTGCCGGCCTGCGGGGCGCGCAGTGCGTGCTGCGACGGGTCGTGGTCCGCCACAAGCCCATCCTGCCCCAGAAACGCCGAGCCGACGCGGGACCGGACTCCGCTCGGCGCGGCCCCGGAGCGGCCGTGTCCGCCCCGGACTGTGCCGGGGCACCGGCCGACGGGTAGCCTGCCCAAGGTCGACCCGCCGGAGCGCCGGGGCGCCGGCAGGCCGGTCGAGCGGCGCGGCCGGTACCCGAGGGGGCTCCCGGTCGCGCAGAATGGACGAGGGACACCGAGCCGCGACGGAACAGGCAACACGCCGTGGGCGACAGAAGAACTGGGAGAGAATCGACGCCGTGAGTGCTGCGATGCGAAGCCGTACCCCCGACCGGCTCTGTGCCGAGGCCGTCGAACTCGCCCGCCAGGCCGCCGAGGAGGCCGTCGGTGCGGAGGCCGTCGGGCCGCACCTGGGCGTCCAGGCCGACGCCGACCGCGTCGTCACCCACACCTTCGAGTGCCTGGACGCGGCCTACCGCGGGTGGCACTGGGCGGTCACCGTCGCCCGCGCCCCGCGCGCCAAGAACGTGACCCTGGACGAGGTCGTGCTGCTGCCGGGCGCCGACGCGGTGCTCGCCCCCGAGTGGGTGCCGTGGAGCGACCGGCTGCGCCCCGGCGACATGGGCCCGGGCGACCTGCTGCCCACCGGCGCCGACGACCTGCGGCTGGAGCCCGGCTGGACCGGCGAGGACGAGCCGGCGCCGAACTCCGCGGTCGCCCTGGTGGACGACGAGGACCTGGTCGTCACCGACCCGCACGTCCAGCCCGCTCCGGCCCGTGCCCGGATCAACGCCGTCGCCGAGGAGCTGGGCCTCGGCCGCAGCCGGGTGCTCTCCCGGCTCGGCCTGCACCTGGCCGCCGAGCGCTGGGAGAAGTCCCACGGCCCGCAGACCCCGATGGCGCAGGCCGCCCCGGCCTCGTGCGCGAGCTGCGGCTTCCTGGTGCCGATCGGCGGCTCGCTCGGGCAGGCCTTCGGCGTGTGCGGCAACGAGTTCGGTCCGGCCGACGGCCAGATCGTCTCCTTCGCGTACGGCTGCGGCGGGCACTCCGAGGCGGCCGTCATCCCGGCTCCGCCGGCGCCGTCCGAGCTGATCCTGGACGAGCTGGTGGTCGAGCCGCTGCCGCTGCACCCGGACCGTGCCTCCGGCTCTGTCGAGCCCGACGGCCCGGCCGAGGAGCTCGGCCACTCCTGAGCCCCGGGCCTTCCCTCGGGTCTGTCTTCCGCGGCCCGCACTGGTCACCGACCGGTGCGGGCCGCGGTGCTGTCCGGACGGTTCCGCGCGGCTCCGGGCGGGTGGCGGGAGGCGCCGTCGGCGCCGTCCCGGGGCCGACGCCGGCGGGGTCCGTGGTCGGGAGCAGTCGGTGGGGCAGGGAAGAATGCCCTACGACGAACAGGGCAGCGGAAGGTGGCAGGTCCAGTGGAACCTCGGATCATCGGCAGCGGCACGGACGAGCACCTCGCGGACCCCTTCGGGAGCGCCGCGCTGCGCCGGCGGGTGCTGGACGCCTGGGCCGCCTCGCCGTCCCGGTTCCGGGAGGACGCCAACGCCGAGGAGGAGCTGGCGCTCGGCGGCTACCGGGACCGCCTGGTGGTCGAGTTGGCGCAGAACGCGGCCGACGCCGCGGTCCGGGCCGGCCACGGCCCCGGCCGGCTGCGGCTGACCCTCGCCGACGGCGTGCTCGCCGCCGCCAACACCGGCGCCCCGCTGGACGCGGCCGCCGTCGAGTCGCTGTCCACCCTGCGCGCCTCCTCCAAGCGCGGCGAGGCGCCCGCCGTGGGCCGGTTCGGGGTCGGCTTCGCCGCCGTCCTCGCGGTCACCGACGAGCCCGCCGTGCTGGGCGCCGGCGGCGGGGTGCGCTGGTCGCTCGGCGAGGCCCGGTCGCTGGCCGGGGCCCAGCCCGAGCTGGCCGAGGAGCTGCGCCGCCGGGACGGCCACGTGCCGCTGCTGCGGCTGCCGTTCGCGGCCGAGGGCACCGCCCCGGAGGGCTACGACACGGTGGTCGTGCTGCCGCTGCGGGACGCCGCCGCCGAGGACCTGACCCGCCGTCTGCTGGCCGGGATCGACGACGCGCTGCTGCTCACCCTGCCCGGCCTGCGCGAGGTCGTGGTGGAGACCCCGGACGGCGTCCGGACGCTCACCCGGGACGCCGCCGAGACCCGCCCGGACGGGGTCACCGAGGTGACCGTCACCGACGACGCGGACGGCCGGCCGCGGCGGACGGTCTGGCAGACCGCCGGCGCCTCCGGCACGCTCGCCGCCGAGCTGCTGGCCGACCGGCCCACCGAGGAGCGCGCCCGCCCGTACTGGACGGTGACCTGGGCCGTCCCGGTCGGCGAGGACGGCGCCCCGCAGCGGCCCCGGATCGCCTCCGTGCTGCACGCGCCCACCCCCAGCGACGAGCCGGTCGGCCTGCCCGCGCTGCTGATCGCCTCCTACCCGCTGGACTCCACCCGCCGGCACGTCGCCCCCGGCCCGCTGGCCGACTTCCTCACCGAGCGGGCCGCCGACAGCTACGCCGAGCTGCTGCGCGCCCGTGGCGCCGACCTCGGCTCGCTCGGCCTCGTCCCGGCCCCGCTCGGCCAGGGCGCGCTGGACAACGCGCTGCGCGCCGGGGTGCTCTCCCGGCTGCCCGACACGCCGTTCCTGCCGCACCCGGCGCCGGTCGAGGAGGGCACGCCCGCGCTGCGGCCCCGGGACGCGACGCTGCTGGAGGGCGCGGACGGCTCGGTGGTCGAGGCGCTCTCGCCGATCTTCCCCGGGCTGCTGCCGGCCGGCCTGGAGCGCCGTACCGAGCTGCGGGTGCTGAACGTGCGCCGGGTGCCGCTGGCCGAGGTGGTGGACCAGCTCGGCGGCCTGGACCGCGAGCCCGCGTGGTGGCGCAACCTGTACGCGGCGCTCGGCGCGGCCGACCCGGAGGCGCTCGGCGCGCTGCCCGTCCCGCTCGCCGACGGGCGGACGGTCACCGGGCCGCGGCGCGTCCTGCTGCCCTCCGAGGACGCCGACTGGGCGGCCTTCCCCGGCTATCCCGGGTCGCTCGCGGGCGCGCTCGCGGCGCTCGACCTGCGGCTGGCCCACCCCGAGGCCGCCCACCCGCTGCTGGCCAGGCTCGGCGCCGGCACCGCCACCCCGGCCGGGGTGCTGGACACCCCCGAGGCGCGGGCCGCCGTCGCCCGCTCCTACGAGCTGGCCGAGGACGACCTCGACGCGGCGCTCGAACTCGCCGACGCCGTCCTGGCGTTGGTGAAGGCCGCCGCCCCGGAGCCGGGCGCCCACCCCTGGCTGGCCCGGTTGGCCCTGCTCGACGACGAGGGCGAGCCCGCCCGGGCCGGCGAACTCGTGCTGCCCGGAAGCCCGTTCGCCGCGCTCGCCCGCGAGGAGGACGCCGGCTGGGTGGACGACGAGCTGCTGGAGCGCTGGGGGTCCGAGGTGCTCGCCGCGGTCGGCGTGCTGGCCGACTTCGTGCTGGTGCGCGCCGAGGACGTGGTGCTCGACCCGGACGACCTGGAGCGGCTCGACCCGACCGTCCCCGCCGACCGCGCGGCCGGCGGCCACCCCACCGGCCTGCTGGACGAGGCGCCGGACGGGCTCGCCGAGTGGGCCGAGGACGCGCTGGAGGCGCTGCAGGCCGACGAGGCGGTCGGCGTCCCGCCGGTCGCCGCCGAGCTGCTGGCCGTGCGCGACCTCGACCTGGTGGACGACGACGCCTGGCCGGAGGCGCTCGCCGCGCTGGCCCGCCCGCCGTACCGGGAGGCCGTGGTCGGCCCGGTGCGCACCCTGCTGCCGGACGGCTCGTACGCCGACCTGCCGCCGTACACCGCCTGGTGGCTGCGCGACCACCCGGTGCTGGCGGGCCGTGAGCCGGCCGGCCTGCGCGCCGCCGGGGCCGACCCGCTGCTGCGCGGCCTGTACGACGAGGCCCGCACCACCCTGGACGAGCAGTTCCTGCACGCGCTCGGGGTGCGCACCACGCTGGCCGCGCTGCTCGCCGAGCCGCACGGGCCGGACGAGGTGCTGGACCGGATGACCGACCCGGACGCCGAGGTCGGCCACCGCCAGCTGCACGGCATCCACACCGCGCTGGCCCGGGTGGACCGCGAGCGGATCGAGCCGCTGGACGTGGTGCGGGCGCTGCCGCCGATGGACCCGGACACCGGGCGCCGGCCGGCCCACACCGTGGTGGTGGACGCCACCGAGGCGGTCGTCGCCGACGCCCCCGACCTGGTCCAGCTGCTGCACCCGTACCCGCTGCTGCCGGTCGCCCCGGCGCTGGCCGCCGACCTCGCCGAGCGGCTGCACGTGTCGCTGGCCAGCGAGGTGGCGGGCGGCCGGGTGCTGTCCGAGGGCGTGCTGCACCGGGTCCCGGCGGTGGTGCGGGAGCTGCTGCCCGGCTGCCCGGTCGCCTACGAGGAGCACGAGGAGCTGCTGGTCGTCGGGCCGGACGGCGGTGAGGCGGCGGTGGACTGGCGCTGGGACACCGGGGCGGACACCCCGGAGCCGCCGTACGACCCGGAGCTGGCCGAGGCCGGCGACGAGGACGACGAGTTCGAGGTCCCGCCGGTGCCCGGCCTGCTGCACGCGGCCACCCCGGAGGGCCTCGCCGCCGGGCTGGCCTGGTCGGTCGGGCAGTGGCACCGCCGCTTCGAGGTGCTGGCCGCGCTCAGCGAGCCCGACCGCGCCTACGAGCTCTCGGCCGCCCGGGACTTCGAGGGCTGAGCCCCGCGGCGCGCACCGGTCGGCCGGTCGGTGCGCGCCCGCAGCCGCCGGTAGACGGCGGTGGTGGCGGTCAGCCAGACCGCGCCGAGCGTCACCAGCGCGGCGGTCCGCAGTGCCGGTGTGGGCCGGACGGTCAGCCCGACGCCCGCCATCGCCAGGGCGGCCAGTCCGGCCGCCGCCAAGCCGCCCAGGAAGGCGATGAACGCCTCCAGGTCCCCACCCCTGCGTGCCATTCGGCACCCCCTTCCGGGGTCATCATCGGGTGTGCGCGGGGGGCTTGTCACGCGGTGGCGCGGCCGGCCGGCGGCTCCGTCACTCCATGCCGCGGCGCTTCATCACGCGCCAGGCGATCTCCAGGGCGATGCCGCAGACCACCGCGACGGCGACGCCCGTCAGCGGGTCGCGGTAGCCGACCAGGGAGAGGTCGAAGAACGACTTCAGCGGGGGCACCAGCAGGACCAGGGCGAACGCGCCGCCCATGGCGCCGATCAGCAGCAGCCGCCACCAGTTGTACGGGCGGGCGACGATGGCGAGGACCCAGATGGCGATCAGGAAGAGCGTCAGGGTGGCCACGCTGGTGTCGGCCTTGAGGTCGGTCGCGTGGTCGGTGCGGGCGAGCGTGTAGGCAACGAAGGTGCCGGTGCCGGCGATGGCGCCGCCGGGGACCGCCAGCCGCAGCACGCGCTTCACGAAGCCGGTGCGGGCCCGCTCGTTGTTGGGGGCGAGGGCGAGGAAGAAGGCCGGGATGCCGATGGTCAGCGAGGACAGCACGGTGGAGTGCCGGGGCAGGAACGGGTACGGCGAGTGGGTGAAGATCACCAGGAGCGCCAGCAGGACCGAGTAGACGGTCTTCACCAGGAAGAGTGAGGCGACCCGCTCGATGTTGCCGATCACCCGGCGGCCCTCGGCCACCACCGACGGCAGCGAGGCGAAGGAGTCGTTCAGCAGCACGATCTGGGCGACCGCCTTGGTGGCGTCGGAGCCGGTGCCCATCGCCACGCCGATGTCGGCGTCCTTGAGCGCGAGCACGTCGTTGACGCCGTCTCCGGTCATCGCCACGGTGTGGCCGCGGGACTGCAGCGCCCCGACCAGTTGGCGCTTCTGCTGGGGGGTGACCCGGCCGAAGACGCTGGTCCGGTCGGCGGTCTCGGCGAGCTGCTCCGGGTCGGTGGGCAGGGAGCGGGCGTCCAGCGGGTGGTCGGCGCCGGGCAGGCCCAGGTGGCCGGCCACCGCGCCGACCGAGACCGCCGAGTCGCCGGAGATGACCTTGGCCCGGACCCGCTGGCCCTCGAAGTAGCGCAGGGTCTCGGCGGCGTCCGAGCGCAGCCGCTGCTGGATCACCACCAGGGCGAGCGGGGTGAGGCCGGCCGCCGGGTCGGGGGAGTCCAGCGGGACGGGGGTGCGGCCCAGCAGCAGCACGCGCAGGCCCTGGGCGCCCAGTTCGTCCACCTCGGCCAGGGCCGGGTGCCCGGCGGGCAGCAGCACGTCGGGCGCGCCGAGCAGCCAGCTGGCCTCGCCGCCCTGCGGCTCCAGCAGCTGCACGCCGCTCCACTTGCGGGCGGAGGAGAAGGGCATCGCCTCGATCACCCGCCAGCCGTTCCGGCCGGAGGCGGCGCCGTCGTCGCCGCGCCCGTACGCGTCGATGACCGCCTGCATGGACGGGTTGGGGCGGGCGTCGGCGCCGGCCATCACGGCCAGCGCGTGTTGGACGGTGTCCTTGTCGACGGCGGCGGGCTCCCCGTCGGAGAGCACCCGCAGGTCGACCACGTCCATGCCGCCCTCGGTGAGGGTGCCGGTCTTGTCCAGGCAGACGGTGTCCACCCGGGCCAGGCCCTCGATCGCCGGGAGCTCCTGGACCAGGCACTGCTTGCGGCCGAGCCGGACCACGCCGATCGCGAAGGCGACCGAGGTCAGCAGCACCAGGCCCTCGGGGACCATCGGCACGATGCCGGCCACCATGCGCCGGACGGCCTCGCGCCAGTCCCGGCCCTCGACGGCCAGCTGGCTGATGATCAGGCCGAGGGCGGTGGGGATCAACAGGTAGGTGATGATCCGCAGGATGCTGTCGATGCCGGTGCGCAGCTCCGACTTCACCAGGGTGAACTTGCTGGCCTCCTCGGCGAGCTGGGCCGCGTAGGCCTCGCGGCCGACCTTGGTGGCGGTGAACGCGCCGGCGCCGGCCACCACGAAGCTGCCGGACATCACCTGGTCGCCGGGCTGCTTGAGGACCGGGTCGGGTTCGCCGGTGAGCAGCGACTCGTCGATCTCCAGGCCGTCCGCCTCGGTGACCTCGCCGTCCACGATCACCTTGTCGCCGATGCCGAGCAGCACGGTGTCGTCGAGGACGATCTCGGAGACGCCGACCTGCCGGGCGGTGCCGTCCCGGCGGACCTGCGGGCGGGCCTCGCCGATCAGGGCCAGGCTGTCCAGGGTCTTCTTGGCGCGCAGCTCCTGGATGATGCCGATCGCTGTGTTGGCCACGATGACCAGGCCGAACAGGCCGTCCTGGATCGGACCGACGATCAGGATGATCCCGAACATCACGCCGATGATCGCGTTGAAGCGGGTGAAGACGTTGGCGCGGACGATCTCCCGGGTGGACCGGCTGGACCGTACGGGGACGTCGTTGACCTGGCCCCGGGCGACCCGTTCGGCGACCTCGGCGGTGGTCAGGCCGCCGCGTCGGCCGGGCAGCAGGCCGAGGGGGTGGGCTCCGTCCGGGCGGTCTCCGTCGGCCGGCTGCTCTTCCGCCGGCTGGGCAGGCTGCGTCATGGCACCGACTCTACGGGCGCCTTATGTCCGGTGCGTGCTACTAAAGGACTATTCAGTCCGACCGGGTGGCCGGGTCCTGGCCGTCGTCGCCGGTCGTCCGTTCGGCCGTGTGCGCGGCCGCCTCGGCGGCGCGGCCGCGGGCGATCGCGTCCCGCCGGGCGCGGCAGTACCAGAGGCCGATCAGGCCGAGCAGGCCGCCGGAGAGGCAGATCCACGGCCAGGTGCCGTGGCCGTGAGCCGAGAGGCTGCCCTGGAAGGGGAGCAGGGCGAGGAAGGCGATGAACCACAGCACCGTGCCGCCGCCGACGATGGCGACGTCGTTGGCCTCCAGCGGAGGGGGCGAGGGGTGCAGTGGCGTCTTGGGCATGGGGCCTAGCGTACGGTGCGGTGGGGCGGCTGCGCGGGTGCCGTGACCCCGCGCGGGCTCTACGCGCGAAGATAGCGCGTGTGCGATCGGGAAACGATACTTGAGGCCCTGCGCCCGGCCACCGTCGCCCCGGGCGTTCCCACCCCCTCCTCAGCTCCCCCACAGAGGACGCACGCATGCCTGTGGTCCAGCCGACCACCGAGTCGCCCGAACCCGCCGACGCCGCGCCGCAGCCCCCCACGAGCGCCGTCGACCGCTTCTTCCGGATCAGCGAGCGGGGCTCCACCCTGCCGCGCGAGATCCGCGGCGGTGTCGCCACCTTCTTCACCATGGCGTACATCCTGGTGCTGAACCCGATCATCCTGGCCAGCGGCACGGACGTCACCGGGGCTCACCTGAACAGCGCCCAGCTGGTCACCGCCACCGCCCTCACCGCGGGTCTCACCACCCTGCTGATGGGCGTCATCGGCAACGTCCCGATCGGCCTGGCCGCCGGACTCGGCGTCAACACGATCGTGGCGCTCCAGCTCGCCCCCAAGATGACCTGGCCGGACGCCATGGGCATGGTCGTGCTGGCCGGTTTCGCGATCATGCTGCTGGTCGCCACCGGGCTGCGCGAGCGGGTCATGAACGCCGTCCCGCTCGGCCTGCGCAAGGCCATCGCGATCGGTATCGGCCTGTTCATCAGCCTGGTCGGCCTGGTCGACTCCGGCTTCGTCAGCCGCATCCCGGACGCCGCCCACACCACCGTCCCGCTCCAGCTCGGCGGCAACGGGCACCTGCTCGGCTTCCCGGTGCTGATCTTCGTGATCGGCCTGGTGCTCACCCTGGTCCTGCTGATCCGCAAGGTGCCCGGCGCCATCCTGATCAGCATCGCGGTCTCCACCGCGCTCGCCGCGGTCATTGACAAGGTGGCCGACGTCCCGGCGCTCAAGTGGGGCCTCACCGTCCCGACCTGGCCGGGCAACCCGGTCTCCGCGCCGGACTTCGGCCTGGTCGGCAAGGTCAGCCTGTTCGGCGGCTTCGAGAAGGTCGGCGTGCTGACCGGCCTGCTGTTCGTCTTCACCGTGCTGATGTCCTGCTTCTTCGACGCGATGGGCACCATCCTCGGCGTGGCCGACGAGGCCCACCTGCTGGACGAGAAGGGCGACCTGCCCGGCATCAACAAGGTCCTGATGGTCGACGGCATCGCCACCGCGGCCGGCGGCGCCACCTCGGCCTCCGCCAACACCTGCTTCGTCGAGTCCACCGCCGGCGTCGGCGAGGGCGCCCGGACCGGCTTCGCCTCGATCGTCACCGGCCTGCTCTTCGTGGTGGCGCTCTTCCTCACCCCGCTCGCCACCATGGTCCCGGCCCAGGCCGCCACCCCGGCCCTGATCACCGTCGGCTTCCTGATCCTGGCCAACTCGATCAAGGAGATCGACTGGGCCGACTACACGATCGCGATCCCGGCCTTCCTGACCATCGTGATGATGCCGTTCACCTACAGCATCACCAACGGCATCGGCATGGGCTTCATCGCCTTCTGCGTGCTGCGCCTGGCCGCCGGCCGCGGCCGCGAGGTCCCCGTCCCCATGTACGCGGTGGCGTCGGTCTTCGCCTTCTACTACCTGATGCCGGCCTTCGGCCTGCTCTGACGGCCCCGCCGGTTCTCCGACGGCCCCGTCCTCCCGCTCGGGAGGGCGGGGCCGTCGGCGTTCGCCGCAGCGGGGCTTCACACCTTCGGGTTGTTCTGCGGACGGGACGGTCGTGGCGCCTTGCCGGCGAGGGAGGTTCCCGGGTAGGGGCGCGGACCCATGACCGCGGACCCATGACCTGAAAGGAACCAGTCGTGAGCCGTACAACGGCTGCCGCGGTGATCGGCGGCGCAGTCCTCGCTCTGACCATGACGACGGCCCCGGCCGCCTCGGCGCAGCCCGAGGGCCGGGTCGGGCAGATCCAGAACCTCCACTTCGGGCGGTGTCTCGCGGTGAACCCGGACCAGACCGTCGGGCTGGGCCCGTGCATCCCCGTGCCGCCGTTCCTCTGGGACGTCCCGAGTGAAGGGACGGGGCAGATCCGCAGCCTCGCGGCGAACGCGTGCCTGACGGACGTGGACACCAGCAACCCGTGGGGCCACGCCGTACTCCTCCAGTGCACCGGCGACCTGCGCCAGGTGTGGGAGTTCACCGGGCCGGACGGTCCGTTCATCAAGAACGTCCTCACCGGCCGGTACCTGAAGGCCAACGACTCCGAGGGCGTCTACGTCGGCAGTCAGACCGGGTCCCACCCGGAGTGGGCCGTCCGCTGACGGACGCACCGGGCCGTGCCCGTGGGGCCGGCGGTGGTCGGGGAGCCGACCGCCGCCGGCCCTTCGCGTGCCGGGGGCGGGTCAGTGGACGCAGAACTCGTTGCCCTCGGGATCCTGCATGACCGTCCAGGCGCCGCCGGGCTCGTCGACGTGGCGGAGGGGGGTGGCGCCGAGGGCGGTGAGGCGGGCGACGGTGGCCTCGCGCTCGCCCGGGCCGGGGTGGACGTCGAGGTGCAGGCGGTTTTTGCCCTGCCGGGGCTCGGGGACGGCCTGGAACAGGACGCGGCGGCCGAGGCCGGTGTCCGAGGCCGGGTCGAACGGGTCCTCGGGGTGGCGGACGGCGGCCAGGGAGCGCCAGGCCGGGTGGCCGTCCACCTCGGTGAGGGCCTCCGGGTCGACCGCGCCGGCGGCGAGCAGCCGGGTGATCAGCGCGCCGTGGTCCTCCGGCGTGTACTCCAGGGCGGCGGCCCAGAAGGCGGCCTGGCGGTGCGGGTCGGCGCAGTCGATGACGAGCTTCCAGTGCAGCGGCATGTAACCGTTTCTACCGGTTACCCGGGGGTCGGGCAATGGCCGGCCGTCAGAAGTTGTCAAAAAGGCGCCCGTGTAGGCCAGTTGGCGGTGGGAATACTGGCTGGACGGAGAAGGGGGAGGGGACTCGACCGATGGTGCAACAGGATCCGCCGGGGGGCGTCGAGGCGCAGCTGCTGCCGGAGCTGTTCTGGACGACGGACAAGGCCTCGCTGGACGGCCAGCGGGAGACGCTGCGCTGGTACCGCGGCCTGATCGCGATGCTGGTGGTCGCCGCCGTGATCGGGTCGTTCCCCGACCCGGACGACAAGAACGCCCTCGACATCTGGCCGCTGTTCTCGGTCGCCGCCTTCCTGGTGGCCGGCTACTTCTGGTCCCGGCTGCGCCGCGGCAACCCGCAGGGCCGCTGGTACCAGGCCCGGGCGGCGGCCGAGTCGGTCAAGACGCTGGCCTGGAAGTACACCGTCCGGGCCCGGCCGTTCGACGGTGCGGCCGAGTCCGAGGACACCGACCGCGGCTACCTGCTCCAGGTCGAGGACGTGCTGCGGGCCTTCGAGGACCCGGAGATCGTGCCGCCCGGCAGCGTCGCCGAGATCACCCCGGAGATGCGCCGGCAGCGCGCCGAGAGCCTGACCACCCGGCGCACGCTCTACCTGCGCACCCGGGTCGAGGGCCAGCGCACCTGGTACCGCTCCCGGGCCGAGGCCTGCGACTCGCAGGCGGTCTCCTGGGGGCTCGGCGTCGCGGTGCTGATCATCGTCGGTGCTGCGGCGGCCATCGCCCAGGCCACCGGCGCGCTGCCGGTGCACGTCTTCGGCGCCACCTCGGCCGCGGCGGCGGCGATCATCGCCTGGACGCAGCTCAAGCAGCTCGGCCCGCTGGCCGCCGCCTACCAACTGGCCGCGCGGGAGCTGGAGAACGTCGGCAACCAGCTGTCCGACCTCGACCTCAAGGCGCCGGACGCCGAGGCCCGTTGGGCCCGGCTGGCGGCCGAGGCGGAGGACGCGGTCTCCCGGGAGCACACCACCTGGCGGGCCCGCCGGGCGTTCCCGCGCTGAGCCGGGGCCGCGGGACGGGCGGGGGCGGGAGCGGCGCAGAGTACTCGACCGGAGCGGGGACTTGGGGAGATCCGGCGAAACGCGGGGTGCGGGTGTGCGGGGTGCGTGAGAGTAGGGCGCCCAGGTGCGGACCGTAATCGTTACGTGTCCATGCCCTGGTTTCATCGCCTGCGCGCGACCCCAGTTCCCGCCGGAGGCCCTCCTTGCGCATTCTCCTGATCGCCAGCGCGTTCAACAGCCTGACCCAGCGCGTCCACACCGGGCTGCGCGAGCGCGGCCACCAGGTCGCTGTCCAACTCGCCCTCGGTGACGAGCAGATGAGGGCGGCGGTGGTCCGCACCGACCCCGAGCTGATCATCTGTCCGATGCTCACCAAGGCCGTCCCGCAGGACATCTGGTCGACCCGGACCGTCCTGATCGTCCACCCGGGGCCCAAGGGCGACCGCGGCCCCTCCTCGCTCGACTGGGCGATCACCGAGGGGGCCGAGCGCTGGGGCGTCACCGTGCTGCAGGCCGTCGAGGAGATGGACGCCGGCGACATCTGGGCGTCCGTCGAGTTCCCCGTCCCGGCCTGCGGCAAGAGCGAGTTGTACCGGGGCGAGCTCGCCGACGCCGCCGTCGAGGCCGTCCTGCTGGCCGTCCAGCGGTACGAGGGAGGGCTGTTCACCCCCGAACCGCTGGACTACGCCCGGCCGGACGTGCACGGCGAACCGCGGCACCCGCTGCGCCAGGAGGCCCGCCGGATCGACTGGGAGCGGGACGACACCGCCACCGTGCTGCGCAGGCTGCGCGCCGCCGACTCCCAGCCCGGCGTGCTGGACGAGCTGTACGGACGGGAGTTCTTCCTGCACGGCGGCCACCCCGAGGACGAGCTGCGCGGCCCGGTGCCCGGTGCCGTGCTGGCCACCCGGGACGGCGCCATCTGCCGGGCCACCGTGGACGGCGCGGTGTGGATACCGCAGCTGCGCCCGCGCCGTACCCCCGGCGGGCCGGCCACCTTCAAGCTGCCGGCCGCCACGGTGCTCGCCGACGAGCTGTACCGGGTCCGCGAGGTGCCGGTGAGCCCGGAGCGGGCGAGCGGCCGGGACACCTGGTCGGAGCTGCGCTACCACGAGGAGGGCGAGGTCGGGTTCCTCGAATTCGCCTACGCGGGCGGGGCGATGAGCACCGACCAGTGCCGCCGGTTGCTCGCCGCCTACCGGGAGGCGGCCGAGCGGCCGACCTCGGTGCTGGTGCTCGGCGCGCCCCGGGACTTCTTCTCCAACGGCATCCACCTCAACGTCATCCAGGGCGCGGCCTTTCCGGCGCTGGAGTCCTGGGAGAACATCAACGCGATGGACGACGTCGTCGAGGCGGTGCTGACCACGACGGACAAGGTGACGGTGGCGGCCCTGGCCGGGAACGCGGCGGCCGGCGGGCTGATGGCGGCGCTCGCCGCCGACGAGGTGTGGTGCCGGGACTCGGCCGTGCTCAACCCGCACTACCGGCTGATGGGCCTGTACGGCTCCGAGTACTGGACGTACACCCTGCCCCGCCGGGTCGGTGCCGAGCAGGCCGGGCGGCTCACCGCCGAGGCGCTGCCGGTCGGCGCGGACCACGCCCGCCGGATCGGCCTGGTGGACCGTACGGTCGGCGGGGACGCGGCCGGGTTCCGCCGCTGGGTGGCGCGGGAGGCGGCCCGGATCGCCGCCTCGCCGGAGCTCACCGGGCGGCTGGTGGACAAGAAGCGCCGCCGCGCGGCCGACGAGGAGGCCAAGCCGCTGGCCGAGTACCGGGCGGAGGAACTGCGCCGGATGCACGCCGACTTCTACCGGGCGGGCGGGCCGTACCACGCGCTGCGGCGGGACTTCGTGCACAAGGTCTGCCCGGTGGCCACGCCGGAGCACGTGGCGGGGCTGCTCGGGCGGCCGGATCAGTCGTAAGTGGCCCGCGCGGTCGTAACGGCCCACGCGGGCACAGGGGTTCGCGCGGTCGTGGCGGGTCGCGCGTCGTACGGGGAGGGCAGGAGCGGGACGGGCGGCGCCCGGCCGGGGTGGGGGGCCCGGCCGGACGCCCGCTCGGGCCCCGCTCCCGTACCCGGCGTCAGTGCCGGGCCGCCCCGCCCAGCGGCTGTCGCCGCTGCGGGACGAACTGGCCGTCCGGGTCGCCCGGGGTGCGCGCGGCCCGCGGGGGCAGCGGGGCGGCCGGACCGGCCAGCAGGGGTTGGGAGTCGGGTCGGCTCGGGGAGACGGCGAAGGCCAGCGAGCCGAAGAAGACGTAGCAGCCGAGCCCGACCCCGAGCGGGAAGATGAACTGGAGCGCCATCACGCCGCCTTCGGTGGAGCGCGAGAAGTCCAGCTGGACGGAGAGCGCCGCCATGCCGGTGTAGTGCATCGCGCAGACCGCCACGCCCATCACCGGCGCCGCCGCCAGGACGGCGAGCGTGCCCCGGATGTTCAGCGCGGCCCAGAGCGCGGCGGTGGCGGCGACCACGGCGATGGCCACCGAGGCCGCCACGACGGTCCGGTCGTAGCCGAGCCGGCCGGGCAGGACCATCGCGGCCATGCCCAGGTAGTGCATCGCGGCGACCCCGAGGCCGGTGGTCAGCCCGCCGACCAGCAGGGCAGGGGCGCGGCGGCGCCAGTACCCGACGGTGAAGAGCCCGATGCCGACCACGGCGACGGCGACCAGCAGGCTGAGCACGGTGAGCAGGGGCCGGTAGCTGATCTCGGCGCCGGTCACGGAGAAGCCGAGCATCGCGATGAAGTGCATCGACCAGATCCCGGCGCCGAGCGAGGTGGAGGCGAACAGCAGCCAGACGACCCGGGTGCGGCCCTGGGAGACGAGCGCCCAGCGGGCGCTGCGCAGCGCGACGAAGGCGCCGAGGCAGGCGACGAAGTACGAGACCGCCGGGGTCACCCAGCCGTGGTCGGCATGGTGGATCGCACCCAAGAGAGCTCCCTGGACGAGGGTTGAGGGCACCGGGGCGCGGGAGGGCGCGGCTGGTCGGGGAAGGCGCGCGGCGAACGGGCACCGGAGCGGGAACGCCGTCCCGCGGGGAGGAGCCTGGCGTGTGGTGCCCCTGACAAGGGGGAGATTAGCCATCGACCGGCAGTCGCACAATGTTCGCGTTTTTCGTGAAGTCCCAGGTCAGGATGGGCCTTTACGCGGCCTGCATGATCCCGGCACCAACCCCTGACACCGCCTGCGCACCGTCCCCGGCCGCCTTTGGTGCTTACTCCAAGGGGGCTAGCCCGAACGGGTGGCCGGCCGGGTCGATCAGCACCCGCAGCGTGCGGCCGTGCTGGTAGGCGGGCTCGGTGGCGCCGAGCGCGAGGGCCTTGGCGGTGGCCTCGTCCAGGTCGTCGACGTAGAAGTCGAGGTGGAAGTGCTTGCTGCCGTCCGGCTCCGTCCACGGCTCCGGCCGGTAGCCGGTCACCCGTCCGAAGCCCAGCGGGCTGCCGCCCTCCGGGTTGTCCAGGATGGCGAAGTGGTCGTCCGCGTGCCTGGTCTCCCACCCCAGCAGTTCGCCGTAGAACGAGGCCAGCGCGACCGGGTCGGCGCAGTCGATGGTGACCATGGCGAGCCGGCCGAAGCCGGTGTCGGCGGGCCCGGTCGGCCCGGTCGGCTGGGGCTGCTCGGACGACCGGGGCCGGTCGGACCGTTCGGACGACTGCGGCCGTCCGGACGGCTCGGACCGCTCGGACCGCTCGGTGGCGAGGTCGGACATGGCAGGTCGGCCCTTCTGGGAGTCGAGAGCTGGGGCCCATCACCAATATGGCACCGGGGTGACCCTCCGGCACGGCGGCGGATCTCATTTTCCTTAGCGAGAGTAATGACGTAAGCTAAAGAGATGCCCGAGATGTCCGAGCAGGACCTCGCAGCGATCAGTCAGCTGCGATCGTCCACGATGCGCCTCTCCCGACGACTCAAACACCAGAGGGTGGAGGAGTCGCTGAGTCCCACCGAGATGGGAGTGCTGGGCACCCTCGCCCGGTGCGGGAAGGCGACGCCGGGTGAGCTCGCCCGGAAGGAGCACGTGCAGCCTCCTTCGATGACCAGGATCGTCGCGATGCTGGAGGAGAAGGGGCTGGTGCGGCGCGAACCGCACCCCGAGGACCGCCGACAGGTGGTCGTCAGCAGCACCGAGCAGGCCGAGACGATCCTCGCGGAGAGTCGTCGGCGCCGGAACGTCTGGCTCGCCGAGCTCGCCCAGGGGCTCGACGAGGAGGAGTGGGCCGTCCTCAGGGAGGCCGCGCCCGTGCTCTACAAGCTCGCACACCTGTAGCCGTACACCCGCGGTCCGTACGGCCGCAGCTCGTACACCTCTGAGGCACACCGACCCCGGCCGGCCGCCGGGAGAACAAGGAGCCCGCATCACCGCAGGACCGACCACCGACACCGGGAGCGCGACGGCCACCGCCATGGCCCGCCCGCCCCCCGGGGCGGCCCCCCTGGCACCCCCGGCCGCAGCCAGCCGCCCCCTCCGCGCGCTCGAGGCCCCCCCCGCCCCCGCCCCGGCCCGGGGCG
>NZ_JBHVRS010000022.1:70183-86287 GCF_042885595.1 Kitasatospora sp. NPDC058046
CGCGCCCCCCGCCACACCCCCCCCCCCCCACCCCCCAACCCCCCCCCCCCCCCCCCGGCCCCCCCCCCCCCCCCGCCGCCCCCCCCCCGCCGCGAGGGGAGACCAACGTGACACCGACGGCCGCAGCCAGCGCCGCCATCCGCATCGACGAGCCCACCACCGACCCCGCCGCGGCCAGTGCCGCGGCCGCCGAAGCCCAGGCACCCGCCCCCACGGGACTGCCCGGCAACGGCGACGACGACCCCGACGAACGCACCGCGGCGGACCCCGCCGCTCCCGGCCGATCCCGATCGGCCACATCTCCCACAGGCGCCCGCTTCACGAGGCCCGGGGGGATGTTCTCCTCCCTTCGCGTTCGCAACTACCGCTACTACTTCGCCGGCCAGGTGGTGTCCAACACCGGCACCTGGATGCAGCGCATCGCCCAGGACTGGCTGGTGCTGAGCCTCACCGGCAGCCCGCTCGCGGTCGGCATCACCACCGCCATGCAGTTCCTGCCGATGCTGCTGCTCGGACTGTTCGGCGGCGTGCTCGCCGACCGGATGCCCAAGCGCCGGCTGCTGATCTACACCCAGGGCGCGATGGGCCTGCTGGCCGCCGGCCTCGCGGTGCTGACCGTCGGCGGCGTGGTGACGCCGTACTACGTGTACGCCTTCGCGCTGCTGCTCGGCCTGGTCACCGTGGTGGACAACCCGACCCGGCAGGCCTTCGTCTCCGAGATGGTCGGACCGAAGGACCTGGCCAACGCCGTCAGCCTGAACGCCGCCAACTTCCAGACCGCCCGGCTGGTCGGCCCCGCCGTCGCGGGCCTGCTGATCGCCGCGGTCGGCAGCGGCTGGGCGTTCGCCGTCAACGCGCTGTCCTTCGCCGCAGTGATCGGCGGGCTGCTCGCGATGCGGGAGTCCGAACTGCGCCCGACCGCGCCGATCGCCCGCGAGAAGGGGCAGTTGCGCGAGGGCCTGCGGTACGTCAAGGAGCGGCCCGAGCTGCTCTGGCCGATGGTGCTGGCCGGGTTCATCGGCACCTTCGGCTTCAACTTCCCGACGCTGCTCTCCGGTTTCGCGTACGACACCTTCAAGGTGGGCGCCGGCCAGTACGGCCTGCTGAACACCGCGATGGCGATCGGCTCGCTGGCGGGTGCGCTGCTCGCCGCCCGCCGGGGCGTGCCGCGGCTGCGCCGGCTGGTCGGCGCGGCGCTGGCCTTCGGAGCGCTGGAGGTGGTCGCCGCGTTCGCGCCCGACTACTGGACCTTCGCGCTGCTGCTGATGCTCATCGGGGTGTTCGGGCTGAGCTTCAACACCTCCGTCAACTCCATGCTGCAGTTGTCCACCGACCCCGAGATGCGCGGCCGGGTGATGGGCCTGCTGGTGCTGGTCTTCACCGGCGGCACGCCGATCGGCGCCCCGGTCGTCGGCTGGGTGACCGCCTCGTACGGGCCCCGGCTCGGCCTGCTGGCCTGCGGACTGGTGTCCGCGGCGGCGGCCGGCGCGGTCGGCCTGGTGCTGGCCCGCAGCGCGGACCTGCGGGTGCGGTTCGACCTGCACCCGGGCCGCGGCGGCCGGGTGGTGGCCTTCGTGCCGCGGACCGGTGCGGCGAGCAAGTCGGAGCTGGCGGCTGCCTGCTGATGCCGCGTCAGGCCCCCGGGAGTGCCCCGGGGGCCCGGATGGTTCAGGAGCCCGGACGGTTCAGGGGCGGACGGGTCAGAGCCGGATCTCCAGCACCTGGCCGGGCCAGAGGCCGTGCGGCTGCTCGACCTCGAACGTCACGGTCTCGGTGAAGCCGAGCGCCCGGTAGAGCCCGACCAGCTTGCGGTCGGCGCCGCCGTAGCAGTCCACCCGGAGCAGGCCGATGCCGCGCCGGCGGGCCTCCTCGATCGCGTCGGCGATCAGCGCGGCGCCGATGCCGGAGCCCTTGCGGGTGCGGTCGGTGACCAGGTTGCGGACGTACAGCTCGCGCTCGTCCACGGCGGGGATCCACCGGCCGCGGTCCTCGGAGACCACGCAGCAGCCGACCGTACGGCCGTCCTCGTCCACGGCGAGGCGGATCAGGAACGGCTCCTCGGCGTACGAGGAGACCTGGTCGATCCGGGCCTGGTTGGTGCTGAACGGCTGGTCGCCCCACTGGCCGGTACGGCCCTGGGCGGTCAGCCAGGAGACGGCGCCGTCGAGCAGGGACAGGATGTCGGGGACGTCCGCGGACCCCCCGTTGCGGATCTTCATGGAAGACCGTTCTACCCCAGACGGCCGGGCGCGGGAAGATTGATCCATGAGGTTGTTCGTGGCGGTGCTGCCGACGACCGAGGCGCTGCAGGGGCTCGCGGACGCGGTCGCGCCGCTGCGGGAGCTGCCGGGGGCGGAGCGGCTGCGCTGGACCGGCGCCGAGGGCCGGCACCTGACCCTGGCCTTCCTGGGCGAGGTGGCCGCCGAGCGGCTGCCGGAGCTGGCGGCGGGCCTGGCCGCCGTCGCCGAGGTCAACCCGGTGCACCGGCTGCGGATCGCGGGCGCGGGGCGGTTCGGCGACCGGGTGCTCTGGGCCGGGGTCGAGGGCCAGGCCTGGGCGCTGCGCCGGCTGGCCGAGGCCGTCACGGAGGCCACCGCCGAGGTCACCGGGGCGACCGACGACTTCGCCTTCCACCCGCACCTCACCCTCGCCCGGGCGGGCTCCTCGCGCGGGCACCGGCGGGCCGTGCGGCGGGTCGCGGCGGCCGAGCTGGACGGCCTGGTGGCGGCGCTGGCCGACTACCGGGGGCCGGAGTGGGAGGCCGCCGAGCTGCACCTGGTGCACAGTGACCCGGGCGGCGGCTCCGCGCGCTACGTGACGCTGCGCACCTGGGCGCTGGCCGACTGGGGCTGAGGGCTGAGGGCTGAGCACCGCGGGGCGGGCCGTGGGGGCGGTGGGGCAGGGGCCCGGCGGAGTCCGGGGTGAGCCGGAGGTACGCTCGTTGACCGTGGATCCCAAGACTCGTATGCGCATCGTCTCCGGCACCCTGGTGCTGATGCTGGTCGTCGTGCTGATCAGCTCGCTGGTCGGCCGCTGAGGCCTGCCTGAGGCCCGTCCGAGGGCTGCCTGAGCCTGCCGGAGGCCCGTCCGGGCACAGACACGCCCCAGCACCCCGGGAACGGCGAGAGGGCCACCGCCCGTCGGCGGTGGCCCTCGGCCGTGTCCTCGGGGGACCGGGTCAGACCTGCGCGAGCTGCTCGACCACGTAGTCGACGCAGTGGGTGAGCGCCTCGACGTCCGCCGGGTCGATCGCCGGGAACATCGCGATGCGCAGCTGGTTGCGGCCCAGCTTGCGGTACGGCTCGGTGTCCACGATGCCGTTGGCACGCAGTGCCTTGGCGACCGCGGCGGCGTCCACCGACTCGTCGAAGTCGATGGTGCCGACCACCTGGGAGCGCTCGGCCGGGTTCGCCACGAAGGGGGTGGCGAACGGGGACTTCTCGGCCCAGGAGTACAGCCGGGACGAGGAGTCGGCGGTGCGGGCGACCGCCCAGTCCAGCCCGCCGTTGCCGTTCAGCCACTCCAGCTGGTCGGCCAGCAGGAAGAGGGTGGAGAGCGACGGGGTGTTGTACGTCTGGTCCTTCGACGAGTTGTCGATGGCCGTCGGCAGCGAGAAGAACGGCGGGATGTAGCGGCCGGAGGCGGCGATCTCGGCGGCGCGCTCCAGGGCGGCCGGGGAGAAGGTGGCCAGCCACAGGCCGCCCTCGGAGGCGAAGGACTTCTGCGGGGCGAAGTAGTAGACGTCCGTCTCGGTGATGTCCACCGGCAGGCCGCCGGCGCCCGAGGTGGCGTCCACCAGGACCAGCGAGCCCTCGTCGGCGCCGGCCGGGCGCGCGATCGGCATCGCGACGCCGGTCGAGGTCTCGTTGTGGGTGAGCCCGTAGACGTCCACGCCGGCCTCGGCGACCGGCAGCGGGTGGGTGCCCGGGGCGGTCTTGATCACGGTCGGCTCGCCGAGCCACGGCGCGGCCTTGACCGAGGAGGCGAACTTCGAGGAGAACTCGCCGAAGTCCAGGTGCTGGGACTTCTCCCGCACCAGGCCGAAGGCGGCGATGTCCCAGAAGGCGGTGGAGCCGCCGTTGCCGAGGACGACCTGGTAGCCGTCCGGCAGCGAGAACAGGCTGCTCACGCCCTCGCGCACGCGCTTGACCACGTTCTTGACCGGGGCCTGGCGGTGCGAGGTGCCGAGCAGGGAGGTCTGGGTGGCGGCGAGGGCACTCAGGGCCTCGGGGCGCACCTTGGACGGTCCGCAGCCGAAACGGCCGTCTGCGGGCTTGATGTCAGCGGGGATCTGGATCTGAGCCACGCGCGCAGCCTACCGGCCGGGGGCCCGGCGGGGTACGGCCGTCCGCCCGCTGAGACCGCGGTCACGGCTGCTCGGGGAGCCGCCCGGAAACGTGCGGCAGCGGGCCCGGCCGGAGCCGGACCCGCTGCTCAGGGGCACTGACCGGACGCTCGTCCGGTATTCGCCGACCGGGGGGTCAGCGGGCGATGGCGTCCCAGCCCTCGATCTCCTCGGGGCGGCGCGGGCCGGGGCCGATGTAGCGCGCGGAGGGGCGCACGAGCCGGCCCGTGCGCTTCTGCTCCAGGATGTGCGCCGACCAGCCGGCCGTCCGGGCGCAGGTGAACATCGAGGTGAACATGTGCGCCGGGACCTCGGCGAAGTCCAGCATGATGGCGGCCCAGAACTCGACGTTGGTGGCCAGCACGCGGTCGGGGCGGCGGTTGTGCAGCTCCTCCAGCGCGGCCTTCTCCAGCGCCTCGGCGACCTCGAAGCGCGGCGCGCCGAGCTCCTTGGCGGTGCGGCGCAGCACCCGGGCGCGCGGGTCCTCGGCGCGGTAGACGCGGTGGCCGAAGCCCATCAGGCGCTCGCCCTTGTCCAGGGCGTTCTTGACCCAGGCGGTGGCGTCGCCGGTGCGCTCGATCTCCTCGATCATGCCGAGCACGCGGGACGGCGCGCCGCCGTGCAGCGGGCCGGACATCGCGCCGACCGCGCCGGAGAGCGCGGCCGCGACGTCGGCGCCGGTGGAGGCGATGACCCGGGCGGTGAAGGTGGAGGCGTTCATGCCGTGCTCGGCGGCGGAGGTCCAGTAGGCGTCGACGGCCTTGACGTGCTTCGGGTCCGGCTCGCCGCGCCAGCGGATCATGAACCGCTCGACGACCGTCTCGGCCTTGTCGATCTCGCTCTGCGGGACCATCGGCAGGCCCTGGCCGCGGGCCGACTGGGCGACGTAGGAGAGTGCCATCACGGCGGCCCGGGCGAGGTCGTCGCGGGCCTGCTCGGCGTCGATGTCCAGCAGCGGCTTGAGGCCCCAGACCGGGGCGAGCATGGCGAGCGCCGACTGCACGTCGACCCGGATGTCGCCGGAGTGCACCGGGATCGGGAACGGCTCCGCGGCCGGCAGGCCGGGGTTGAACTTGCCGTCCACCAGCAGGCCCCAGACGTGGCCGAAGGAGACGCTGCCCACCAGGTCGTCGATGTCGACACCGCGGTACCGCAGGGCGCCGCCCTCACGGTCGGGTTCGGCGATCTCGCTCTCGAACGCGACGACTCCCTCAAGCCCGGGTACGAAATCGGACATGCGACGGCTCCCTCAGTTCTGTGATCGGCGCTCCGCCGTGGTGGGGCGGCGCGCCAGTGACCGAATGGTGTTTGGCACTCGGTGCCAGGGTGACAGGCACGGGGTGCATTGCGCCATACACCACCATGGTGATGTTTCCCGTCGACCCGATTGACTTTCCCCGTCGGAGGCGCCGGCCGGGCCCGTGGCGCCCCCGGAACCCCTGGAATCCTCGGAATCAAACGTCCGGTTCCGGACAATTCCCCGCAGGGCGGGCGGCCGAGCGGTGGAGGGTCACCTGATCTCCCACCGGGGTTTGTCCGGAGGTAGCGGTGCCCGCTGCTTGTCGTACGGGATGATGTTGGCGTGCAGACCCCGGATCGCGCCCAGTCGACGCCCCCGAGCCCCGCCAACCGGACCCTGGCCGACGAGGCCCGCCCCGGCCCGGACCTCACCGTGATGCGCAAGCACTACAGCCACGAGGGCCTGGTCGAGGAGCAGCTCGCGCCCGAGCCGATCGGCCAGTTCACCCGCTGGTTCCACGACGCCGACGACGCCGGGGTGGTGGAACCCAACGCGATGGTGCTCTCCACCGCCGACGCCGAGGGGCGGCCCAGCTCGCGCACCGTCCTGCTCAAGGGCTACGACCTGCGCGGCTTCGTGTTCTTCACCAACTACGGCTCCCGCAAGGGCTCCGAGCTGGCCGCCAACCCGCATGCCGGGCTGCTGTTCCCGTGGATCGCGCTGGCCCGCCAGGTGATCGTCCAGGGCCGGGTGGAGAAGGTCGGCCGGGACGAGACCGCGGCCTACTTCCGCACCCGCCCGCACGGCTCCCAGCTGGGCGCCTGGGCCAGCGAGCAGTCCAGCCCGGTCGGCGGCCGGGAGGTCCTCGAACAGCGGTACGCCGAGCTGGAGCGCCGCTACCCGGAGGGCGAGGGCGTGCCCGTCCCGCCGTTCTGGGGCGGGTACCGGGTGGTCCCGCGGAGCGTCGAGTTCTGGCAGGGCCGGGAGAACCGGCTGCACGACCGGCTCCGCTACGTCGCCGACCCGTCCAGCCCGACGGGGTGGCGGGTGGAGCGGCTCTGCCCGTGATCCGTTCGGCCCACAGGCTCCGCGCGGCGCCCGCGCGGAGCTGATGGGGGCCGAACGGCCCCGCATCCCCCCAACTCGCCGGTACCGTGGGCGGGTCGGCAGGCCAGGGTGATGTGGTCGGGGGCGCGATGGAACCGTTGTTCTTCTTCAGCTACGCCCGCCGGGACCAGCTGGCCGGCAGTACGTTCGTGGACCAGTTCTTCAGCGACCTCAAGGACGAGCTGGCCCGACTCGAACCCGCCGTCGGCCCGGCCGGGCTCGGCTACCGGGACACCGAGCGGCTGCGGGTGGGCGACGACTGGGAACGGCAACTGTCCGACAACGTCGCCTCGTGCCGGACCCTGGTGGCGCTGTACTCCCCGGCGTACTTCGCGAGTCCGTACTGCGGCAAGGAGTGGACGGCCTTCGACGAAAGGATGTGCCGCCACCAGGAGTTGACCGGTCGCTCGGTGCCGGCGCTGATCCCGGTGCTCTGGGAGCCGCTGCCGGAGGGCCTGCCGTCCCGTGTGCTGCGGATCCAGTACGTCCAGCGCGACATGGGCGAGGCCTACGCGGCCGGTGGACTGCGGTCCCTGCTGCGGGCAGACCCGTACGGGCCGGAGTACCTGCGGATCGTCAGGAAGATCGCCGAGCGCGTGCGGGAGGCCGCTGGGCAGTTCCTCGGCGAGCTGCCGAAGCTCGAACTCGGCGCGGTCCAGGGCTGTTTCCCGCTCTCCGGTGAGCAGCCGTCCCCCGTCCGGCCGGGGATGGTCCGTTTGTTCGTGGCGGCCGGACGGGCGCGGGAAAGCGGCGGATCGTCACCGGACGGGACGGAGTCGGCGGCCCGGGTGCCCGGGGGCGGGTGGTACGGATCGCAGCCCTGGGACTGGGCGCCGTACCACCCGCCGAGTGTCCCCTCACTGGTGGTCGGGGCCCAACGGGCGATCACCCGGGCCGGTCATATCACCACACTGGACGAGATCGGCCCGGGCCTCGCGGTCGACCTGGACCGGGCCCGGGAGAACAATCAGGTCAGTGTGTTGCTCGTGGATCCGTGGGCGGCCAGGCAGGAGCCGTACCGGGAGGCGCTGCGCGAGTTCGACGACCAGAACCATCCGGTCACCGGGGTCCTGGTGCCGGCCGGCACCGGCGACCCGCCGGACGGGCCGGCCCGCGACCGGCTCTGGGGCGGGGTGCGCGCGGTGTTCCCGCGCAACTGGCTGCACCGCTCGGGGCCGGAACCACTCTTCCGGGTGAGAGTGACCCGGGAGCGTTTCGAGAGCGAGTTATTGCGCACCGTGACCGTTGCGCAGAACCGGTTGTTGGACGAGGTGGACGAGGGCGAGGACGGTGATCCGGAGGCCATCCGGGCCTCGTTCGGACTCGGCCCGGGGGCGCGAGCGCTCCCCGGGCTGGCGATCCCGGCCCGGCCGGCACCACGGGCGCATCCGGGCCCCGTTACCGCCACGCCGCCTGACGACGAGGCGCCGAGCCGAGGGGACTCAGCGTGATGCCGGCCGACCGGACCCCGCCGACAGCCGACGATGCCGCCGCTCCGTCGGCGACCGGCTCGATCGTGACCTTCTACTCCTTCAAGGGCGGCACCGGCCGGACCATGGCCTTGGCCAACCTGGGCTGGATCATGGCGAGTCAGGGACTGCGGGTCCTGGTGGTGGACTGGGACCTCGAAGCCCCGGGCCTGCATCGCTACTACCACCCGTTGCTGATTGATCCCGAGCTCTCCGGCACACCCGGCCTGATCGACCTGTTGCGCGGCTACGTCGATCAGGCCCTGCCCCGCGCGGGTGAAGCGCCGGGGCTCGGACCGCGGGAGTGGCTCGCCGAGCCCGGACACCTGGACAGGTACCTCTGCGGCCTCGCCCTCGATCTGCCTGCCGGAGGCCGCCTCGACCTGATGCCTGCCGGACGGCAGGACAGCGCCTACTCGGCGGCCGTCACCAGCTTCAACTGGCGCAGCTTCTACACCCGGAACGACATCCGAGGGGCGGAGTTCCTGACGGCCCTGCGTGAGCAGTGGACGAGCTCGTACGACTACGTACTGATCGACAGTCGGACCGGGGTCAGCGACACCTCCGGCATCTGCACCGTGCTGATGCCCGACACCGTGATCGACTGCTTCACCATGAGCGCCCAGAGCATCCGCGGCGGCGTCGACGCGGCCCACTCCATCGCCGACTCGGACGTGCGGGACATTCGGGTGTTCCCGGTGCCGATGCGGGTGGAGGAGGCCGAGCGGTCGGGCCTCGCCGCCGGACGGGACTTCGTCCGGGAGGCGTTCGCCCCCTACCTGGAACGCTGGCTCTCCGGCGAGCGGGCGGAGACGTACTGGCGCGATGTGGAGGTGCCCTACAAGCCCTTCTACGCCTACGAGGAGGTGCCGGCGACCGTCGCCGACCGGCCCCGCCAACATCGCAGCCTGCTCAGCGCGTACGAGAGGCTGGCCGCCTGGCTCACCGACGGGCGGGTGCGCGAGCTGAGACCCGTCCCGGACCGGGTCCGGCGCCGGCTCTACGCGGCCTACCTGCGGCCCGGGCGGACCAGGTCCCGTCAGGTGTACGTGAGTTACGCACCGGGGGACCGTATGTGGGCCGAGTGGGCCGTTGCGGCGCTGACCGGGTTCGGCTACGTGGCCACGCTGCACAGCGCTGCGACCCCGACGGAGCCGTCCGGCGCCCTGCCGGAGGTCGACGGGCCCTTGGACGGGGACGGGCGGATGCTGGCACTGCTGTCGCCGGAGTACTTGGCACTGCCACGGGCGGGAGAGCTGTGGCGCCGCTCCGGAGAGGGGGAGGAGGGCGCGCTGGCGGCCGTGTCCGTGGCAGCCGTACCGCTCCCGGATCCCTTCGACAGCCGGGCGGTGGTCGAACTGGCCTCCTGCCAGGCCGAATCGGCGGAGTCCCGGTTGTTCGAACTGCTCGGGCCGCCGCCCGGCGCAGGCCGTTGGGTCGAGGCCGAGGAGTCGGCCGCGCCGTCGGTCCGTTTCCCTGGCAGTCGGCCGGTGGTGTGCTCGCTTCCTCAGCGTGACCCCGCTTTCACCGGTCGCGCCGTGTTGCTTGACCGGTTGCGTGACGGATTCACCGGGAGGCCCGCCGGCACACCCGTCCAGGTGCTGTACGGGATGGGCGGGGTCGGTAAGTCGCAGACCGCGGTCGAGTACGCGCATCGCTTCGCTGCGGGGTACGACGTCGTCTGGTGGGTCCGGGCCGAGCAGCCCGCCGACATCCCGCAGCAGCTCGCCGACCTCGCCGAGGTGCTCGGACTGCCTGTGGACGGGGACGTTCAGCAGGCGGCCCGGGGCCTGCTGGACCACCTCGCCCACGCGCGTCCGCACGCGCGGTGGCTGCTGGTCTACGACAACGCCGAGGATCCGGACCAGCTGACGTCCTGGCTGCCCGCCGGTACGACGGACGGACACGTGCTGGTGACCTCCCGGAACCGGCGCTGGGCCCGGCATCCGGGCCGTGTCGAGGTCGAGGTGTTCGACCGGGTGGAGAGCGTGCGACTGGTGGGGCGCTTCAACCCCGCGATCGACCCCCTGGACGCCGGCCGGATCGCCGAGCGGCTCGGCGACCTGCCGCTCGCTGTCGGCCAGGCGGCGCGGTGGCTCCAGGAGACGCCGATGCCGGTCGCCTCCTACCTGCAACTGCTGGACGAGGAACTCACCGAGGTACTGGACCGACCGATCCCCGGTGGCGGCCAGGCCGCTGTCGCCGCCACGGCACGGATCGTCGGTACCGATCTGCGCCGGGTCAGTCCTCCGGCTGTGCGGCTGCTGGAACTCTGCGGCTTCCTCGGGCCGGACGCGATTCCGATCGAGCTGTTCTACAGCGGGCCGGCCATCAAGGCGATCGGCCCCCCGCAGGGGGAGGACGAGCGTCTGGCGATCGGGGACATCCTGCGGATCGTCGACCAGTACGGGATGGTCCGCTACGACGCGAGGGGCGGCGGGACACTCGGGGTGCACCGGATCGTCCAGGCCGTGCTGCGCGACCAGGTGGACCCGGCGGACCGGCCGTCCGTCCGTGCCGCCGTGCACCGTGCGTTGGCACTGGTCGGGGCCGGCGACCCGGACCAGGCCGCGGACTGGCCGCGGTTCGCCATGCTGCTGCCGCACCTGGGCCCGTCCGGAGCGGTGGAGAGCGCCGACCCGGACGTGCGGCAATGGATCCGCGGGTCCGTTCGCTACCTGTGGCAGCGAGGGCTGCTGGAGGCCGCGCGGGACCTCGCGACGCGGGCGCTGGAACACTGGGACGAGGCGGGCCTGCCGACGTTGTTCCTGCGGGTCGAGCTGGCCAATGTGCGGCGGCTCCAGGGCGCCGCACAGGACGCGTACCGGATCGACCGGGCAGTGTGGGAGCAACTGACGGCCCTGCTCGGCCCGGAACACCTGAAGACCATCGCGGCCGCCGGCGGTCTGGGTGGTGACCTTCGCCAACTCGGCCGCTACCGCGAGGCGCAGGAGCTCGACCGCCGGACGCTCGCGGCTGCCGAGCGATCCCTCGGGCCGGCGCACCCGCGCACCACGATGATGATCAACAATCTGGCGCTCTCCGACTTCCTGGCCGGGGACCTCCACGGTGCGTTGGCTCGGCACGCCGAGGCGTTGCGCCGCCAGCGTGCGGTGCTCGGCGGGGACAGCCTGTACACCCTTTCCTCCGTCGTCAACCATGCCCGCGACCTGCGGGAACTCGGTCGGTACGAAGAGGCGCTGACCCTGCTCACGGATGCGGTCGAGCGCTACCGGGCCCGCTACGGCGAGGATCACGACGGCACGCTCAAGGCCCTCCGCCACCTTGGTGCGGTCCTGCTGCGGCTCGGACGGTACGAAGAGGCGCGGGCCGCTGACGAGGAGGCGCACCGGCGGCTACTGGTCCGCCACGGGGCGGACCATCCGGAGACCGCGGCTGCCGCCGGACACCTGGCCGCCGACCTCGCGGCATCGGGCGAGACGGACCGGGCCATCGCGTTGGCGCGGGAGGTGTCCGGCTATCACCGTGCACGCCTCGGGGATGAGCACCCCACGACGCTGCTCGCCGCCGGAAACCTGGCGGTGCTGTTGCGGCGGAGCGGTCGTGCGGAGGAGGCCGCGGAACTCTCCGGACGGGCGCTTGAGGGGCTTCGGGCGCAGTTGGGCGGTCGGCACCGGTACGTCGGGGTGACGATGCTGAACCACGCCAACTCGCTGGTGGATGCGGGCGATCCGGCCACGGCGCGAGAGTTGGGCGAACGGGCTGCAGCAGTGCTGGCGGAGTCGCTGGGGTCGGACCACCCCTACAGTCGGGCGGCAGTCAGGAATCTGACACTAAATCAGGAGATCGGTGGTGTCGGTGCTCCAGGTGCGGCCGAACGAGTGGACATCTTCGTCGAAACGCCGCCGGTGTGACCCGGTCGCCCAGGGTTGAGCAGCTGGTGCGGGCCGTCCGGGCGCTCGGCGGGCCGGGGGAATGAATCCGGCTTGCCGGATGCTTGGCCCGGCGGGGCGATTGTTCCGGTGCTTCCCGGGGCACTCCCGGGGTGTGACCAGGGGCTGGTCCGTGTGGTTGTTCGGGCACGGGCCACAGCGACGCGCTTCGGCGCGCGCCACGGCGAAGTGCGCGACCGCTGAACGGGTGAATTCTGGGGGCCCAAAGCGCTGTCGTACGACGTCGGCAGCCCGGGGAGCCCAACGTGAGTCCGCAAGGTGCCGCGCGGAGTCTTCGCGGGCACTACATTGGTCGCAACCGGGTGGGCTTACCCACCCTCGGCAGGTCCTAACCGCGCCTAAGGAAACGAATATGACTCCGGTAACCAGCACCAGGCCGGCCGGCAAGCTCACTGACCCTCAGGAGACGCCGGAACGCCCCTCGCTCGCCGACCTCGCCGCACTCGGCGCGGAAGAGCTCGCCTCCCGGCTCCAGCGCGCGCTCCCCGGCGCGGACTCCGGCCTCGTGCCGGTCGCAGCCTTCAACTCCTCGATCTGACCCGGCCCGGAACTCCCGGCGGAGCCCAGGCCGAGCAGACCGAGCCGATCGAAGCGAACCGGACAGTTCCATGACGACGTCGATTCCGCTGCCGTTGACACAGTTCGTGGTCAAGATGCACAGCAGGTGCGATCTGGCCTGCGACCACTGCTACGTCTACGAACACGCGGACAGCAGCTGGCGGTCCCGGCCGAAGGTCATCGCGGACGGGATCCTGGCCAAGGCCGCCGAGCGCATCGGCGAGCACGCGGCCGCCCACCGGCTGCCCGCCGTCCGGGTCGTCCTGCACGGGGGAGAACCCCTGCTCGCCGGCCCGGACCGCTTGCGCCGCGCCGCCGAGGCGCTCCGGGCGGCACTCCCGCCCGGCTGCGCCCTCGACCTGCGCATCCACACCAACGGCGTGCTGCTGAACCGGGACTTCTGCGCGCTGTTCGCGGAGCAGGAGATCAAGGTCGGCATCTCGCTGGACGGCGACAAGGCCGCCAACGACCGCCACCGGCGGTTCGCCGACGGACGCAGCAGCCACCCGCAGGTGCTGCGGGCCGTCGCGCTGCTGAACGAACCCGGGTACCGGCACCTGTTCGCCGGGCTGCTGTGCACGATGGACGTCCGGAACGACCCGGTGGCCGTGTACCGGGCGCTGGCCGAACTCCGGCCGCCCGCCGTGGACTTCCTGCTCCCGCACGCCACCTGGGACGAGCCGCCCGGGCGCCCCGCCGAGCTGGGTGCCACCCCGTACGCCGACTGGCTGCTGACCGTCCACGGGCTGTGGGACGCGGACGGGCGGCCGTTCGCCGTACGGACCTTCGAGTCCGTGCACCGGACCCTGCGGGGGTTCTCCAGCCTCACCGAGTCGCTCGGACTGGAGCCCTCCGACCTGGCCGTCCTGGAGACGGACGGGACCTTCGAGCAGGCCGACAGCCTGAAGACCGCGTACGACGGCGCGCCCGCCACCGGGATGAACGTTTTCGCGCACAGCCTCGACGACCTCGCCCGCCACCCCGGCATCGCCGCCCGGCAGTCCGGCCTGGCCGGACTGAGCGAGGCCTGCCGCGCCTGCTCCGTGGTCCGCTCCTGCGGTGGCGGGCTGTACGCCCACCGCTATCGGAGCGACGATGGGGGAGGCAGCTTCGACCATCCCTCCGTCTACTGCGGTGATCTCATGACGTTCATCAAGGGCATTGCGGGGAGCGGGAGTTCCGGCGACGGTGTGCCCGCGCAGCCGGCCGGGGCGCCCGGTGTGCCCGGTGTGCCCGGTGCGCCGTCGCCGGAGGCCGAACCGCTGCTGCCCGGCGCGCTCGCCCCGTCGCAACTCGACGAACTCGCGCGCGGATACGGGAGCGCGGAGACCGTCGCCGCGCTCGGCCGCTCCCAACTCGCCCTCACCCGGGCGATGCTGGCCGCCGCCTGGGACGCCTCCGGACAGGGGCGGGCCGAAGCGTGGACCCTGCTGGCCGAGCTCGACACGGCGGCCCCCGCCGCCGTGGACGCCGTCCTCGGCCACCCGTACGCCCGCGCCTGGGCGGCCCGCCGCCTCGCCGGGGACCTCCAGGCCGGACTCGGCCCGCTGGCCGCGCTCGCCGCGGCGGCCGCCGTGCGGGCCGGCCGGGGCGACGCGGTGGCCGTGCCCGTACGCGGCGGCTGGCTGCACCTGCCGACGCTCGGCCGGATCGCCGTACCCGACGGCGAGGCCGTGGTCACCGGGCGGGCGGGCGGCCTCGCGGTCCGGGCGTCCGACGGCACGGTGCGCACCGAACTGGACGAACCGCTGCGGCGGGTCCGGCTGGCCGGCGGCTGGACGGTCGCCCTGGAGGACGCCGACCCGCTGCGCGACTGCCACGACCACCCCGTCGCGGACCACCTCTCCGAGAGCGAACTGCTCGACTGGACGGGCGCGTTGCGCGAAGCCTGGGAGCTGCTCGGGCGCGACCTGCCCGGGTACGCGGAAGGCATCCGGGCCGGCCTGACGACGGTCACCCCGTTGCGGCCGGGCCCGACCGGCCGGGACGTCAGCTCGGCGGCCCGGCAGGCGTACGGCGCCGTCGGCATCGCCCGGCCCGCCACCGCGCCGACCCTCGCCCTGCTGCTCGCGCACGAGTTCCAGCACGTCAAACTCGGTGCGGTGCTGGACCTGACCGACCTGTACGACCGCGCCGACCCCACCCTGTACTTCGCCCCCTGGCGGCCCGACCCCCGGCCGCTCGAAGGGCTGCTCCAGGGCACGTACGCCCACCTGGCCGTCACCGAGTACTGGGGCACCCGCACCCTCGCGTACGACGGACTGCCGGGCACGGCCGCCGACCGGGCGCGGGAGCAGTTCGCGCTCTGGCGGCGGGACACCGCCGAGGCCGTGGAGCGGCTGGCGACCTCCGGAGCCCTGACCGGGACCGGCTTGCGCTTCGCCGACGGCATGCGTGCCACCGTGGCACCCTGGCTCGACCTGTCGCTGCCCGCCGCCGCCGAGCAGGCGGCCGACCGGGTACGGCGGGAACGGGCCGGGGTCTGACCTCCCACCCGCGCCGCCCCGGGACCTCCCCCGCCCGGGGCCCTCACCCCCCGGGAGACGCCATCCTCACCGAACCCCGCGCCGGCGGCGGCGTCGCCGTCGCCTCCCCCGTCCACCCCCTCGTCCGCGACCTCGCCGACCTCGGGGTCCGTCCCGGCACGGTGCTGCACGTCCAGGCATCGCTGCGCTCCCTCGGACCGGTGCCCGGCGGGGCGGCCGGGGTGGTCGAGGCCCTGCTCGACGCCCTGGGCCCCGACGGCACCCTCGTCGCCTACACCGCCACGCCCGAGAACTCCGCCACCTCCCGCATCCACCAGTCCGCCACCGCCGGTCTCTCCCCGGCGGAGGCGGCCGACTACCAGGCCCGGATGCCCCGCTTCGACCCGGCCACCACCCCGGCCTCGCCCTCCATGGGGGCGCTGTCGGAAGCCGTCCGCTCCTGGCCGGGCGCCCTGCGCAGCCGGCACCCGCAGACCTCCTGGGCCGCCGTGGGCCGGCTCGCCCACGAGGTCACCGCCCACCACCCGCTCACCTCCCACCTCGGCCCGGAGTCGCCGCTCGGACGGCTCTACGACCTGGACGCCAGGGTGCTGATGCTCGGCGTCCCGATGGACCGCTTCACCGCCTTCCACCTCGCCGACCTGCGCATGCCCGACGTGACCGTCCGCGAGTACCGCTGCGTCGGCGTGGACGGCTGGACCACCTTCCGGGCCCCCGACCTGGACGACCTCCACTTCGGCCGCCTCGGCGCCGAGGTCCTGCGCACCGCCCGCGGCGTCACCACCGCCCGCATCGGCACCGCCGACTGCCGGCTGGTGCCGGTGCGGGAGGCCGTCGACCTGGCCGAGGCCGTCCTGCGGCGCGGGCGCGCCTGAACCCCGCTCCTCGTTCCTACCGCTGACAAGAGACCCCGCCGTTTCCCACCCCCCGCCCCCACACCCACCCCTCCGCCCCACCCCGCCCCCGTCGCCGCTCCGGCTCCGCC
>NZ_JBHVRS010000022.1:86297-193767 GCF_042885595.1 Kitasatospora sp. NPDC058046
GCAGCGCCACAGCCGACTCCCGGCAGGCGCCGGTGCGGCAGGCCGCCGCCCCGGCCGAGGCCCTCCTGCGGCGCGGGCGCGCCTGAACCACCAACCTCATTGCGTGCGTAGGAAGTCGGCCCCGCCGACTTCCTACGCACGCTGTCCTCCCGATCGGCTTGGCGGCTCCTGGGCCCCACGGCTGCGAGCAAGGTGCCCCTATTCGTCAGTGTGACGCAAACGGGTTGGAAGCCGCTTGCCCAGCCTGCGGCGTCTGACATGCTGATGGTCCGTCGAGAGGGGTCGCAGCGATGCAGTGGAAGATCCACGGGGAACGTCCGATCTACGAGAACCCTTGGGTGAACCTGTGGTTGGTCGACGTCGAGCAGCCTGACGGGCGCCGCTGGGAGTACCACGTGGTCAAGCTGCGGCACCTGGCCGTGGCCGCCATCGTGAACAGCGAGAAGCAGGTCCTCATGATGTGGCGGCACCGCTTCATCACCGACACCTGGGCCTGGGAACTCCCGATGGGCCTGGTCGAGCCGGATGAGACCCCGGCGGAGGCTGCGGCCCGTGAAGCACTGGAGGAGACCGGCTGGAAGGTCTCGGACGTGAAGCCGCTGATCTACGCGCAGCCGGCGAACGGGATCACCGACTCGGAGCACTTCGTCTTCCGGGCCGACGCCGCGGAGTACGTGGGACCGCCGACCGAGCGCAACGAGTCCGACCGGATCGAGTGGATTCCCCTGTCCGATCTGCGCGGCATGATCAACCGTCGCGAGATCGTCAGCAGTGGCACGCTCGTGGGCGTGCTCCACCTGCTGCTGGACGAGGCTGGCCTTTGATCAGCCGGCCGCACTGGTGATCCGGTCGGCCAACGTCGCTACTGAGGCATTGGCCCGGTAGGGCGTGAGCAGGTGGCGGAACTCCTGGAGGTGGGCGACCACTCGGGGGGACTCGATCACTGCCACGAGATCGGCGGCTTCCGTGGCGGTCGCGCACGCCAACTCGACCTGCCGCTGCTGGAGCTGGGTGCGTGCGAGCCAAAAGCTGTGGAACGCGCGGCCCCGGAGGTTCGTCGTCGGTTCGGCCCGTAAGGCTTCGGCGATGAGGGGTTCGGCGGCGGTTGCGTCTCCCAGCTGGCCGAGGGCGATGCCGGTGTCCACAGTGAGCTTGGTGCGGTCGAAGTACTCGACCCATGCGGGGTCGTCGTCCCCCTCGCGGATGCGCTCGAAGTGCTGTTGCGCCTCGGTGATCGCGCGGTGGGTCGACGCCTGGTCGTGTGCGCTCGCGTGGCCGAAGGCTTCGCGCATCGACAGCATGGCCAGTAGCCTCGGCGTACCGCCGACAAGGCGCGCGCTGTCCTGCGCGGCTAGGGCGAGCGTGATCGCGTCCTGTGCCCTGTCCTGGTAGGTCGACTGGAGGCTGAGACAGGCCAACACGTTGGCGATGAAGGGGCGGTCGTCGATCTCTCGTGCGAGCCGAAGCGACTCAGTGAAGTAGCCCTGCGCGGTGTTGTACTGCCGTGCGTCGAAGTACGTCCACCCTGTGAGGCGTGCGAGCTCGGCAGCGATGCCGTGCAGGCTGCGCCGGTAGTTGGGATCGGCGGTGTCGCGCATTATGCCCGTGACGTATCTGAGCTGACCGATTACCGCTGGCCGGAGCGCTTCGCCGCCGTGCTGGTCATCGCGCCGCCAGTAGTCCTCGATGGACGCTTGGAGGGACCGCAGGACGTTGGGCGTGACCCGCGTGCCCGCCGCGATGGCGAGGATGTTGTCGAGATCGCTGCCTGAACGCGAATCCACGACCGGCAACGGGGTACGGGCAGGCTCGACCACCGGTGTTGGGTCCCGGCGTGGGATCGGTGACGGTTCCCAACTGCGGTCCGCCAGGCCGAGCATCCGTCCCGGAATCCGTAGGCCGTCTGCGATGCGTTCGATGACGGTCATGTTGGTGATCTTCGGTCGGCCCTTCATCACCTCGCCCACCCTGCTGGGTGTCAGCTCGCACGCTCGGGCGACGCGTGAAGGGTGGAAACCGCCTTTGCGCTTGGCGATCTGGAAGATCAACGCGAAGTCTCTCTCCGCGCATGCCGCCACCATTTCGGGGTCCGTGAGCAGCCGACGCGGAAGCCCTGGTGACGGAGTGGACTCGCTCATGGCCAGCTGCCCCTCAGCGCAAGGAGGATCATTGCTCAGTGTCACGTGAGATAACTGACCGCGAGTTTACCCATCGTGGGTACACGCGCTGGCCTTATTTCGACACCACCTGCCACGGGATTCTGGGATCGCTTCCGGGAGGACGCCGGGAGCCCGACTGATGGAGGGGAGCGGTTCTACCGATGAGTCTGATCAAAACCGCCGACCCATCAGGTACCGAGCACATCGAGATCCCGGTAGTACGGTCTGGTGACCTCGGGTGCCTGCTCCATCTGCGCTGCCATCCCGAATCTGCGGGGACCGCACGCAAGTTGGTGACTACCGCTCTGACGGCATGGTCCCTTGAGTACCTTGCGGACGTGGCTGAGCTGCTGGTGACCGAGTTGGTTGCCAACGCGGCCAAGCACACGGGGTGTTCGCGGATCTCCGTCTCGGTGGACCGACAGGAGGCGTCGGTGTGGGTGGGGGTCCGGGACTCGTCCCGCGCACTGCCGTGCCGCACGGAGCCGGAGGGTCAGGCGGAGTCCGGGTATGGCCTCGGCCTGGTGGAATCCCTCTCGTCCCGTTGGGGAGTGGACTGGGCCCCGTTCGGCAAGTGGGTCTGGTTCGCGCTGAGGACGGCGACGCCATGACCTCGGACGGAACTGGGGCTCGCGGCCAACACCATGGCGAGCGTCGTGATCCCGTTGGCGCGGTGCTGACGGGGGTCTGGGCGCTCGGTCACGTGGTCACGGTGTTCCTCCTCGGAACCGCCGCGGTGAACCAACTGGACGCCGACCACCACGGCCTGGCGCACATCTCGCTGGCGGCACCGGACCACGAGCCGCCGGCCTGAGCATTGGCTCACCTCAAGACTCCCCCCGGCCCCGACGACGACACCAGGGTCGGGGGGTCGCACCACCGTGACGGGGAGTGGACCCGCCACGCCCTACGGCAACGAAGGGAGGTGAACACCATGGAGGACTTCGCCCAGCTCGACCCCGAGCCGGAGGAGGAGGCCGTCGTCCTGGGAGACGCGGCGGTCCTGACGAAGGGCAGCAACAACCAGAGTGTTGAGGGCAAGCGCTCGCCCTACAACGCCTGACAGTACTGCGGCGGCACCTCACGACCCCCGGGGGGTGCCGCCGCACCACTCTCGCGCTCACTGCACGGAGGTGATCACATGAGCTTGTTCGGCGGGTCGATTTCCCGTTCTGCTCCGTCCCGGGTGCCGGTCGGTGCACGGGTTGTCTGGCGTGGGCCGTTGGCCTGGTCGGCAGGTGCTCCTGTGCGCTCGGCGAAGGAAACGGGTGGGCGGCGCCTGGCTGTGTTCGGCCCGTGCGGGGCGACGGACGCTGAGCTGATCCGCCTTGTCTGGTCTGCGGACCTACGTGCTCTGGACATGGCGGCTACGGCCTGGGCTGGCGCGTACACCCTGGTTTTCGATGACGGGTACGGCGTGTGCACGGTGTGGGCCGACCCGGCGGGCGTCGCCCCTGTCTACACCGCCCGGAGGGACGGGGCCCCGGTGTGGGCGTCGAGTTCGCTCGCGCTGGCCTCCCTGCTCGACGCCGAGCCCGATACTGCCTGGCTGGCCGCGCACCTGGCCAACCCGACCGGTTGGGTTCCCGGCCGGTCGGCGTGGACGGGAGTGGAGCAGGTACCGCCGGGACACCGCTGGTCGGCCACCGCCTCCGGCGCCTCCGGCTTCACCCCGTTCTGGCGGGTGCCCGAACTCGCCTGGGCCGATGCCGTGCGACGACTGCGGGCCGACCTGGCGGGCGGCGTCCGCATCCGGGTTTCCGGCCGTGCGGCCTCCTCCGATCTGTCGGGTGGCCTGGACTCCAGCACTCTGGCGGCCCTCGCCGCCCAGTGCGGTCCGGTCACCGGTCTGACCTACCACCCCAAGGGCAGGGAGAGCGGTGGAGACATCGACCACGCCCGTGCCGTCGCCCGCGTGTTTCCCGTGATCCGCCACCGCTTCATGTCCCTGGGCCCGGAGCACCTGCCGTTCACCGGCCTCGGCTCCCTCCCGCTGACGGACGAACCAGCGCCGTCCGCCATGGTTCATGCCCAACTGGGCGTACAGCTCGACATGTTGGATTCGGAGGGCATTGACGTCCATCTGACGGGGGACGGTGGCGACTCATTGTTCATGCCACCGCCCGTGCACATGGCCGATCTGGCACGATCGGGCCGCTTCCTGCGCCTGGCCGGCGACGCACAGGCATGGGCGCGCCTCTACCGGTCAAGCCCCTGGACGGCGATGGCCGCCGCTTGCAATGCCCCGGGCAAGCTCGGTGGGGCATCGGCGCCAAGGCCGTGGCTCACCCGCTACTCGCTCGATCTGGCCGACGCCGTTACCGCCCCGTACTCGGAGGTGAATGGCCTCGGGTACGCGGACCGCCACCTCCTGGAGGAGGCCCGCTACGTCGGCCGCAGCGCCGCGACGGAGAACCAGCTCGCTGCCGCGCACGGCATCGAGATGCACAGCCCCTTCACGGACACCCGCATTGTGGAATCCGTCCTCGCCACACCTGCGCCCGAGCGATGGTCCGCGCACCGGTACAAGCCCCTGCTGACCGATGTTGCGGCTCGTCTCCTGCCTCCCGCTGTCCTCCAGCGGGGGGCCAAGGGGGTGTTCGCGGCCGACCACCACCACGGGTTGCGCGCGAACAAGGCTGGCGTCCTGGATCTCACGGGCGGCTACCTCGCGGACCTTGGCCTCGTCCACCCGGCGGCCCTGCGCTCGCTGCTGGGCAACGCCGTGCTCGGCGTTGACATCCCGTGGGGGCTGATCGAACCCGTCCTCGGCACGGAGCTGTGGCTCCGGTCCTCGACGGCTGCCGGACAGGCGGTTCAGTGGGAGGAGACAGCGTGACCACGCCCGTGCCGACTTCGCACACGCGCACCGCCCTGACCGGCCGGGCGGGCGTCGTCGTCAACTACCGGACCGGCGAGACGATCGTCCTCACGGGTGGGGCACTCGCTCGCTGGCTCGTTGCGCTGGAGCAGAGCTCGGCTCCGGTTCCGGTGACGGTCAGGGACTCGGAGGTGTCCTGGGGCACGAGCGAGTCCCCCGCCCGCCTGGAGGCGCTCGTCCCACCGCCGTTGGCCTGGCGCCTGGCTGCTGCTGTCGTGCTGGCGACGACCCTTGCCGTTCGCACCGCTGGCCGCCGGGGATCGAGGTTTGGCCGCCTGCGCCACCTCGCCGAACTCGGCGGGAACCTCCCGTTGCCGACAACGGCTCACGCCCGCCTGGCGATACGCTCGGTCCGCTGGGCCGCTCGTCCGTTCCCGGCCCGCGTCGCATGCCTGGAGGAGTCCACCGCGGCCTCGCTCCTGCTCGCGCTCGGCGGCCGTGGGGGTGCCTGGCGGCACGGGGTGGCCACCGACCCGATACGGCTGCACGCCTGGATCTGTGACGTTCACGGCCTGCCGGTCGAAGAACCCGAGCACACTGGCGACTACACGCCGATCAACGCACCAACCGACCTGGAACGAGGCCCCGATGCCCACTCCGAACATCCTGCTGCCCGGTAAGCGCGTCAGCCTGGCGATGACCAACCGTGACCACCTGACCGACTACCACCGCTGGGAGAATGACCCCGGCACGATCCTCGGTTTCGGCACGCAGGTCGCCCAGTCCTGGGAGGTCCGCGCCGGTGGCTGGGAGGCCCAGGGCCGCAACCGCGACTACCCCCAGTTCGAGGTGGTCACCGCCGACGGCCACACCCCGGTGGGCATCACGACCCTCCAGATCGATCCGGTCGTGCGGACCGCCGAGTACGTCATCCTCCTGGCCCCCGAGGCACGCGGGAAGGGCTTCGCCGCTGAGGCCACTGAGCTGACGCTCCGCTGGGCCTTCGAGTACACGGCCCTGCGCATGGTGTGGCTCAAGGTCCTGGAGCCGAACGCGGCGGGTGTCGCTGCCTACCAGAAGGCCGGGTTCCAGTCCGCCGGCCGACTGCGGCAGTCGGGTTACTGGCTGGGCCGTCCCTGCGACGAACTGCTGATGGACGCCGTTGCGGACGACTTCTTGTCTGATGCCAAGTCCGTCTGAGGCCGAAGGTTCGGCATCAGTCCTCCGTCGCCGCTTCGGTTCAGCCGAAGCGGCGACGCGGACCCAGCCCCATCGCGTGCGTGAGAAGTCGGCCAGGCCGACTTCCTGCGCGATGGTAGCCGCAAGGCTTGAACGCTCATTCGGGATCCGTTCCTCTCACTCGCTTCCGTGCCGAGCCCACCACTCGGCGAAGGGCACCGCACGGCTCAGGGCGAGGTCGCGGTACCCCAGCCACTTCTCGGTGGTCGACTCCCTGTCGGCGTCGACGAACGTGCCGCCGTCGCCGTAGCGCATGGTGATGACGGTGGATTCGTCGAACACCCAGAAGTCGGGAACACCATCGAGCGGATTCGGCTGGTCGGTGGTGTCGAGGATGAAGAACTCCTCCCCGGCGGTGGCGTTCTTGGCGTATCCCCAGCCGAGTTCGAACCGGAGGTAGGGGGTCAGCGGCCGGGAGAGGATGTGGACCCGGTACATGCGCTTCCCGCCGGCGGTGTTCGCCCGGACCTCATCCACCCACTCCTGGTTGTAGTCGGCCGGCTGCGGTTCACCATCGAGGAACGCGCGGAGGCTCGCCGCGTTCGATGACCCGCTGTAGTCGTCAAGCGTTTCCAGTCGGAACGCCTCCCGCTGGAACGTCGAGAAGAGGTTCTCGAAGTCTTCGCCTGAGATGCTCACTGGGAATCCTCCGGCTGGGCTAGGGCTCAACTGCTACTGGGAGTAGATCAGTTGGCGGAGATGGAAGCGGTGGTAGACGGCCGTCGGTCGGGCTGGTCCGGGTCGAGTGTCACCCGAGCGTGTTCAGGAATTCGAGAAACGGTGCGGAGTGGGCCAGGGCGAGCTCTTTCCACTCCTGGTACTGGCGCATGTCGCCGGTGACCAGTTCGCGGTTGATCTGGGTGCCGTCAGGCCGGAAGTTCAGGTGGACGGCCGAGGAACCGTCGAACAGCCACCAGTCCTGGTCGGGGATCCCGAGATCCCGCTCGGTGGCGTCCAGGATCCGGATGTCCTCCCCCGCGGTGATGTTGCCGGGGATGCCCCAGGCGAACTGGTACCGCTGGTAGTCCGTGAGGGGCCGGCGCACCACGCGGACGCGGCCGATCGTCCGCCCGGAGGAGACGAAGCCGTGCACCCGCCGGTGCCGCGAGGTTCTCGGCCTCCTTGGGCATGGTGTAGGCGGGCTGGGCCTCGAACCGGAAGGCATCGTGCTGGTAGCCGTCGAAGTGGGCGCGCCACTGGTCACCGTCCAAGGATACGAACGGCCTCCTCCAGGACGTGCTGGGGGATCTCAACGGTGGGCACTTTCAGGGCCGTGAAGTGGTCGAACTCGCCGGCCTTGGCGCTGTGGAGCCAGGCGGCGAGCTTGGTGGGGGTGGGGGTGACGACGGCGGTGGGGCCGTCGGACTCGCGGATGTAGAGGAGGTCGTCAGCGGACGCGATTTCGACGCAGTTGGCCTCCTCGCCGCTGAAGCTCGACTTCTGCCAGTTGAGCTGTTTCATGGCTACCTTCCCGGCGCTGTGTGACGGCTGGAGCAAGTCCGGTACAGCCTCTGCCGTGCGCACGCTGCTGCCACGACGGCTCGTGTCCCAGGATGCCGGGTGTACGGGCCGAGAGGTTGCTCTCTGCGCGGGAAGTCGGCCCTGTCGACTTCCCGCGCGAGGCTTTAGGCGGTTGTTGATGTGGGGGTGGGTGGGGAGATTGCTGGCGTCTTCGAGCGGTTCCGGGACCTGGTCGGGCGCTCGATGCGGAAGGTGTGGAGACGAGCCTTGCGCCGGGGCGGCGGGATCGTCCGGTTGGTGGGGAGAAAACCAGGGGGGCGGGCGCCGGCACGGTGCTACGGTCGGGCGCCATGAGCTGGCTTCCCGATGACTTCGTCCACCCCGTCCACGTGCCACTGCCCGGCGGGCGCCACCACCTGCGGCCGGTCCGGGAGGCGGACGCGCCGCTCGACTATCCGGCCGTGATGGGTTCGCGCGAGCGGCTGTGGACCGTCTTCGGTCCGGCCTGGGGCTGGCCCGCGGCCACCATGACCTTCGAGGCCAACCAGGCCGACCTGTTGCGGCACGAGAAGGAGATCGCCGCACACCAGTCGTTCAACTACGCGCTGCTCGACGAGGCGGAGACGGCCCTGCTCGGCTGCGTCTACATCGACCCGCCCGCGAAGACCGGCGCCGACGGCGAGATCGCCTGGTGGGTGGTGGACGACCTCGTGGGCAGTGAGGTCGAGCGGGCCCTGGACGCGCTGGTGCCGCAGTGGATCGCCGCCGACTGGCCGTTCGAGCAGCCGCGCTTCCTCGGCCGGGGGATCTCGTGGACTGACTGGCTCGCCTTGTCCGCACACCCCGACGCGTGAGCTGACCCGGAGGCCCCGTGCCCCGGCCCGGCGCCGGGGGCACGGGGGAGGGAAGTCAGGCTTCGATGAAGTGGTCGAACTCGCCGGCCTTGGCGCTGTGGAGCCAGATGGCGAGCTTGGGGCGGGTGGTGGTGACGATGCGGGTCGGATCGTCGGACTCGCGGAGGTAGACCAGCTCACCGTCGGAGGCGATCTCAAGGCAGTTGGTGTTGGTGCCGCTGAAGCTCGACTTCTGCCAGTTGAGCTGTTCCATGTCTACCTTTCCGGCGCTGTGTGACGGCTGGAGCAAGTCCGGTACAGCCTCTGCCGTGCGTGTGCTGCTACCACGACGGCTCGTGTCCCAGGATGCCTGGCGTACGGGCCGAGAGCTTGCTCTCTGCGCGGGAAGTCGGCCCAGTCGACTTCCCGCGCGAGACTTTAGGGGGTTGTCGTTTTGGGGGTGAGTGGGGAGATGGCTGGCGTCTTCGAGGTGATGGGGCTTCTGCGGTCCACATTGGCGGTGTACCGGGAGGAGTTGGGGCTCCTGGATTGTGAGGTGCCGCAGGGTGGGGACGGCAGCTCGGTTCCGGCGGGGACGCCCGAGGGGGTCAGGGAGCTGATGGCGGCCAGTGACGGGCTCTACCTGGACCACTCGTGCCGGCTCTACCGGGCCGACGAGTTGGCCGACCGGCAGTGGGCGGAGGGGCTGGAGGGAGCGGGGCTGCCCGGTGGTGGGGTGCTGGAGGACGCGTCGCGGTTCTTCTACTTCGGGGAAGCCGCGTCGAGCCCGCTGCTGGTGGATCGCGACGGCAGCGTGTGGAGGGTGCCGGACGAGGGCTGCATCTGGTTCACCGGGTGCAGGGTCGAGCCTGTCGCGGGCAGTGTCGAGGAGTTCTTCTTCGAGTGGATCGCGGGGGAGCGCTTCCGGGACCTGGCCGGGCTCGATGCGGAGGGCGTGGAGACGAGCCACTGGTACCGCGTGCTGGGACTGGCGGGGCGAGTGGGTTGAACGGGGTCCCCGTGCCCGGCCCACCGCCGGGGCACGGGGGAGGGGAGTCAGGCTTCGGCGAGGTGGTCGAACTCGCCGGCCTTGGCGCTGTGGAGCCAGGCGGCGAGCTTGGTGGGCGTGGTGGCGACGATGGTGGTGGGGTCGTCGGACTCACGGATGTAGACGAGGTCGCCAGCGGACGCGATTTCGACGCAGTCTGCCCTGTCGCCGCTGAAGCTCGACTTCTGCCAGTTGAGCTGGCTCATGACTACCTACCTTGAATCTTGTACCGAACGTGCTGGATCAAGCCCCACGAGTCGCGATGGGAAGGCGACGAGGGCGTGGCCGTGTTCAGGGGCGGCAGGGCCAGTCCCCTGAGTCGCTCGAACCTACGTCGGAATGCGGCCACGTCCTCAGGATCTCCCAAGAAGTCTGAATCATGTGGATGTTCCAGCAGAACCGAGTCAAGGCGTACGTGAGCCCCGTGCATCAGGACGAACGGGGTCTCACTCCGGGAGTAGGTGGTGCAGTCGAACGAGAGGATCTGGACCGTGACATGGGGCAGCCTGCTGACCTCGATGAGGTGGTTCAGCTGGTCGCGCATGATGGTCGGTCCCCCGTACATCATGTGCAGAGCCGCTTCATGGATAACAGCGTGGAAGGGTGGGGCGTTCTCGACGGCGAGCAGCTCCTGTCGGCGCTGACGGAACTCGACCCTCTTCTCCGCGTAGTCGTGGATGATCTCGCTGTAGGCCTTGGTCTGGAGCAGGCCGGGAATCAGGAGCGTCTGGTAGCTGTCCAAGGCCGTCGCGCTCGCCTCTGCTTCGGCGAGATCGATCGCGGTGGGATGCACGTGAGGTTTGTAGTCGTTCCACCAGGCCGTCTTGGAACCCTTGCTCATGGCTGCAAGACCGGCTCGGTAGTCGGTGTCTGTGATCTCGCACAGATCAAGCCAGACATTCAATCGGTCAAGGTTGAGGCCCATCCGACCGGATTCGATGTGGCTGACCGCTGGCCCCTTCACGCCGATCGCCTGGCCGATCTCCAGCGCCGAGCGTCCGGCGGCATCACGTACACGGCGAAGCTCCTCGCCGAACCGGCGCTGACGTTCGCTGATCCCAGTCCTGAATGCCACCGGCGTGCCTTCCTCGCGGACCGTCACCTACGGACAGTGTAGATCCATGCGCAGAGCGTGTTGCCAACTTTGCCGAGAAGACCCTAAAGTTTCACTGCACTGCTCGCCGGATGAGGCGTCAGGTCTCTCCGTGCGTAGCTCATTTGAGCTGATGGGAGATTCCCCATGTGTGACCCCAACCTCAACTCCCCCTCCCTCACCGTGTCCCGCGAGGTGTTGCGCGACGCGATGGAGCGCGCCGGGTACCCCGACCCGGTCATCGGGGACGCCGAACTCGCGCTCATGGAGCTGGTCGTGAACGCGTGGCGGCACGGGCTGACGGCCTCGCCCGTCGTCACGGTCGTCTACTCCGGCGGCACCCTCCGCGTCACCGTCGCCGACCGCAGCTCGGAGCTGCCGAAGCATCAGAAGTTCGGTCTGCTCGCCGAGTCGGGGCGGGGGTTGCAGCTGATCGAGGGGCTCATGCACCGCTGGGGTGTCGAGCCGCAGAAGCTCGGGAAGCGGGTCTGGTTCGAGCTGGACCTGGTCGCGTGAACGCCCTCTATCCCATCCGGCCGGCCGATCCCGCGATCCGGCACCTCACCAGTCGGCAGATCGCCGGCCTGATCGTGGAACTCCGCGCCGAGGGGCGCGAGTTCGGCCTGCTCTGGCCGTCCGCCCAGCCCGGGGAGACCGTCCTGAACGGGCAGGTCCTGGTCTCGCTCGGCAATGTTCCGGCCAGCACTCTGATCAACCTGCTCGCGCTCGTCCGCGAGTTCAGGCAGTACCGGTAGCGGGCGCACGCGGGCTCCGTCCGTCGGACGGGGCCCGCGCCCGTGCGGTCAGTAGCCGACCGTGAAGCCGGTGGCGAGGATGTCGAGCCTGGCCAGCAGGGCGTCGGCGAGCGGGCGGTCCGCGCCGGCGGCGAGCCAGCGGCCGAGGGTCATGATGTAGGTGTCGAACACCAGGTCGGCGACGGCCGCCGGGTCGAAGTCCGGCCGGATCTCGCCCTGTTCGGCTCCCCGGGTGGTGGCGGTGACGAACGCCTGCGGCGTCGTGGCGCCGAGGGCGAAGGCGGCGTGGAGGACTCCGCTGTCGTGCAGGTCCTTGGCCAGCGCGTACTCCCGCTCGTTGAGCTCCGCGAGGGTGCGCAGGGCGTCGGCGAGCGCATCGATGACGGAGTCGCCGGTGGATGCGCTCGCCTCGTCCTGCCGGTTCAGCACCTCGTGCCGCTGCTGGACCCAGGCGGTGACGAAGTCCTCCTTGCGGCGGAAGTGGTTGAAGGCCGTCTGGCGTCCCACGTCCGCGCGTTCGGCGATGTGGTCGTAGGTGGTGGCCGCGTACCCCTGGGTGGCGAACAGCTCCAGGGCTGCCGTCAGGAGCCGTTCCCGGGTCGCGGTGCGGCGCTGGTCGTGTCGGTTGGGAGGAGAGGTCACAAAGGGAGCGTACTTGAATCCATTGATGGACTGGAGTACATGTTGGTACTCCAGTCCAATCAGTGAGGAGGCCCACTCATGGCCGTCCCGTACACCCTCGGCCTGCACGAGATCGCCCCGGACACCTACGCCTACCTGCAGCCCAACGGCTCCTGGGGCCTCAGCAACGCCGGGCTGATCGCCTCCGGCGACGAGGCCCTGCTCGTCGACACCCTGTTCACCGTCCCGCAGACCCGCGAGCTGCTCGACGCCGTCGCGCGCGCCCTGCCGCACGTCACCATCGGCACGCTGGTCAACAGCCACAGCGACGGCGACCACTGGTGGGGCAACCAGCTCCTCCCGGACGTCGTGACCATCGCCTCCGAGGCTGCCGCGGCCGAGATGCGCGCCGACCACCTGCACGCGGTGGTCGCCGCGCCGGGTGACCTCCGGCTGCCGAAGGTCGTCCAGCGGATGCGGGAGACCTTCGACTTCGGCGGCATCACCCCGACCCCGCCGAACCGGACCTTCACCGGCGAGCTGGACGTGGCTGTCGGGCGGCGCACCGTCCGGCTGATCGAGGTCGGCCCCGCCCACACCCAGGGCGACATCCTGGTCCAACTGCCCGACTCCGGTGTGCTGTTCGCCGGGGACCTGCTGTTCATCGGCGGCCACCCGGTGATCCACAGCGGCCCGATCGGCAACTGGATCGCCGTCTGCGACCGCATCCTCGGCCTGGACGTCGATACGATCGTGCCCGGGCACGGGCCGGTCGTCGGCAAGCCCGAGGTCCGCTCCTTCCGCGACTACCTGGAGCGGGTCCGCGACCATGCCGAGCGCACCCACCGGGCGGGCGTGCCGGTGCTGCGCGCCGCACGGGAGATGGACCTGATCGGCCTCGCCGACTTGGCCGACCCCGAGCGGCTGGTCCTCAACATCGGCGCCGTCCACCGCGAACTCAACGGCGACGGAACCCCGGGCGAGATGGAACTCCTGGGCCTCCTGGACGCGTACGAGCCCGCCCCGCTGCTGGCCCCGCGGGCCGGGGCCGAGGTCGCCGCCGAGGTCACCGCGCTGGCCGCGGGCCTGCCGGGCGTCGTCCGGCAGCTGTTCCCGGCTGAGGGAGCCGGGCCGCTGGAGGGCTTCCCGGTGCCCAACGTGCTGGCCACCATCGGGCACCACCCCGACCTGCTGACCAGCCTGGCGCCGCTGCTCGCCCTGCTCAACCAGGGCACGATCCCGCCCCGCGAACGGGAGTTGGCTGTTCTGCGCACCGCACACCGCACCGGTTCGACGTACGAGTGGCTGCACCACGTCCGGCTCGGCGGCCTCGCCGGGCTGAGCGGGCCCGAGATCGCCCGCGTCCCGGAGGGGCCGGACCACCCCGACTGGGCCGAGACCGACCGCGTCCTGCTGCGGGCCGTCGACGAGCTGCACGACGGGCACGCGCTCTCCCCGGCCACCTGGGAGGCGCTGGCGGACAGCTACTCCGCGCCGCGGCTGCTGGAGCTGCTGGCGCTGGTCGGGACGTACCGGATGGTGGCCGGAATCCTCAACTCCTGCCGGGTCCCCGTCGACGGCTGGCTCTCCGGGGCCGGCGCGTAGGGGCGGCAGCAGGAGCGGGCGCGTAGGGCACGTGCCCGGCGCGCGCAGGGAACGCGCACCCCGCCGTTGTCCGTGCCCGCTCCTACGATCGCCGCATGCCCGACGCCTTCACCGTCCTGTGGACCCAGCCGACCTGCCGCGCCCTGCGCAAGGCCGGCCACGTGGGCGCCCGGCCCCCGGTCGCCTTCAGCGGGGTGCACACCTCGCTGCCCGCCTGGTCGGGGGCCCGGGCCGGGGACGAGGTGTACGCGCTGCACGTCAACCGGTGCGAGGTGTTCGTGGTGAGCCGGATGCGGGTGGTCGACCGGGAGCGGGGCGACTGCTGCGGCGCCGCCGCCGCGAGCTGGGACGACCCGGCGTTCCCCGGGCACGAGGCCTGGTCGATGCTCGGCGCCGGCGGCTGCGGCGCCTCGGCGGTGCACGTGGACGCGACGCCGGTGCGCTTCGACCGGCCGGTGCCGGGCGAGCTGCTGGAGCGGCTCACCTGGCGCAACCGCCGCAACCGGACGCGGAACCTGAAGCACGTGGTGGACGGCCGCCTCGAACGGGCGGTCGGCCTCCAGGGGTTCTACCGCCTGGCACCGGAGTCGGCCGACGAGCTGGCGGGGCTCGTCGGCCCCTGACGGAGCGGGTGCGGCGGGGTGCGTCCGGGGGCTACGGCGTGACGGGTTCCAGCCGAAGTCGCCGGGACGGCCAGGGGGCCGGCTCGGCGGGCCCGAACCAGACGCGGACGTCCTCGCCGGTGCGGACGGGCAGCCGGGGGAAGTCGTTCTCGGCGTGCTCGGTGCGGTGCAACGCGTGGGCCGGGAGCAGGTGTTCGGTGGCGAAGGCGTCGAAGGCGGCGGCGTCGGCCGGGTGGCAGACGGTGGCGAGGACCTCGCGGGCGCCCGCGGGCGGGGTGAAGCCGGGGCCGCGCAGCAGCAGGACGTCGTCGCTGTCGACCATGGTGGCGTTGGCCGCGTCGCGGTGCTCCCGCCAGACCGGGCCGCCGTAGAAGGCCTCCAGGGCGCGCCGCCGGTCGGCCATGTCGGGGAAGGCGCGCAGCCAGACGAAGCGGTCCGGGTCGTCCAGGTCGCGGAAGCGGCCGCCGACGGTGATGCCGACCGCCTGCTGGCCGGTCACGAACTCGCGCTCGAACAGCTCGATCAGGGTCTCCCGGGCGCCAGGGTGCAAGGTGTACCGGCGGAGTTCGACGACGGGGCTCATGCGGTGGCCGCCCCGGTGCGGGTGAAGTCGTTCATGGGCCGCAGCGTAGGAGCGCTCCCCTGACATCCCCTGTCAGTGGATACTGGGCGGCATGCGCGCGAGTCGGCTGGTCGCCCTGCTCCTGCTGCTCCAGAACCGGGGCCGGCTGACCGCCGAGCAGCTGGCGGCGGAGCTGGAGGTCTCCGTCCGTACGGTCTACCGGGACGTCCAGGCGCTCGCCGCCGCCGGTGTCCCGCTGTACGGCGACGCCGGGCACGCCGGCGGGTACCGGCTGGTCGACGGCTACCGGACCCGCCTCACCGGGCTGACCGCCGACGAGGCCCAGGCCGCCTTCCTCGCCGCACTCCCGGGCGCCGCAGCCCAGTTGGGCCTCGGAGAGGCGCTCGCCGCCGCCCAGCTCAAGCTGCGGGCGGCCCTGCCGGCCGAACTGCGCGAGCACGCCGGGCGGATCCAGGAGCGCTTCCTGCTCGACGCGCCCGGCTGGTACGGCGCGGCGGACGAGACCCCCCACCTGGCCGCCGTGGCCGCCGCGGTGTGGGAGCGGCGGGCGGTGGTGCTGCGGTACCGGCGCTGGCGGGCGCCGGAGGAGATCGAGCGGCGGGTGGAGCCGTACGGGCTGGTGCTGAAGGCGGGGCGCTGGTACCTGGTCGCCGCCGGTCCGGCCGGGATGCGCACCTACCGGGTCGACCAGGTCGTCGAACTGCGCGAGCTGGACGAGGGGTTCGCGGTGCCGGACGGCTTCGGCCTGGGCGCGTACTGGGCGGACTACCTCGCCGACTTCCGGGCCCGGCTGCACACCGGGGAGGCGCTGCTCCGGCTCACTCCGGAGGGCGCCCGGCGCCTCGGGGTCGCCGCCGCGGCCGACGGCTGGACGGAGGCCCGGGTGCCGATCGAGTCGCTGGACCACGCGCACGGGGAGTTCCTGCGGCTGGGCGCCGACGTCGAGGTCCTGGAACCGGCCGAACTCCGCGCCCGCATCGCCGCAACGGTCCGGACCCTGGCCGCCCGCTACGGGGGGTGACCCCCGGGCCCGGACAGCGGAACGCCCGACCGGCGGGGGGCCGGTCGGGCGTTCCGGGGGGCCGGTTCGGCCCGGGGAGGGGGTGGTTTCAGGACTCCGTGGTCGCGGTCTGCCCGGCGGCACGGGTCAGCCGGTGCAGGCCCAGGGCGATGCAGGCGGCGAGGGCCGCGCAGATCACGACGGCGAGGAAGCCGTTGCCGACGCCGGTGGTCATGGCGTCCGGGGCGGTGGCGCCGGAGGCCAGCTCGCCGTCGGTGGAGGTGGCCAGGATGGTGCCGATCACCGCGATGCCGAGGGCGGCGCCGCTCTCGTTGAAGGTGTTCAGCAGGCCGGAGCCGACGCCGGACTCCTCGGGGAGCACGTGGGAGGTGCCGACCCCGTACAGCGGGACGAAGCAGGTGGGCAGGCCGGCCCCGATGACGGTCAGCGCGACGATGGCGACGACGGTGCTGGACGGTCCGGTGACCAGGACGGCGGCGCCGGCGATCTGGGTGAGTGCGCCGATCAGGTAGGTCAGGCCCGGGCCGACGGCGCCGATGAGGTTGGGCACGACGGAGGCGAAGACCAGCGCGGCCAGGCCCATGGGGAGCATGGAGAGGCCGGTGGCGAAGGCGCTCATGTCGTGCGCGCCCTGGAAGTAGTTGCTGGCCAGGTAGGAGCTGCCCATCATCACGATCGCGGCGAGCAGCAGCCCGAGGCTGCTGAGCCAGTAGGTGGGGATGCGCAGGAGGTGCAGCGGGAGCAGCGGGTCGGACTTGCCCAGTTCGGCCCGGGCGACGCCGGCGAGCAGGAGTACGGACAGGCCCATGCTGGCCCACGCGGTGACGGAGGTCATGCCGTCGTGCAGCCGGATCAGGCCGAAGGACAGGCAGGCCAGGCCGGCGGTGGCGAAGAAGGCGGTGGGCAGGCGCAGCGGGCGGCGGCCGTCGGCGCGCAAGGCCGGCAGGCTGCGCAGGCCGATGATCCCGGAGGCGAGGCTGATCGGGATGTTGATCAGGAAGGCCCAGCGCCAGCTGACGGCCGAGACGACGAGCCCGCCGAGGACGGCGCCGAGGATGGCCCCGATCACGCCGAGGCCGCTCCAGGTGGCGAGGGCGGCCTTGCGCTGGTCCTCGTTCTGGTACACCGTCACCACGATCGACAGGGCGGCGGCGGAGAGCACCGCGGCTCCCAGGCCCTGGAGCACGCGGCCGGCGATCAGCAGTTCCTGGTTGCCGGCGAGGCCGCACAGGACGGACGCGACGGCGAAGGTGGTCAGGCCGGCCAGGAAGGACCGGCGCCGTCCGACGACGTCGGCGACGCGGCCGCCGAACAGCAGCAGGCTGCCGTACATGAGGATGTAGGCGCTGATCGTCCACTGGAGGGCGGTCTGGTCGGCGGGGAGCTCGGAGCCGATCGAGGGCAGCGCCACGTTCACGACCGTCGAGTCCAGCATGACCATCAGCTGGGCGACGCCGACGGCGGCCATCGGCATCCAGGAGGTCTTGGCGGGTTGCCGCTCCTGCCCCTGCTCGGTTCCTCGGTCGTTCTCCTGCTTGGCGTCCACGAGTGAGATTGCCTCAGTCATCGGTTCTCCTTTCCGGGGCAACAAGATACATGCGCATGAATCGACATGGAAGGGGGGTCGGATCTAGACTGCGGAGCGTGGCGAACACTCCTCTTGCCGATCGGTGGCTGTCCCTGGTGCGCGTCTGCGCGCAGATGAACCAGAGGATCGAGCACACCCTGTCCGACGAGTTCGACCTCTGCGTGACCGCGTACGAGATCATGGAGGTGCTGTGGGCGGAGGGGGACTGGGTCCGCCCGGGAGAGGTCAGTACCCGCACCTCGCGCAGCCAGCCCCAGGTCTCCCGGATGCTGACGCAGATGGTCGACGCGGAGTACGTGGACCGCAGGCCCTCCCCGGGCGACGGCCGCGGCTACCAGATCCGACTCACCGAAGCGGGGCGGGAGGTCTTCCGGCGGGCGGCCGCGACCGTCGACGGGGAGCTGAAGCGGATCACCGACGAGAACGCCGACGCCCGGGTGTGGATGGCCTGAGCCCGGGGCGTCAGACGCCGGCCGTGCCCACCAGCACGCGCTCGGCGCCGGCCGCCACCGGGGTCACCGGCCGGTGGCTGCGGCCCTGACCGCCCTGGCCGAGGTGGCCGTTGAGCGGCCGCAGGTCGGTGACCACGAAGGAGCGCCGCAGCCAGCGGTCGTTCCCGTCGTAGCGCGGGGTGAAGTCGGTGCGCCCGTGCACCGCACGGCGGTTGTCCAGGATGATCAGGTCGCCCGGCCGGAGCACCAGCCCCTTGAGCGTGCGGCGCACGGCCTCCTCCAGCCGCTCCAGCGCGGTCCGCGCCCGCGGCGTGGTCGCGACGGTGGCGTGGAAGTCCACCATGAGGTCCGGGCAGTCCTCCTCGCCGGAGAGGACCGGCATGGGCGCGGTCAGCACCCCCACCGAGGCGTCCGGGACGAAGGAGGAGCTGAACCTGGTCCGGAACTCCGGCCGCCGCAGGGCCGCCACCGTCTCGGCGTCCAGCAGCGGCAGGGCGTCGCCGATCCCGCCGCTGACGGTGGCGGCGACCTGGTCGTGGTCCGCGCGCAGGCAGACCAGGCTGAGGAAGTGCGGCGGGTTGGGGTGGAAGCCGTCCTCCGTGTGGAGCTCCAGCAGGACGGAGCCGCTGTTCTCCTGGCGCTGCTCGGCGCCGCGCTTCGGGCAGACGTCCTGGACCAGCCGGCCGTCCTTCTCGTCGCTGTAGGAGATGGAGCGGCCGAGCATCGACATGACCATGAGCTGGCTGATCGTCGCCACCGGGACCTCCGACCAGGTCGGCTCCGACTCCGGCTGGTCCGGGGTGGCGGGCAGCGTTCCGACCGGCAGGCCGGCGAGCAGGAGGCAGCCGCCGGCGTTGCTGCGGTCGCGGAACGCGATGAGCGCCCGCCGGACCGGGGCCGGCAGCGCGGCGGCCGCCAGCTCGACCGCGTGCAGCAGACCGGCGTCGTGCAGCGAGTGCCCGCGGAAGTCGAGGGCGACGGCCAGCGCGGCCCGGGCGATCTGCTCCGACTCCTCTGCGGTCAGCCGGATGCCGGCGCTGCGGATGTCGGTGTAGGTGAAGTCACTGGTCATGGTGCTGTCCTCTCTCTCGACGGGCCGGCCACGCGCAGGGCCCACTGGCGGCGGGCCCGGTAGACCGGTGCGGGGGCGAAGCCGTTCCAGGCCTGCTCCGGCGGCAGCCAGGCGAGGAAACGGGCCCGCTCCAGGTGGCGGTGGAGGCGGTCGACGAGGCGCCGGCCCCTGGTCATCGCGACGTGGTGGACGTCCACTGCGACGGTGCGGGGCAGGGGCCGCCCGGAGACCAGGACGTTGACCATGTGCACCGCGAGCGCGCCGAACTGGGTCGCCGCCTCCGTGAGTTGGGGAACGCTGTAGTCCGGCCGGGCCAGGCCGCGGCGCAGCTCCCGGTACATCTCGCCGGGGATGTGCGCCCGGGGCGCGATCCGGAAGACCACCTCCCAGGTGTCCAGACGCTCCTCGTCGCCCGGGGCGATCTGGCCGTCGAAGATCTCCCGGACCACCCGGTAGTCGAAGCACTGGGCGGCGAGCATCCCCGCCATGTCCCAGGCCGTCACCAGCGGCTTGCGCTGGCGGCAGGCCTCCTGGTGCAGGCGGATCTTGGCCGCGAGGCCCGAGGGGGTGGTGACGTCGACACCGTCGACGATCACGTCCGCCTGCTCCACCAGCGCCCGGACGTTGGCCGCGGTGATGCCGTCCGGGACGACCCGGGCGTCGACGTGCGGGTTGATCCCGCGCAGCAGATCGACGCCGACGGAGGCCTTGTTCCGGCCCAGGTCGTCCACCGTGGCGTTCTGCCGGTTCAGGTTGTTGAGCTCGTATGTGCCCACGTCGGCCAGGACGAAGTGCCGGTACCCCATCCGTCCGAGCGGCTGGACGGTGGCCCCGCCGATGGAGCCGCAGCCGGCGATCAGCAGGCGCGTCCGGCCGATCCGTTCCTGGAGTTCGTCCGGGATCAGGCCCTGGTTGCGCTGGGTCAGGCACGCGTAGAACTGCGCCTCGTCCAGCTCACGGGCCTGTTCGGGGGTCTCCACGTCGATCGCGGTCATGACCGGGCCTCCAGGAAGTCGACGAGTCGGGAGCGCACCGAGCCCTCCAGGCCGGAGCCGAGCACGGTCCGCAGGTGTTCCAGCGTCGGCCGCAGCGCCCCGTCGTCCGTGAGGACGAAGGGGTACGAGCGCTCCTGCTGGTCCCACATGGGGGCGAAGAGGTCGGTGGGGTCGGGCGGGACGGGTGCGACATCCAGCGTCCGCACCGCGAAGCCCAGCAGGCGCAGCTGGTTGACGGCCCCTTCGAGCTTGCCGTCGCCCACGATCGCGGCGGCAGGGTCGCTGTCCAGCACCTCCAGGCAGCCGGCCGCCCAGGCCAGGTAGACCCACCAGGGGACGCTGACCGCGGCCTGCGAGCGGGGCATCGCGTAGTCGCGGACCAGGCGCTTGCCCTCCCGCACCAGGTGCGAGGGGGTCCGCGGGCCGAGGTGCTCGGCCAGCGGGAGGGCGTAGTCCCGCTCGACGACGAACGGCCGGTGGCCGGGGTCGCCGAGCGGGGTGTCGGCGTGGTCGCGGGCCGCGGCCAGGGTTCCGTAGCCGCGCAGGCGCCCGGTGGACCGTTCCACGACGAGGGTGTGGAAGTCCCGCAGCGCGAACTCGTCGTACGGTTCGGCGCGCAGACCGCGGGCGGCCACCGCGGCCGCGTCGACCCACCCGCGCTGGAGGTACTGCACCAGGCGGAAGCGGTAGACCTGTTCCAGCGCGGCGGCCGGCAGCCGCGCGCCGGCGACGGTCAGGACCAGCAGCCCCTCGGGGCTCACCGCGTGGAAGAGCGGGTCCCCGGTGAGCGACTCCTCCAGGCCCGGCAGGGTGATGTCGGCGCCGTCGCGCAGGAGGTCGTCGCGGTGGCGGTCGGCGAGGGCGGTGGTCATCGGATCTCCGGGACGGAGAACAGCTCGCCGGTGATCACGAGCGCGAGCGCCTCGGGGGAGCCCTCGTAGATCCGCGGCCCGTAGGCGTCCCGCAGGACCCGGTCCATGCCATCCCCGCGCTGGAAGGCCTGGGCGCCGATCAGGGCCATGGCGGCGTCGGCGTTGTCGATGGCGGCGCGGTCGGCGACCAGCTTGGCGACGGCCGGCTCGTACGCGGGGGTCGGGATGACGTTGTCGGCCTTCACCGCGGCGTCCAGGTACAGGGCCCGGGAGGCGGAGACGCGCGCGGCCATGTCGGCGAGCTTGCGCGCGGACATCTGGTGCTCGTACAGCAGCCGGCCGCCCTGCCGGCGGCTGCCGCTCCAGGCGACGGCCCGCTCCAGGGCGTGCCGGGCGATGCCGGTGGCCAGTGCCGCGCAGGTCACCCGGGTCACGTTGCCGATCGCCACGTTGAGGTCCCACCCGCCGGCCAGGCCGTTGAGGACGTTCTCCTCGGGGACCCGGGCGTCGGTGAAGACCAGCTCGCCCGCCGGCGCGGTCCGGTAGCCGACCTTGTCGTGGATCTCGCCGCGGGTGACGCCGTCCTGCTCCAGGTCCGTGACGAAGCAGGTCAGGCCGGTCGATCCGGGCTCGCCCTCCAGGTTGGCCATGACCGTCGCGTACGTCGCCACCGGGGCGTTGGTGATGTACCGCTTGGTGCCGTTCAGCAGGAACTCGCCGCCGGAACGCCTCGCGCTGGTCATCTCCTGGGCGTGCGGCGCGTTCTGCGGGAGCACCAGGTCGGTGCCGTTGCGCTCCTCGGCCACGGCGTTGCACGCCAGGACCGGGTCGGGGCCGAGGAACTTCGGCAGGTAGCGCTCCTGGAGGCGGGTGTCGCCGGAGATCAGGATCGGGGTCTGGAACAGGCCGGTCGCGCCGAAGACCACGGCCATGCCGGGGTCGGCGGCGGCCAGCTCCTCCAGGACGAGCGAGACGGCGATCTGGCTCAGCCCGAGGCCGCCCAGCTCCCGGGGGATCGCCATCCGCAGCAGGCCGACCTGGTGACCGGCGCGGACGGTGTCCCAGTCCACCTGGCCCTTCTCGACGGCGTCGCGCTCGGCGGCGCCGGGGGCCACCTGGTCCTTGGCGAACGCGACCACGGTGCGCAGGGCGTCCGCCTCGTGGGCGGCGAGCAGCGGGTGGTCGGCGGGGGAGTGGAGGGTGGACATGGGTGCTCCTTGTCTGGGGTGGTGGACGTCCGGAGGGCTCGGAGTCCGGGATTCCGGACTCCGGGTGCTCAGCGGCCGAGGCCGAAGGCCGCCAGGGCCTGGCCGAAAGCGAAGGTCTGCATCACCGGGCCGTGCGAGGACAGCCGGCGGCCGGTGACGGAGCGCATGAAGGTGCGTCGGCCGGAGGTGATGTCCAGCAGGTCGGCCCAGCTGATTCGCAGCACGTGGGTCGGAGCGTCGTCGGTGGTCCGGCCCCGCGGGTCGAGGGTCACCTCGGTGTCGGGGTCGCTGAGGACGAAGCGGACGGTGGCCCCCGCGGCGGCCCACTCGGGCGCGGCCTGGGCGGCCGCGGCGAGGGCCGTGACGGTCTTCTCGGGCGAAATGGTCATGGGGAACCCCTGGGAAGTGGTGATCGAGGAGGTCCCCAGTTATAGATCAGGACCGTGATCCACTTCACCGTGACGACCGCACCCTGGGGAGTTATGGTTACCCCGAAGTAACAGCCGGTCCACGGGGGGAGACCGAAATGAATGGTGACTGTCTTGCGCGTCTGGTAATGGACCGCATTGGCGAGCGGTGGACGATGCTCGCCTGTCAGCAGATTTCCGCCGGTGCGCGACGATTCTGCGATCTGAAATCCGGCATGGAGGGCGTTTCGGGCAAGGTGCTGTCCGAGACGCTGGTCCGCCTGGAGCGGGACGGCTTCATCGGGCGCCGGGTCGTCGGGAGCCGTCCGCCGGCCGTGATGTACGAGCTCACGCCCATGGGGGAGAGCCTGTTGCGACTGGTCGAGGGCATCGTCGCCTGGTCGGAACTGTACGGCGAGGACATCGAGCGGGCGCGCCAGGCGTACGCGGACCTCGAACTGGCCGCCGTCGGCTGACCGGGGCGCCGGACGCGCGATCGTACGGGATCAGGGCGTCGTTCCGGTGCGGTGCAACCGGCCGAAACATTGTGGAAATGATTTCTTCGCACGCGCGGCCCGGCGAATAGCCGGTCGACCGCGGGCCCGGCCCATTCCGCACCGCGGAACCGGCCGGGTCCGCGGCGGTGCGGAAGTCCGCGGGAGAAATCGGGAAAGGCGCTGAATTGTCCGGCTTTCCCGTTCCCGCCTCAGGGGCCCGGCGGGGTCAGGCGACGAAGTGGTCGAACTCGCCGGCCTTGGCGCCGCGGACCCAGGCGTTGAACTTGATGCGGGTGGTGGTGACGACGAGGGTGGGGTCGTTGGACTGCCGGATGTAGACGTGGTCGCCCGCGGAGGCGATCTCGATCCAGTCATCCTTGTCGCTGCTGGTGCTGGACCTCTGCCAGTCGAGGTGGTCCACGGATGCCCTCCTGGTGGTGCGTGGCGGCCGGAACGAGGGTACTGCTCCCTGTGCACGGGTGGCGGCATCGTTTCGGTCATGTCAATTCGTGCGAGACGTTGTGCTATTCCATTGGGGTGTCAGTCGTTCCTACACTGAAGCCCCGCCGCACGGGGGCTGCGGGAGGCAGGTTTGCCGACGGGCCCGGGGGAGGCGCGTGTGACTGACCGGGGCTGGGACGAGGACGACGCCCGGCCGTACTTCTTCCTCTCCTACGCGCACACCCCCAAGGCCGGTGCGCGGGGCGCGAGCGACCCGAACCACTGGGTCAGGCAGTTGTACCGGGACCTCTGCGAGGCGGTGCTGCAGCTCACCACCGTCCCGGACGGGGTCGCGGTCGGCTTCATGGACGAGTCCATGCACCAGGGCGAGTTGTGGGCCGAACGGCTGTCCGACGAGTTGGCGACGTGCCGGGTCTTCGTACCCCTGTACTCCCCGAGGTACTTCAACAGCGTTCCGTGCGGCCAGGAGTGGCACGCCTTCACCCGTCGGCCGGTCTACCCGGCGAACCTCGACTCCGAGCGCACCAGCGGCATCGTGCCGGTGCTGTGGGCGCCGATGAGCCGCTACCGGCTGCCGAACGTGGCCAGTGAACTCCAGTTCAACCACACGAGCTTCGGACCCGAGTACGCCACCGAGGGGCTCTACGCGCTGATGAAGCTCAGCTACTTCCGCTCCTCCTACGAGCTGGCCGTGCACCGGCTGGCGGCCCGGATCGTCCAGGTCGCCGAGGAGACGGTGATCCCGGTCGGGCGGCGGCTGGAGTTCAACACCCTCCCGAGCGCCTTCAACGTCACCGCCCCGACCAAGCAGCTGCGGATCTCCGTACTCTCCTACCACCAGAACGAGTTGCCCGCCGACCGCAGCCCCGACTACTACGGCGAACGGCGCACCGACTGGCACCCGTACCGGCCGGTCGGCTCGCCGATCGCCCAGCACGCGGCCCGTCTCGCCCGGCAGTTGGGGTTCCAGCCGACCGTGCACGAGTTCGACGACGAGGTCGAGTCGATCATCGACGGCAACGCCGAGGCGCCCGGCTTGCTGCTGCTCGACCGCTGGGCGCTGCGCGACCCGCGCCGGCGCGAACTGGTCCGGCGCTTCGACCGCTCGGACGCCACTTGGGTGAGCATCCTGGAGCCGTTCAACGGCGACGACCCCGAGTGCGCCGAACGCTCCGACGAACTCGGCGACTTGAGCGACGATGCGCTGCGCATCACCCGGCGCGCGAGCCGGCCGAGCTTCCTCGGCGCGACCGGCCCGACCGGGCTGCACACGCTGGAGGACTTCGACGACGCGCTGCCCCGGGCGGCGATGAAGGCCAAGTACGCCTTCGAGGGCCGCACCCGGGCCGAACCGGAGGAACCGCCGCCACCGCGGCCGAGCCTGCGGGACGCGTTCCGGCGCCCAGGAGGCGGGTACGGGTCGGACGGAGCCCCGGCGGACCCCTTCGGGGACGACCAGGGGGACGATCCCGCCGACAGCAGAAGCAACGGCAACGGCCGCACCCAGCACCGGAGTCGGAACAACGGCAACGACCCGCACCGCGAGCACGCACCGTACCGCGACGACGGCGATGAACCCGATGACGGGATGGCGCCCTTGGGAGGACGAGGACCGCAATGAGTGAGCGAAGCGAACGAATCATCGGAGGGTGCGTGTCTCGCGAAGCGACCGCCGAGCGCAGCGAGGTGGCCGCATGAGCGACAACGTCACCAGGAACCTGCGCCTCGGCGGGCTCACCGCCGCCGACCTGGCCGCCCAGCGGCAGGCGGCGGAGCAGGACCGCAACGGCCGGATCATCACCTTCTACTCGTACAAGGGCGGCACCGGCCGCACCATGGCGCTCGCCAACACCGCCTGGATCCTGGCCGCCAACGGGTTCCGGGTGCTCACCGTGGACTGGGACCTGGAGGCGCCCGGCCTCGCCAAGTTCTTCCACCCGTTCCTCGACCAGGCCTCGCTGGCCGGCACCACCGGCATGATGGACCTGATCGCCGAGTACCGGGAGGAGGCGCTGCGCCCGGTCGAGCACGCCGAGGGCTGGCACCTGGACTTCGCCCGGGTGCACCCGCACGCGCTCTCGCTCATCTGGCCGCACTTCCCGGCCGGCGGCAGCCTGGACTTCCTCTCCGCGGGCCAGTTCAACCGCGACTACTCCGAGGCCGTCACCCACCTCGACTGGGACATCTTCTACGACCGCTTCGACGGCGGGCAGTTCTTCGACGCCCTCAAGGCCGACATGGCCAAGCGCTACGACTACGTGCTGATCGACTCCCGCACCGGCCTGTCCGACATCGCCGAGATCTGCACCGTCCAGATGCCCGACGACCTGGTGGTCTGCTTCACCCTCAGCGACCAGTCCATCGACGGCGCCTCCCGGATCGCCCAGCACATCCACGACCGCTACCGCGAGCGCGGCATCCGCATCCTGCCCGTCCCGATGCGCATCGACGAGGGCGAGAAGGAGAAGGCGGACGCCGGCCGCGCCCTCGCCCGGGTCCGCTTCGACGGGCTGCCGACCGGCTTCGAGGGCGAGGAACTCGCCCAGTACTGGGGCTCGGTGGAGATCCCGTACCGGCCGTTCTACGCCTACGAGGAGATCCTCGCGACCTTCGGCGACCAGACCGGCACGCCCACCTCGATGCTGGCCGCCTGCGAGCGGCTCACCTCCATGATCACCGAGGGCCGGGCGGCCGGCCTGCCGCCGATGGACGAGGAGGTGCGGCTGCGCTACGTGGACGCGTTCACCCGCCGCCGCCCGTCCGTGCCCGCCGACCTCTACCTGTCCTACGTCCCCGAGGACCGGATGTGGGCGGACTGGATCGAGTCCGTCCTGACCAGGGCCGGCTTCCGGGTGCTGCCGCGCGACCTCAGCGCCGGCACCGACCCGCGCGAGGAGACCGAGCGCGGCATCGACTCCGCGTACCGGACGGTCGCCGTGCTCTCGCCCGCCTACCAGCGCTCCCCGCAGGCGCGGGCGCTGTGGGAGTCGGTGGTCAGCTCCGACCCCTCCGGCACCCGGCGCCAGCTGCTGCCGGTCCGGGTCGGCGACGTCCGGCTCACCGCGCCGTTCAGCAACCGCAACCCGGTCGACCTGGTCGGCCGTGACGAGACCCAGTCGATCCAGAGCCTGCTGCGCGCGCTCGGCCGCGGCGACTCCCCGCTCGACGAAGCGCCCAGCGGCGGCCCGCGCTTCCCCGGCAGCAAGCCCTCGGTGTGGGACGTCCCGCCGCGCAACCCCTCCTTCACCGGCCGCGCCGCCGTCCTGGAGCAGCTGCGCAACCAGCTGCGCGGCGGCATGGCGGCCGTGCTGCCCACCCCGCAGACCCTGTACGGGCTCGGCGGCGTCGGCAAGACCCAGGTGGCCCTGGAGTACGCCCACCGCTTCATGTCCGACTACGACCTGGTCTGGTGGATCGACGCCGAGCAGATCGAGCTGGTCGCCCCGGCGCTCGCCGAACTCGCCCGCCGGCTCGGCCTGCGGGTCGGCGACTCGGTCACCGAGGCGGCCGAGGCGGCCCGGGAGGCGCTGCGGCGCGGCGTGCCCACCTCGCGCTGGCTGCTGATCTTCGACAACGCCGACGAGCCCGCCGAGATCCGCCGGTTCTTCCCCGGCGGCTCCGGCCACATCCTGGTCACCTCCCGGAACCAGGCCTGGACCGGGCACGCCGAGGCGCTGGAGGTCGACGTCTTCACCCGCGGGGAGAGCGTCGAGCACCTGTGCCGGCGCGCCCGCAGCCTCTCCCGCCCGGACGCCGACCGGGTCGCCGAGGCGGTCGGCGACCTGCCGCTGGCCGTCGAGGTGGCCGCCGCCTGGCTGGACACCACCGGCACCCCGGTGGAGACCTACGTCTCCCAGCTGCACGCCGAGGCCGCCCGCGCGCTGGCCGTCGGCCGCCCGGCCGACTACCCGACCCCGGTCGCCGCGACCTGGAACGTGTCGATCGGACGGCTGCGCCAGCAGTCCCCGGCGGCCGTCCGGCTGCTCCAGCTCTGCGCGTTCTTCGCGCCCGAGCCGATCTCGATGAACCTCTTCTACAGCGACCAGATGATCCGGGCGCTGGTGCGGTTCGACGCCGACCTCAGCGACAAGTTCATGCTGGGCAAGGTGATCCAGGCGATCGGCCGGTACGCGCTGGCCAAGGTCGACGCCGGCAGCAACAGCTTCCAGGTGCACCGGCTCGTCCAGGCGGTGATCCGGGCCGGGATGACCGCCGACGAGCAGGAGGTCGCCGTCCACGAGGTGCACCGCATCCTCACCGGCGCCCGGCCCGTCCTCGGCGACACCGACGACCCGGCCAACTGGCCCGCCTTCGACGAGATCTGGCCGCACCTGTCGCCGTCCAAGGCGCACAACTGCGACGAGGCGGACACCCGCCAGCTGCTCATCGACCGGGTCCGCTACCTGTGGAAGCGCGGCGAGCTCGACCGCGCCCGCGACCTCGGCCACGCCCTGGACGTGGAGTGGACCGGCAAGCTGGGCGAGGACGACCGGCAGACCCTGCTGCTGCGCTTCCAGCTCGCCAACGTGCTGCGCTCCCAGGGGAACTACGGCGAGGCGCTGGCCCTGGATGAGGACACCCTGGAGCGCCAGCGGGCCCTGCTCGGCGAGCACCACCCGTACACCCTGATGACGGCCGGCTCGCTCGGCGCCGACCGCAGGGCGCTCGGCCGGTTCCAGGCCGCCCTCGACCTCGACCGCGAAATCCTCGACCAGTTCCGCGAGTTGTTCGGCGACGACAACCCGCGCACGCTCTCCATGGCGAACAACCTGGCGATCGACTACCGGCTGGTCGGCGACAGCGAGGCGGCCCGCGAACTCGACCAGGAGACCCTCGACCGGCGCACCGCCGTCCTCGGCCCCAAGCACCCCTACACCCTGTCCACCAAGTCCAACCTGGCCCGCGACCTGCGCGAACTCGGTGACTACCGCGGCTCGGTGGACCTGCTCCAGGAGGTCACCTCCGACCTCGGCGACGTGCTCGACCCGGACCTGCCGGAGAACCTGCGCAACGCCAAGTCGCTGGCCGTCTCGCTGCGCCGGATCGGCCAGCTCGCCGAGGCCCGCCGGATCACCAAGGAGACCTACGAGCGCTACCTGGAGCGCTACGGCGCCGACGCCCCCGACGCGCTCGCCTGCGCGCTCAACCTGGCCGCCGACCACAGCGCCTCCGGCGACAAGGAGGCCGCCCGCGACCTCTGCTCCACCGTCTTCGAGGGCCACCGGCGGCTGTTCGGCGACGAGCACCCGTTCACCCTGGCCTGCGCCAACAACCTCGGCATCTACCTGCGGGGCAGCGGCGACGTCCCGGGCGCCATCGAGCGCGGCCGGATCACCTTCGAGGGGCTGACCCGCTCGGTCGGGCCGGAGCACCCGTACACCCTCAACGCGATGATCAACCTGGCCAACGCCTACGGCGACGACGGGCAGCTGGACCGCGCCGAGCGGCTCGGCCGGGCCGCGTACCAGGGGCTCTGCGACCGCTACAGCGCCCAGCACCCGGACGCGGTGGCCTGCGAGGCCAACCTGGCGATCACCCTGCGGTCGGGCGGGCGGCACACCCAGGCGGCCGAACTGCGGGCCCGGGCGATCTCCGAGCTGATCCGGCAGTTCGGCGAGGAGCACCCCAACACGGTCGCCGCGCGCGGCTGGAAGCGGATCAACCGGGACCTGGAGCCGCAGCCGGTCTGACCGGGCAGGGGGCGGGGTACGCTGCCGGACCATGAGCACCCCGCCCCCGGTCTTGGTCACCCGGCGCCTCGCCCCCGGCGTCATCGAACGGCTCACCGCGCACCACGCCGTCACCTGCCACGACTCCGACCTGGCGATGGACCGGGCCGCCCTGCTGGACGCCGTCCGCGGCCGGCGGGCCGTGATCACCACCCTGGACGACCGGGTGGACGCCGAGTTCCTCGACGCGGCCGGCCCGGGGCTGGCGGTCGTCGCCAACCACGCCGTCGGCTACCACAACGTGGACGTGGCCGCCTGCGCCGAACGCGGGGTGCTGGTCACCAACACCCCCGGCGTGCTCACCACCGCCACCGCCGACATGGCCTGGGCGCTGCTGCTGGCCGCCACCCGCCGGCTCGGCGAGGGCGAGCGGCTGCTGCGCTCCGGCGCGCCCTGGACCTGGGCGCCGAACTTCCTGCTCGGCATGGAGCTGGCCGGCACCCCGCTGGGCGTGCTCGGCATGGGCCGGATCGGCCAGGCGGTGGCCCGCCGGGCCCGCGCCTTCGACATGCCGGTCGGCTACCACAACCGCCGCGAACTGCCGCCCGAGCAGGCCGGGGGCGCCGACTGGAAGCCGTTGGAGGAACTGCTCGCCACCTCCACCGTGCTGGTCGTCACCTGCCCGTTCACCGCCGACACCCGGCACCTGCTGGACGCCCGCCGGCTCGCCCTGCTGCCGCGCGGCGCGGTGGTGGTCAGCATGACCGCGGGCGTGGTGGACGAGGAGGCGCTGGCCGCCGCGCTGGAGTCCGGCGCGCTGTTCGCCGCCGCCGTGGACAACTTCGAGCGCGAGCCGGCCGTCCCGGCCGCGCTGCTCGCCCAGGAGCGCGCCGTGCTCGCCCCGCACCTGGGCAGCGCCACCGTCCGCACCCGGCAGGCGATGGGCGGCCTGGCGGTGGACAACGTGCTGGCGGTGCTCGGCGGTTCGGCGCCGCTGACGCCGGTGGTCCAGCTCATCTGACGGCCGCTCAGCGCCCCGGACGCCGGTGGAGGTCCGAACCCCCCGGGGCACCCCAGCCGGCCGCCCAGGCCAGCGCGGTGGTCATCACCCGGAACGCCCCGAAGTGCGCGGCGCCGGGCTCCAGGAACAGCTCGGCGTCCGGGATGTGGTCGGCCAGCCAGCGGGAGTGGTCGACCGGCGAGAACTGGTCGTCCGCGCCGTGCCAGAGCCAGGTCGGCACCCGGACCGACCCGACCTCGAACCCCCAGTCGGCGGTGAAGGCCAGCACGTCGTCGATCCAGCCGTCCGCGCCGTGCCGGAACGCCTCCCGGTAGTTGCTCTGGAGCATCCGCCGCAGCCCGCTGTCGGCCACCACCTCCCGGTCGGCGGCGGAGAGTTCGGTGCGCAGCCCGTTCAGCAGCCGGACCGGGTCGTCCTTGATCTGCCGGGAGCGGAACTCCATCGCGTCGGCGATCCGGCCGTGCCCGCGCTCGGCCTCCTTGTAGGCGCGGACGTTGGACGGGGTCATCCCCGCGTACCAGTCCAGTCCGGTCGCGTTGCGCGGGGCCAGGCCGACCAGCACCGCCGCCCGGCTGACCCGCTCCGGCAGCAGCGCCGCGCAGGCCAGCGCGTGCGGGCCGCCGCCGGAGCGGCCGAGCACCGCGAAGTTCTCCAGCCCGAACTCGTCCGCGATGGTCCGCACGTCCGCGGCCGCCGCGCTCACCCGGCGGCCGAACAGCCGGGTCGAGTCGCCGTAGCCGGGCCGGTCGTACGAGATGAGCCGTACGCCCAGCCGGTACAGCACGGTGCTGCGCGGGTGCGGGCCGACCCGGCTGCCGGGCATGCCGTGCAGCAGGAAGACCGGACGGCCGCGCGGGTCGCCGAGGGACTCCACGGCGAGGGCGCGGTCGTCCGCCGTCTTGACCGTCCGTAACGACACCTGCGGCCTCCTCAGTGCTCCGGGTCGGTTGCGTGCTCCCGGTCAGTGGTGGTGCGCACCTCCCGGCGCGCCTGCCAGGTGGTGTGCTCGCGGGAGATCGCGTCCTCGGCGTCCCGGGCCAGGCGGGCCCAGACCTCCTCGGCCTCCATCGACTCCAGGTCCAGCTGGGCGAGTTGGCGCTGGACCTGCGCCAGCTCCTCGGCGGCCAGGGCGTACGCGGCGGCCAGCGGCCGGTACTGGCGCAGCTGCGCCCAGGCGGCGACCGAGGCGGCCACCGCCGACACCGTGCCCAGCGCGTCGTAGCCGAACGCGCCGAGCGCCCGCAGGACGGCGAGCACCAGGCCCAGCGCGGGCAGCAGCACGCCCAGCACCCCGGCCCAGTGCCCGGCGCGGGCGCAGTAGCGGGCCTTGGCGCGGTACCAGTCGTGCTGCAGCCGGATCCGCTCGGCCAGGTACACCTCGCGGCGCACCGCCAGCGGCTGCCCGCGCAGGTCGCGCATCGCCGGGGTGATCTCCACCCCGGCGTCCGGGACGCCCACCGGGGTCTCCCGGAACGCGCCGAGCACCCGGGCGAGCTGGAAGCGGTACAGCCCCTCGGCGTCCGGCAGGGGGCGCGGCGGGGGCTGGTAGGCGTCGGCCCGGACGGCGTACTTCCAGGCCAGCGTCTTCACCGACTCGGCGGCCGCCCGGCCCTCGTACCAGAGGCCCTGCGGGTTCTGCCGGCTGATCACCACGGCCAGCGCGATCGCGCCGAGGTAGGCCGCCGCCGCCGGCCAGGCCCAGGGCTCGCCGTCGGCGGAGCCGGTCGCCGCGGCGACCACCAGCAGGACCAGCTCCCAGGCGGAGAGCAGCACCGAGCGCCGCTGCCCGCGCAGTGAGGCCGCGTCGGCGGCCCAGAAGAACTCGGGCAGCAGGTCCCGCTCACGCACCCACCCGGTCCGTCCCGCAACAGACGCCATGTTCGGCCCCCACCAGTCGCTCCGGTCGCACCGCTCTCCTGCCCCGGGCGGCTCGCCGGTACGCCTGGTGACGGCCGGGGCGGCCGGATGTGGCCGGGAAGACCCGGTGGTTGTCCGGTACTCCCCGTGTTCGGTCCGGCACCCAGCGTGCGGGAGGCGGTGGGGGCGTGCGGCGGCCGACGGGTGTGCGCGGGCGACCTGCCGGTGCGGACCGGCGGGTTCACCCGGGCGGGAGTGCGGCTCAGTAGGTGTAGAAGACCCGCTCGGCGTTCTCGGCCATCTGCTTCGCGTTCCACTCGGTGCCGCCCGGGACGTTGCCGGAGCGGAACAGCGGCGGCGCGGGGCACTCCCCGGCGGCCGCCCGGTCGGCCAGCCGGCCGACCGCCGAGGCGACCACGGCCTGCATCAGCGCGCTGGTCACGATGGTGGAGACCGGGCCGAAGGTGGTCTCGGCGCCGGGGTGGGTCAGCTCGCCGTCGCCGACCGCGATCTTGCTGTCCAGCACCACGTCGCAGTGGTCCTTCAGGTAGGTGCCGGTCGGGTGCGCCGAGGGCACCTCCCGCGGGTACGCGAGCGAGGTCACACCGACGACCTTGAGGCCGCGGTCCCGGGCGTACCGGGCCAGCTCGACCGGCATCACCTGGCGGCCGGAGAGCGAGATCACGAACAGCAGGTCCCCGGCGGTCGCCGGGGTCAGGTCCAGGGTGGCGGTGGCCAGCCCGGAGACCCGCTCCAGCGCGCTGGACAGCGGCGCGGGCATCACCGTCACCCCGGCCATCCCGGGCACGTTCAGCAGGTTCACCGGGACCAGCCCGCCGGCCCGGTAGACCACGTCCTGGGCCGGCAGCGCGGAGTGCCCGGCACCGAAGGTGAACACCCGGCGACCTTCGGTCATCGCCTCCGCCAGCAGCGCGGCGGCAGCCTCGATGGTGTCGGCCTCCTCCTCGCGGACCCGCTGGAGGTGGGAGATCGCCGCGTCGAAGTACCGGCCGACCAGGTCGTTCATCTGCTGCCTTCGCTCTCTGCCGGTGGGGGATCCGGCCGGGTGGGGTGGTCCGGGTGGTCCAGACCGCCGGTGGAGAAAGCTTCGGCGAGCACGGTCGCGCCCCGGCGGCATCGTTGTCAACAGGAACAAAACGGGTCCCCGGAGCCCCGGGGCGGACCCGGTTGTCGGTCCGGTACGTCAGAATTGGCGGTGAGGACACCGAAGAACGGAGCCAGCGGCGATGTCTGGGCTGATCGACACCACTGAGATGTACCTTCGCACCATCCTGGAGCTGGAGGAGGAGGGCATCGTCCCGATGCGCGCCCGCATCGCCGAGCGCCTGGAACAGAGCGGTCCCACGGTCAGCCAGACGGTCGGCCGGATGGAGCGCGACGGGCTGCTCCAGGTCGCCGGGGACCGCCACCTGGAGCTGACCGAGGAGGGCCGCCGGCTGGCGGTGCGCGTCATGCGCAAGCACCGCATCGCCGAGTGCCTGCTCGTCGACGTGATCGGCCTGGAGTGGGAGCAGGTGCACGAGGAGGCCTGCCGCTGGGAGCACGTGATGAGCGAGACGGTCGAGCGCAAGGTGCTCGCCATGCTCGGCCACCCCACCCAGTCCCCGTACGGCAACCCGATCCCGGGCCTGGACGAGCTGGGCGACACCAAGGCCGAGGGCGAGGGCTTCGACGCCGGGCTCGTCCCGCTGGACACCGTCAAGCCGGGCGAGGCCGGGGCCGACGTCGTGGTCCGCCGGATCGGCGAGCCGATCCAGACGGACAGCGCGCTGATGAGCACCCTGCGCCGGGCCGGCGTCCGGCCGGGCTCCACGGTCAAGGTGAGCGCCGGCGTCGGCGGCGTGCTGGTCGGCACCGGGGACAACGCGGCGGAGCTGGGCAAGGACATCGCCCAGCACGTCTTCGTCGCCCAGGCCTGAGCCCGTACGGCGCCGGGGTACTCCGGTACGGCGAAGGGGCCCGCTGCTCCCCGTGCAGCGGGCCCCTTCGTCCTCCCCATCCCCTCCGTCCCCTCCTGTTCCCTCCCGCTTCCCCTCCGTCGCCGCCGCCCGGCTTCCCCGTCCGAGCGCCCCTGCCGGCGTCCCCACACATCGCAATTCCTCCCCTCGGCCGATCATGGCAATCCTTGAGTGCTGTCACTCGTACGAGGGGCTTTGCCGGTTGACCAGCGGGTACACGGAGGCCTTATCCGGACATGCGTATGACGGGCCCCGTCCCCGGTGGGGGACAAGGCCCGTCACTCGCGCGCGTGGTGTCGCGCGGAGCACGCCCTCACCCGATCGGCAGAGGGCGGCTGGTCTCGGGGGCGTCCGACACGCCCGGGGCCGAACGGAGCAGGCCGGATGGCGCGGGTCGGACGGAGCGGGTAGGGGGAGCGGCCCGGGCTCAGCCCACCGGCGCGGGCTGGGCGGCCCCGGCGGTGCGGACCGAGGGCGCCTCGCGGCCGCAGGCGTACGCGAGCGGGCTGATCAGTTCCGCGGCGTCCGGCAGCCAGCGGTTGAGCGCGGTGGGGGAGCGGGCCCACTGGGCGTACCCGAGAGAGCCGATCCGGGACGGCGGGGCGACGGTCCAGTCCCCCTCGCCGCGGGCGACCAGGTCCAGCCGGCCGGGCGGCCAGCCGAGCCGGCGGAGCATCTCCGGGAGTCTGGCCGCGACCCCGGGCAGCACCAGGAAGTGCAGCCGCCGTCCGATCCGCCCGGGCGCGGCGGGCTGGACCGCCACCGGTCCGAGCTGGAGGTCCATCCGCTCCATCCGGGCGAGCGCCAGGCAGCCGGCCGTCTCCGGGACGTCCAGGACGTCGAACGAGCGCCCGGTGGGCAGCAGGATCGACGCCTGCGACCGCTCGGTCCACCAGCTCCGCACCGCGCCGGGGCCGGCGCTCGCCTGCCGCGCCCAGTCCGGGTCCAGCGGGTGGGCGCCCGGCAGCGTGCAGCGCCGGTCGCCGCAGGAGCAGCGGACGCCGCCGTCGCCGTCGTCGACCAGCCAGGCGCCCGGGGCGACCTCCCAGTGGCGGGTCTCGGCGTAGCCGACGGCTTCGATGAGTAAGGGGGGCGGAGCGGCCTTCTCGTTCCGGTCCGCGTCGGGGATGTCTTCCACGGGGTGCTCAACTACCGTGCGTGAGGCTGGTTACGGCCCGGAGCCGCCCGGTTGGGTGCATCGCGGCAATGTCACCCGTTCCGGTTAGTCGACCGAGTTGAAGGGCCCGAGGGCAGGCGCAGCGGGGGCGCACAGGAGCATTTACCAGGGCGCAAGGGGGGTGCGGTTCGTCACCGTGGGTATCCCGCTGGCGTTGCTGATCGCTAACCTGGTGTCAGATTCCTTGGACGGTCGGACAGTCGGCAACAGATCAGCAGAATCGTCGCCCGCCGGCCGGGACCGGAGGGTGTGGGGAGGCGAAGCCCAATGGCCGCGAGACCACTCGTCGCACGACAGCCCAACGAGCGTCTGCAGCAACTGATCCAGGAGGCCAGCTGTTCCAATGCCGGCCTGGCCCGCAGGGTCAACCTCTGCGGCGCCGAGCACGGGCTGGACCTTCGGTACGACAAGACCTCCGTCGCCCGCTGGCTGCGCGGGCAGCAGCCGCGCGGGCAGGCGCCGGCCGTGATCGCCGAGGCCCTCGGCCGCAAGCTCGGCCGCAGCGTGTCGGTCGAGGAGATCGGCATGGCGGACGGCAAGAACCTGAGCTCCGGCACCGGGCTCCAGTTCGCGCCGACCATCGGCGCCGCCCTGGAGCAGGTGTGCGAGCTGTGGCGCAGTGACGTCGGCCGGCGGGACTTCCTGACCGGCGCGACGGTCGCCGCGTCCGCGCTGGTGGAGCCCAGCCGGGACTGGCTGATCACCCCGCCGGACCCGGTGGTGGCGCGGGCCGGCGGCCCCCGGGTCGGTCCGACCGACGTGGCCGCGATCAAGGCGACCACCGCGATGCTGGTCGACCTGGACCACCGCTTCGGCAGCGGCCACGTGCGCCCGGTGGTGGTGCACTACCTCAACTCGGTGGTCTCCGGCCTGCTCGGCGGCGCCTACCGGGAGGAGACCGGGCGCCAACTCTTCGCCGCCGTGGCCAGGTTGACCGAACTGGCCGGCTACATGGCGGTGGACACCGGACAGCCCGGGCTCGCCCAGCGCTACTACATCCAGGCGCTGCGGCTGGCCCAGGCCGCCGACGACCGCGGCTACGGCGGCTACGTGCTGGCCGCCTCGATGAGCCACCTGGCCGCCACCCTCGGCAACCCGCGCGAGATCGCCCAACTCGCCCGCGCCGCCCAGGAAGGCGCCCGCTCGGTGGCCACCCCGACGGCGATGGCGATGTTCTACGCCGCCGAGGCCCGCGGCCACGCCCTGCTCGGCGACGCCCGCTCCTGCGAGACGGTGTCGGCCAGGGCGCTGGAGGCGATGGAGAAGCGCCGCCCGGAGGACGACCCGGACTGGATCGCCCATTTCGACGACGCCTACCTCGCGGACGAGCTCGCCCACTGCCACCGGGACCTGGAGCAGGCCGGCCCGGCCGAGCACTACGCCCGGCGGGCGCTCGACCTGCACCCGCCGACCCGGGTCCGGCGCCGCGCGGTGGACCTCGTCCTGCTGGCCACTGCCCAGCTCCAGCAGCGGGACCTGGAACGCGCCTGTGAGACGGGCACCCAGGCGGTCCGGCTGCTGAGCGGGCTGCGCTCCAACCGGGGCGTGGAGTACCTGGACGAGTTCCGGCGCCGCCTGGAGCCCTACCGGGAGCAGCGGGTGGTCCGGGAGTTCCACGCCCGGGCCGACGCCGAGGCGGCTTAGCGGCGGCCCAGGGCCTGTCTCCTGGATCCTGGCGGACCCGGCGAGGATCCAGAAGACAGGCCCTGAGCCCGGGGCCGCCGCGGATCGTCTGTGCAGGGAGCGTGACGGATGTCCCGCCCACGTGGTCACCCGGTGAGGCGAACCGGTAGCGTGGGCGCGACGTCCAATGGAACTGTGATGCTCCCAAGAACCGACGAGATGTGGTCCGCCGTCAGTGCGCGGTCCTGCACAGGTGAGGAATCGCGTTGAGTCAGCGCCGCTCGTACCCGAACTCCGGTGACTTCAACCTGGACGACCTGTTCCGCCCCGAGCCCGGCCAGCCCCAGGGCCAGCCGGGCCAGCCGGGCCCGCCGCAGGCCCACTCGGCGGTGCCGCCGGTGGGACAGCCCTCCGGGCAGCCGGAGTACCTCGGCGAGGGCGCGCACGCGCTGCCGACCCAGGCCATGCCCGCGCAGCCGATGCCCGGCCAGTCGATGGCGGGCCAGCCGATGCCCGCGCCGAACGCCCCGTGGGGCGCGCCGCAGCCCGGCTACGGCGCCGCGCAGCCCGGGTACGGTGCGCCGCAGCCCGATCCGGCCCCGGAGACCCAGTACCTGCCGCCCTACCCCGGCGGCGACCCGCAGACGGCCGGCTACCCGGCGGCGCAGGCCCAGCCCGGCTACCCGCAGCCGCAGCCCGCGCCCGGCTACCAGGCCTACCCGCCGGCCGCGCAGCCGCAGCCGGCCTACCCGGCGCAGGACTACCACCAGGGCTACGCCCCGGAGCAGGGGCAGGACTACGGCCAGGGCTTCGACGCGACCCAGGCCGGTGGCTCGGGGCGGGGCGGGCGTCCGTCCAACAAGCTGATCATCGGCGGTGTGGTGGCGGGCTGCGCGGCGGCCGGCATCCTGGTCGCCGTCCTGATGAACGGCGGCAGCGAGCCCACGGACGACACCAAGAAGACCGGCCCGGTGGCCGCCACCGCCGGCGCCACCGGCACCGGCGCCCCCGGGACGGCGAGCGCGAGCGGCTCCGGCGCGGCCGTCGACCCGGACGTCAAGGCCCAGGCGCAGCCGCTGTCGGACCTGCTGGGCACCGCGAGCGACAGCCGCAGCTCGGTGGTCTCCGCGGTCGCCTCGGTGCAGAAGTGCGACAAGCTGCCCGAGTCCCAGCAGGCGCTGACCGCCGCGGCCGGCAAGCGGCGCGAGCTCCAGAGCAAGCTCGGCCAGCTGAAGACCGACAAGCTGCCCGGCGGCCAGCAGCTGGTCGACCAGCTCAACGCGGCCTGGACGGCCTCGGCCCAGGCCGACGACGAGTACGCGGCCTGGGCGCAGGACGCCCAGGGCGCCTGCGACGCGAAGAAGCAGGACAACCCGCACTACAAGAACGCCGTCCAGGCCAGCGGCACCGCGACCACCGCGAAGAAGCAGGCCGCCACGCTCTGGAACACGATCGCCGCCCAGAGCGGACTGCCCAACCGGAACGACGGCGACCTCTGAGCGACGGCGCCCGCTGAGCGACGGCGGCCCCTGAACGACCGGAGGGGACGGGCCCGAGGGCCCGTCCCCGCTCCGCTCCGGGCGCGTGCGTCAGGCCGGCGGACGGCCTCCGGTGAGCGTCCAGCGGATGTCCACGAAGCCCGGCTGCTGCAGGGTCATCCGGCCGTTCCTGACCACCTGGTAGGTGACCCAGGTGTTCACCAGCCGCGGCGACCCGCTGCTGGGCAGCATGTTGGTGGTGCCCCAGTTCAGCGGCGGGGTGATCCCGACGTCGATGACCTCGCCGCCGTCCAGCAGCGAGGAGACGGCCTTCGAGGAGACCGGCTTGCCGGCCTCCGCCAGCTTCTGCACCGCCGTCCGGAACACCTCGTACGCGACCCATGTGGTCTGCACGCCCGGGTCGGAGACGTCGATCGGGTGCCCGTTGGTGGTGTCGGTGCGCACCACGGCGCGCAGCCCGTCCCAGATCTTCGCCGACTCCGGCGGGTACCAGCTGGTGACGTAGGCGCCGCCGAGCGGGCCGGAGTCGCCGCCGGTGGAGTCCACCACCGACTGCTGGACGCTGCCGATGATCGAGGCGATCCGGGTGTTCTTCGGGTTCAGCCGCCGGTAGGAGTCCAGCAGGTTGCCGGTCGGCTCGGCGGCCAGGGCGCTGGTGACGCAGGTGCCCGGCTCGTCCTTGCCGATCGCCTTGCGGACCACCGGGGTGTAGTCGGAGGACTGCTCGGGCGCCTTGACGTCCGTCAGCCGGATCCCGGCCGGCCGCAGCGCGGTGCCCAGGTAGCCGAGCAGGTTGTCGCCGGCCGGGGTGTCCGGGCGGACCAGGGCGACGGACTTGCAGCCGGCGTCCACCAGCTGGCGGCCGTTGCCCGCGATCAGCGCCGGCATGCCGCCGTCCACCGGGTAGGACAGCGGGCTGGCGAACTCCGGCTGGGAGAGCCCGTAGCCGCCGATCAGCGGGATGCCGGCGCGCTCCAGCACCGGCATGAACGCCTCGCCCCACTGGCTGTACGAGCCGATCACGGCGACCGCCTTGGCGTCCACCGCCTGCTGGGCGCAGGCGCGGGCACCGTCCACGGTGTTGTGCTCGTTGCAGGTGATCACGCGCAGCCGGTGGCCGTTCAGTCCGCCCTTGGTGTTGACGTCCTGGCCGATGGCGGAGGCGAGCGCCGTCATGCCCGGGCGGTCGGCGGAGCCGGTGCCCGCCGGGGCCCAGGTCATCACGGTCAGGTCGCTGCCGCTGGTCGAAGCATCGGCCGATCCGCCGCACGCGGAGGCCGAGAAGAGGGTGGGGAGCAGGACCGCGGCGGTGGCGGCGGCTGCGATCGGGCGTCGGCGGCGGCGGCGCACGATCGGGGGACGGGCCTGGAAGGAGTCCCTTCGGCTGGTCATCGGTTTTCCCTCTCTGGGGCGCCCTCCGGCGCACCGGAGCAAGCCAAGCCCCGGCGCCGCAAGCCGAGAGGGCCGAAGTGCGAACGGACGGCAAACGGACGCCGAAATCCGGGGCGGTACGCGTGTAGATCGCGAGTGGAGCACGAACAGACGGGGAACGTACGATCGTTCACCATGTCCGCCAGCACAGATTCTTCGTATCGGTCCACCCGAAACCCTTCTCGTCCGGGCCACCGCTCCAGCACGATGGGCGGCATGCCGCTCAACGACCTGCCCTGGTGGCGCTGGCGAGCCCGAATGCGCTCGGCGCTGCACATGCTGTCCGACCCCGGTTTCCAGCACGAGGCCTGGCTGACCGGCCGGGAGGGGTACGGCGACGTGACCGACGCCGTCTACCGGCTGGTCGAGGACACCTGGCTGGACCACTGGTCGGCCGAGAAGTACGTCGGGACGATCTTCCGCGACGCCGCCGAGGCCGCACTGGTGGACGTCGCGGTGCTGCGGGCCGTGCAGATGCTGCACGAGGTCGGTGCGGACGCGCCGGCCTCGGCCTACCTCGGCCACCCCGGCTGGCCGGAGACCGTCCGGGCCGCCCGCGAGGCGCACGTCGCGATGGCCGTGGGTGACGGGGACGACCCGGACGCGCCGCCGAAGTCGCTGGACGTGCTGCGCATCCTCACCCGGGTCTGACCGCCGGGCGCCGCCGTGCCGCGGTAGCCGCCGCCCCGCGGCAGCAGCCGTCCCGCAGTACGGGCAGCGGGACGGCGCATGTCCGGGATGTGACACGCTGGACCGTCCACGCACGTCACGACCTAGAACGGGATACCCCCAGTGCAGCAGCCGGCCGGCGCCCAGTACGTCCTCACGCTGTCCTGCCCCGACAAGCAGGGCATCGTCCACGCTGTCTCCAGCTACCTCTTCATGACCGGCTGCAACATCATCGACAGCCAGCAGTTCGGGGACGGCGACAGCGGGCTCTTCTTCATGCGGGTGCACTTCTCCGCCCCCGAGCCGGTCACCGCCGACAAGCTGCGGGCCAGCTTCGCCGCGATCGGCGCCTCCTTCGGCATGGACTGGCAGATCCACCCGACCGAGCAGCGGATGCGGATCGTGCTCATGGTCAGCAAGTTCGGGCACTGCCTGAACGACCTGCTCTACCGCACCCGGATCGGCGCCCTGCCGGTGGAGATCGCCGCGGTGGTCTCCAACCACACCGACCTGAAGGACCTGACCGAGAGCTACGGGGTCCCGTTCCACCACATCCCGGTCACCAAGGACACCAAGGCCGAGGCCGAGCAGCGGCTGCTCGACCTGGTCGCCGAGGAGAACGTCGAACTGGTCGTGCTGGCCCGCTACATGCAGGTGCTCTCCGACCAGCTGTGCACCGCGCTGTCCGGCCGCGTGATCAACATCCACCACTCCTTCCTGCCGAGCTTCAAGGGCGCCAAGCCGTACCACCAGGCGCACGCGCGCGGCGTGAAGCTGATCGGCGCCACCGCCCACTACGTCACCGCCGACCTGGACGAGGGCCCGATCATCGAGCAGGAGGTCGCCCGGGTCACCCACGACGTCAGCCCCGACCAGCTGGTCGCGCTCGGCCGGGACGTCGAGTGCCAGGCGCTGGCCCGCGCGGTGAAGTGGCACAGCGAGCACCGGGTGCTGCTGGACGGGACCCGTACGGTCGTCTTCGCCTGAGGCGCGGCGCCGGGGCCGGGGCCGGGGCCGGGGCCCCTGGGGCCTGCTACGGCCCGCTACGGCCTGGAGAGCAGCGGGAGCGCGTGCAGCACCTCGCGGACGGCGGCCCGGTCGCCGTGGGTGCCGACCGGCAGGCGGTCCGGGTCGCGGTGCGCCGCGGCCAGCTGGCACAGCTCCAGGCCGTCCAGCACCATTGAGGCCACCGGCTCGGTGCCGGCTCTGCCGGCTCTGCCGTCGGTGCTGTCGGAGCCGTCGGTGCGGAGGCCGTCGCCGTCGAGGGGGACCAGCCACTCGCCGCCCGCCGGGCCGTCGACCATCAGCCGCACCCGCCGGGCCGCCTTGATCCCGCCCACCGGCGCGGCCGGCACCCCGGCGAACTCGGGGCGGGCCGTGCGCAGCCCGGCCAGCGCCCGGGGGAGCAGCCGGACCACCAGCTCCACCATCTGCCGCAGGTGCTGCGGCGCCGGCGGGTCGTACGGGTAGGCGACCGCCCGGGCCACGTCCTCGCCGTGCACGAAGCACTCGAAGGCGCGGTCCACGAAGGCGTCGCGCAGCGGCAGCACCGCGAAGCCGTAGTCGACCGGGGTGTTGCCCTGCGGCCGGAGCGCGGCCCCGCGCACCAGGTCGTGGGCCTGCCGCCGCCAGCGGGAGCGCACCGACTGCGGTGCCAGACCGCGCTGGTCGGCGACCAGCCGGGCGGTGCGCGCGGTGATCGCGGCGTACGGACCGCCCTGCGCCGGGACGCGCGGCACCGCCGGACCGGCGGCCAGCTCCTGCGGCGGCACCCGCCGCCCGATCCGCGCGGCGGGCAGGCCCGGGGCGGCCGGCACCGGGTCGGGCAGACCGAGTGCCAGCGCCAGGAAGCCGTCCACCGCGGTCAGATGGCCGAGCACCTCGGCCGGGCGCAGCCACTCGGTGCCGCCGTGCCAGGGCAGTTCGGCCACCTCCTGCCACTCCTCCGGGCCGAGGTCGCGCAGCAGCGCGTCGAGCTTGGCGGTCTCCGCCGTGTACGGCATCCCCCAGGCGGGGACGGGCAGTTCGGCCGGCCGGCGGGCCAGGCACCAGTCGAGCACCTGCTGGCGCAGCGAGCCGGGCTGGTCCAGCGGCTCGTCCAGGGAGAGCCAGCCGGCCGCCTCGCGCAGCCGGGCCGCCTCCTCGGCGCACTCCCGGCAGTCGCGCAGGTGCTGCTCCAACTCGGCCGCCTCGCGGGCCGGGCAGGCGCCGAGGGCCCACGCGCCGAGCAGCGAGCGCAGGGCGTCGTGCTGCTCCTCAGTGCTGCTCACGTCTCCCCGTCCCCGTGCCCGATTCCGTCCCCGGCTCCGTCCTGGCGGGCGCGCTCCTCGGCCAGTTCGGTGGCCAGCAGCTCCAGACCGAGCCGCATCCGCTGCTTGGCGACCTGTTCGCTGATGCCGAGCAGCCGGGCCGTCTCGTGGTAGGTGCGACCGTCGTAGTAGGTCACCGCGATGGTCTCACGCAGGGGTTGGGGCAGGGAGTCGACCACGTACTGCATCCGCGCGGCGGTGGCCACGGCGCGGATCTCGGCCTCCGCGCCCGGTCCGCGGTCGGCGGCCCGCCGCGCCCGCAGCCGTTCGACCGCGCGGTGGTGGGTCAGCGCGCCGAGCCAGGAGCGCAGCGAGCCTTGGGCGGGGTCGAAGTCCTCGGGGTGCTCCCAGACGTGGGCGAAGACCTCCCGGGTGAGCTGGGTGGCGGCGGCCTGGTCGGCCAGTATCCGCCCGGCCAGGCCGTGCACCATCGGCGCGAGCTGGTCGTAGAGTTCGCCGAGCGCCGTCTCCTCGCCGCGGGCGAGGCGGCGCTGCAACTGCTCGTCCCAGCGCGGGGTCCGCTCCGGGGTGGCCATCGGGAACCACCCTCCTGACGGGTTCGCTGGCGTACCCAACGGTATCCCGCGGCCGGGCGGCGCCGGGGGCGATTCCGGCAAGAACGGAACCGTTCCCCACGGATCGCCGTCCTCCTGGACGTGCTCCCCGGTCCGGGCCGCCGACCCCGGGGCCGGACCGTCGTCCTCCGGGACCGGGCCGCCGTCCTCCGGGACCGGACCGTCGGATGGTGCGACGGTCGGTCGATGTGACGGCAGGGTCGGCGGGGGCGTCCGTCGGCGCCGCCGTACGAGCACCGTCGGACACGCGCCGCACGGGTGGTTCGCGAGTGGCGGGCGGGGCGCCCGGGGCGCGCGGCGGTAGGTTCCCGACCGCGGGACCGGCAGGTCGGCCCGGGTCGGACGATCACCGGTACGAGGCTCGCGAGCGTGAGCGGGACAGTATGCACCGCGCTGTCGCCCGATCGCCGGAATATGCCCGAAGCGCTTGCTGCGTTCCGTCCCCCCGCCCATCCTGAGGCGTATTCGTGTCGCGGCCGGTGCCCGACCGACGAGACGGCGCGGACGAACGGGCGCGGGCGAACGGATCGCGCGGGCGCCCGGGCACGGCTCGGGCGGCACCGGGCGACGGGCTCGGGCCCGCCGGCCGGTCCGGCCCGACCGGGACTCAGCCGAACTGCGAGTGCGGGTGGTGGAGCGGTGCAGGTTCTTCAGGTACAGCTGGCGGTGCAGGCTGACCCCGCCGAGGTCGGTCGGGCCCGCCGGTGGGTGCGCTCGCGGCTGCTGAACCACGGGGTGGACCCGGACGCGCCGATGGCCGAGACGGTGGTGCTGGTGGTCTCGGAGCTGGTGACCAACGCCGTGGTGCACACCGGCTGTCCGGCCGTGCTGCGGCTCTGTCTGCCGGTGGCCGACGGCCCGCAGGAGGGCGGCCCGGCCGCCCCGCTGCGGGTGGAGGTCGCCGACGCGAGCCAGGCCCCCCCGGCCCCGCGGCACGCGGGCGCGGACGAGGACGCGACCAACGGGCGCGGCCTGGAGCTGGTCGAGCTGCTCTGCGAGCGCTGGGGCTGGTACCCGGACGGCTCGGGCAAGCGGGTCTGGTGCGAGATCGGCAGCGACGCCCGGCCGACCGAGCCGCTGGCCGACGTGGACTGGGCGGCTTTGGCGCAATAGCGGCTTTCGCGGCGGCCGTCCGCGGGTGCCGATCACCGGGGCTGATCACCGGCCGAAAGGTGACGCAACCATTCCGAATTTCGGACTACCCATTGACGTGACGTATCCGACTGATCACTCTTGGGTGCGGCGCTCCGTTGCGAGGGGACGCCGAGGGGACGTTCGTCCACCGTCGCGGTGCTGCTGTCCAGGGGATTCGTGCCAGCAGGGGGGATCGCGGACGGTCGGCCACGGGCCGCTCCTCGGCGAGTGCGGAGGGTGTGGCGCGGACTCAGGGCTCGCGCGCCGCGGTTGGATGGCGGCCTGCCGTGCCGTGCTCGCAGTGCGCTCGGCCTGCCGCCATCCAATGCGTCGCCCCCGTGCGACGGGATCCGGCCACCGGTCGGTCCGTTCCCAGACTTCGCTCAGGAAGCCCGCCGGACAGGACTTTCGGCGACGGCGGGGCTCTGATGGCCGGTGCCGCTCTCGTGGCCGGTGCCGCTCTCGGGGAGGGCGCTGCTTTCGGGAAGGGTGCCGCTCTCGGGGAGGGCACGGAAGGTGCGCCGGTAGGCGCTCGGCGCGACATCGAGCCGGCCGCGCAGCTGGAGCCGCAGCGAGGCGGCGGTGCCGAAGCCGGACTCCCGGGCGACCTGGTCGATCGTCAGGTCGGTCCGCTCCAGCAACTGGCGGGCCCGCTCGGTGCGCTGGGTGGTGATCCACTGGCCGGGGCTGGCCCCGGTCTCCTCCCGGAAGCGCCGGGTGAAGGTCCGTACGCTCATCCCCGCCCGGTCGGCGAGCTGTCGCAGCACCAGCGGCCGGTCCAGGTGCTCCAGCGCCCAGGCGCGCACCGCGGCGGTGCCGCTGTCGCCGGGGTCCACCGGGCTCGGGGCCTCCACGTACTGCTTCTGGCCGCCCTCGCGCCACGGCGGCACCAGGCAGTTGCGGGCCACCGCGTTGGCCACCGCGCTGCCGTGGTCGCGGCGCACCACGTGCAGGCAGAGGTCCACCCCGGCGGCCACCCCGCCGGAGGTGAGGACGTCGCCGTCGTCGGTGTAGAGCACGTCGGGGTCCAGCCGCACCCGGGGGAACAGCTGGGCGAAGCGCTCGGTGTAGCGCCAGTGGGTGGTGGCCGGGCGGTCGTCCAGCAGGCCGGCGGCGGCGAGCACGAAGGAGCCGGTGCAGATCGACATCAGCCGGGTGCCGGGCCGGATCCGGACCAGCGCGGCGGCCAGTGCCGGGGTGAAGCAGGTGTCGGCGACGGCCGGGCTGGAGTCGGCGGAGGCCGGGATCACCACCGTGTCGGCCCGCTCGAGCAGTTCGGGCCCGTGGTCGACGACGATCCGGAAGTCGGCGCTGGTGGCGACCGGCCGCCCGTCCAGGGTGCAGGTGGCCACTTCGTACAGCGGCCGCCCGGCCGGGTCCTTGGCGCCGCCGAAGATGCGGGCGGGGATGCCGAGTTCGAAGGCGATCACGCCCTCCAGGGCGAGTACCGCGACCAGGTGTGCCATGCCGTCCCCTCGGATGTCGGTGGGTCCGGGCCAGCCTACGTCGGGCCTTGGCCCGATTCTTGCGAAAGCTGTCATTCAGGCCACTCGTCCGGCGCCGGGCGGCCCGGAACACTCGTTCGCGTGACCGAACGCCGTGTCCTCGCCCCCGCCTCCCGCTCCGGACCGCCCGCCCCGGCCAAGCGCCCCCGGGTGCACTACGCCTGGGTGGTGGCCGCCGTCTCCCTGCTCGTCCTGCTCGGCTCGGCCGGCTTCCGCTCCACGCCGAGCCTGATGATGGACGCCCTGCACAACGAGTTCGGCTGGTCGCTCGGGACGATCTCCAGCGCCACCTCCGTCAACCTGACGCTCTACGGCCTCACCGCCCCGTTCGCCGCCGCCCTGATGGACCGTTTCGGGGTGCGCCTGGTGGTGGTCTGCGCGCTGCTGACCATCTCGGTCGGCGCCGGGCTGACCATGCTGATGCGCGAGCCCTGGCAACTGGTGCTCTGCTGGGGCGTGCTGGTCGGCCTCGGCAGCGGCTCGATGGCCGGCGCCTTCGCCACCACCATCACCGGCCGCTGGTTCCAGGCCAGGCAGGGCCTGGTCACCGGGGTGCTGACCGCCGCCGGGGCCGCCGGGAACCTGGTCTTCCTGCCGGTCGGCGCCTGGCTGGTCGAGCAGCACGGCTGGCGCTCGGCCGTGGTCGTGGTCTCGCTCGCCGCCAGCGCCGTCGCCGTCCCGGTCCTGCTGCTGATGCGCGAGCGGCCCGCCGACGTCGGCCTGCTCCCGTACGGCGCGACCGAGGCCCCGCCCGCGCCGGTGACCGAGGGCCGCGCCCTGACCCGCTCGCTGAAGGTGCTCCGGGACGCCGCCCGCACCCGGGCGTTCTGGTTGCTGGCCGGCTCCTTCGCGATCTGCGGCGCCACCACCGCCGGCCTGGTCGGCACCCACTTCATCCCGGCCGCGCACGACCACGGCATGCCGGTCACCACCGCCGCGAGCCTGCTCGCCCTGATCGGCGTCTTCGACGTGGTCGGCACCGTGGCCAGCGGCTGGTTCACCGACCGGGTCGACTCCCGGCTGCTGCTCACCGTCTACTACGGGCTGCGCGGCCTGTCCCTGCTCCTGCTGCCGCAGCTGATGGCCGGCACGCTCCAGCCGCCGATCCTCGCCTTCGTGATCTTCTACGGGCTGGACTGGGTGGCCACCGTGCCGCCGACCGTCGCGCTGTGCCGCCGGCACTTCGGCGGGGACGCCCCGATCGTCTTCGGCTGGGTGCTCGCCGCCCACCAGATCGGCGCGGCCGTCGTCGCCGGACTGGCCGGCCTGGCCCGCGACGCGCTCGGCAACTACGACCTCACCTGGTACGGGGCCGGCGGGCTGTGCGCGGTCGCGGTCGGGCTCTGCCTGGCGCTGCGCACCGGGCGGACCGACCGGGCGGTGCCGGCGCTGCCGTGACGGCCGGTGCCCCGGTGGGCTCCGGTGACGGCCGGTGCTCCCGGCGGGGCTGTCGTACCGGAGGTCTAGGCTCCGGTCCATGGCCGCCCTGACCTTCACCCTGGACCCGAAGCCCGACCCGGACCTGCGGACGGACATCGTCCGGCTGTGGGTCGACGTCACCAACGCCGGCGGGGCGGTCGGCTTCGTGGCGCCGGTCACCGAGGAGGAGGTCTGGGACACCGCCGACCACCAGTTCGCCGGGATCGCGCCGGACGGTCCGGACCGGCTGCTGGTCGCCCACGAGAGCGGGACGGGCCGGCTGGTCGGCGTGCTGTTCTTCGAGTCGATGCGCTTCGACCTCATGGAGCACTGGCGGATGCTCAAGCGGGTCATGGTGCACCCCGACTTCCAGGGCCTCGGCCACGGCGCCCGGCTGCTCGCCGAGGCCGAGCGGGTGGCCCGGGAGTGGGGCCTGGAGTCGCTGCGGCTCACCGCGCGCGGCGGCCAGGGGCTGGAGCGGTTCTACGCCCGCAGCGGCTACCGGGAGGTCGGCCGGGTGCCGGCCGCGATCCGGATCGCCCCCGGGGACGACCGGGACGACATCACCATGTGGCTCGACCTGCGCTGACACCGGCCCCGGTCGGGCCGTCCGGGCCGGACCGGGTGCCCCGTGCCCCGTTCCGGCTGTCAGGCATGCTTGACTGGAGGACCGGCCCCAGCGCAACGAAGAAGGATGTGTCGAGTGACCAGCAACGGCCCGGAGAAGTCGCACGCCACGCTCCGCTACACCTCCATGCGGGTCAGCATCTTCCTCGGCTGCCTGCTGGTGGCCCTGCTGCTCGGGCACTTCCAGGTCATCCCGGTCAGCGGTGAGGCCGGCATGATCTTCCTCTTCCTGCTGGCCGCGCTCGCCTCCGCGCCGCTCAGCTACGCGCTGCTGGGCAGGCAGCGCGACGCGATGTCCGAGCAGATCAGCGGCAAGGTCTCCGGGATGCGCAGCCGTACCGCCGAGCGGATCGCCGCGCAGAACGCCGAGGAGGACGCCGCCGACGACGCCGCCCGCGCGGCCACCGCCGGCCAGAGCTGACCCCGGCCCCGCCCGCGAGCGCAGCCGCCGTGCCCGCCACCCGAGACTCCGTGCCGTCCGAGCCGCCTTCCGCCGAGCAGCCGTCCGTCGAGCCGTCCGAGCCGTCTTCCGCTGAGCGGCCGTCCGCCGGGCAGCCGTCCGTCGAGGCGGCGCTCGGCACCTGGCCGGCCCCCGTCCGCCGGCCCACCGGCCGGGACGTGGCCCGGCTCGCCGGGGTCTCCCAGGCCACCGTCTCCCTGGTCTTCTCCGGCGCCGAGGCCGGCCGACGGGTCTCCGAGGCGACCCGGGAGCGGGTCCGGGAGGCCGCCCGCAGCCTCGGGTACCGCCCGCAGGCGGCCGGCCGGCAGCTGCGGCTCGGCCGCAGCGGGATGATCCTGCTGGCCGTGCCGAACCTCCAGGGCCCGTTCTTCGGCCGGGTGCTGGAGGGCGTCCACGAGGAGGCCGGCCGCAACGGTCTGGCCGTCGTGGTCAGCTCCGGCTGGGGCAGCGCCACCCTCGCCGAGGCCGCCACCGCGGGCCGCTTCGACGGCCTGCTGATCTGCTCCCCGGACGACAGCCAGCTCGGCGAGCTGCCCGCCGACACCCCCGCCGTCTTCCTGGACGCCGACCCCGGCACCGACCGGGCGCGTCCGACCGTCGAACTCGACGTGGCCGGCGGGATGCGCGCCGCGGTCGAGCACCTGGCCGCGCTCGGCCACCGCAGGATCGGCCGGCTGCGCTCCAGCCACTCCGCGTACACCTTCCGGGTCCGGCAGGCCGCCTTCGAGCAGGCCGTCCGCGAACTCGGCCTGGACGTGGTGGAGTTGGGCGTGAGCCTGAACGACGGACATCGGGCCGCGCGGGCCGTCGCGGGCCGGCTGCTGGAGCGGGCGGACCGGCCGCGCGCGGTGCTCTGCGACGACGACGTGGTCGCCTCCGGGGTCTACCAGGCCGCCGCGGAGCTCGGGTTGCGGGTGCCGGAGGACCTGTCGGTGGTCGGCATGGACAACGTCGCGGTGGCCGCGCTGCTCGCCCCGCCGCTGACCACCGTCGACCTGCCGGGCGAGGAGCTGGGCCGGGCGGGCGCGGCCGCGCTGGCGGCCCTGCTGCGCGGGGAGCGGGTGGCGCCGGTCGCGCCGCTGGCGACCTCGCTGGTGCTGCGCTCCTCCACGGCGCCGGCCGGTTCGGCTTCGACGGGCTGATCACGGTCCGTCACCACTGGGTGGTGCCGCTCCGTCCGGATTGCCCCCGTATGGCCCTCAGGTGGCTCACAGATGGCCCTCGGGTGCGTCCAGAATTGATCCAATCGGGTGAATAATCCTCATTTACTCTCGCGCCGTACCTCCATTCGGATTAACAGAGGGTGAGATTCCAGGATGCGGACGCTCCGATCAATACCCTCACCCTCGTCCAAGGCGGGCCGGATGGCCACCGCCCTGGGCCTCTTCGCGGGCACGCTGCTCACCGGCACCCTCACCGTCCCGACCGCCCAGGCGGCCGTCGGCTTCACCAAGACGGTGGACAAGCCGACGGCGGCGCCCGGCGAGAACGTCACCTACACCCTGCGCTACACCTGTTCCGTCACCGACTGCGCCAACGGCCGGATCACCGACACCCTCCCGGCCGGGATGGAGTTCGTCGGCTGGACCCCGGACGCGAGCACCGTCGACGTCGCCGGCTCGACCGTCCCGGCGGCCGGCACCGTCGGCGGCACCCTCGACATCAGGCTCCTCACCCTCACCCCGGGGACCACCGCGACCGTCAAGGTCGTCCTCAGGTTCCCCAACTTCACCACCCCCAACGGCACCAAGGCCGTCAACTCGGCCACCCTGACCGCCGACGGCGAGCCCGAGCAGTCCGGCTCCGCCACCACCGGCGCCGTCGTCCAGCCCGACTACAAGGTCACCAAGGGCGTCCAGACCAGCAGCCAGGACGGTCGCTCGGTCACCTACCAGTTCAGCGCCTGCTCCACCAGCGGCGTCCCCAACGTCGACCTGGACGCGAGCCGGCTGGTCGACACCCTGCCGCCCGGCGCCGTCGTCGACACCGGCCGCTCGCCCGGCTGGACCCAGGACCCGGGCAACCCCGACCGCTGGGTGTTCGACATCGGCGCCTTCCGGGCCGGCAACGGCCAGGCCGGCTGCCGCAACCCCGGCGTCCTGGTCGTCAACTACCCCGACCCGGCGTTCCCCAGCGGCACCACCTCCACCAACTCGGTGGTCCTGCAGGGCGACCCGCTCGGCCCCGAGGGCATGCGCGACCTGTCCGACGCCACCGCCGTGTCCCCGGTCTTCCAGCCGCCGACCACCGGCATCCAGGTCACCGCCTCCAAGGTCTGGCAGGACCGGGTGGTCTCCGGCGACATCGCCTCCTTCAGCCTCCACGCCGTCAACACCGCCGGCCCCGTCACCCGCCTGGTGATGACCGACCCGGGCGGCGGCACCACCACCGGCCTCTACAACTGGCTGATCCCCCAGTCCATCCAGCTGGAGGCCTGGAACCCCGCCACCATCGGCCTCACCCTCCAGTACCGGCTCGACGGCGACCCGACCTGGCGGACCTTCACCCCCGGCAAGCCGTTCGACGGTTCGGGCAGCCGCCGGATCACCTTCGCCGAAGGCGCCGGGAACCCGGCGAACGACGTGCTCGGCCTCCCGGCCGGCCGCCGGCTCGACGGGCTGCGCTTCGAGTGGAACGGCCCCGTCCCCACCGGCTGGAGCCCCGGCAACGCCGTCCAGGTGCTCTCCCAGGTGGTCACCCCCGGCCACGACGGCCGCACCGCCCCCGGCCCGCTGCACAACTGCGTGGACGTGACCGGCACCGACGCGGCCGGCGCCACCGCCTCGGCGAACGCCTGCGCCGACACCACCGTCTCCGCCGCCACCAACCTGGGCGCCGCCAAGACCACCGTCTCCGGCGAGGTCCTCGCCCCCGGCGGCATCGCGACCTTCCAGCTCACCCCGTACAACCGCACCGGCCGCACCCTGGGCACCCCGCTGGTGATGTACGACCTGCTGCCGCCCGGCCTCGTCTACCAGGACGGCAGCGCCCGGCGCGACCCCGGCTACCCGGAGTCCGTCGCCCCGAGCTCCGTCCAGGTGCTGCCCGGACCGGACGGCCGCCAACTGCTCAAGCTGACCTGGCCGGCCGGCGCGCCCGACATGACCTACCTCGACGACCACCGGGCCTACCGCACCCTGATCGACGTCCAGGTGGCCGGCAGCGCCAGGCCCGGGACCCTCACCAACGACGCGTACGTCACCACCGAGGGCGCCGGGGAACCCGTCACCTGCTCCTACTTCGGCACCGACAGCGGCGTCCCGGACACCCACGACCTCGACGGCGACGGCAACACCACCGAGACCATGTGCCACGCCTCCTCCCGGGTCGAGGTGCAGGTCCCGGCCGTGCTGCGCTCCTTCAAGGAGGTCAAGGGCGACCTCGACCAGGACTACGCCACCACCGGCACCACCACGCCCGGCGGCGGCCTCTCCTACCGGCTGACCGTCCGCAACGACTCGCCGGACCCGGTCACCGACTTCGTCGCGTACGACAAGCTGCCCACCCCCGGCGACTCCTACCTGCTGCGCCCGGACGTCCCGCGCGGCTCCGCCTGGACGCCCTCGCTCACCCGGCCGCTGACCTCCAGCGACCCGACCGTGGCGATCGAGTACACCACCTCGCCGAACCCCTGCCCGACCGGGCCGATCACCGTGCCCGGGCCGTGCGACGCGAACGCCAAGTGGAGCACCGACTTCCCCGGGCCGGGCAACACCACCTGGTTCAAGGTCAGCCGGCCGGGCACCCTGCCGTCCGGCGGACTGTTCACCCTGACCTGGCCGATGGTCGCCTCGGTGGACGCCGGCAACGCCGACTTCGCGTGGAACAGCTTCGCCTACACCGCCACCGACTCCACCGGTAGCCCGCTGCTGCCGGCCGAGCCCGCCAAGGTCGGCGTCGGCGTCCAGGCGCCCGCGCCGCCGGACAACGCGCTCGGCGACCACGTCTGGGCCGACCGCGACGGCAACGGCGTCCAGGACCCCGGCGAGAACGGGGTCCCCGGCGTCCGGGTCGAGCTGCTGGACGGGACCGGACAGCCGGTCCGGGACAAGCTGGGCAAGCCGGTCACCACGGTGACGGACGCGGACGGGAACTACCTGTTCGACAAGCTGCCGGACGGGGAGTACGCGGTGCGCTTCGACCTGACGACCGCTCCGGCGGGCGCCAGGGCCACCACGCGGCACGCGGGGAAGGACCCGGCGCGGGACTCGGACGCCGACCCGGCCACCGGGACCACCCAGACCGTGCGGCTGTCGGGCGGGGCCCGGGACCTGAGCCTGGACCTGGGGCTGGTGCCGGCGGACGAGCCGACGCCGACGCCGACGCCGACGCCGACGCCTACGTCGACTCCGACTCCGACCCCGACCCCGACTTCGACGGGTTCGCCGACGCCGACCTCGTCGCCGACTCCGACGAACTCGCCGTCCCCCACGGGTTCGCCGACGCCGACCGGTTCGCCCACGAGTACGCCCACCGGTTCGCCGGCACCGACGGACTCGACCTCGCCGTCGGACGGCCCCTCGAACGGCCCGTCGTCGAGCGAGCCCCCGAGCACGGGTGAGCCCGGCGGGCCGTCGCAGGATCCGCAGCGGCCGTCCCCGGACCGGGGTGGCGGCGAGCTGCCGCACACCGGCGGGCCCGGTCTGCTGCCGGCCGCTCTCGGTGCCGCCGCCCTGGGCCTCGGCGTGCTGTTCACGGTGGTCGCCCGGCGCCGTCGGGGCCGCCACAGCTGACCGCGCGTGGCTGATCACCCGTAGGTGAACGACAGGAAGGACAATGACCGCGCCCGCCGGCCAGACCACCGGCGGGCGCGGTCGTTCGTGGGGGCGGGTCAGCCCACCGGGACGGGCTGCTCGGCGGGGGCGGCCGGCGCCGGGTGGAACCAGCGCCGGGCGCCGAACAGCAGCAGCCCGCCGAGCGCGATGCCGCCCACCGCGCACAGCGCCACCGGGCGCAGCGAGTCCTCGGCGAGCTTGCCGGAGACGGCGTAGCCGAGCGAGTTGCCGGTGGCGAACAGCGTCACCAGCCAGGCGAAGGCCTCGGTGACGGTGCCGGTCGGCGCCAGTTCGGCGACCAGTACGAACGCCGCCGCCAGCAGCGGGGCCAGCATGATCCCGGAGAGGAAGGCCAGCGCGGCCATCGGGTACGGCCCGGGCAGGGCGATCAGCGGCAGGTAGGAGGCGGCCATCGCGAGGGCCATCATCCAGGTGCGGGTGGCCGTGGTCTGCCGCCAGCTGACGGCGCCGTAGGCGAGTGCGCCGAGCAGGCCGCCGAGCGCCGCCAGGGCGAGCAGGGTGCCTCCGCCGCCGGGCAGCGCGCCGACGTTCCGTTCGGCGTAGGCGATGAACAGCACGTTCTGCGCGCCGACGGCCCAGCCGGCCCCGGCCAGTCCGACCAGCAGCAGCACCAGCCCGGGGGAGCGCAGCGGTCCGAGCAGTCCGGCGGACTGTTCCCGGGCCGGGGCGCGCCAGGACCGGGCGGGTCCGGTGGTGGCCACGATCAGCGCGCCGGCCAGTCCGAGTCCGGCGGCCACCCAGAGCGCGGCGACCGGGCTGAACAGTCCGGAGATGGCGGCGACGGCCAGCGGGCCGGCCACGTAGAGGATCTGCTGGGAGGCGGAGTCGAAGGCGTACGCGGTGTCGAGCTGCTTCTCCTCGACCACGTCCGGCCAGAGCGAGCGCAGGCAGGGCTCCAGCGGGGGCATGGCGAGGCCGGCGATCGCGGCCCCGACCGGCGCGCCGATCGCGGAGCCGGGGGCGAGGGCGAGCAGCGCGTACCCGCCGCCGGCCACCACGGCGGAGGCGAGCAGGACGCGCGGCTGTCCGGTGCGGTCGATGATCCGGCCGAGCACCGGCCCGCCGACGGCGGCGGCGATCGCGTAGCAGGAGGTGGCCAGTCCGACCCGGCCGTACGCCACTCCGGCGTCGCGCAGCGCGAGGGCGATGACGAGGGCGGTCATGCCGGCGGGCAGGCGGCCGAGCAGGGTGCCGAATAGCAGGCGGGTGACGTGCGGGGCACGGAGCAGGGCGAGGTAGCCCATCGGCGTCCTCTCCGGGTGGGCAGGCAGGGGCGGGGACGCCGCCAAAGTTATACGTATAACCGTTCAGCGGTCAATCGGACCATCGAGCCGTCCTGATGGGGCGTCAGCTTCGTTCGTGTCCGGAGCGCGGGTTCGCGGCGGGGTTCGGGTGGGCAGGAACTCTCCGTGACCTCAAACAAGTACTTTGAACATCTCAAACCTTTGCTGCTAACGTATCGGCCATGACAGCCTCAGACGCACTGCGGATGCACGGCCCGGGCCCGCTGCCCGGCGCCGCCCGCCCGTGTGCTCTGACCGGTGCTGTGGACAGTCCGCGCCGTTGTCGCGCCATGGGCCGTTGCCGCGCCATGCGCTGTACCGCCCCGAGCTGTACCGCGGCGGCACGCCCCTGATCGGGGGCCGACCCCTTCGTCCGGCCCCGCGCCGTGCCGCCTGCTCCGCCCCCACCTCACCGTCAGCAACGCCCTCCCCCGGAGACGCTCCCCCATGTCCACAGCGCCCGAGGCGACCTCGTCGCCGTCCGTGCTCGCCCGCATCCGCAAGACGCCCTTCTGGGTGCAGATCGTCGCCGGCCTCGTGCTCGGCGTCGGCCTCGGCTACCTGGCCCGCGCCGCCGACATCTCCTGGCTGGCCACCACCCTGGAGACGATCGGCAAGATCTTCGTCCAGCTGCTCAAGGTCGCCGTCCCGCCGCTGGTGTTCACCGCGATCGTGGTGAGCGTCGCCAACCTGCGCAACGTCACCAACGCGGCCCGCCTGGCCACCCGCACGCTGCTCTGGTTCATGATCACCTCGCTGATCTCGGTCGGCATCGGCATCGGCCTGGGCCTGCTGACCAACCCGGGCGAGGGCACCAACCTGAAGACCGAGGGCCTCAAGGCGCTCGACTCCAAGGGCACCTGGATCGACTTCCTGACCGGGATCTTCCCGACCAACATCGTCGACTCGTTCGCCAAGGTGAACGTGCTCCAGATCGTCTTCCTGGCGGTCGTGGTCGGCGCGGCGATCATCAAGCTCGGCGCCAAGGCCGAGCCGGTCCTCAAGCTCAGCGAGTCCGTGCTGGAGCTGACCCAGACCGCCCTGTGGTGGGTCATCCGGCTCTCCCCGCTCGGCACCCTCGGCCTGATCGGCAAGTCCGTCGCCAAGTACGGCTGGGACCTGCTCAAGCCCTTCGCCACGCTGACCCTGGACATCTACCTCGGCTGCGCGCTGGTGCTGTTCGTCGTCTACTCGCTGGTGCTGCGCTTCGCCGCCGGGCTCAACCCGCTGCACTTCTTCAAGGGCGCCTGGCCCGCCATCCAGCTGGCCTTCGTCTCCCGCTCCTCGGTCGGCACCCTGCCGGTCACCCGCCGCGTCACCGAGCGCCTCGGCGTCCCGAGCGAGTACGCGTCCTTCTCCGTGCCGTTCGGCGCCACCACCAAGATGGACGGCTGCGCCTCGATCTACCCGGCCGTCGCCGCGATCTTCGTCGCCCAGGTCTTCAACATCGAGCTGGGCATCAAGGACTACATCCTGATCGCCTTCGTCTCGGTGGTCGGCTCGGCCGCCACCGCGGGCCTCACCGGCGCGATCATCATGCTGACGCTGACCCTGTCCACCCTGGGCCTGCCGCTGGAGGGCGTCGGCCTGCTGCTCGCCATCGACCCGATCCTGGACATGATGCGCACCGCGACCAACGTCGCCGGCCAGGTCGTCGTGCCGATCGTGGTCGCCGCCCGGGAGAAGATCCTGGACGTCGCCGCGTACAACAACCCGTCCGGGGACCTGTACGAGGAGGACGCCAAGCCGGCCGTCGTCGCCGCCCAGGGCGGAGCGGCCACGGCCGCGGCCTGAGGCGCTCGTTCGGCCTCCGGTCCGGCCGCTCAGCCGGAGGCCGAATGCCCGATCGGACGCCAGAGGGGACGTCCGATCGACCGGACGGAAAGGGCCCTCTCCCGGTGACGGGGGAGGGCCCATTCCGCATTCCTTTTCTCCGCACCCGAACTTCCCGGCCCGAACCACCCGTTCGATGTTCGAGTGACGTTCGAGTGGAGTTCGGCCGGAAGGCGTTCGAAAAAAGGCAGGGGGCCCGCCGGACGGGCGGGCCCCCTTGGGTACTGCTCTTGTGCTCATGGTGGCGGCTGTCGGGAGCCGCCGGCGGACCCGTCGGGGTCCACGAGCGATCAGATCATCAGAGGATGGTCAGACAGCGGTGACGTTCTCCGCCTGCGGGCCCTTCGGGCCCTGGGTGACGTCGAAGGTGACCGCCTGGTTCTCCTCCAGCGAACGGAAGCCGTTCGCGTTGATGGCGGAGTAGTGGACGAAGACGTCCGGGCCGCCGCCCTCCTGGGCGATGAAGCCGAAGCCCTTCTCAGCGTTGAACCACTTGACGGTTCCCGTGGCCATGCCGTTCTCCTTGCGAGGCGTGTCGGGGGCCACACCGTGTGGCACCCGGTCCGCTGCGCTGATCGCCCTGCCTCCGGACGTGTCCGAAATTTTTCGATATTGCTGAAAAACTACAAAAAGCCTGCGGTTACATGCTCCGCAGGCTTCAAGTACTGCAAGGGGAATCAAACTGCAACTGAGGGCAACGCTAGCATGCGGCCGCTGTGACGACCAGAGGTCACTTACGGCGTGGAAGGCGCGTGTCGTAGGGCGGTCCTGAGGCGCTCACAGGGGCCGGGCGCAAGGCTGTTGCGGGTGTTCGCCGGGTCGGTTGCCGGGCGGCCGTCGGCCGGTCGGGAGGGTGTGCGTCAGGCCGTTCGTCAGGGTGGGGGCGGGCGCGGAAAGGCCCGCCGGCGGCGCGTGAGGGCGTGTCGGGTGGCCGGTGCGAGCCACCGCCGACAGCAGGCATACGCTGCGGGGAGGCACGAACAGCAAGGGAGCGGCGCAGTGGCAGCACCGGAAGCACGAACACCGGACGCGCGGACGCGGGAGCCCCGGCAGGACACCCCGGTCAGGCCGCGGGTCGGCCACATCCAGTTCCTGAACTGCGTCCCCCTCTACTGGGGGCTCGCCAGGACCGGCAACCTGCTCGATCTGGATCTCACCAAGGACACCCCGGAGAAGCTGAGCGACCAGCTCGTCGACGGCGCCCTGGACATCGGCCCCATCACCTGCGTGGAGTACCTGCGCAACGCGGAGGACCTGCTCGTCCTGCCGGACATCGCGGTCGGCAGCGACGGCCCGGTGATGTCCTGCCTGATCGTGAGCAAGGTGCCGCTCGCCGACCTCGACGGCCGCCGGGTCGCCCTCGGCTCCACCAGCCGCACCTCCGTACGGCTCGCCCGGCTGCTCCTGGAGGAGCGCGAGGGCGTGCGCCCGGACTACTTCAGCTGCCCGCCGGACCTCGGCTCCATGCTCGCCGAGGCCGACGCCGCCGTCCTGATCGGTGACCCGGCCCTGCGCGCCTACCTCGGGCAGGCCGCCGACCTCGGGCTGACCGTCCACGACCTCGGCGAGATGTGGAAGGAGTGGACCGGACTGCCCTTCGTCTTCGCGGTCTGGGCGGTGCGGCGCGAGTTCGCCGAGCGCGCCCCGGAGATGACCGCCGCGGTGCACCGGGCCTTCCTGGAGTCCCGCGACCTGTCGCTGGTGGAGGCCACCAAGGTCGCCGAGCAGGCCGCCCGCTGGGAGACCATCGGGGCGGACGTGCTGGAGCGGTACTTCAGCGAGGCGCTCGACTTCTCGCTCGGCGAACGGCAGCTGGCCGGGGTCACGGAGTTCGCCCGGCGGGTCGCGCACGACAGCGGGTTCGCCCCGGACGTCGCGGTGCGGCTGCTGGAGCCGGCGGCGCTGCCGCTGGGGTCGTAGGGCCCGTACTCGCCCCCGCCCGCGGGGCGACGGGAGTGTGACGACGGCCCCCCGGGGGGGGGCGCGCGGTCCGGCTCCTGGCCCCGTTCCGGTCCGCGGGCCGGGCGGGGCCCGGCCGGGCCCGGTACGGTCTGCACCCGAGGCGCGTCCGGCTGACGGTCGGTCGGCTGGCCGACCGGACGGCCGACCCGGGTGGTCGGCCGGCCGGGTGGCCGCTCGGCCCCCGGCGGTCGGCGGTCGGCGGCGCGCGTGGCCGAGCGGGCGAGGGAGCGTACGGGGATGCGGGCACTGGGGTCGGACGATCCGCGCCAGGTGGGCGGCTACCGGCTGCTGCGGCGGCTCGGCGCGGGCGGGATGGGCCGGGTCTACCTCGGCCGGACGGCCGGCGGGCGCACCGTCGCCGTCAAGGTGGTGCGGTCGGAACTCGCGGACGACGCCGAGTTCCGCGCCCGGTTCCGGCAGGAGGTGGCCGCCGCCCGGCGGGTCGGCGGCGCGTGGACCGCGCCGGTCCTGGACGCCGACACCGAGGGCGGGCAGCCCTGGGTCGCCACCGGCTACGTGGCGGGCCCCGCGCTCGGCGAGGCCGTCCGGACGTACGGGCCACTGCCCGAGCCGGCCGTGCGCTCGCTCGGCGTCGGACTCACCGGGGCGCTGGCCCACGTCCACGGGCTCGGCCTGGTGCACCGGGACGTCAAACCCTCCAACGTGCTGCTCACCCTGGACGGGCCCCGGCTGATCGACTTCGGGATCGCCCGGGCACTGGACGCCGCCGGCGGCCTCACCCGTTCCGGTTACGTGGTCGGTTCGCCCGGCTTCATGTCACCCGAGCAGGCGAACGGGCAGGCGGTCGGGCCGGCCGGGGACGTCTTCTCGCTCGGCGCCGTCCTCGCCTTCGCCGGGACCGGCGTGCACCCCTTCGGAGAGGGGGTCAGCGCGGCCGTGCTGCTCTACCGGGTGCTGCACGAGGAACCCGACGTGGCCGGACTGCCCGAGCCGCTGCGGGGGACCGTCCTCGCCTGCCTGGCCAAGGACCCGGCCGCCCGCCCCACCCCGCGGCAGCTCCACGACCGGCTGGACCCGGACGGCACGGCCGCCACCCGGCTGTCGTACGGCGGCTGGCTGCCGGCGGAGCTGGCGGCGGGGGTGGGGCGCAGTGCGGTGGGGCTGCTGGACCTGGACCTGGACCTCGACTTGGACCCGGACTCGGACTCGGACCCGGAGGGGATTCCGGGGGCTTCGGGGGAGCCGGTTTCGGGTGGGGCGGCTCCGGAGGCGGGTGCTTCCGGGGTGGTGCGGACTCCGACCGTCGCATCCGGGGGTGGGCCGGAGGGCGAGGGGGATCGGCAGCCGCTGTGCTCGGGTGTCTGGGACGAGCCGGCGGGGGCGCGGCCGCGGCGCGTCCGGACCGGGGTGGCGGTCGCGGCGGCCGTGGCGGCGCTCGCGGTGCTCGGGGGCGGCGGGTACGGGCTGTACGAGTGGCTGCACCGGGCCGAACCGGCGGCCTCGGGGCCGTCGCCGACGGTGGGGCCGCTGCCGGAGGTGTCGGTCGATCCGAGCCAGGCCGTCCTGCCGAGCGGGGCCTTCGGCTCCGGGGTGGCGTCGGCCCCCGGTGCTCCGGGGAGCGCGACGCCGTCCGCCCCGGGCGCGGTGCCGCCGGGGACGGGCGGGCCGAGCGTGGTGCCCGCCGCCTTCCTGGGCACCTGGAGCGGGGACATGGTCACCGACAAGGGGCTGCCCGCCGGGACCACCACGCTCACCGTCCGTCCGGCGGCGATCGGTCAGGAGAGCACCACCAGCCGCAACGCGGCCTCCGGGCTGATCTCGATCAGCTGCGAGGGCGCCTGGACGCTCAGGTCGGCCTCCGCCACCGCGCTGGTGTTCCAGTCCCGGCTGGTCCGCTCCTCGATCCCCGGCGCCTGCACCGGCGGCTCCAACGCGGAGACGCTCACCCTCCAGTCCGACGGGACGGTCCGGTTCACCTCCGCCGACCCGCCGGCCGGGAACCCGGCGGGCACGATGCGCAGGGCGAACGGTTGAGACGTGGTCCGAGCTGCTCGGGGGTGGTCCGGGGTGCTCCGCGCGCTGTTCAGCGGGCTGACGCGGGCGGCGGAATGTGCTGGCGTAGGCTGGTTCGGCCGTACCCGAGTAGCACTTGAGAGAGAGAAGGCCGCCAGGTGACCGAGCTCGCAGCGACCACCCTCGATGCGTCCAGCACCGACCTGAAGGCCGTGCTCGACCGGGCCGCCGCCGGCGGCCGGATCACCCCGGAGGAGGCGCTGGAGCTCTACCGCTCCGCGCCGCTGCACGCGCTCGGCTCCGCCGCCGACGCGGTGCGCCGCCGCCGCTACGCGGGTACCGAGCACATCGCGACGTACATCATCGAGCGCAACATCAACTACACCAACGTCTGCGTGACGGCGTGCAAGTTCTGCGCCTTCTACGTGCCGCCGAAGAGCGACAAGGGCTGGTCCCGCGAGCTCGACGAGATCCTGCGCCGCTGCGCCGAGACGGTCGAGCTGGGCGGCACCCAGATCATGTTCCAGGGCGGCCACCACCCGGACTACGGCGTGGAGTACTACGAGCGCGCGTTCTCGGCGATCAAGGCCGACTTCCCGCAGCTGGTGATCCACTCGCTGGGCGCCTCCGAGGTCGAGCACATGGCGCGGATCTCGGGCGTCTCCGTCGAGGAGGCCATCACCCGGATCCACAAGGCGGGCCTGGACTCCTTCGCCGGCGCCGGCGCCGAGCTGCTGCCGGAGCGGCCGCGCAAGGCGATCGCCCCGCTGAAGGAGTCCGGCGAGCGCTGGCTGGAGATCATGGAGATCGCCCACGGCCTCGGCGTGGAGTCCACCTCCACCATGCTGATGGGTACCGGCGAGACCAACGCCGAGCGGATCGAGCACCTGCGGATGATCCGCGACGTGCAGGACCGCACCGGCGGCTTCCGGGCCTTCATCCCGTACACCTACCAGCCGCAGAACAACCACCTGAAGGGCTCGACCCAGGCCACCGTCTTCGAGTACCTGCGGATGATCGCGATCGCCCGCCTGTTCCTCGACAACGTCGCCCACATCCAGGGCTCCTGGCTCACCACCGGCAAGGAGGCCGGCCAGCTGTCGCTGCACTACGGTGCGGACGACCTCGGGTCCGTGATGCTGGAGGAGAACGTCGTCTCGGCGGCGGGCGCCAAGCACCGCTCCAACCTCACCGAGCTGATCCACCTCATCCGGGCCGCCGACCGCGTCCCGGCGCAGCGCTCGACCACGTACGAGCACCTGCGGGTGCTGGACGACCCGGCCAACGACCCGGTCGACCCGCGGGTCGCCTCGCACATCGCCTCCACGGCGATCGAGGGCGGCACCGCGCACCCCGAGCTGAAGATCCTGGACAACTGAGTCCTCGTTCCTCCTCCCTTCTTGTCGTGCCGGTGCCGGTGCCGGTGCCGCTGATGGCGGTGCCGGCGTCGGCGCTGTTGCCGTTGCCGTTGCACTTGCCGTTGTTGTCGAAGTCGAAGGCGCTGTTGTGCTGACTCTGCACCGGGCGGCGTTCGTGCTGCCCGACCCGGCCGATCCCACCGCCCCGTCCATCGCCGACGGGGCGGTGGTGGTGCGTGGCGAGCTGGTCGAGGCGGTCGGGCCGTACGGGGAGCTGGCGGCCGGGTACCCGGGCGCGCGGGTGCGGGACTGGGGGGCGGCCGTGCTCGCCCCCGGGCTGCGCAATCCGTACGGGCACTGGCTGTTGGAACGCGCGTACCACCCGGATCCGCGGGAGGAGGTCGGCGTCGAACCGGTGGCGGACGGGCTGGCCGGGTCCACCGACGAGGCGCGGTGCGGGGCCAGCGCCCGGCGGGGGCTGCAGCGGATGCTCGGGTACGGGGTGACGGCGGTGGCCGGGCCCTTCGAGCGGGCCTCGGTGCGGACGGCGGTGGCGCGGTCGGGGGTCGTGGGGCTGCCCGGTTCCGCCGTGTCGTCCGCTGTGTCGTCCGGCGGGGTGGACGGCGGGCCGGAGGGCAGCGGGCCGCAGGACGGTGGCGCGCGGCCGTTGGACCCGCTGGCCGTCCTGCCGTTCGCCGAGGCCGTGTACGGGCGGGTGGCGGTCGGGGGCCGGGCGGACTTCGCGGTGTTCGCGACGGCCGGGGTCGCGGGGGACGGGAGCGCGCAACCGGTGGCCGGCGGGTGCCTGGCCACGGTGCTGGGCGGGCGGTTGGTGTACCGCCGATGCTGAGACGGGCGTCACGGCGGGTGTGACGTACTCGTCAGTAGCCGGATTTCCTTGTGGCGCACGGGACTTCCTTCGTGTGCACCCGAACTCCGGGGCCGGTACCGGAGAGTGATTGTCCCTTCATCGTGACCTGAGGGCCCGCCAGCGGATACGATCCCGGACAGCTCACCCACTCCGTACCCTCACCACACCACCGCCCGCGCCCGCGGGTGGCGGGGCCGTGTCCCCGGCCCCGACGGCAAGCCAGGACAGGAACCATGCGAACCGCGACCGTTCCCCCGCCGCGCACCCCGCGGATGGGCCGTGGTTGGTACCTCGCCGCCGTGCTCAGCGCAGTGCTGGCCGTCGGCATGTGCCTGCTGGGTTGGCGCCAGGCCGACCAGGCCGACCGGATCGAGGCGCACCCGGTGAGAGTCGAAGGGGTCGTCACCCAGCTCCCGACCGGTGGCGGCACCTACAGCGCCGTCAGCTACCGGGCCGACGGGGAGCCGCACACCGCGGCCGCGCTGCCGCTCTCGGACAGCGCCAAGGTCGGCGACGCGGTCTGCCTGGAGCACGCCGCCGACGACCCGGGCGCGGTACGGATCTGCGGCGACACCTACCCGCAGCCGGTCGGCGTGGGCCTGGCCCGGTTCAGCGTGCCGGTGGCCCTCGTGTTCTTCGTGATCTGCGTGCTGCGCATCCGTCGGCACCACAAGGCCCTCGCGGTCCGCAGTGGGCAGGGGGCGCTGGCCGCCAACCTCGCGCTGGCGGCGGGGGCGCTCGCGGACGGGATGCCCGCGATAACCCACGGCAAGCGGTCCCGGCGGCGGCGCCGCGCGGGCGGGCGGCGCGCCCAGCACTGAGGGGGGCGTGCGGGTACAGCCCGGCCGGTGAGGTCCGTGGGCGCGGCCGGTGAGGTCCGTGGGTGAGGCGGGTGAGGTCCGTGGGCGCGGCCCCGTTGGTCGGGGTGTCCGTGCGAGGGTGAACAATGGGGGGCGTGACCCGAGCCTCTCTGGACAAGCAGCCGCACGAAGTCGCCGCCATGTTCGACGACGTCGCGGCCAAGTACGACCGCACCAACGACGTGCTCTCCCTCGGCCAGGCCCGCGCCTGGCGCCGGGCGGTGGCCGAGGCGGTGGCCGCCGGGCCGGGAGACCTCGTGCTCGACCTCGGGGCCGGCACCGGCACCTCCTCGCTGCCCTTCGCCGAGGCCGGGGCGAAGGTCGTCCCGTGCGACTTCTCGGTCGGCATGCTCACCGAGGGCAAGGGCCGCCACCCCGAGCTGGCGCTCACCGCCGGCGACGCCACCCGGCTGCCGTTCGCGGACGACACCTTCGACTCGGTGACGATCTCTTTCGCGCTGCGCAACGTCCAGGACACCGACGAGGCGCTGCGCGAGATGCAGCGGGTCACCAAGCCCGGCGGCAAGCTGGTGATCTGCGAGTTCTCCACCCCGACCTGGACGCCGTTCCGGACGGTCTACACCGAGTACCTGATGCGCGCGCTGCCGCCGGTGGCGACCGCCGTCAGCAGCAACCCGGAGGCGTACGTCTACCTCGCCGAGTCCATCCGGGCCTGGCCGGACCAGCCGGGGCTGGCCGCCAAGCTCCAGGACAACGGCTGGTCGAAGGTCGCCTGGCGGAACCTGACCGGCGGGATCGTCGCGCTGCACCGGGCGTACAAGATCGCGTAGGCGGGCTCGGGGCTCGGCGGGCCCGCGGCCCGGTCGCTCGGCTGCCCGGCTGCTCGGCTCGGGTTGGTGGTTGGGGCGGTCGGGGCTGGCGGTCGGGGCTGACGGGCGGAGCCGGAGGTCGGGGGCGGGGGCGCATCCGGTGGCGTGAGCGGAACTAGACTGCCGGAGACAAAGCCGCCGTCCCCCGCCGCAGTTCCAGGAGTGTGTCCACGTGTCCGAGACCGCAGCCGATCTGACGAAGCCGGACAGCCCCGTCGAGAGCACGGCCGACGTCATCGTGGTCGGCGCGGGCCCGGCCGGCGCCACCACCGCGTACTACCTGGCCCAGGCCGGGCTGGACGTGCTGCTGCTGGAGAAGACCGCCTTCCCGCGCGAGAAGGTGTGCGGCGACGGCCTGACCCCGCGCGCCACCAAGCAGCTGGTGGACATGGGCATCGACGTCTCCACCGAGAACGGCTGGCTGCACAACAGGGGCCTGCGCATCATCGGCGGCGGCGTCCGGCTGGAGCTGGACTGGCCCGAGCTGTCCTCCTTCCCCGACTACGGCCTGGTGCGCAAGCGCGCCGACTTCGACGAGCTGCTCGCCCGTCAGGCCGAGAAGGCGGGCGCGCGGCTCTACGAGCGCTGCAACGTCAGCGGGCCGGTCCTGGACGAGCGCACCGGCCGGATCGTCGGCGTCACCGCCAAGCTCGGCGACGAGAAGCGGCCGGTCACCTTCCGGGCCCCGCTGGTGGTCGCCGCCGACGGCAACTCCACCCGGCTCTCGCTCGCCATGGGCCTGCACCGGCGCGAGGACCGCCCGATGGGCGTCGCCTACCGCACCTACTTCACCTCGCCGCGCCACGACGACGACTACCTGGAGTCCTGGCTGGAGCTGTGGGACACCCGCGACGGCGACCGCAAGCTGCTGCCCGGGTACGGATGGGTCTTCGGCATGGGCGACGGCACCTCCAACGTGGGCCTCGGCATCCTCAACTCCTCGCCGGCGTTCGGCGAGCTGGACTGGCGCGAGGTGCTCAAGGCCTGGTGCGCCAACATGCCGGAGGAGTGGGGCTACACCCCTGAGAACATGACCGAGCCGATCCGCGGCGCCGCGCTGCCGATGGCCTTCAACCGGCAGCCGCACTACACCCGCGGCCTGCTGCTCGTCGGCGACGCCGGCGGCATGGTCAACCCGTTCAACGGCGAGGGCATCGCCTACGCGATGGAATCCGGGCAGATCGCCGCCGGGGTCATCGTGCAGGCCCTCGCCCGGGTCACCGACGGCGGCCGCGAGCGCGCCCTCCAGGCCTACCCGCGCATCCTCAAGGACGTGTACGGCGGCTACTACACGCTGGGCCGCGCCTTCGTGAAGCTCATCGGCAACCCCAAGGTGATGCAGATCGCCACCCAGCGCGGCCTCACCCACCCGATGCTGATGCGCTTCACCCTCAAGCTGCTCGCCAACCTCACCGACCCGCAGGGCGGCGACGCGATGGACCGTGTGATCAACGGTCTCGCCAGGGTCGCGCCGAACGCCTGACGGCTGGTGTCTGGCGCCTGGTGCCTGACAGCTGGTGCCTGACGGCTGGTCTCTGGCGCCTGATGCTTGGCGCCTGATGCCTGGCGGCTGACGCCGAAGGGTCGGACGCCGAACGCCTGGCGCGGACCGGGGGTTGGGGCCGGTGGGGATGTCCGTCCCCGCCGGCCCTACGGCTGTTCGGCCGTCCGGGGTGCCTCCGGCGCCCGGCGGGAGGCGGCGGAGCGCTGCTCGACGTAGGCGAGACGCTCGTCGAAGATCCGGGCCGCGTCGGGGGTGAGGGTCCTCAGGGCGACGAGGGCGGTGAAGACGACGTCGCAGAGCTCGTGCTGGACGTCCTCCCAGGTGTGGGTGACCCCCTTGCGCGGGTTCTGGCCGGTGGCGCCGATCACCGCGGCACCGACCTCGCCGACCTCCTCGGAGAGCTTGAGGATCCGCAGCAGTCGCTCCTCCTGGGGCGACTGCGTGCTCTGCTCGTCCAGCCGTGCGACCAGGTCGTCGACGCTCTCCCAGATCCGGCTGTCCATGCGGCGTTGCTCCTGCTCCCACGCGGTGTCGTTGGTGTTGCCACCGTACGGGAGCGGGGGCGGGCGGGAGCGGGCCGGGGCTGTCCGGCCCGCCGGGGACGAGCAGCCTCAGCGGGCGCTGATCTTCACGTTGCGGATGTTCACCGGGAGGTTGGGGAAGCCGTCGCCCGGGTTGTTCTGGTCGTCCTCGCCGCCGGCGGCGATCTTCTGGAGCACGTCCAGACCGCCGGTGATCCGGCCGAAGGGGGTGTAGGCGGGGGAGAGCTTGGTGTCCTTCCAGACGAAGAAGAACTGGCTGCCGTTGGTGTTCGGGCCGGCGTTGGCCATGGCCACGGTGCCGGCCGGGTAGGTGGCGCCGGTCAGGTTCTCGTCCGGGAACGAGTAGCCGGGACCGCCGCTGCCCGTGCCGGTCGGGTCGCCGCACTGGAGGACGTAGATCCGCTGGGTGGTGAGGCGGTGGCAGTGACTGCGGTCGAAGTAGTCGTGCTCGGCGAGGAACCGGAACGAGAAGGTGGTGCAGGGCGCCTTGTCGGTCAGGGCCTCGAAGCTGATCTGGCCCTGACTGGTCCGCAGTGTCGCGCGGTAGGGCTTCGCCGCCTTCTTGGCGTCGAACACCGGGATGCCCTTGAAGTTGTCGGCCGGGACGGCCGGTGTGTAGGCGCAGCCGGTAGCGGGGGTCGCGGCCGCGGGGGTGTCCGCGATGGCGGTGCCGGTGCTCGCCACGAGCGGGAGGACGGTGGCGGCGGCGACCAGCGCCCAGTGCTTGCGCTTCACGTGACGGGCCTTCCGGGGGGTGGTGGACGGCGGTGTTGTCATGGGTGCATCATCCACGGCCGGATGGGGATGCGGTAGGGGTTGGGGCGGCCGTGGCTCCCCGGGTGGCGACAGTGTGATGGTTTGTCAGTTCTGCTCCGGGGTGGTCGTGGTGGGTGTGAAGAGTCCGGCGTGGGCGGCCAGGGCCGCGGCGTCGGCGGCCCGCTCGGCGGTGCGGGCGTCCAGTGGCTCGCCGGAGACGAACAGGCGGTAGTAGAGCGGCGCGGTGGCGGCCCGGACCACCTCGGCGCCGTCCGTCCCGGCGGGCAGCTCGCCCCGGGCGACGGCCCGTTCGGCCACCTTGGCGGCCTGGCGGTGGCGGGCCGCGAAGAAGGCGCGCAGGGCGGCCGCGCCGGTGTCCGAGCGCTGGGCCGCGGAGATCAGCGCGGTGGGCGTGGGGCCGAGCTCCGGATCGGTGAAGACACTGAACACCTCCTGGGTGATCCGGCGGAGGTCCTGCCGGAGGTCGCCGGTGTCGGGCAGGGGCCAGGGCTGGTCGGCGGAGGCGGTCAGGGCGTCGGCGACGAGGCCGTCCACTCCGCCCCAGCGCCGGTAGAGGGTCGCCTTGTGGACGCCGGAGCGGGCGGCGACCGCCTCGACGGTGAGCCCGTCGTACCCCTTTTCGGCGACCTCGGCGAGCGTGGCGGCGACCACCTCGGCCCGGACCCGGGTGCTGCGGCCGCCCGGGCGCGGGGTGGGGGTGCGGGGCTCCGGTGCGGGGTGGGTTGCTCCAGTCAAAGTCGACTCCAGTCGCATTAAGGCTTGCTGTGGGGTGGCGGCCGTGCCATGCTCATCGTAATGCGACTCATGTCGCATTACGAGAGGAGCCCGCGTGTCCGCCACTGCCGTTCCCGACCCCACTGACCTCCACCCGCTCGCCGGCCACGACCGGGTCGTCCTGCTGCGTCCGCTCGTCACCGACCCGCGGATCGAGGTCGGCGAGTACACCTACTTCGACGACCCCGACGGTGCCACCCGCTTCGAGGAGCGCAACGTCCTCTACGCGTACGGCCCCGAGCGGCTGGTGATCGGCAGGTACTGCGCGATCGCCACTGGCACCCGCTTCCTGATGGCCGGCGCCGCCCATCCGACCGTCGGCGTCTCCACCTTCCCCTTCACGATGTTCGGCGGCAGTTGGACCGAGCGGACCCTCGACATCGTCACGGGCCTGCCCAGCCGGGGTGACACCGTGGTCGGCAACGACGTCTGGTTCGGCCACGGGGCCACCGTCCTGCCCGGCGTCCGGATCGGCGACGGTGCGATCATCGCGGCCGGGGCGATGGTCACCGCCGACGTCGAGCCCTACACCGTCGTCGGCGGCAACCCGGCCCGCCCGATCCGCCGCCGCTTCGACGACGCCGACATCGAGCGTCTGCTCCGTGCGGCCTGGTGGGACTGGCCGGTGGAGCTGGCCACCGAGCACGTCCGCGCCATCATGTCCGGCACCCCGGCCGACATCGAGGCGATCGCCGCGGCGAACGGTCTGCTCTCCGCCTGACCCAACCGTGCCCGTGGAGGGCATTGATCATCGGGGGCCCGGTGCGCGAAGATGGCGCCCCCTTGCTCCGCGCACCGCCCCGTCCACTGCCGGGCCTTCCGCCCGGCTCCTGGGTCCGTCCGACGCCGTACGGTACTCGCGCCCGCCGGTTCCGTTCGTTCGGAGGGATCTTTCGCATGCCAGCCTCCTTGTCCGACCCGTCCGAGGGTTCGTCCTCGTCGGTCCTTCGCGATCTTCCGGTCCTGCTCGTGGCCGTGGTGTGGGGATCGAGCTTCCTCGCCGTCCAGCGGGTGGCCGAGCCCGGGACGGTCGTGGCGATGCTGGTGCTGCGGTTCGGCCTGGTGCTGCCGCTGCTCGGGCTGGTCGCCTGGCGTGCCCTGCGGAGGCTGAGCCGCGCCGAGTGGCTCGGCGGCGCCGCGCTGGGGCTGGTGCTCAGCGGGATCTTCCTGCTGGAGACCTACGGAGCCGTGCACACCTCCGCGACCAATGCCGGGCTGATCATCAGCCTCGCGATGGTGCTCACGCCGCTCGGCGAGAGCGCCCTCGCCCGGACCGCGCCGCCGAAGGCCTTCCTCGCCGCCGCCGGGCTGGCCGTCCTCGGCGTCGCCCTGCTCACCGGGGACGGCGGGCTGCGCCCTCCGGCACTCGGTGACCTGCTGGTGCTGGGCGCCGCCCTCGTCCGCTCGGCGTACGTCCTCGCGATGGCCCGCACCCGGGCCGTCCGCGACACCGACGTGCTCGCCGTCACCTGGGTCCAACTCGCGGTGGCCACCGGCGTGTTCGCCGCCGTCGCGTTCCTGGTCGGACCCGCGCCGTGGACGGTCGCGCGTTCGTACGGGGCCGGCCAGTGGGGCTGGCTGCTGCACCTGTCCTTGTTCTGCACCCTGTTCGCCTTCTTCGTCCAGATGTGGGCCGTGCGGGCCACTTCGCCCTCGCGGGTGAGCCTGCTGCTCGGGACCGAGCCGCTCTGGGCCGCCGTCTTCGGCATCACCGTGGCCGGGAATCGCATGGGCCCGCTCGCCCTGCTCGGCGGAGCCCTGGTGTTGGTCGCGACCGAGTGGGGCCGGCGCACCGCCCCCGTACCCGCCCCCGCCCCGGCTGTCGCCCCCGCCCCGGCACCGCGCCCGGCCGGGGGCGAGTGCGAGAGCGGGACCGACGTGGTGGGGCCGGGCGCGGAGCCGGCTCCGGTGTGACCCGCCGTCCTCGTCACCGGCGCCGCCGCAGCGTCCGGCGGGCGTAGTCGAGGGCGACCGCGCCGAGCAGCGGGCCCCAGGCGACCAGGGGCAGGTAGGCGAGCGTCATCACCACGGCGGCGAAGCCGTGCGGGGAATCCGGCTCGGCCAGGTTGTGCGCCCAGCCGCCGAGCAGTGCGGCCGTGCCGACGTAGGTGAGGACCGCCGAGCCCAGCAGCGCCGGGACGATCGCGGCGAGCGGCCGGACCCGACGGCCGCCTATCAGGGGGATCCACCGGGGCGCCACCAGCCCCCAGGGCCGGACCAGGCCCAGGGTCAGGAAGGCCAGCGCCTCCGCCAAGGCGCTCAGCGCCACGCAGTAGACCGTGCCCCAGCCCGGCTGGTGCGCGCCGTACGCCGCGGCCGTCGCGCCGGAGAAGCCGACCGGGACGCCGAAGCCGAAGGCGATCCGCCACAGCCCCGAGGGGATGGTGCTGAGGACGGCGGCCCCGGCGGCGAGCCGGGCCCAGCGCGGGGCGGGCGGGACGTTCGGGGCCGCCGCCGCGGCCCGGTGGGCGGTGATCACGAGCTTCGACATGGTGGTGGACTCCCTTCGGCTCCAGCCTCCGTGGCCGGTGCGATGACTCAAGACTGGAGGCCCGCCAGGGGTTCACGGCAGATGCCGATCGGGCTGTTCCTCCTGCTCAACCGGCCTTTGAAATATGCCGATCGGCACAGGCGCGCCGCCCGGGCGGCGTCGTAGTGTGACGGCAGTCGAAGGGTCGAGAAGGGGTGATGACGATGACTCAGATCCTGTCCGGGATCGTCCTGGTCCTGGTGCCGCCGGCCTGGGTGGCGCGGGGGCGGTACGGGGCGGCGGCCGTGACCATGGCGCTCGGGGCGGCGTCGGTCGTGGTCACGGTCGCCGTCTGGCTCCTCGGCCGCTGGGCGGAGGGGCAGCGGTGGGCCGGGCTGGCGGGCCTGGTCGAGCTGGCCGTCCTGCTGCTGTCGGTGGTCGTCAGCCTGCGCGCCGAGGACGGCCCGCGGTGCGCGGCGGCGGCCTGGACGGCCTGCGGAGCGGTCGCCCTCTGGCCGTCCCGGTTCGCGTTCGTCGAGGGGCCCGCGGACACGCTCACGCTCTTCGGGTTCGGATCGATGCTCTCCCTGCCGGCCGTCCTGGTCGGGCTCTACCTGCGGGGCCTGGACGAGGGGCGCCGCGAGGCGGTGGCCGAGGCCAGACGGGCGCAGCGGCTCGAACTGGCCCACGACCTGCACGACTTCGTGGCGCATGATGTCAGCGGCATGGTCGCCCAGGCCCAGGCGGGGGCCTATTTGGCGGGGATCGATCCGGCCGGCGCGGCCGAGATGTTCCAGCGAATAGAGCAGGCCGGGCAGCGGGCGCTGGCCTCGCTGGACCGGACGGTACAGCTGCTGCGCAGCGAGGAGCAGGGCGGCCGCGGTCCGCAGCCCGGACTCGCCGAACTCGCCGAGGTGGCCGAGCGGTTCACCGCGACGGGCGGCGTGAACGTCCGCCTGGAGCTGCCGGAGGAGCCGGTGCCGCGCGAGGTGGAGGGCACCGTCCACCGGATCGTGGTCGAGTCCCTGACCAATGTCCGGCGGCACGCTCCGGCCGCGCGGGCGGTCGAGATCCGGGCCCGCCGCAGCGGTGGACGGCTGGAGCTGACCGTGACCAACGACGGTCGGACACCGGGCCCGGCGGGGCGGCCGCGCCGGGGCGGCGGCAGCGGACTGCCGGGGTTGGCGGCCCGGGTGGAGGCCCTCGGCGGTTCGTTGGAAGCCGGCCCGTACGAGCGGGAGGCCTGGCGAGTGACGGCGGTGCTGCCGCTGGAGGAGGCCGGCACGGGGCCGGCGTGATCGTAGGAGCCGACGAAGGTCGGCAACGGGGAGAGGTGCGGGACATGGGCAGTGGCACAGGGCCGGTTCGGATCCTGATCGCGGACGACCAGGCGGACGTCCGCAGCGCGTTCCGGATGATCCTGGACGTCCAGCCGGACATGGTGGTGGTCGCGGAGGCGGCGGACGGCGCCGCGGCGGTGGCGGAGGCACGGAGGCTGCGGCCGGACGTGGTGCTCGCGGACATCCGGATGCCGAAGCTCGACGGCCTGGAGGTGACACGCCAGTTGGCCGACCAGTGCAAGGTGATCGTGGTGACCACCTTCGACCTGGACGAGTACGTGCACACGGCGCTGCGGCACGGAGCGGCCGGGTTCCTGCTGAAGCGCTCGGGGCCGGTGCTGCTGATCGAGGCGGTCCGGGCGGCGATGGCCGGGGACGCGTTGATCAGCCCGCAGGTCACCGTCCGGCTGCTGCGGCACATGGCACTCCCGGGCGCGGAGTCGAAGCCGGCGCTGAAGTCGGGGCCGGGCGTGAAGGCGGCCGCGGCGGTTCCGCAGCCGACAGCCGGGCCGACGGAGGAACTGACCACGAGAGAAAGGGAGATCGCCGAGCTGGTGGCAGACGGTGCGACCAACGCCGAGATCGGCGCAGGGCTGTTCATCTCACCGGGGACGGTGAAGAACCACCTCGCCAACGTCCAGCGCAAGATCGGCGCCCGCAACCGGGTGGGCATCGCGGCCTGGGTCTGGGAGCAGACGGCCGGCCGCCAGTAGCGGGCCCCGTCCCGGAGCACGAGGGCCCGCGGCCCCGGCGGGCACCGCCGGAGCGGGGTGGCGGGCGCGCGGGAGAGGGGGAAGGGAACCCCGCCCGACGGCAGGCTCGCGCGCTTGTGAACGAAGGGTCAAGCGAGCGTTCGGGCCCCGCCACCCCTGCGAGTGAGCCGCTATAACACGTCAACATGACGTCTGAAAATTTGCTCCCTACGACGCATAGTTGATATAGAAACACGCCCCTGACCTGCCACTTCACAAGTAAATGCGACCGCTTGTGATCGTTTGACTGCTTTGCGTCGACAAATCTGGGCATGCTCACATTCGACCCCATTTACAGGGTGTCGTAGATCACAAAGATGGCGTTGAACTGCGTGTCGCAGATCACAAGCCGACGGGCATAAGATGCGCTCGTTCCAGGCTTTGTGAACTGCCTCACATGAGGTGGATCTCGGGAACCGGAACGCGGGTTCACCTCAGTGTGACCTGCCGGTTCCGATCTGCAGTCAAGGACGACTGGACGGAGGGAGCGGGGGCTATGAATGCCTACGCGCCGATCCTCGTACTCGGTGCCATCGCGGCGGCGTTCGCGGTCGGCTCCGTCGTGATGGCCTCACTCACCGGCCCCAAGCGCTACAACCGGGCCAAGTTGGAGGCGTACGAGTGCGGCATCGAGCCGACCCCGCAGCCCGTGGGCGGCGGTCGGTTCCCGATCAAGTACTACCTGACGGCGATGCTCTTCATCGTCTTCGACATCGAGATCGTCTTCCTCTACCCCTGGGCGGTGACCTTCGACGCCCTGGGGATCTTCGGGCTGGTCGAGATGCTCCTGTTCATCGCCACCGTCTTCGTCGCGTACGCCTACGTGTGGCGGCGCGGCGGTCTGGAGTGGGACTGAGCGCGGGGTGGTCAGAGTGCGGGGTGGTGGCCCACCCGTCCGCCGGCTGAGCACCCGCTTGTGAACGAGCGGACAAGCCAGAACCGGCCCACGTATCAGAGGACTTGAGGGCATTGAGAGGGATCTGATGGGAATCGAGGAGAAGCTGCCGAGCGGCTTTCTGCTCACGACCGTGGAGACGGCCGCCGGCTGGGTGCGCAAGGCGTCACTCTTCCCGGCCACCTTCGGTCTGGCCTGCTGCGCGATCGAGATGATGACCACCGGGGCGGGCCGCTACGACCTGGCCCGGTTCGGCATGGAGGTCTTCCGGGGCTCCCCCCGGCAGGCCGATCTGATGATCGTGGCGGGCCGGGTGAGTCAGAAGATGGCCCCGGTGCTGCGCCAGGTGTACGACCAGATGCCCAACCCCAAGTGGGTCATCTCGATGGGTGTCTGCGCCTCGTCCGGCGGGATGTTCAACAACTACGCGATCGTCCAGGGCGTCGACCACATCGTCCCGGTGGACATCTACCTGCCCGGCTGTCCGCCCCGTCCGGAGATGCTGATGGACGCCATCCTGAAGCTGCACGACAAGATCCAGCACGAGCCGCTGGGCGTGAACAGGCGCCGGGCCGAGGAGCTCGGCGAGGCGCTCGCCCTCAAGGCCACCCCGATCAGCGAGATGCGGGGGCAGCTGCGATGAACGAGCAGGTACCCGAGACCCGCCGCGAGCAGCCGGTTCGCGAGATCCCGGTCGAGGTGGTCGGCCGCCGCCAGGGCATGTTCGGTGCCGAGGGCAGTGGCGACACCTCCGGCTTCGGCGGTCTGGCCGCCCCGATCGTGCTGCCCGGTCCGAGTGAACGCCCGTACGGCGGCTGGTTCGACGAGGTCGCCGACGAGCTGGAGGGCGCCCTGGAGGAGCAGGGTCTGGACCCGGTCGAGGTGATCGAGAGGACGGTGGTCGACCGCGGCGAGATCACCTTCCACATCGAGCGCGACCACCTGCTGAGGACCGCCCGGATCCTGCGCGACGACCCGGCGCTGCGCTTCGAGCTCTGCCTGGGGGTGAGCGGCGTGCACTACCCCGGAGACAAGGGCCGCGAGCTGCACGCGGTCTACCACCTGCGCTCGATCACCCACGGCCGGCTGATCCGGCTGGAGGTCACCGCGCCCGACGCCGATCCGCGCGTCCCCTCCGTGGTGAGCGTCTACCCGACCAACGACTGGCACGAGCGCGAGGCCTACGACTTCTTCGGCCTGGTCTTCGAGGGCCACCCGGCGCTCACCCGGATCATGATGCCGGACGACTGGCTGGGCCACCCGCAGCGCAAGGACTACCCGCTCGGCGGCATCCCCGTCGAGTACAAGGGCGCCCAGATCCCGGCTCCCGACCAGCGGAGGTCGTACAGCTGATGAACACCCAGCACTATGGAGAGACCGAGGAAGCCGACGCCCGCGAGACCACCGAGGGCCGGGTCTTCACCGTCACCGGCGGCGACTGGGGCGAGGTGGTCGAGGCGGTCGGCCGGGCCGACGACGAGCGCATCATCGTCAACATGGGCCCCCAGCACCCGTCCACCCACGGCGTGCTGCGGCTGATCCTGGAGATCGACGGCGAGACGGTGAAGGAGGCCCGCTGCGGCATCGGCTACCTCCACACCGGCATCGAGAAGAACATGGAGTTCCGCAGCTGGGTCCAGGGCACCACCTTCGTGACCCGCATGGACTACCTGACCCCGCTGTTCAACGAGACGGCCTACTGCCTGGCGGTCGAGAAGCTGCTCGGCATCACCGGCGACGTCCCGGACCGCGCCAACGTCATCCGGGTGATGATGATGGAGCTCAACCGGATCGCCTCGCACCTGGTCTGCCTGGCCACCGGCGGCATGGAGATCGGCTCCACCACCCTGATGATCTACGGCTTCCGGGACCGCGAACTGATCCTGGACGTCTTCGAGCTGGTCACCGGCCTGCGCATGAACCACGCGTACGTGCGCCCCGGCGGCCTCGCCCAGGACCTGCCGCCCGGCGCGGTCGACCAGATCCGCGAGGCGGTCAAGGTCTTCCGCTCCCGGATGCACGAGTACGACAAACTCGCCACCGGCAACCCGGTGTTCAAGGCCCGCCTGGTCGACGTCGGCTTCCTGGACCTGCCCGGCTGCCTGGCCCTGGGTGCCACCGGCCCGATCCTGCGCGCCACCGGCCTGCCGCACGACCTGCGCAAGACCGACCCGTACTGCGGTTACCAGGACTACGACTTCGAGGTCGCGATCGCGGAGAGCGCCGACTCCTACGGCCGCTTCCTGATCCGCCTGGAGGAGATGAAGCAGTCGCTGCGGATCGTCGAGCAGTGCCTGGACCGGCTGCGGCCCGGCCCGGTCATGGTGGCCGACAAGAAGATCGCCTGGCCGGCCCAACTGGCCGTCGGCCCGGACGGGATGGGCAACTCCCTCGACCACATCCGCAAGATCATGGGCACCTCGATGGAGGCCCTGATCCACCACTTCAAGCTGGTCACCGAGGGCTTCCGGGTCCCGGTCGGCCAGGCGTACGCGGCGGTCGAGTCGCCCAAGGGCGAGCTGGGCGTGCACGTGGTCAGCGACGGCGGGACGCGTCCGTACCGGGTCCACTTCCGGGACCCGTCGTTCACCAATCTGCAGACGATGGCGGCGATGTGCGAGGGCGGCCAGGTGGCCGACGTGATCGTCGCGGTGGCCGGGATCGACCCGGTGATGGGAGGCGTGGACCGGTGACCAACGTCGAACTCGGACTGCCGGCACTGCCGGCCGCACCGTACCCCGAGGAGGTGCGTGCCCGGCTGGCCGCCGACGCCGCCGAGCTGATCGCCCGCTACCCGCAGGCCCGCTCGGCGCTGCTGCCGCTGCTGCACCTGGTGCAGGCGGAGGAGGGCTTCGTCAGCCCGACCGGGATCCGCTTCTGCGCCGAACAGCTGGACCTCACCACCGCCGAGGTCACCGCGGTCGCGACCTTCTACACCATGTACCGGCGCCGCCCGGCCGGGAAGTACCACGTCGGGGTCTGCACCAACACCCTGTGCGCGGTGCTCGGCGGCGACCAGATCTTCGCCGAACTCCAGGAGCACCTGGGCGTCCGCAACAACGAGACCACCGAGGACGGCGAGGTCTCGATCGAGCACATCGAGTGCAACGCGGCCTGCGACTACGCGCCCGTGGTGATGGTCAACTGGGAGTTCTTCGACAACCAGACCCCGGACAGCGCCCGGCAGTTGGTCGACGACCTGCGGGCCGGCCGAGAGGTCCGCCCCACCCGCGGTGCCCGGCTGTGCGGCTTCAAGGAGACCGCCCGGATCCTGGCCGGCTTCCCCGACGAGCGCCCGGGGGCCAACGACGAGTCCGGCGCCGGCGGCGCGCCCTCCCTGGCCGGCCTGCGGCTGGCCCGCGGCGAGGCGCTGCCCGGCACCCCCGGCACCAAGGTGGTCGCCCCGCGCCCCGAATCCCCGCGCTCCGACGCACCCCGCTCCGACGCACCCCGCCCCGAGGCCAACGGCCAGGCAGGCAACGGCCAGGCGGCCAACGGCCAAGCGGGCACCACCCAGGCGGGCAACGGCCAGGAAGGGAGCGAAGCGTGATGACCTCCGCCGAGCCGGCCGAGAAGCTGCTCACCCCGGTCCTGTCCGACTCCTGGGACGACAGCCGTCCCTGGACGCTCGACACCTACCGCCGCCACCACGGCTACGAGGGCCTCAAGGCGGCCCTCGCCATGCCGCCGGACGACGTGATCGCCCTGGTCAAGGACTCCGGCCTGCGCGGCCGCGGCGGCGCCGGCTTCCCCACCGGGATGAAGTGGCAGTTCATCCCGCAGAACGACGGCAAGCCGCACTACCTGGTGGTCAACGCGGACGAGTCCGAACCGGGCACCTGCAAGGACATCCCGCTGCTGTTCGCCAACCCGCACGCGCTGATCGAGGGCATGATCATCGCCTCCTACGCGATCCGCTGCGACCACGCCTTCATCTACCTGCGCGGCGAGGTCGTCCCGGTGCTGCGCCGGCTGCACGCGGCCGTCGCCGAGGCGTACGGGGCGGGGCTGCTGGGCCGGAACATCCTCGGCTCGGGCGTCGACCTGGACATCACCGTGCACGCCGGCGCCGGCGCCTACATCTGCGGCGAGGAGACGGCGCTGCTGGACTCGCTGGAGGGCCGCCGCGGCCAGCCCAGGCTGCGGCCCCCGTTCCCGGCCATCGCCGGCCTGTACGCCTGCCCGACGGTGGTCAACAACGTCGAGTCGATCGCCTCGGTGCCGCCGATCCTGTCCCGCGGCAAGGAGTGGTTCAAGGCCCTGGGCACCGAGAAGTCCCCCGGCTTCACGCTCTACTCGCTCTCTGGCCACGTCACCAACCCCGGCCAGTACGAGGCCCCGCTCGGCGTCACGCTGCGCCAGCTGCTCGACCTCAGCGGCGGCGTCCGCGCCGGGCACCGGCTGAAGTTCTGGACCCCGGGCGGCTCCTCCACCCCGATGTTCACCGACGAGCACCTCGACGTCCCGCTGGACTACGAGGGCGTCGGGGCGGCCGGCTCGATGCTCGGCACCAAGGCGCTCCAGGTCTTCGACGAGACGACCTGCGTGGTGCGGGCCGTCACCCGCTGGACGGAGTTCTACGCCCACGAGTCCTGCGGCAAGTGCACCCCCTGCCGCGAGGGCACCTACTGGCTGGTCCAGCTGCTCAAGCGGATCGAGGCGGGCCAGGGCGTCGACGGGGACCTGGAGAAGCTCCTCGACATCGCCGACAACATCAACGGCAAGTCCTTCTGCGCCCTGGGCGACGGCGCGGCCAGTCCGATCGTCTCCTCGCTCCAGCACTTCCGGGCCGAGTACGAGCAGCACCTGGCCGAGCGCCGCTGCCCGTTCGACCCGGCCGCCTCCACCGTCTGGGCCGACGGCCCCCGCCCCGGCCACCAGTCCGCCACCGAAAGGGAGGTGCACGCGTGACGATCACAGAGCCAACGGCCTCCGAGACAGCGGTCGAACTGGTCACGCTCACCATCGACGGCGTCGAAGTGCGGGTCCCCAAGGGAACGTTGGTGATCAGGGCCGCCGAGACCATCGGCACCCAGATCCCGCGCTTCTGCGACCACCCGCTGCTCGACCCGGCCGGCGCCTGCCGCCAGTGCATCGTCGAGGTCGAGGGCCAGCGCAAGCCGGTCGCCTCCTGCACCATCCCGGTGGCCGAGGGCATGGTGGTGCGCACCCAGCTCAGCTCGCCGGTGGCCGAGAAGGCCCAGCGCGGCGTGATGGAGCTGCTGCTGATCAACCACCCGCTGGACTGCCCGGTCTGCGACAAGGGCGGCGAGTGCCCGCTGCAGAACCAGGCGATGAGCAGCGGCGCCGCCGACTCCCGCTTCGAGGGGATGAAGCGCACCTACGAGAAGCCGGTGCCGATCAGCAGCCAGGTGCTGCTGGACCGCGAGCGCTGCGTGCTGTGCGCGCGCTGCACCCGCTTCTCGCAGCAGATCGCCGGGGACCCGTTCATCGACCTGGTGGAGCGCGGGGCGCTGCAGCAGGTCGGCACCGGCGAGGGCGACGACTTCGAGTCCTACTTCTCCGGGAACACCATCCAGATCTGCCCGGTGGGCGCGCTCACCTCGGCGGCGTACCGGTTCCGCTCGCGCCCCTTCGACCTGGTCTCCTCGCCGAGCGTGTGCGAGCACTGCGCCTCGGGCTGCGCGCAGCGCACCGACCACCGGCGCGGCAAGGTGCTGCGCCGGCTGGCGGGCGAGGACCCGGCGGTGAACGAGGAGTGGAACTGCGACAAGGGCCGCTTCGCCTTCCGCTACGCCCAGCAGCGCGACCGGCTGACCACCCCGCTGGTGCGGGTGGACGGCGAGCTGGTGCCGGCCTCCTGGCCGGAGGCGCTGGCCCGGGCGGCCGAGGGGCTGCGCGGGGTCCGGGCGGGGGTGCTGGCCGGCGGCCGGGTGACGGTCGAGGACGCCTACGCGTACGGGAAGTTCGCGCGGGTGGTGCTGGGCACCAACGACGTGGACTTCCGGGCTCGCCCGCACAGCGGCGAGGAGGCGGACTTCCTGGCCGCGGCGGTGGCCGGGCGGGGCGTCGACGTGGACGGCACCGGGGTGTCGTACGAGGACCTCGACCGGGCGCCGGCGGTGCTGCTGGCGGGCTTCGAGCCGGAGGAGGAGTCGCCGATCGTCTTCCTGCGGCTGCGCAAGGCGACCCGGGCGACGGGCCTGAAGGTGTTCTCGGTGGCCGCGTTCGGCTCCCGGGGCCTGGCGAAGCTGCGCGGGGCGCTGCTGCCGGCCGCCCCCGGCACCGAGCCGGAGTGGTTCGCGGCGCTGGCGGCGGACGAGCCGCTGAACGACGATGCGGGCCGGGCGGCCGAACTGCTGCGCACCCCGGGCGCGGTGATCCTGGCGGGCGAGCGGCTGGCCGCCGTCCCGGGCGGGCTGACGGCGGTGCTGCGGCTGGCGCACGCGACGGGTGCGAGGCTCGCCTGGGTGCCGCGCCGGGCCGGTGAGCGCGGGGCCGTCGAGGCGGGCGTGCTGCCGGGCCTGCTGCCCGGCGGGCGTCCGGTGGCCGTTCCGGCGGCCCGGGCGGAGGCGGCCGCGGTGTGGGGCGGCGCCGAGCCGCCGTCCCGGCCGGGCCGGGACACCGACGGGATCCTGGCGGCGGCCGTGGCGGGCGAGTTGGACGCGCTGCTGGTCGGCGGCGTGGACCCGGACGACCTGCCGGATCCGGCGCTGGCGGACGAGGCGCTGGCGGCGGTGCCGTTCCTGGTGTCGCTGGAGCTGCGGCCCTCGGCGGTGACGGCGCGGGCCGACGTGGTGCTGCCGGTGGCGGCGGTGGCGGAGAAGGCCGGCACCTTCCTGGACTGGGAGGGCCGGGTGCGGATGTTCGAGTCGGCGCTCAAGCCGGACCAGCAGATGGGCCGCCACCTCCAGCCGGACCTGCGGGTGCTGGGCATGCTGGCCGACGCGCTGGGCCACCGGCTGGGCCTGCCGGACGTCCGGGCGGCCCGGCTGGAGCTGGACCGCTTCGCCCCCTGGGAGGGCGACCGCACGGCCGACCCGGCGGCGCACCCGGGCCTGCTGCCCCGACCGGCCACCGGCCAGGCGGTGCTGGCGGGTTGGCGCCTGCTGCTGGACAACGGCGTGCTGCAGCAGGGGGACCCGCACCTGGCGGGCACCCGGCACCGGGCGGTGGCCCGGATCTCGGCGGAGACGGCCAAGGAGATCGGCGCCGAGGCGGCCGAGGAGCTGCGGCTGACCGGTCCGGCCGGATCGCTGACCCTGCCGCTGGAGGTCACCGACTCGATCCCGGACCGCACGGTCTGGGTCCCGCTGGACTCCACGCCGGGCGGTGCCCACCGCGCGCTCGGCACCACCGTCGGCCACCTGGTCACGATCGCCGCGGCCGAGTCGGAACCCGAGCCCGAACCCGAGCCCGAAGTCGGACCCGAAGTCGGACCCGCACCCGGGGCCGGCTCCGAACCCGGGGCCGCGGACGAGACCGCCGACGACGGCACAGGGGAGGACCGATGACGTCGCAGCCGTACGAGACGCTCCACTTCTTCGGGCAGGACCCGTGGTGGCTGGTGCTGCTGAAGGCGGTGTTCTGCTTCGCCTTCCTGGTCCTGACGGTGCTGATCGCGATCGTCTGGGAGCGCAAGGTGGTGGCCTGGATGCAGCTGCGCATCGGGCCCAACCGGCACGGCCCGTGGGGCCTGCTGCAGTCGCTGGCGGACGGCGTGAAGCTGGCGCTGAAGGAAGACCTGGTGGTCAAGGGCTCGGACAAGGTGGTCTACATCCTGGCCCCGATCGTCTGCGCCATCCCCGCGTTCATGGCCTTCGCGGTGATCCCGTTCGGTCCGGCCGGCAACGAGGTGTCGATCTTCGGCACCCGTACGCCGCTCCAGCTGACGGACTTCCCGGTCGCGCTGCTGTACGTCCTGGCGACGGCCTCGGTGGGCATCTACGGCATCGTGCTGGCCGGCTGGTCCTCGGGTTCGACGTACCCGCTGCTGGGCGGGCTGCGCTCGTCCGCGCAGATGATCAGCTACGAGATCGCGATGGGCCTGTCCTTCGCGGCGGTGTTCATCTACTCGGGCTCGATGTCGACCTCGGAGATCGTGGCGCACCAGCAGCCGACCTGGTTCGCGGCGCTGCTGCCGGTGTCGTTCATCGTCTACATCATCGCGATGGTCGGCGAGACCAACCGGGCGCCGTTCGACCTGCCGGAGGCCGAGGGCGAACTGGTCGGCGGCTTCAACACCGAGTACTCCTCGCTGAAGTTCGCGATGTTCATGCTGGCCGAGTACGTGAACATGGTGACGGTCTCGGCGGTGGCCTCGACCCTCTTCCTGGGCGGCTGGCGGGCCCCGTGGCCGGTGACGACCTTCTGGGAGGGCGCCAACCACGGCTGGTGGCCGATGCTGTGGATCACGCTGAAGATCCAGCTGCTGCTGTTCTTCTTCATCTGGCTGCGCGGCACGCTGCCCCGGCTCCGCTACGACCAGTTCATGAAGCTGGGCTGGAAGGTGCTGATCCCGGTCTCGCTGGTGTGGCTGGTGCTGATCGCGAGCGTGCGGGCGCTGCGCAACGAGGGCTACGGCTTCGGCCAGGTGGTGCTGTACGTGGGCGCCCCGGTCGGGGCGGTGCTGCTGCTGGCGCTGCTGCGGGACTTCCTGAGGAAGCAGCCGGAGCCGGGGGAGGCCCCGCCCGGTGCGGGCCCGGCCCGGTCGAAGGACGGGGGGGAGTTCGACCCGATGGCGGGCGGCTACCCCGTCCCGCCGCTGCCCGGCCAGGTGCTCCCGCCGGTGCCGCGCCGCCGCAGCCGTGCCCCGAAGCAACTCCAGGACGCCCTCAACGGGGCCGACCATTCCGAAGGGAGCTGAACCGAGATGTCCGACCAGTCCGATCGAACGGGCCACGCCGAACGGGGCGACCGTCCGTCGATCCTCGGCCCGGCCGCCGGCTTCGGCGTGACCTTCAAGGCCATGTTCAAGAAGCGGCTCACCGAGCAGTACCCGGAGCAGAAGAAGCCCACCGCTCCGCGCTTCCACGGCCGCCACCAGCTGAACCGGCACCCGGACGGCCTGGAGAAGTGCGTCGGCTGCGAGCTGTGCGCGTGGGCCTGCCCGGCCGACGCGATCTACGTGGAGGGCGCGGACAACCAGGACGAGGAGCGCTACTCCCCGGGTGAGCGCTACGGCGCGGTGTACCAGATCAACTACGCCCGCTGCATCCTGTGCGGGCTGTGCATCGAGGCCTGCCCGACCAGGGCGCTGACCATGACCAACGAGTACGAGCTGGCCGACTCCTCCCGACGGGACCTCATCTTCACCAAGGAGCAGCTGCTGGTGGGCCTGTCCGAGGGCATGGTCGACACCCCGCACGCGATCTTCCCGGGCACCGACGAGGGCGCGTACTACCGGGGCGAGGTCACCTCGGCGGCGCCGGGGACGGTCCAGCAGGAGCGCACCGAGCGGGACAAGGAGGTGCAGCAGTGATCGCGCGGCTGGCGGAGGCGACCGGGACGACCTCGACGGGCGAGGCCGTCCAGTTCTGGGTGCTCGCGGTGATCGCGGTCGGCGGTGCGCTCGGCATGGTGCTGATGCGCAAGGCCGTGCACAGCGCGCTCTGCCTGGCGGCCACCATGATGGCGCTGGCGGTCTGTTACATGGCCCAGGGTGCGGTGTTCCTGGGCGTGGTGCAGATCGTGGTCTACACCGGCGCGATCATGATGCTGTTCCTGTTCGTGGTGATGCTGGTCGGCGTCACCGGCGAGGACTCGCTGAAGGAGCAGCTGAAGGGCCAGCGGTTCGCCGCGGCGCTGTGCGGGCTGGGCTTCGGCGTGCTGCTGATCGCCGGGATCGCCAACGCGAAGCTGGACCACTTCACCGGGCTGTCCGAGGCGAACGCCGAGGGCAACGTGCCGGGCCTGGCCCGGCTGATCTTCACCCGCTACGTGTGGGCCTTCGAGGTCACCGGCGCGCTGCTGATCACCGCGGCGATCGGCGCGATGGTGCTGACCCACCGGGAGCACGTGAAGGCGCCGAAGACGCAGCGCGAGCTGGCGGCGCAGCGGGTCGTGGACAACATCCAGCTGCCGCCGCTGCCGGCGCCGGGCGTGTACGCCCGGCACAACGCGGTGGACGTGCCGGGGCTGCTGCCGGACGGCACGATCGCCGAGGACTCGGTGATGGCGACGCTGCGCGAGCGCGGCCAGGTCCGGGACGTCAGCCAGGCGATGCTGCGGCGGATGGCGGAGCTGGAGAACAGCACGGCGGACTGGCTGGGCCGTCCGTCCTCGGAGCGGCCGGCCGTGAAGGCCCCGCGCAAGTCGCTGGAGCCGGTGCCGGCCAACGGCGCTCCGCTGCCGGCGAACGGCGGGGCGGTGACGGCGAAGGGGTCGGCGAACGGGCCGGCGAACGGCGGGCCGGTGCCGGCGAACAACGTGAAGCACCCGGCCGACGAGGAGGGCGCGGAGTGAACCCGGTCAACTACCTCTACCTGTCGGCCCTGTTGTTCACCATCGGAGCGGCCGGGGTGCTGGTCCGACGCAACGCGATCGTGCTGTTCATGTGCGTGGAGCTGATGCTGAACGCCTCGAACCTCGCCCTGGTGACCTTCTCCCGGCTGCACGGGACCTTGGACGGCCAGATCATCGCGTTCTTCACGATGGTGGTCGCGGCGGCCGAGGTCGTGGTCGGCCTCGCCATCATCGTCTCCATCTTCCGGACCAGGCACTCCGCTTCGGTCGACGACAGCAACCTGATGAAGCTGTAGGCGGAGGGCCCTCGGTGAAATCTCTCATTCCGCTGCTGGTGGCGGCTCCACTGGCGGGCGCCGCCCTGCTGCTGCTCGGCGGCCGGGCGCTGGACCGCTTCGGCCACTGGCTGGCCACCGCGCTCGCGGCGCTCTCGTTCGGCTTCGGCCTGGCCCTGTTCTCGGACATGCTCGGCCGTGACGCCGAGCACCGGGCGATCACCCGGCACCTGTTCAGCTGGATCCCGGTGAACGGCTTCCAGGCCGATATCTCCTTCCGGCTCGACCAGCTGTCGATGACCTTCGTCCTGCTGATCACCGGTGTCGGCACGCTGATCCACCTCTACTCGGTCGGCTACATGGCGCACGACGAGCGCCGCCGCCGCTTCTTCGCGTACCTGAACCTGTTCCTGGCCGCCATGCTGCTGCTGGTGGTCGCGGACAACTACCTGCTGCTGTACTTCGGCTGGGAGGGCGTGGGCCTGGCCTCGTACCTCCTGATCGGCTTCTGGCAGCACAAGCCGAGTGCGGCGACGGCGGCGAAGAAGGCCTTCATCGTCAACCGGGTCGGCGACATGGGCCTGTCCATCGCGATCATGCTGATGTTCGCCGAGTTCGGCTCCTTCGCCTTCGACCCGGTCTTCGGCGGTGCCCACCAGGCGAGCGAGGGCAAGCTGACGGCGATCGGCCTGATGCTGCTGCTGGCGGCCTGCGGCAAGTCGGCGCAGGTGCCGCTGCAGTCCTGGCTCGGGGACGCGATGGAGGGCCCGACCCCGGTGTCGGCGCTGATCCACGCGGCCACCATGGTGACCGCGGGCGTCTACCTGATCACCCGCTCCTCGGCGGTCTTCGACCTGGCGCCGGACGCGCAGACCGCCGTGGTGGTGGTCGGCGCGGTCACGCTGCTGTTCGGTGCGATCGTCGGTTGCGCCAAGGACGACATCAAGAAGGCGCTGGCCGGCTCGACGATGTCGCAGATCGGCTACATGGTGCTGGCGGCCGGGCTCGGCCCGATCGGCTACGCCTTCGCGATCATGCACCTGGTGACCCACGGCTTCTTCAAGGCCGGGCTGTTCCTCGGCGCCGGGTCGGTCATGCACGGCATGAACGACGAGGTGAACATGCGTCACTACGGCGGCCTGCGGAAGTACATGCCGGTCACCTTCGTCACCTTCGGCCTCGGCTACCTGGCGATCATCGGCTTCCCGGGCCTGTCCGGCTTCTTCTCCAAGGACAAGATCATCGAGGCGGCCTTCGCCAAGGGCGGCACCGAGGGCTGGATCCTCGGGGGGTGCGCGCTGGTCGGCGCGGCGGTCACCGCGTTCTACATGACCAGGGTCATGGTGCTGACCTTCTTCGGCGAGAAGCGCTGGCAGCCGGACGCGGAGGGCAACGCCCCGCACCCGCACGAGTCGCCGCGGACGATGACCGTCCCGATGGTCCTGCTGGCCTTCGGCTCGGTCTTCGCGGGCGGACTGTTCGCCTTCAACGACTCCTTCCTGAAGTGGCTGGAGCCGGTCACCGGGCACGAGGAGGGCAACTCCCCGCTCGCCCCGCTGACCGTCACCCTGCTGACCACGGCCTGCATGCTGGCCGGCGTCGGCCTGGCGTACCTGGTGTACGGGCGCTCGCCGGTCCCGGTGGTGCCGCCGGTCGGCTCCCCGCTCACCCGGGCCGCCCGCCGCGACCTGCTGCAGGACGACTTCAACCACGCGGTGCTGGTGCGGCCGGGCTCGGCGCTCGCCGCGGCGCTGGTCTTCTTCGACAGCCGCGGCCTGGACGGCGTGGTCAACGGCCTGGCCGCCGGGATCGGCGGGCTCTCCGGCCGGCTGCGGCGGGTCCAGAACGGCTACGTCCGCTCGTACGCGCTCTCCATGTTCGGCGGCACGCTGGTGCTGGTCGCCATGACTCTCCTGATGAGGTCCACGTGATGACTCGTCCTGATATCCGTTGGGGGGCCAGGCCATGAGTGTTTTGTTGACCGCCACCTGCGCCGTCCCGGCGGTCGGCGCGGTGCTGACGGCCGCGCTGCCCGCCGGGTCCTCCGAGAGCCGGCGCAGGACCACCAAGGCCGTCGCGCTGGGCGCCTCGGCCGTCACCCTGGTGCTGGCCGCCGTGGTGGCGGCCCGGTTCGACCCGCACGGCGCCCGCTTCCAGCTGAACGAGTCGTACAGCTGGATCCGCTCCTTCGGCATCACCTTCTCGCTCGGCGTGGACGGCATCGGCGCGGTGCTCGCCCTGCTCACCGCCGTGCTCGTGCCGCTGGTGATCCTCGCCTCCTGGCACGACGCCGACCCGGCGCTGGCCGGGCCGGACGGCACCTTCGAGAACAAGCGCCGCACCCAGGCCTTCTTCGCCCTGATCCTGGCGGTGGAGGCGATGGTGGTCGTCTCCTTCTACGCCACCGACGTCTTCGTGTTCTACGTGTTCTTCGAAGCCATGCTGATCCCGATGTACTTCCTGATCGGCGGCTTCGGCGACCGGGCGGGCGGCCCCGAGTCGGCGCGTCAGCGCTCCTACGCGGCCGTGAAGTTCCTGCTCTACAACCTGCTCGGCGGCCTGGTGATGCTGGCCGCCGTGATCGGCCTGTACGTGACGGCGCAGGACCAGGGCTTCGGCACCTTCGACCTGCCGACGCTGACCTCGGCGATCGCCGACGGCCGGCTCCAGCTGACCGGCACCGCCGAGAAGGCGCTGTTCCTGGGCTTCTTCTTCGCCTTCGCGGTGAAGGCCCCGCTCTGGCCGCTGCACACCTGGCTGCCGAACGCGATGGGCGAGTCCACCGCCGGCACCGCGGTGCTGATCACCGCGGTGGTGGACAAGGTCGGCACCTTCGCGATGCTGCGCTTCTGCCTCGGGCTGTTCCCGAACGCCTCGAAGACCTTCGCCCCGGCGATCCTGGTCCTGGCGCTGATCGGGATCGTCTACGGCGCGCTGCTGGCGATCGGCCAGAAGGACATCAAGCGGCTGGTGGCGTACGCCTCGATCTCGCACTTCGGCTTCATCATCATGGGCGTCTTCGCCCTGACCAGCCAGGGCCAGAGCGGCGCGACCCTCTACATGGTGAACCACGGCCTGTCCACGGCGGCGTGGATGCTGGTGGCCGGCTTCCTGATCTCCCGTCGCGGCTCGCGGCTGATCGCCGACTACGGCGGCGTGCAGAAGGTCGCCCCGGTGCTGGCCGGGACGTTCCTGATCGGCAGCCTGGCCACCCTGTCGCTGCCCGGGCTGGCCCCGTTCGTCAGCGAGTTCCTGGTCCTGGTGGGCACCTTCACCCGCTACCCGGCGATCGGGATCGTGGCCACCTTCGGCATCGTGCTGGCCGCGCTGTACGCCCTGCTGCTGTACCAGCGCACCATGACCGGCCCGGTGAAGGACGGGGTGCGCACGATGCCCGACCTCAAGGCCCGCGAACTCGCCGTGGTAGGCCCGTTGGTGGCGCTGACCATCCTGCTCGGCGTCTACCCGAAGCCGCTCACCGACCTGGTCAACCCCTCGGTGAACGCGACGCTCTCGCAGGTCCACCAGACCGACCCGGCGCCGGCCCACCCGGTCGCCGCCACCTCAGGAGGTGAGCAGAAGTGAGTGCCACCGCAGTGCTCGCCGCCGCCGGCGGCAACACCCCCAGCATCCCGGCGCCGCACATCGAGTACGGCCAGCTCTCCCCGATGCTCGTGGTGTTCGCGGCCGCCGTGGCCGGCGTCCTGGTGGAGGCCTTCGTGCCCCGCCGGTACCGGCACTGGACCCAGGTGACGCTCGCCCTGGCCGGGCTGGTCGGCGCCTTCGTCGCCGTGGTGGTGCTGGCCGTGCAGAGCCACGGCTTCACCCGGATCGACCTGCTGGCCATGGAGTCCGTCGCGATGGACGGCCCGGCGCTGTTCCTCCAGGGCGTGATCCTGCTGGCCTCCGTGGTCGCGGTGCTCACCTACGCCGAGCGGAGGCTGGAGCCCAAGGCCGGCGGTCTGCCTGCCGACGCCTTCGCCGCCCAGGCCGCCGCGACCCCCGGCGGCGAGCAGGAGCGGGCCGCGGTCCGGGCCGGCTTCGCCACCAGCGAGGTCTTCCCGCTCACCATGTTCGCGGTCGGCGGCATGCTGCTGTTCCCCGCCGCCAACGACCTGCTGACCATGTTCGTGGCGCTGGAGGTCTTCTCGCTGCCGCTGTACCTGCTGTGCGCGCTGGCCCGGCGCCGCCGGCTGCTCTCCCAGGAGGCGGCGGTCAAGTACTTCCTGCTCGGCGCCTTCGCCTCGGCGTTCTTCCTGTTCGGCACCGCGCTGCTGTACGGCTACGCGGGCAGCGTGAAGCTCGGCGACATCGGGGACGTCATCTCCGGCAAGGCGATGACCACCCCCGCGCAGCTGAGCACCACCCAGAGCGACGCGCTGGTGCTGACCGGCCTGGCGATGCTGGCGGTCGGCCTGCTGTTCAAGGTCGCCGCGGTGCCCTTCCACTCCTGGACCCCGGACGTCTACCAGGGCGCGCCGACCCCGGTGACCGGCTTCATGGCGGCGGCCACCAAGGTCGCGGCCTTCGGGGCCTTCCTGCGGCTGTTCTACGTGGCCTTCCCGGGCCTGCGGCTGGACTGGCGGCCGGTGATGTGGGGCGTCGCGATCCTCACCATGGTGGTGGGCGCGGTGCTCGCGGTGACCCAGCAGGACGTCAAGCGCCTGCTGGCGTACTCCTCGATCGCGCACGCGGGGTTCATCCTGACCGGCGTGATCGCCGTCAACAAGCAGGGCATCTCCTCGGTGCTGTTCTACCTGCTGGCGTACTCCTTCGTGACGCTCGGCGCGTTCGCGGTGGTGACGCTGGTGCGCGACTCCAAGGGCGAGGCGACCCACCTGTCCAGCTGGGCCGGGCTCGGGCGGCGCTCGCCGCTGGTGGCGGCGGTGTTCGCGCTGTTCCTGCTGGCCTTCGCCGGGATTCCGCTGACCTCCGGGTTCACCGGGAAGTTCGCGGTGTTCCAGGCCGCGGCCAGCGGCGGGGCGACCCCGCTGGTGGTGGTCGGTGTGCTGAGCTCGGCGGTGGCCGCGTTCTTCTACATCCGGGTCATCGTGCTGATGTTCTTCTCGGACCCCCAGCCGGGGGGCCCCACGGTGGCGGTGCCGAGCGCCTTCACGGCGACCGCGATCGGGGTGGGGGTGCTGGTCACGCTGGGTCTCGGACTGCTGCCGCAGTACTTCCTCGACCTCGCCTCCAAGGCCTCGCTGTTCGTGCGCTGACCTTTACGCCCACCGCCTCCGACCAGGGCCCCGTCCGGGCCGCGCTCAGCCCGCGCGGCCCGGACGGGTCTGTGTCGGGTGCCGGGGCCGGGGGAGTTCCGGGGGCTCTCCCACCTTTATTACCAGCCGAATTCGCCCCCCACCGCCGTCCGGCCCGCGCAGCCGCCCTGACCAGGGCATCAAGCCCGATCATGACAGGATCCGCACGCCCGTGCAGTGATCCACTCGCGACCGGATACCCTGCCTGTATGGCCAGCGGCGGCACTCAGGGACCAGGCCGCTAGATCGACCAGGGACAGAGGAGTGGTCTTCGTGACCGTCGTGGAACCCTTCGGGCTCAGCGTGCAGGACCGCGACCTGACCCGGGACGTCCAGGCCGGACTGGACGCTGTGGAGGCGGCGCTCGGTGAGGCCGTCAAGAGCGACGTCCCCTTCATCACCGTCACCGCCAGTCACCTCCTCGAGGCCGGCGGCAAGCGCTTCCGCCCGCTGCTCCTGCTGCTGGCCGCCCAGTTCGGCGACCCGGGGGCGCCCGGCGTGGTGCCCGCCGCCGTGGTGGTCGAACTGACCCACCTGGCCACGCTCTACCACGACGACGTCATGGACGAGGCGCCGGTGCGCCGGGGCGCCCCGAGCGCCAACTCCCGCTGGGACAACTCGGTCGCCATCCTCACCGGCGACTTCCTGTTCTCCCGCGCCTCCCAGGTGCTCTCCGACCTCGGCCCGGAGGCCGTGCGGATGCAGGCCGAGGCCTTCGAGCGGCTGGTCACCGGCCAGATCCTGGAGACCCGCGGCCCGGGCCAGGACATGGACCCGCTGCTGCACTACCTGGACGTCCTGGAGGGCAAGACCGGCTCGCTGATCGCCGTCTCCTGCCGGATAGGAGCGCTGATGGCCGGTGCCGAGCGCGAGCTGGTGGACACCCTCGGCGAGTTCGGCGAGCGGATCGGCATCGCCTTCCAGCTGGCCGACGACGTGCTCGACATCGCCAGCGACGGCCACGAGTCCGGCAAGACCCCCGGCACCGACCTGCGCGAGGGCGTGCCGACCCTGCCGACCCTGCTGCTGCAGCAGATGCCCGCCGACCCGGCCGACCCGGACGACGCCCGGCTGCGCGAACTGCTCGACCAGGACCTCTCCGACGACGACCTGCACGCCGAGGCGCTGCGCCTGCTGCGGGCCCACCCCGCGCTGGAGCGCGCCCGCGCCGAGACCCTGCGCCGGGCCGAGGAGGCCCGGGCGCTGCTCGCGCCGCTGCCGGACTGCGCCGCGAAGGCCGCCCTGGAGGGCCTCTGCGACGCGGTGGCGATCCGCACGATGTGAGGCCCCGCTCCGGGGAGGACCCCGCTCCGGGTGAGGCCCCGCACGATGCGGGACCCCGCTCCGGGCGGGACCGCCGGGAGCCGTCCGGGCCGGGCCGAGAGGTGGCCCGTCCCGGACCCTCCGCCCGCCCCGGGATGGGGGAGACTGACTTCCGTCAGCACACGCCTGCCCGGAAGGTCGTTATGCGTCGCGTCGTCATCGCCGAGGACTCCGTACTGCTCAGGGAGGGACTGACCCGGCTGCTCACCGATCGCGGCCTGGAGGTCGTCGCCGGGGTCGGTGACGGAGACGCCCTGGTGAAGACCATCCACGACCTGGCGGCCGCCGACGCCCTGCCGGACGTCGTGGTCTCCGACGTGCGGATGCCCCCGAACCACACCGACGAGGGCCTGCGCGCCTGCGTGGAACTGCGCGCCCGGTACCCGCAGCTGGGCGTGCTGGTGCTGTCGCAGTTCGTGGAGGAGCGCTACGCCTCGGAGCTGCTGGCCGGCTCGACCCGGGGCGTGGGGTACCTGCTGAAGGACCGGGTCGCCGAGGTGCGCGAGTTCGCCGACGCGGTGGTCCGGGTCGCCGAGGGCGGCACCGCGCTGGACCCGGAGGTGGTGCAGCAGCTCCTCAGCCGCAGCCGCAAGGGCGACGTTCTGGCCAATCTCACGCCGCGCGAGCGCGAGGTGCTCGGGCTGATGGCGGAGGGCCGCACCAACGCCGCGGTGGCCAAGCAGCTGGTGGTCTCCGACGGCGCGGTGGAGAAGCACGTCAGCAACATCTTCCTCAAGCTGGGACTGGCTCAGAGCGCCGAGGACCACCGCCGGGTGCTGGCCGTGCTCACCTACCTCAACTCCTGACGCCCTCCGGTTCCGTCGCCCCGGCGCCCGGGGCGCGCCCCCGGGAGCGCATCTCGGCCATGCGCCCGTGAGGTGCTCGCGCCCGCCCGTCCGAGCCGGAATGATCTCCGGCGGGCGGGCGTTGACGTTCATGTGCGGTGCAGCCGCGGGCCGGTGAAATAACTGCCGTGCTTCCGGTCGCCGTCGGGTCGGCCCGCATAGGATGCGAGAGGTGCACCAGGCGGACGGGGCACGGGGCCGCGCCCGCGGTGGTGCGCCCACGAGGAGGTCCGCGGCAGTGACCAGTCAGGTCGATCAGTCAGAGGCAGTGGACGGCCCGGACGGCGACGAGGCCCGCGCCGGGAGCGGAGACGCGCACGCGGGTGCGGACGCGTCCGCCGGACCGCCCGGCCCGGGCGGCCCTCCGGTGAAGCCGGGCAAGCCCATCCGCAGACTCGATCGGGTGATCATTCGCTTCGCCGGCGACTCCGGTGACGGCATGCAGCTGACCGGTGACCGTTTCACCTCGGAGACGGCGTCCTTCGGCAACGACCTGTCCACGCTGCCGAACTTCCCGGCCGAGATCCGGGCGCCCGCCGGCACCCTGCCGGGCGTCTCGTCCTTCCAACTGCACTTCGCGGACCACGACATCCTGACCCCGGGCGACGCCCCGAACGTGCTGGTCGCGATGAACCCGGCCGCGCTGAAGGCGAACGTGCCGGACCTGCCGCGCGGTGCCGAGATCATCGTCAACACCGACGAGTTCACCAAGCGGGCGCTGGCCAAGGTCGGTTACCCGGCGGACCCGCTGGGCGACGGCTCGCTGGACGGCTTCCACCTGCACAAGGTGCCGCTGACCACGCTGACCCTGGAGGCGCTCAAGGACAGCGGCCTGGCCCGCAAGGACGCCGAGCGGGCGAAGAACATGTTCGCCCTGGGCCTGCTGTCCTGGATGTACCACCGGCCCACGCACGGGACGGAGTCGTTCCTGCGCACCAAGTTCGCCAAGAAGCCGCAGATCGCCGAGGCGAACATCACCGCCTTCCGGGCGGGCTGGAACTTCGGCGAGACCACCGAGTCCTTCGCCGTCTCCTACGAGGTGCCGCCGGCCAGGCTCCCGGCCGGGCGCTACCGCAACATCTCCGGCAACCTGGCGCTGTCCTACGGGCTGATCGCCGCCTCGCGGCGCTCCGGCCTCCCGCTGTACCTGGGCTCGTACCCGATCACCCCGGCCTCGGACATCCTGCACGAGCTGAGCCGGCACAAGGACTTCGGGGTGCGCACCTTCCAGGCGGAGGACGAGATCGCCGGTGTCGGCGCGGCGCTCGGCGCCGCCTTCGGCGGGGCGCTCGGGGTGACCACCACCTCCGGGCCTGGTGTCGCGCTGAAGTCCGAGACGATCGGCCTGGCCGTCTCGCTCGAACTGCCGCTGCTGGTCGTGGACATCCAGCGCGGCGGCCCGTCCACCGGCCTGCCGACCAAGACCGAGCAGGCGGACCTGCTGCAGGCGATGTTCGGGCGCAACGGCGAGGCGCCGGTGCCGATCGTCGCCCCGGCCACGCCCGCGGAGTGCTTCGACGCGGCGCTGGAGGCGGCCCGGATCGCGGTCACCTACCGCACCCCGGTGTTCCTGCTCTCGGACGGCTACCTGGCCAACGGCTCGGAGCCCTGGCGGATCCCCGAGGTCGACGAACTGCCGGAGATCGACCCGGAGTTCGCCACCGGCCCGAACCGCGAGGACGGCGCCTTCTGGCCGTACCTGCGCGATCCGCGGACCCTGGCCAGGCCCTGGGCGCTGCCCGGCACGCCCGGCCTGGAGCACCGGATCGGCGGCATCGAGAAGCAGGACGGCACCGGCAACATCTCCTACGACCCGGCCAACCACGACTTCATGGTCCGTACCCGGCAGGCCAAGGTCGACGGCATCACGGTGAAGCCGGTCGAGGTGGACGACCCGAGCGGTGACGCCCGGGTGCTGGTGCTCGGCTGGGGCTCGACGTACGGGCCGATCACCGCCGCGGTGCGCCGGGTGCGCGCGGACGGCGGCGAGGTCGCCCAGGCGCACCTGCGCAACCTCAACCCGTTCCCGGCCAACCTGGGCTCGGTGCTGCGGAGTTACGAGAAGATCATCGTTCCCGAGATGAACCTGGGGCAGCTGGCCCTGCTGCTGCGGGCGAAGTACCTGGTGGACGCCGAGTCCTACAACCAGGTGCGCGGACTGCCCTTCAAGGCGGCCCAGTTGGCGGACGTGCTGTGGGCCGCGATCGGCACCCTGGACGAGGAGGACAACCGATGAGCGAGAGCGGCTTCCCGTCCCTGCGACTGGTGCCCAAGGCCGAAGGTCCGCAGAGCGCCCGGGACTTCAAGACCGACCAGGAGGTGCGCTGGTGCCCGGGCTGCGGGGACTACGCGATCCTGGCGGCGGTGCAGTCCTTCATGCCGGAGCTGGGCATCAGGCGGGAGAACACGGTGTTCGTCTCCGGCATCGGCTGTTCCTCGCGCTTCCCGTACTACATGAACACCTACGGGGTGCACTCGATCCACGGCCGGGCGCCGGCGATCGCGACCGGGCTGGCCACCTCGCGCCAGGACCTGAGCGTCTGGGTGGTGACGGGTGACGGCGACGCGCTGTCGATCGGCGGCAACCACCTGATCCACGCCCTGCGGCGGAACGTCAATTTGAAGATCCTGTTGTTCAACAACCGTATCTACGGCCTCACCAAGGGCCAGTACTCGCCCACCAGTGAGCTCGGCAAGATCACCAAGTCCACCCCGATGGGCTCGCTGGACGCGCCGTTCAACCCGCTGTCGCTGGCGATCGGCGCCGAGGCCACCTTCGTCGCGCGCACCATCGACTCGGACCGCCAGCACCTCCAGTCGGTGCTGCGGGCGGCCGCCGAGCACCAGGGCACGGCGCTGGTGGAGATCTACCAGAACTGCAACATCTTCAACGACGGCGCCTTCGAGGTGCTGAAGGACCCGGGCAGCCGGGACGAGGCGCTGATCCGGCTGGAGCACGGGAAGGCCGCCCGCTTCGGCGCGGACCTGGCGAACGGCGTCTTCCGGGGCCCGGACGGCGAGCTGTTCACCGCCCCGGTCACGGCGGACAACGAGGCGGACGTCCTGGTCCACGACGCGCACGCGGCCGGCCCCGCCACCGCCTTCGCGCTCTCCCGGATCGCCGACGCGGACACCCTGCACCACACGCCGATCGGCGTGCTGCGCAGCGTCGAACGGCCGGTCTACGACGAGCTGATGGCGAGCCAGCTGGCCACCGCCACCGACGGGCGCGGCCCGGGCGACCTGGCCACGCTGCTCGCCGGCAACGACACCTGGACGGTGGACTGACCGTCCGACCGTCCCGTCGGAGCGAGCGACGCCCCCTGTCCCGGTCGGGACAGGGGGCGTCGTCGTCGCCCGCTCCTACCGCTCCTGCCGCTCGGCCCACTCGACCAGTTCGACGACCACCCCGTTCGGGTCGACGACCTGGAAGAGCTTCTCGCCCCACGGCTCCTCGCGCAGCGGCAGGGTGATCACGACCCCCTCCTCGCGCAGCCGCCGCTCCTCGGCGGCGATGTCCTCGACGACGAACGCCAGGATCACGCCGTCCGCGATCCGGTGGCGCTGGTCCTCGGGGAGGACTTCGAGGCCGCGCCGCAGGTAGACGACATTGACCCCGCCGCCCGGGTGCGCGAGCGAGACGAAGCCGTCGGCCGACATCTGCTCGGTGTAGCCGAAGTGCCGCCGGAGGAAGGCGGCGGAGGTGGTGACGTCCTCGACGGTCAGGGAGACGGCGGTCGTGGTGATCTGCAAGGCGGAGAACCCTCTCGTCGGCATCGCACGGTTATCCCGTACGCAGTACACTATACATAGTACGGAGAATTGCGCCAGGGGTCTCCGCGGAATCCGGGACGGGGCCGGAAACGACGGAGGGAGGCTCCCCGGGTGGGGGAGCCTCCCTCAGGAGGTCGGCGAGGCCGGTGCGGCGCGCGTCAGTAGACGCAGGGGATGCCGCCGTCGGACTGGGCGTCGACGGCCGGGCCCTGCATCGGCAGGTTGGCGGCCGGGTCGGTCGGGGCGCCGCCGGCGGGGGCGGCGGGCTTGTCGGCGGCGACGCCGGTGAAGCCGGTGCCGAGGGTGACGACGACGTGGTCGGCGGCGGTGGCGGCGGACGCGGTGGCGGTCACGCCGTAGCGGGCCGCGACCTGCTCGGCGGCCTCCTTGGCGCCCTTGCCGTAGGTGACGGTGGTGGTCTTCGGCCGGGTGGCGGCCGAGCCGGTGCGGCCCTCCTTGAAGCCCAGGCCGGCCAGGGCCTTGGCCTCGTCGGCGGAGGTGACCCCGGCCGCGGAGGAGGCGTTGAAGACGTCCACGGTGACCGGCCCGGCGGCGGCCGGGGGCGTGGTGGCGGCCGGCGGCGCGGCGGGGGCCTGGGTGGCGGGCGCGCCGGAGGCGGCGGCCGGGTCGGCCGGCGCGGGGGCGGCGTCGGCGTAGCCGAAGAGCTGCTTGACCACCTTCTGGACCTTCGCCGGGGTCACCAGGTTGACGTCCTGGCCGTTCTTGGTGCCGAACCCGTCGAAGGTCAGGGTGTTGAACTCGACGTTGCCGCCGGTGAGGTTGGGGGCCTGCTGGGCGAAGTCGAGCACGTTCCACTCGTTGTCGATCACCAGGTCCTTCTGCATCACCCCCATCAGCTCCTGCATCTTGCCGAGGTCGCCGATGACGCCCTTCTGCTTGAGGTTGTGCACCACGGAGGAGATGAAGGCCTGCTGGCGGTGGGTGCGGGCGAAGTCGCCGGTGTTGCCGTCCGGGCCGTCGAGGTTGTGGCGCTGGCGGACGAAGGAGAGCGCCTGGGAGGCGTTGAGCTTGTTGACGCCCTTGTGGAAGTCGGCCCCGGAGCCCTGGCCCTCGATGGCCGGGTCCTTGGTGTCGTGGGTGAGGCAGACCTCGATCGGCTGGAGGGCCTTGGCGATGTCGTAGAAGCCCATCAGGTTGACCTCGGCGATGTGGTCGATGGGCTGGTCGAGGAACTTCTGCACGGTGCGGATGGTGGCCGCGCGGCCGATGTCCCGGCCGGCCTTCTCCAGGTCGGCGCCCTTGAGGCCCTTGGCGCGCAGACCGGCGTCGGCCTTGTCCTTGGCCGCGCCGTAGGCCTCCTTGATCTTGGCCATGCCCATCTGGGAGCCGTTGGCGTCGTAGGTCATCACGTAGTCGTCGCGGGGTATCGAGACGGCCTGCACCTTGCCGCCGTTCGCCGGGATGTGCAGCAGGATCAGCGAGTTGGTGTTGTAGCCGCCGATGTCGGAGCTGTGGCCTGCGTGCAGCTCGTCCTGGACGAACTCGGGCGGGAGGTCCGTGCCGTCCATGTTCTTGCGGCTGTCCAGGCCGATCAGCAGCAGGTTGACCGAGTTGTCGAGGTGCTTGGGGGCGTCCTTCTTGGTCTCGGCGATGACGCCGGAGGTGGTCATCCCGTCGGTGAGCTGCTTGTACTCGTACCAGACCACCCCGCTGGCGGCGAACACCGCCAGGCCGACGGTGCAGGCCACCACCCGGCCCGCGACCAGGGCGGGTGAGGGGCGGCGGGGGCGGCGGGCCTCGGCGCCGCCGTCGGTCCCGGGGTTGTCAGCCATGCTGCCTCCTCCTCGCCCGGACCAGCCGGACCGCGATCACGATGACGGCCGCGGCCGCGGCCTCGGCCATCACGGGAAAGCCGTGCACCACCCACTTCGCGGCGCCGGTGGCCAGGCCCTTGCCCTGGTACCGGTCGCGGTGGGCGGTGAACTCGACGACGGCCGTCACGCCCAGGACCACCAGCGGCGAGGTGGCGAGCACCCACCACCAGCCGTTGCGGCTGCTCAGTGCCGCCGCCAGGCCGGTGCCGAGCACCGCGGCCACGGCGAAGACCAGGCCCATGCCGGGGCCGGAGAGCTCGTCGACCGCGGCGCCGGCCAGCGGTAGTCCGAGGGCGAGGGCCGCCGGCAGCGCGGGGCCGCCGGGCAGCGGGCGTATGTGCCCGGCCGGTTTGTCCGCCGCCCGTCGGCGCGTCCGCTGGTCGGCCGACCGTCCTCGCTGCCCCGCCACGCCCTCACCCCGGTGTTCCCGTGTTCCGCGCGCCATGGTGGCGCCTGCGCCGCGTGCCGTCCGTCGGTTTCGTCGGTCCGGAACTCTGTTCGTGGCGCTGCCAGTTCCGGACGCCGGTTGCCGGTCGGCCGGTTCCCGTGCGGGGGTCCGGCCACCCGTGATCGGGGGAGGCGCTTCCCAATGTCTTCTACACGGGTGTAGAAGTCGTACGCAGCATAGAGCACGTCCGTTCGGCGGGACGTCCGGGTCTTCCGTGGCCTGGATAAACTACACCGGGCAGTTTCTGAGAGGGTCGGCCGGTGCGCCGACGGAAGAGGAGAGGGCCGTGGCGACGACGGGCGGAGCGGGACGGCCGGAGAAGCGCGAGGCGATCACCCGGGCCGCGACGGTGGTGTTCGGCCGCGAGGGGTACGTCCGGGCCAGCATGGACGCGATCGCGGCCGAGGCCGGGGTGTCCAAGCGGACGGTCTACAACCACTTCGGCGACAAGGAGACCCTCTTCCTGTCGGTGGCCCTGCGGACCTCGGCGGAACTGACCGAACGCATCGACGGGCTGATGGCGACGTACCTCGGCCGGGTGGTGGACCTGCGCCGGGACCTGATCGACTTCGCCGTCGAGCGGGCCCGCGCCGTGCTGTCGGCCGGGGAGCACGGGGCGCTCGGCCGGGCGATCCGGGCCGAGGTGGCCAACATCCCGGCGGACGTCCTGGAGGCCTGGCTGGAGGCCGGCCCGGTCGCCTCCCAGCGCGCGCTCGCGCAGCACGTCGAGGCGCTCGCCGGGCGCGGGCTGCTCGCGGCCGAGGACGCCGCCCTGGCCGCCGAGCAGTTCACCCTGCTGACCTTCCACGGCGTCGCCGAGCGCTCCTTCTGGGGCGCGCTCCCGGTGGCGGACGAGGAGGTCGAGCGGATCGCGACGGCCGGTGTGGACGCCTTCCTGCGGATCCACGGCGCGCCGGAGGCGGCGGAGGCGTCCTCGGCGGCACGGGGCTGAGCCCGCCCGGGCGGGAGCGGCCGGCCGCCGCCCCCGCCCGGACCACCCGTGGATCACTTCCAGTTGAGGCCCTTGCCGAGGGTGTACGGCTCGCCCCAGTACTCGGCGCCCGCGACCTTGGAGGCCTCCGGGGACATCGCCACCGCGCAGGAGGTGGCGGACTGGCCGTTGGTGAAGCCCTTGGGCAGCGACTCGCTCTTGCACTTGGCGAAGGAGCCGATGACCATCAGCTCCTGCGCCTCGGTGCCGTCCGCCAGCAGGCCCTTCATGTGGCTGACGCTGGTGTAGGAGAGGTCGGTGCCGCCGGCGTTGGTGACCTTGTAGTGGATGTAGTACGGCACCAGGCCCTTGGCCTTGTCGCCCAGGTTGAGCGGGGCGAGGTCGGCCGGGTCGCCCTTCTCGATCGAGGTGACCGCGAGCGCGATGGTGCCCTTGGTGCTGCCCGAGCTGAACGGGACGGTGGCGGCGTCGCCGAGCTTCAGCGTGGTCCCGGCCGCCGGGGCGCTGCCGGCCGGCGCGGGCGCGGTGGCCGAACCGGACCCGGCGCCGCCCGCCGGGACGGAGGCCGCACCGGAGGCGGCCGGGGTGGTGGCCGCGGTGCTCGGCGAGGCGGCCTGGGTGGCGGGCGCACCGGTCGCCGGCGGGGTCTTGGCGGTGTCGGACGACGAGGCGTCGTCGTTGCAGGCGGTCAGGGTGAGCGCGCCGACCGCGGCCAGTGAGGCCAGGGCCAGGGCGCGACGACTGCTGCGGATGGGCTTCACGTGATGTCCCCCGTGGTAGCGGACCCCCGGTGCCGGTGGTCCTCCTGAGGGACGTTCATAGCGCAGCGCGAACGAGCGGGGCCATGGCTTCGACGCGTCCTTGACACGGTCGTGACGAGTCCCTCGCGCCACCGTGACAAGGGATGCCGAGTCGTGATCAGCCGCCCGGACGGGGGCCGGCGAGGGGCCGACCGGCGTCGGCGCGGGGGGCCGTGGGGCACCCGGAGGAGACCGGGCCCGGTCCGCTCGGCCTGGAGAGCGGACCGGGCCCGGTGGTTCGTCAGCCGAGCAGCCAGCGCTGGGCCGGGGCGGCGGGGTCGCAGGAGGCCACCCCGGTGGCCTGGCCGCCGCCGATGGAGGTGAGGCACTGCCCGGTGGCCGCGTTGCGGACCAGGTACCAGCCGTGGTCCTCGTCGGTCAGCCGCCACTTCTGGTTGGCGGGCATCCAGTCGCCGGCCGGCCGGTTGAGGCCGTCCAGTCCGCCGGGGGTGTCCCAGAGGTGGACGGCGCCCGAACCGGTGTCGAGGTCGATCACCTTGCCCTGCCCGTGCGCGATCGCCGTGGTGCCGTCGCAGTACTTCCAGAACGACCAGGTCTGCGCGGGCGACTGGTTGGCCGGCCAGACGATGATCGGCTGACCGTTGGCCTCGACGTTGTGGAAGAGGTCGAGCGCTCCGGCGCCGGAGCCGTTGTTCACGGCCGCGAAGGCTCCCACGGACGGCGACAGGTCGCAGGCGCCGGCCTGTGCCGCCTGTGCCGCCGGCGCGCCGGCCACGACCGCCCCCGCGACGGCAGTGACGGCCCCGAGCGAGGCGAGGAGCCTGCGGGTACGGGTGGTGGTTCTCATCGGGTCTCTCCTTCTGGTGTGGTGGGCGGGCCGGCTCAGCCGCGCGGGACCGCGAGCGCGGCCCACTGCTTGGGGCCGGGGACGCCGTCGGCGTCCGCGCCCGAGTCGCCGAGCTTGTGCTGCCAGTTGCGGAAGGACTCGCGGTCCGCGTCGGACCACTCGGGGCCGGGGCCCTCGGCGTAGGCGGAGCAGCCCTCGGCGACGAGGCGCTCGCCCATCCGGGTGATGACGTCGCTGTTCTGGCCGTCGTGGAAGAAGTCGGCGCCGGGGAAGGGCTCGTAGCCGTCGCCGCCGTCACCGCCGCCGCCCGCCGGAGCGGCTCCGCCGGACGGGGCCCCGCCGTCGGGGCTGTCCTCCGCGGAGGCCTCCTGCCCGAAGTAGAGCGCCCCGGGCCGGTCCTTCCACTCCGGGTCGGCGAGGACCGCGCCCTCGGCGAAGTCCGGGATGCCGTAGCCGTAGACCCAGTCCGAGCGGCGCTCACGGGTCTTGAGGTAGACGCCGTCGCCCTCGGCGCTGCCGCCGTCGTTGGTGTTGCCCTCGACGGTGGTGATGGTGGAACTGGTGTAGGCGATGCAGATGCCGGTGTGGCTGCCGCCGCCGGGCCCGAAGAAGACCTGGCCGCCGATCACCGGGTACTCGGTGAAGCGGTCGCGCTCCTTGAACCAGGCGACGCCCTCCGCGCAGGAGGCGGTCACCGGGAAGCGCCCGGCGTTGCCGGACTGCTCGGCGCACCAGGAGACGAAGGTGGCGCACCAGGCCTCGCCCTGGGACCACTCCAGGCCGGCGACGGCGGGGGAGAACTTCTGGATGTTGTTCCAGTGCCCGCCGCTGCGACCCTCGTGGTAGCCGACCTCGTCTCGGGCGATGCGGATCAGGTCCGCCGCGTTCGAGGACATGGGTGTGGACTCCTTGTTCGTGGAAGGGTGCCGGTCGGGGTCTCAGGCCTTGCCGAAGGTCTGCACGTAGCGGCCCCAGTTGCCGCGCTGGCGGGGCGCGTAGCCGATGCCGATGTAGTTGTAGTCGGGGTTGAGGATGTTCACCCGGTGGCCCGGGCTGTTCATCCACATCTGCATCGCCTCCGGCACGCTGTTGCTCGGGGTGACGTTCTCGGCGGAGGAGCGGGAGACGAAGCCGGCGGCCGCGATGCGGTCCCAGGGGGAGCTGCCGTCGGTGCCGTTGTGCTGGGTGAGGTCGTGCGAGGCCATGTCGTTGGCGTGGCGCTGGGCGGCCGCGCTGAGGCGGTCGTCCAGGCGCACCGGCGGGGCGCCGACCCGGCCGCGCTCGGCGTTGACGGCGTTCAGCATCTCGGAGCGGAAGTCACCGCCGCCGCCACCGCCGGGCTGGGGCTGCGGCTGGGGCTGGGGCTGCTGCTGGCCGCCGCCGCTGCTGATGCCCCCGGCCGGGACGAGCTGCCAGCGCTGCGCCGGGTTGCCGTCGTCCTGCCTGGAGAGGGTGAGCGGCGAGCCGGGGGCGGCCGCGGTGAGGTAGAGCATGCCCTCGTTGGTGCGGGTGGTGCGGATGCGGACCCAGTCGTTGTCGAGGGGCTCGAAGCACCAGTGCTGGTTGGGCTGGTTGTGCTCGTTGTACAGCCAGGCCTGGCCGGTGGAGTAGTTGAAGTCCATGACCATGGCCTGGCCGCCGACGTGCTTGCCGGTGGTGAGCTGGGTCTCCAGGAGGAAGCTGCCGTTCTCCTTGGCCCAGAAGGTCCAGCCCTGGGCGGTGGTGCCGTTGGAGCCCCAGGACTGGACGGCGGTGCCGGCGGCGGTCTGGCTGGAACGGACGTCGGCGACGGTTCCGTTGGCGGACTTGATCGTCCAGGTCTGGCCGTGCTGCGGGAGCGTGGGCATGGTGGCGCCTCTCGTCTGTGGTGTCGCCCCGGGCCGCAACCGCTGCGGCCCGGGGCCTGACGAGAGAGACGTTCCTGCACGGCGGTAGACGGCCGGTCAACACGCGTGGCCGGTGCCGCCGTTGATGCCGTGTCTACCGCGCCAGAAGGGCCCTGACCTGCGCCGATTCCTCGGTGAGCCCCAGTCGCTCGTACACCTCCAGGGAGTCCGTCATACAGGCCCGGGCCTGGCTCGGGCGGCCGAGGCCGGTGAGCGCGGTGCCGAGGGTGCGCAGCAGGGCGCCCTCCAGGGCGGGGCTGGTGCGCCGGGCGAGCGGGAGGACCGCCTCGGCCGCGTCGACGGCGAGCAGCCAGCGGCCGGCCTCGGCGTGGATGCGGGCGGCGAGGTCGCCGGACGCGGCGGCGAAGACGGTGACCTGGAGGGCGGTGAACTCGTCGCGGGCGCCGACGGCGTGGTCGAGCGCCGCCTCCGGGTCGCCGCACAGCCGCAGCACCCGGGCGAGGTAGTAGCGGCCGATCGCGGCGGAGACCGGCCCCGAGTCGCGCATCAGGCGGGCGCTGCGCTCGGCGGCCTCCCGGGCCTCGTCGAGCCGGCCGGTCTGGGCGCAGCTGAAGGCGAACTCGCCGAGCGCGCTGCCCTCGGAGCGTCCGGCCCCCAGGCGGTGGAACAGCCCGGCGGCCCGGCCGGCGTGTTCGGCGGCCTCGGCGTAGCGGCCGTGCACGCGGGCGTTGCCGCCGAGGGTGAGCAGGGCCTTGGCGAGCACCCGGTCGGTGCCGGTGGTGGTGCAGACCTCGACGGCCCGGCGGATCTCCTCCACGGACTCGGCGTAGCGGTTGACGTGCCAGAGCATGCTGCCGCGCACGTACCGGGCGAGGGCGAGCGGGCCGTGGTCGCCGCGTGCCTCGGCCTCGCCGGCCAGGCGTTCGGCGAGGTCGGCGATGACGGTGGTCTGGGTGCGTTCGGCGAGCACCGCGCCCATCCGGTCGGCGAGTTCGACGGCGCGGTCGAGCGGCAGGGCCGGGTCGGCGCAGCTCAGGGCGATGACGGCGGCGTGCACCTCGGCCTGCTCGCGCATCCAGCGCACGGCCTCCGTGCCGTCGGCGACGGGCCGGCCGGGGTGCGGCACCGGCACGTCGAGCAGGCTGAGTTCGACCGGGTCGGGCTTGCGGGCGGCGACGTCGGCGTTGCGGGCGGTGGCGAGGCAGAAGTCGAGCAGCCGTCCGGTGGCCGCGGTGCGTTCGGCGGGGCCGTCCTCGGCGGCGAGCCGGCCGCGGGCGTAGGCGCGGACCAGGTCGTGGTAGCCGTACCGGCCGAAGCGGGGGGACTGCAGGAGGTTGAGGTCGACGAGGGTTTCGAGGAGTTCGTCGGTCTCGGCCTCGGTGCGGTCGAGCAGGACGGCGGCGCAGGGCAGCGGGATGTCGGGGGCGTCGGGCAGGGCGAGCAGCCGGAAGGCACGGGCCAGTTCGACGTCGAGGCGGTGGTAGGAGAGCGCGAAGCTGGCCTCCACCGTCCGTTCGCCGTCGCTGAGTTCGGCCAGCCGGTGCTCCCGGCGCAGGCCCTCGGCGAGGGTGGCCAGGGTGAGCGCGGGGTCGGCGGCGAGCCGGGAGGCGACGATGCGGACGGCGAGCGGCAGCAGCCCGCAGGCCCGGACGACCTCCTCGGCGGCCCCGGGCTCGGCGGCGACGCGTTCGGCGCCGACGATCCGGGTGAGCAGTTCCAGCGCCTGCCCTGGCGGCAGGGTGTCCAGGCGCAGCTGGTGGGCTCCGGCGAGGCCGGCCAGCCGGTGGCGGCTGGTGACGAGGACGGCGCAGCCGGGCGAGCCGGGCAGCAGGGGTTCGACGTGGCCGGGGGTGGCCGCGTTGTCGAGGACGACCAGGACGCGCCGCCCGGCCAGGGCCGAGCGGTAGAGCGCGCTGCGCTCCCCGGTGTCCGGGGGGATCTCGCCGGGGGCGACGCCGAGGTCCCGCAGGAAGCCGGCGAGCACCGTGCCGGGGTCGGGCGGGGTGCGGTCGGCGCCGCGCAGGTCGGCGAAGAGCTGCCCGTCGGGGAAGCGGTCGCGGGTCCGGCGGGCCACGTGCACGGCGAGGGTGGTCTTGCCGACGCCGCCCATGCCGTCCAGGGCGGAGACCACGACGGCCCGTCCGCCGGCGCCGGCGAGGCGGTCGGTGAGGGCCTCGACCTCCTCGGTGCGGCCGGTGAAGTCGGGCAGGCCGGACGGCAGCTGGTCGGGCGCCCGCCAGGTGTCGGCGGCGCCGGGGGCGTCGGCGGCGGGCCCGGCCTGGGCGGCGCCGGCGGGCAGCAGGGCGGCGTCCTCGCGCAGGATCCGCAGCTGGAGCTCGGCGGGGGCGTCCTCGCCGGGCGGGAGCGAGGCGCGGGCGTCCTCGTACACGGCGAGCGCCTCGGCCTTGCGCCCGGCCTGGTAGAGGGCGCGCATCAGGACGGTGGTGAGCCGGGGGCGGCCGGGGTGCTCCAGGGCGAGGGCGGCGATCGCCGCGGTGAGGTCGGTGCGGTCGCCGAGGTCGGCGTCCAGCTCCAGTTCCGTCTCCTTGGCCGAGACCCGCTGTTCGGTGAGGCGGGTGCGGACGGCCTCGGCGTGCGGCCCGGGCAGTCCGGCCAGCGCCTCGCCGACCCAGAGCCGGTGGGCGCGGCGCAGCACCTCCCGCACCTCCCGCGGCGGGGCGCCCGCCTCGCGCAGCCGCTCGGCCTCGGCCACCAGCGCCTCCCAGGCGGCGGCGTCCACCTCGCTGCCGGGCGCCCTGAACGCGTAGCCGTCGCCGACGCGCACCAGCGGCATCCGGTCCGGGTCGTCCCCGGCGTACGGCCGGAACGCGGTGCGCAGCCGGGAGACGGCGAGCTGGACGGCCTTGCGCGGGTCGGCCGGCGCGGCCCCGCCCCACACCCCCTCGACCAGCACCGGGACCGACACCGTGCGCCCGGCGGCGGCCAGCAGCACGGCGAGCACGGCCCGCTGCTGCGGCCGGCCCAACTCCAGTTCCAGCTCCCCGTACCAGGCCCGCAGCGGTCCCAGCAGTCCGAACCGCAGCCCGGAACCCCCCATGTCACCCATCTACCCGTCCCCGAAAGTCGTCCTGCGCCGGGATCCCGCCAGTTCCGTCCGGACGGTGGGCCCCCATACCCCGGCGGCCTATGCTCTGTCACAGATTGTGCACCGGATCGTGCACAGGTTGTGCACCGGGATCGAGGGCTTCGAGGGGTGGGCCGTGGGGCTCGTTTTCAGCCTGCTGGGGCCGCTGCGGGCCCGGCACGACGGTCGTGAGCTCGACCTCGGCCGACCGCAGCAGCGGGCCGTGCTCGCGGCCCTGCTGGTCCCGCCGGGGCAGCTGGTGTCCACGGATCGGCTGGTCGAGGACCTGTGGGGGGCGGACGAAACCCGCTGGCCGAAGGATCCGGTCGGGCAGATCGGCACCCACGTCCACCGTCTGCGGCGGGCCCTGGGCGAGCCCGGGCTGCTGGTCGGGGCGGCGGGCGGCTACCGGCTGGAGGCGCCGCGCACGGCGGTGGACCTCTTCCGTTACGAGGCCGAGGTGGCGGAGGCCGTCGCGCTGCGTCACCAGGATCCGCTGCGGGCGCGCGAGTCGCTGGCGCGGGCGCTGGGCGCCTGGGAGGGGCACCGGGCGCTGGACGGGGTGCCCGGGGCGTTCGCCGAGCGGGTCCGGGAACGGCTGGCGGCCGGGCGGTTCGCGGCGGTGAAGACCCTGCTCGACCTGGACCTGTCGCTCGGCCGGCACGCCGAGGCGCTGGAGCCGCTGGCCGGGCTGGCGTCCTCGCACCCGCAGGACGAGGAGGTGCACCGGCTGCACCTGCTGGCGCTGCACCGCTGCGGCCGGACGGCGGAGGCGCTGGCGGGGTACGAGGCGCTGCGTGAGCGGCTGGACGGGGAGCTCGGTCTCGAACCCGCCCCGGCGCTGGTCGAACTGGCCGGGCAGATCCGGCGCGGCGAGGCCCCGGTGCTGCTGCGGCGGCTGCCGAGGCCGAGCCAGCTGCCGCCGGACATCCCGGACCTGGTCGGGCGGGCGGCACAGGTGCGGGAGGCGGAGCGGGTGCTGCGGGCGGCCGGGGCGCCGGTCCTGGGGCTGTCCGGTCCGGCGGGCTGCGGCGCGTCGGCGCTGGCGGTGCACGTGGCGCACACCGTCCAGGACGCCTTCCCGGACGGTCGGCTGTACGCGGGCGGCGGCGGGGCCGGTGTGGTGCTCGCCGGCTTCCTGCGGGCGCTGGGGGACCGGCCGGCGGCGGGCGCGGACGTCGAGGAGCTCGGCGCGCGCTACCGCGGGCTGCTCGCCGGGCGCCGGGTGCTGGTCCTGCTGGACGGGGTGGCCGAGCCGGGCGTGCTGCTGCCGTCGGTGCCCGGCTGCGCGGCGGTGGTGGCGGGCGCCGAACCGGGCACCCTGCCCGACGGCGCCGTACGGCTCGCGGTGGGACCGCTGGAGCCGCACGACGCCTACGAACTGCTGGCCCGGATCGCCGGCGCGGACCGGGTCCGGCGGGAGCCGGAGGCGGTGGCCGAGGTGGCCGCGCTCTGCGGCCACCTGCCGGTCCTGCTGCGCACGGCGGCGGAGCGGCTCGCCTCCCGGCCGCAGTGGTCGGTGGCCGACCTGGTGCGGTGGCTCGCCCTGCGGGCCGACGGGCCGGGGCGGGCCCAGTAACGCCGGCTCTCCCGGCGACCCTGACCCTCCCGGCGACCCTGACTCTCCCGGCAACCCTGGCCTGCTCGGTAACCGGGGCCGGTTCAGTAGAGGTCGGAGGAGAAGAAGACCGAGCCGGAGCCGGGGATGGGGCCGGGGTTGGAGGAGTGGGGGAGACGCGGGATGCCGCCGCCGTTCCAGTAGACGCCGGAGGTGCCGCCGGCGGTGACGGTCAGCTTGGCGTGCGGGTGGCCGTAGGTGCCGGAGGACCAGCAGGCGTCGCCGTTGGCGGAGTAGACGACGAAGTTGCCGTCGACCTGCATGACGGCCTTGTAGCCGCAGCCGACGGTGCCGCTGGCCATCTTGACCTGGGTCCCGTACTGGTAGACGACGAAGTTGCCGTCGGGCTGCATGATCATCCGGGTGGAGCCGGACTCGATGTACCAGCCCTGGTAGAGCGGCTCGTCGTCCCAGATGGAGACGTGGTCGACGGCCCGCTCGATCGCGGCCTCCGCGGTACCGGTCGACGCCACGGTCCCGGCCAGGGCGAGCGCGGTGGTGGCGGTGGCCAGGGCGATCTGCCGGAGGGTCTTCGTCGTCTTCATGTACCCGTGCCTCGTGGTTCTCTCGTGCGTTCGCGCCCGCCAGGTCCTCGGGGCGCGGTGTGGCACGAGCTTGGTGGAAGGCGGTAGACAAACGATGAACGCCGCCGTTTAACGGGGTCCGGGGGCCGGGCCGGCGGGCCGGGGCCCACGGCGGGACCAGGGGCATTTGGCTTGGGCCCGGAGTGGGAGTAGTGTCTCCTAGTCGCCTGACAGGGAGCACCGGACACGCAGCCGCGCGGACGGTCCCGGGGTGGCCAATCCTCTGAAACACCACTTCCCGGTTCGGGCCGGGTCGCTTCGTCGTTTTCGCGTCGCGGCCTGGTGCGCATTCGGTGTGCATGTTTATTGGGTTGCGGTCGGATTCGCTTTTCGGAGCGGGGATCGGCTAGAGTTTGAAACGTCGGACAGGGCGTCAAACCCCGGAAGACACCGGCGAGTTGGA